>NZ_AUHX01000062.1 GCF_000423405.1 Mesonia mobilis DSM 19841 | reverse complement strand
TCCTGCGGACACAGACGCTCACGCGTCAAATTCAGTTCTTTTTACTATCTTTATTTTCCAAATTCCCACAACTGACAAATATACAAGACCGTTGTAAGTAATTTGTGAATGACCTCATACTTAACCAAAATATTAGAAAAATATAAACTTCAGGAAAATCTGGAATGGCAAGTTGACGAAAAAAGGGAATCTATAATTAACGAGATGAAAAACATTACGCACGAAAATTATTATTCAGCTTTATTTGCATTTATGGACTTGACAGCTTCAAAAGATAAAAAGTTCATAGGAACAATTAATAATAATGGATTCGTAATTAGAAAGCGTATCAAACCCTTTGATTTTATGCCGATAATGGCAAAAGTAACTGCGGAATTTAAAAACGTCGACGGAAAAACTAAACTCATTGCTAAAGTAAATGGAATGCGAATTATTTTACTTGTAATTAGACTTATAATTTCGACTTTACTCTGTCTATTGGTTTTGTTAGTTGTTATAGAATCTCTCATTCCACCCATTGGTGAAGTTAATCCTTTTCCAGACCTGTTGATTTTGGTATTTATTACGACAATATTTGTATTAATACCTTTATTACTTGGACAAAGAAACGTGCGAAATATGAAAACCGAATTAAACAAAATATTTGAATAAAAAACTACTTACAACAACGTATAATTCCAACTAAGGTTTTGTGTCCTGCGGACACAAACGCTCACGCGTCAAAGTCAGTTCTTTTTACTATCTTTATTTCTCTAATTCCCTTAGCTGGGAAATTATACAAGACCGTTAGCTAAAATACGAAACAAAAATCAGCGAGTTTAATTGCAAATTCTGTTTTTGTTCGAGTTTTAATTCAAATCTGAAACTCAAAGTTTAATGGAAAACTCACTCAATTCGTAAAGCAGAAACGGATTAAATTGACTGAAAATTTTTAGGCGGAGAAATTAAAAAATTAAAGAAAAAAATTAGAACTCGATGGACTTAAACTTACTCGGTTCGATAAATTTAAATGGATAAATTGTTGCGGATATAAAATTATCAGCAATGCTCTATTTTTAAAATCTTTGCGGAAAAAAGTAAAATTAAAATTCGTT
>NZ_AUHX01000061.1 GCF_000423405.1 Mesonia mobilis DSM 19841 | reverse complement strand
GCGTCAAAGTCAGTTCTTTTTACTATCTTTAGTTCTCAAATTCCCTTAGCTGGGAAATTATACAAGACCGTTGTACACAAGCTAATGAAACCAACAGATTATCCAGAAAAATTATACAAATATCGTTCTTGGAGCAACGAATATCATCAAAAGATTTTAACCGAAAATCAATTGTATTTAGCTTCACCAAATGACTTCAATGATCCAATTGACTGTAGAATTGGAAATAATTATAGCCTCTTAGATACGGATGAAAAAATAGAAGATTATGCAGAAATTATAACTCAAAGACATTGGAATTCCTTAATCAAAATGGGACTTGATCCAAACCACGAAAAAAAGAGAATAATTAGGGAATTGAAAACAAATATGAATTCTATGCAAAACGGAGATGATGAAAATACATTCAAAATGCAAGACAAACATTTCGGAATTCTCTCTCTAAGCGCAAGATTTGACAGTATTTTAATGTGGTCACACTATGCCGATTTTCACAAAGGTTTTTGTATAGGTTTTAGCGAAGAAAAATTAAGAGAGTCCAATTTATTTGGTAAAGGCGGACCTGTTGCATATAATGATGAATTTCCTAAAATTGACCCAAGAGATAATAGAACTCCTGAAAAGTCATTTTTACAAACACATACTAAAGCCAAAGATTGGAAATATGAAGAAGAATATCGATTGACAAAACTATTCTTTCCAGATGAACCAAAACCTTCTGACAGAATTGTTACTGTACCAACTGAATTTATGACCGAAATAATTTTAGGTTTAAAAATATCAGATGAACATAAAGCAAAAATTGTGGATATAGGAAAAGAAAAAGGTTTAAAAATTTATCAGATTGAACAAGTACCTTTTGAATTTAAATTAATAAAAAAGCCAGTGTACAACACCGTATAACAACAATTGCGGCTTTGTGTCCTGCGGACACAACCGCGCAAGCATAAAAGTCGGGAATTTTAGCTATCTTAGTTTTCAACCAATCCGCAACTGATTGTTATACAAGACCGTTGGCAGTAATGTAAAAAACGAACAAAATC
>NZ_AUHX01000060.1 GCF_000423405.1 Mesonia mobilis DSM 19841 | reverse complement strand
GCTCGTTTTTCCTAATGTTGCCCAACGGTCTTGTATAATTACCCAGCTAAGGGAATTTGGGAACTAAAGATAGTAAAAAGAACTGACTTTGACGCTTGAGCGTCTGTGTCCGCAGGACACAGAACCTTAGTTGGAATTATACGTTGTTGGCAGTAGTTTTTTTTAAAAAAATTAATCTACTGATCTTATTTTTTCTTCAGATATAGAATACAATTTACGAACTTCATAATTATTCAAGTTAGTAATTAAGCCTATTTCAGATTTTTTATTGGATTTTTTTTCAAAATGAATTGAAATTATATTTGATGAGTTTCCAATGTGGCAAAGGTTATTTTTTAAATATCCATAATTTTCAGTTTCTCCTGACTTAGATTTACTTTGTTCAATCAAAAAGCCAGAATTGTCTATCTTAAATTTCATATTGTTTTCTGGATTTAAAAAAATATTAAAATCTGTCTCTTTATCAAACAAATCCATTTTGTTATAATCAACCATATTTTTAAAATCAATTTCGTCCGAGAATAAAATTGGTTGATATTTTTCAAAACTAAAATCAGATATTTTATATATTTTAAAGTCTTGTATTGGTTTTTGTTTCATTACCTTTTCTAAATAATCTACATTTTTATATTCAAATTTCTCATAACTCCCATATGAAAGTGAATCATTCTCAATATTAATCTTCTTTTCTGAAATTTGTTTCTCAGAATATTCAAAAACAAATAGGTCTACGATATATTCATCTGAAATTGATGTATATATTGTAACAATTTTTTCAATTTTATCATCAGTTGAGTAGTAATAATAATTGCAAGTACTACAAACATTCCAGCAGATATTTAAACTTTTGATTAATCTATTTGAAGAATCAAAGTAAGTTTCATATTGCATCCCTTTATTATGAAGATAGTCCCGGTCAATCGATTTTAGATTGATTATAATTTGAGGTTTTTCAAATACCGAGAATGTTCTTTTTGTATACATTAATTATTGATTACAGGGATGTTGTTTTAAATTACTGCCAACGGTCTTGTATATCTTTCAGTTGTGGGAATTTAGGAATTAAAGATAGTAAAAAGAAATGACTTTGACGCGCCAGCGTCTGTGTCCGCAGGACACAGAGCCGCAATTGAAGATATACGTTGTTGC
>NZ_AUHX01000059.1 GCF_000423405.1 Mesonia mobilis DSM 19841 | reverse complement strand
GACATTTCTCTGGCACGTTCAATTATTAATAGTTTTTTAGCTATATTCGTTTCTTAGCGATCGCAACTTGAAGCGATATACGAGACCGTTGGCAAACATTAAAAAATCAAAAATGAACAAAACATTTATTTTTTCGTGCTTTTTACTTTTATCTACTACTCTACTTGGACAAAATTATATTCAAGTAAACCAAATTTCATATCAACAAAGTAATATTTTGATTGATAACAATTTTGGTTTAAATAATATTGCTAATGCCTTAACAGACTTTACAAATGCTTGGAAAGATGAAAATCGAAAAACTAGAGCAATTAGCAGAACTGAAGCTCAATTGAATATAGTTAAAAATCAATATAAAGATAAAGTAGATTTCCCTAAAATTATTGATGGATGGCATTTAGTTAAAATAACCGATAATTTCAATTATTGTTCTGATGCAAAGGTGTATGTAAATGACGGCAAAATTTCAGAAATAGTAATTAACAATTATTATGGATTTTCTGTTGATTTTAATGTTATGACACCAATTAAAGATGCGAAAGCTGTAATAAATTGGCAATTGCCAAATCGTGGGACAGACACAGCTGAAGTTTATTTTGCTTATGATTTGAATGGACCAAATTTGACTGATGAACCTCAAAAGCCCGGTTTTATTACATTTTGGTCAGACCACCGTAAAGCAAAAACAATAGAAGTTTGGATTAACCGAATTAAAGTTGGTCAATTAAGTAAAGAAATTGAAAATGCGGAATGTTTTGCTGATGGAGGCCTAACTCTACAATTTAAACCTGGTGTATACGAATTTAAAGCAGCAGCACACGGATCAATGGATTGGC
Source organism: Mesonia mobilis DSM 19841 (assembly GCF_000423405.1). GTDB lineage: Bacteria > Bacteroidota > Bacteroidia > Flavobacteriales > Flavobacteriaceae > Mesonia > Mesonia mobilis. Next base: position 324 of record NZ_AUHX01000059.1, on the reverse strand, counting down.
GTGGAACTTTTGAAATTAAAGAAGATCAATGTTATACTTATCTTATGAATCGAGATAATACTAATTAAAAAAACGTTCGCCAACACCGTATATCTTCAATTGTGGCTCTGTGTCCTTCGGACACAGACGCTTACGCGTCAAAGTCAGTTCTTTTTACTATCTTTAGTTCTTAAATTCCCACAACTGAAAGATACACAAAACCGTTGTCAAAAATGCACAATTACAGCGTGGTAAATTTCAAATTTCATTTCTAAATTATTCAATCTTTTAAACGAAAACTAAAAGAAATTTGACGAATTTAAACGGATAAAAAATCACTCAGAC
>NZ_AUHX01000058.1 GCF_000423405.1 Mesonia mobilis DSM 19841 | reverse complement strand
CTGAAGACTTACCCGTTTTCGGACAGCTCTAAATTACACAATTTTTCTTTTTTCATTGGGTCTAGACCCAATGAAAATTCTTTATAGATCTGATTAGGGCTTTTTCTGCCCATTGATTTATGTGGATGGTATTTGTTATAATCTTCTCTGAAGTCCTCAGCTATCTGTTGTACTTCTTCTAAATTTCGGAAGATGTAAGCATCCAAAACGTCTTCTCTAAATGTTTTATTGAACCTTTCAATGTATCCATTTTGCGATGGTTTTCCTGGTTGGATATAATTGATCTCGATTCCTTCAGCTTCGCAGTAGGACATAAATATTTTCGAGATAAATTCCGGACCATTATCCACTCGTATTTGTAAAGGTTTGCCGTAAACCTCTATGGCCTGCCTTAGATATTCCACAACACGTAGGGCAGGCATTGATAGTGCTGGAGTGGTACATAGCGCTTCTCTGTTATAATCATCAATAAGGTTAAATACTCTAAACTTTCTTCCTGTCATTAGACCATCACTCATAAAATCTGCACTCCACACCTGTCTTGGTGCCTGAGGTTGATCCAGGGGAGTTTTAACACGAGCTGGAAGGCGCTTTTTACTCTTCCTTCTCAATTGCAGACCTAAAAGCCTGTATACCCGAAGGACTCGTTTCCGGTTCCATTTAAAGCCTTGTGATCGGATTCTGTAGAAATAGTAATCAAATCCCCGATTAGGTTTGATCTCACTCATTTCTGTAAGTTTGTCTATTACTTCAGAATCATCCCTCTTGGTCTTATAATACCACATAGAGCGACTTAAGCAAACCAACTCGCAAGCTCTCACAATACTCAACTTCTCCTGCTTAACTACTTGCTCGGCCAATTCCTTACGTTCACAAGGCTTTAAAGCTTTTTTTCGATAATATCTTTAAGGATACGATGGTCAAGGCTCAAATCAGCATACATCTGCTTTAGACGCTGATTCTCTTCCTGGAGCGATTTAAGCTCTTTGAGTTGTTGAGCATCCATACCCCCATACTTACGCTTCCAGCTATAAAACGCCGCCGTGGTAATTCCTTTGTCTCGGCAAATGTCGGTAACCTTCATTCCCGATTCGTACTGTTGAAGCATTGCAATTATTTGTGCTTCTGTAAATCTGCTTTTCTTCATAACTTAAAAATAGTTGATTTTTAAACTGTATGAAAAACAGGGAAGCCTTCA
>NZ_AUHX01000057.1 GCF_000423405.1 Mesonia mobilis DSM 19841 | reverse complement strand
GTTTTAGTACAGGATAAATATGCTCTAAAATTAAGGAAGAAAAGAGTTGCTTTTTACCTCAGTTCTTTGTTAGCAAAAGTTTTTATATTCCATAAATTTCTTCCAATATTCTAAAGATGGTGATTCGGCAAATTTCGTTTCCGGATTCATTGATATTATTTGAAATCCACCGATATTCATTTTAGGTGAATGTTCGTTATAGTTCTCTCTAAATTCATCATTCATACCATTAAGAACGTCAGAAATTTTTAACAAAGTTTGTTTTATTAATTCAAAGGAAGCGTAGCTTATACAATATTCTAAATCCCTATCTATAATTTTCTTTAGATTTGATTTGATTTTTTCAGAGCATTTGAATTGTGTAGTTACTTTTCCTGAATTTATTTCCCATGTTAAGTTTGCAAATGAAGTTGATTTTTTTCGATGAATAAGTTCAGCACGATAATCGTTAAATTTACTCACAAATTCTGAATTTACTTTCTTAATATTTTCTGCAAATTTTCTTTTCGCAAATTCACTTTTATTATTGTGACAATGCTTAACTAAAGTTATCCACTGTAATTTTGTTTGTTGATTTTCCCCAAAGACAAATTGAGTCAACATAGCAAGGTAATCAAAGCAAGAAGATAGATGAAAAACTATACTATCATAGATAGCCATAATTTCGTCTGAAGCCATTTCAAAATAAGGATTTCCCATAAAATAGCCATTGAAAACAGTTGGTTTGTCTTTCAGCATTTTTGCAAATCGATTTTCAATTTCTAATTTTCTCGTAATTAGCAAATAAAAATGAAGGTTTGCACTTCTAATTCTATAATTGATATTATCTCTCAATTCATAAATTTCGTGTTTACCATCTTTAGATTGTCCAAATACATTATTTACGTGGTAACCATAATCTATTGCTAAAGCCATAAATCCTTCATAAACTATTTCTATAAGACTTTGAATTTCATCTAATTTTTCTTGAGGTCTGTCTATAAAAATTATTTTGCTCACGGATGTTCGTTTAAATTTTTGCTAACGGTCTAGTGTATGATTTCGTTGCGTGTTTAAGCACTAAAGTTAGCAAATAAATCACGGATAGAAAGTCCGCGAGGACTTTCGTAAGTAAGCTCTAACAAGCAATGAATTATACACATTGTGCTTGTTGCACAATTTACTAAAAAAGATTAATTTCATGGTATGCAAGGAAAAAA
>NZ_AUHX01000056.1 GCF_000423405.1 Mesonia mobilis DSM 19841 | reverse complement strand
TTCGATTTCTATGACAATTGCAAACGATTTTTATAATTTGTTTGATTTTTAATTAATGCCATAGCGATGTGTATTAACTTGTTCCTGACCGCATTTAAAACACTCATCTTATTTTTGCCTTCTTCGACTTTTCTTAGGTAATAAATTCGTAAATCATTTTGCATTCTTACCGCCCTCATAGCAGCCATCTGAAGTACGGACTTTAATGTCATATCTGCCATTTTAGATACTCTGGGTTTGGTTCTCAGGCTGGTGCCGCTCTGTTGTTCAAATGGTACCACTCCAGCAAAACAAGCCAGTTTTCTCGGGTCACATAATCGCTTAAAACCTTCTGTTTTTACTGCAATTGTCCAAGCGGTAATATCACCAATACCTGGAATGGTTTTAATCCTATTTATTTCTGTACGTAGTTGATGATCAGCATTTATCTCTTTTTTAATCAAAGTCTCTATCTCCACAATATGCTTGTTTATTTCTTTGATACTCTTTTCGTTTATCCTGATCAATTTGTCAGTGGTTTTACTAAACGTAACACTTTTTAAATCAGAATTTTGTTGCTTCAAACCTGTTCGTTGTTTAATTTTAAAACGTCGTTGGCTTAATAGGATTTTAATGGCTTTTACACTTTCTCCTATCGGCTTCCAGCTTTCAAAGTCTTGGTGGTTTCTTTCAATAAATATAGCAATTCTTTTAGCGTCTATTTTATCATTTTTACCACGCACTAGACCAATACTCCTCTTTATGTGCTTAGGGTCTATTACATAAGTTCTAAAGGAGAATTTTTCTAAAACCTCATAAAGATTAAAGTTGTAATAACCTGTATTTTCCATACAAAGATAGGCTTGGGGATCTATTTCTTTTATAGTTTTCAATAATTTACCAATAGCAGCTACATTATTTTTGATTTTATGGAAACTTATCCTCTTAGGTTCTACTACACAAAAATCCAATGTAGCTTTACTAATATCAATGCCAACATAAACATTTTTCATAACTTTGTTTTACTTTGTTGAAGAGATGCTTTTCATCAATAACTCGACTCCTTGATAATGGGCTTTAAATCCCGAATTTCTATTAGAGATTTTGATGAAAGTCTGAACTTGAGTCTGAATCGAACTTTGAACTTTATGTTCTGAGCGAAAATAGTGTACTCAAGTTCAGCTCTCTTTTTTATTAAACTTACTATGAATTTACAAATACAAGTCTAAAGGAG
>NZ_AUHX01000055.1 GCF_000423405.1 Mesonia mobilis DSM 19841 | reverse complement strand
GCAAAGGATATAAAAACAAAAAACCTCCTAAAAGCGGTTTAAATAAGTGAGATTTTCTAAGAATTAAAGGCTTGTGCAACGGTTACCATTGTTAGGCAACGTTATTTTTTTAGAGTTAGACTATTTAATATTCCGTTATTCGTTACTTTCTGTCTGAAATCATTCATATCAGGATAGATGTAATTTTTATTTATTCCCATTTCATTTAGTCTTTGCTTAATTGCTGGAATAAGTGACTTATGAATGTTGTAACAACCAGAAAAGGTATCGTGCATTAATAACTGGTCAAATTTTTCTCTTCCTTTCTCTTCTATAAAATAATCAACAAATTCTTTATATGTTCTTTCGAGTGGATACCAAGGATGATTGTTATAGAAGAATAACCCATTTTGGTTTATAATATTTACACTATTCACTATTTGGTAAAACTCATCATCTGGAAGAATTATAGACATATCATTTTCGTCTATTTTTTCATATGTAATCTCATCCGTTTTTAAATTTTTGTCAAAAACAAATTTCCAACTCTCAAACATAGTCGCTTTTGTATAAGTGTAATAGAAAGAGAAATAATTATCAATTTCATTGTTACTTGCTTGGTAGTTCAGATTGTCAATAGCAAAGAATAAAGCAACATAAGGGTCGTATGAAAAATCCAAATATGGTGTTGGTACTCCATAATGTTGCATATAACTTAAATACGCAAGTGAATTATTTTCATTGATTCCTGCATTTTTAAAAAGTTTTTTTACCACTCCATTGTTCCAATCTTTGCAACTTTTAATCAATTCCGTTATAAAGTCTCTGTAGTGTTCACTTATTGAATCAGATGGAACTTGTTTGTGTAATTCTTGATTGGTATATAGTCTTTGAGCAGAATTGTAAAGACGGTATTTAGCTTCGCTACAACCTCTAAAGATAAAAGAATCTCCTTCCTCTGTATATTTTTTTATTTCGTCAAAAATCTTTTCAATGTTATGGTCGATTTTAATACCTCCATTTTGAAAAAACTCTCCCTTTTCTTCGATTTTACTGTATTCTTCTAATTTCAATTCGGTCGGTTTTAATGTTGCCTAACGGTCTAGGCTATGAGTAGTTGCGTGGGTTAGCACTTAACTTTGCAAGTACGCACCAAACTGAAAATCCGCGAGGATTTTCAGAAGTAGGCGA
>NZ_AUHX01000054.1 GCF_000423405.1 Mesonia mobilis DSM 19841 | reverse complement strand
GATTAAATTGACTAAAAATCATTGCGCAAAGAAATTAAAAGTTAAATGATAATATTTAGAACTCGACGGACTTTAACTTACTCAGTTGGATAAATCGTTACGGATAAAAATTGCTCAGCGCTACTCTATTTTTCAAATATTTACGGAGATAAAAAAGTAAATTAAAAATCGTTTTCAAAATAATATTGAAATTGGCTGAATAAAAAAGCTCAAAATCGATAAAGTGAAAACGAAAATCTGAACGCAAAAGCACTTTAGGCAACAACGTATACCAGCAATTGCGGCTTTGTGTCCTGCGGACACAACCGCACAAGCATAAAAGTCAGGGATTTTTTCTATCTTAGTTGTCTAATTCCCGCAACTGACGGGTATACAAAACCGTTAGCAGCAAATTAAAAAAACCACGATTATAAATAATAAATTATGAAAATAATTGTACATATAGCTTTGTTCTTTATTACTTCTATGTCTTGTTTTGCGCAGAAAAATATATCAATCGATTTTAATATTGAAAATAAAGAAAGTTTAAATACATATCTTACTGAAAAAGAAGTGAATTTTGAAAAAGATGATTTATACTCTATTAAAGATTTTAATAGTTTCGCCTATTTGAACAATAACGACAAACTTCAAGTACCTGAAATTTTATTCTTCAATTCAAACGGATATTTAGTTAAAAATAGATTTAATGACAATGAATGCTCGCAGGTTATTAATGAAATTGAAAAAATCAATTCATTAAAATTCAATAAAAAAGTCACAATTAACGATTGGTTAAAACATATTTCACCTTTAAACCAAGACATAACTGAAAATGGGAGTGTTTTTATTATAATAAATTGGGCGAAATTTGTTGATAAATTTAATGAACAATCTTTCGAATGGTATAAAGAGTTAAAGAATCAAAATTCAAATTTAAAAGTCAACTGTATTTTATTGAATTTAGATATACAAGAAAACTGGAATTTAACTGAACAGCAGAAAAAAACATTAAATATAGAATAAAATCTGCTGCTAACAACGTGTATAGCTCATTGCGGCTGAATTTCCTCGCGGAAATTCAATCTTATTCGCTATCTTTGGTCAACGGCGGAAAATTCTCGCGAATTTCCCGCAACGAGCCATACACAAAACCGTTGGCAGTAATGTAAAAAACGAACAAAATCGAAATTTAAAGACCATTGAAAGATTGAAAAACAAATGAATTACATTGTTGAGAATGAAAAA
>NZ_AUHX01000053.1 GCF_000423405.1 Mesonia mobilis DSM 19841 | reverse complement strand
ATTAATATAGTGGTATCCTGAGTAGTGCGGGGCACGTGAAACCCTGTATGAATCCGGCGGGACCATCCGCCAAGGCTAAATACTACTGAGAGACCGATAGTGAACCAGTACCGTGAGGGAAAGGTGAAAAGAACCCTGAACAAGGGAGTGAAATAGATCCTGAAACCATACGCTTACAAGCGGTCGGAGCCTTTAGGGGTGACGGCGTGCCTTTTGCATAATGAGCCTACGAGTTACTTTATCTAGCAAGGTTAAGGTGTTCAGCACTGGATCCGTAGCGAAAGCGAGTCTTAATAGGGCGCTATAGTTAGGTTGAGTAGACGCGAAACCGTGTGATCTACCCTTGGGCAGGTTGAAGCTGTGGTAACACATAGTGGAGGACCGAACCCGTTGACGTTGAAAAGTCTTGGGATGACCTGAGGGTAGGGGTGAAAGGCCAATCAAACTCGGAAATAGCTCGTACTCCCCGAAATGCATTTAGGTGCAGCGATGATTTAGTTTTATAGAGGTAGAGCTACTGATTGGATGCGGGGGCTTCACCGCCTACCAATTCCTGACAAACTCCGAATGCTATAAAATGATTTTCATCAGTGAGGGCATGGGTGCTAAGGTCCATGTCCGAGAGGGAAAGAACCCAGACCATCAGCTAAGGTCCCCAAATGTATGTTAAGTTGAATAAACGCGGTTGAACTGCTTAGACAGCTAGGATGTTGGCTTGGAAGCAGCCATTCATTTAAAGAGTGCGTAACAGCTCACTAGTCGAGCGGTTCGGCATGGATAATAATCGGGCATAAACATACTACCGAAGCTATGGACTTACATTGTAAGTGGTAGGGGAGCATTGTAACAGGTTAGAAGGTGTACTGCGAGGTATGCTGGACTGGTTACAAAAGAAAATGTAGGCATAAGTAACGATAATGCGGGCGAGAAACCCGCACACCGAAAGACTAAGGTTTCCTCAGCTATGCTAATCAGCTGAGGGTTAGTCGGGACCTAAGGCGAACCCGAACGGGGTAGTCGATGGACAAGCAGTTAATATTCTGCTACCTGCTATGTATTAAAAGTGACGGAGGCATAAACTTGGTGCGTACTGACGGAATAGTACGTTGAAGTAATCGAAAGGTTACGATAGTACACTTAAGCTACGGCGGCGGTGATAATCCAGGGGCGTGACTTCCAAGAAAAGCGAACATAGCAGCCCGTACCATAAACCGACACAGGTAGTTGGGATGAGAATTCTAAGGTGCTCGAGAGATTCATGG
>NZ_AUHX01000052.1 GCF_000423405.1 Mesonia mobilis DSM 19841 | reverse complement strand
TTTATGACCTTATCTTTTAAGGTCGGTTGTACAAAATTATGCACATTTATAAATTTAGGTTGTGCAGCCTATTCGTGTCGTTTCTTCGGCATAAAAATTGTACATTTGTAGTGCAAGTTAAACCTACGGTTTTATGCCATGTGGTTATAGAGGGCTCCAAATTTTTTGGGGCTTCTCTTTTTAGTAGCTAGAACATCATATATTTTAAAGTTGTTTCTCCGAAAGTAAAAAAAAAAAAACGGTTTAGCCTAATTTAAAGTAAATTTTATCGGGTTTTATTGATTTTGGTCGATTATAATAGAACTTCGGTATTTTCTAATTATCTATGAATTTTTTAGTGAGCCTAGAAATCAAATCTTCAAATTCTTTTTGAGTCATGGCTTCAGAATCATCTAGTTTTTTTATAGCTGAGGATTTGGTTTTTTCTATTTTTTCTAATTTCACTACTGTCCCGTTTAAATTTACTTCTGCTATTAAGCCAGGTAAACCCATAAAAATATCTGGACCAGATTGTAATGGTATTGATGGTAAAAACCAAGCCTGTATCTCAAATTTTTGATTTGTTATTGGATAATAGTAGCTCCCTATTGCATTCTTAGCTTTAAAATTCAAAATCATTTTAGTTTTATCTTTTATGATCCAGTTAAAGTCATAATTAGATCTTTTTACCTTAAAATCTTTATCTACTAAGTTTTTAACAAAAATGAGACTATCCTTCTTTTTATTCACAAACACCTTTTCATTGAATTTTGTAAAGCGTTTTGCCATTCTTGTAAGGATTTCTTGCAAAGAAGATTCATTTTCTTTTTTCAAAGCCTGTTTAGCTTCAAAATAAGAATAGGCTTTATTCACATAAAGAATATATTTTATTTCTTTAGAATTTTCAATTAGTTTTTCAGTAAACTGTTTTCCCCTTTCATCTAAATTATCAATCGAACCATGGAATTTAATTTTGGAAATACCATAGGTTAACTTATATGTTGACTGAGCATTTATATTGAAATTAAGTAAAAGAAATAAAAAGCATATTGTTTTTACACAAATAGAGCCTCTTCTCCAAAAATATTGTATTACAAAGATTCGCATTGGGCTACTAGCTCATTAAAATCCCCAACATTTTCTAAAGTAATTCCTCCATAATATTCTTCAAATAGATCATGATAAAAAGAGAAACAGCTTTTTTCTTTCACTTTTGCATTCGCATCTAAACTAGTAAATGAAAATCCAGTTAGTAACACGGTTAAGATTAATAATTTTTTCATCA
>NZ_AUHX01000051.1 GCF_000423405.1 Mesonia mobilis DSM 19841 | reverse complement strand
TTTTTTCCTTGCATACCATGAAATTAATCTTTTTTAGTAAATTGTGCAACAAGCACAATGTATAACCGCAATTACGGCGGATTCGACTACGTCCGAATCCACTCGGAATTGCTAACGCCTGTGCTAAACCGAAAAATTTGCGTACTTTAACCCGTAACTGACGGTTATACGAGACCGTTGTGCCCAATTAAAAAAATCGCTCTCAAGTGAAATTCATTCATAAATGATTGTATCTTTGATAATATCAAATGATAGTATCAAAATGAATCCTCCTTACGAAATAACTCCAGAAATTTTAAAACTTATAACTTCAATCTCAGAAAAAATTGGAGAAATAAATGCGACTTATCTTAACAGACCTTCTCCTAAATTAAGAAAACAGAACAAAATAAAAACTATTCATTCTTCACTGAAAATAGAAGGAAATAGTTTGACAGAAGAACAGATAACGGCTTTACTTGAAAAGAAAAGAGTTATTGGTCCAAAAAAAGACGTTGAAGAAGTTCTAAATGCCATAGAAATCTATGAGAATTTAAATCAATACGATCCAAACAGTGAAAAATCATTTTTAAAAGCACATCAGCATTTAATGAAAAACCTAATTGATTATGCCGGAAAATATAGAAGACAAGGAGTTGGAATTGTAAAAGGATCAAAAGTAGAACATTTAGCTCCGCCTTTTGAAAATGTAGCTTTCCTAATGAAAGACCTTTTCAAGTATTTAAAAAATTCAGATGAAATAGAATTAATCAAAAGTTGTGTATTTCATTATGAAATGGAATTTATTCATCCATTTTTAGATGGGAATGGCAGAATGGGAAGATTATGGCAAACTTTAATTTTAATGGAAAAATATCCGATCTTTGAATTTTTGCCATTTGAAACAATGATTAGTAATGACCAAGAAAAATATTATAAAGCATTAGCCCAAAGTGATAAATCAGGAAAATCAACAAAGTTTATCGAATATATGTTAGCTGTCATTGATGCTTCAATCAATAAATTATTAGATTTTAATAATAGAACATTGAATGAAAATGATAGACTTGAATATTTTATTTCATTAAATAAAAATGAGTTTTCTAGAAAAGATTATATGGATATTTTTAAAGATATTTCTTCTTCAACAGCCAGTAGGGATTTAAAAAAAGGTTTGGAATTAAATCTATTCAAGAAAATTGGAGAAAAGAATAAAACTAAGTACAAAATAATAACTGGGCACAACAAAGAACTGAGGTAAAAAGCAACTCTTTTCTTCCTTAATTTTAGAGCATATTTATCCTGTACTAAAAC
>NZ_AUHX01000050.1 GCF_000423405.1 Mesonia mobilis DSM 19841 | reverse complement strand
TATAAAAACAAAAAACCTCCTAAAAGCGGTTTAAATAAGTGAGATTTTCTAAGAATTAAAGGCTTGTGCAACGGTTACCGTTGTTGGCAGTAGTTTTTATTCTGTTAATTTTATTTTTGATTTTTTGGTAAAATTTCTTGAATCCAATAAAGTTCATTAAAAATTTCAAGAAACTCAATCGTGTTTTTGAAATCTTTTCGATCAATATACAAATCAAGTTCTTTTGAATAAGGAAGGTAAACATTTAAATGTTTAGGGTTTGCAGAGTAATCTAAATAATCTATGAGGAAAAGTACAAAATTATTAGTTCCTAAATCTTCACTTTTAGCAACCCACTTTTTTAATTCATAATTAGACTTTTTAATATTACAATACTCATTTATTTGTTCTTCAAAATAATTCTCATACTTGTGTAATTCTGAAATATTTTCAAGTCTTTTATATAAATCTAAAAATTCTATGTATTCGGTTGATTCATTTAAAGGTGGAAGTTTTAAAATTTTTCCGTCATTTAGACTAACCGTTACATACTTATTCTTTTTTAAAGTAATTATTTGGTTATAAATGTCAGTGTATTTTAAAAGCCACCATTTAATTTCCTGAATATTGAATATTTTATTATTTGCGTTTAAAAAGAAACTATTAAAATTCATCTAGTAATTTAAAACTTGCTTATTTTTTTTCTTGTTGTTTGATTAACCAATCTGTCATCTCCATATCCAATTTCATTTCTTCTTCTTTAGATAGAAATGTAGCAAAACCATTTTCCATAACATTTTGATAATGAGTATCGGAAAAATTATATTTACTTTTTAACGTATTTTGAACTTTATTTAATAAATCGTTAAAAACACTTTTTTGATTTTCAATGTTTTTAAATAAAAATGAATGTTCTATTTTATTTGGAAGTATAGAAACTGGAATTCGAGTTATATTTTCTGAATGCCTTCTCCAAAAAATTTTTAATCCCTTTTTCGTTTCTTGCAAAATAAAAGCATCTATATAAGCTAGCGCAAAATCTTTTTGACCACTAAAATCAATTACTACGCCAATAGTATATTCATTAATTTTCTCTGTTTTAGTTTCAAATTTTTGCTCAAAGGTTTGGGCAAGTTTTTTTATATGCGAGATTAATTGAGAGTATTTAACATTCATACCTCCTTGTTCTCTTAATTCACTAATTATTTTTTTCTTATTAAATAAATTAAAAATCATAAACTTTATTTTTTAATTACTGCCAACGGTTTTGTATAACAATCAGTTGCGGATTGTTT
>NZ_AUHX01000049.1 GCF_000423405.1 Mesonia mobilis DSM 19841 | reverse complement strand
CAGATTTTCGATTCCACTTTATCGTTTCTGAGCGTTTTAGTCAGCCGATTTCAAATTAATATTTTGAAAACGAATTTTAGTTTTACTTTTTCTCCGCAAAGTTTTGAAAAATAGAGTAGTGCTGAAAAAATTTTAACCGCAACAATTTATCGTTTTCAGTTTATCGAGTTTGAGTAAGTTTTTCAGCTGAGTTCAAATTTCCTTTAGGATTTTTAATCTTCTCTGCGAAAAGTTTTTCCAAACAGCTTTTCGTCTGAGTGATTTTTTATCCGTTTAGATTCGTCAAATTTCTTTAAGTTTTCGTCAAAGAAAGAGATTGTTTTGGAAATGAAACTTGAAGTTTACCACGCTGTAATTATGCATTTTTACCAACGGTCTTGTATAACAATCAGTTGCGGATTGGTTAAAAACCAAGATAGCTAAAATTACCGACTTTTATGCTTGCGCGGTTGTGTCCGCAGGACACAAAGCCGCAATTGTTGTTATACGGTGTTGGCAAAAGTTTTTATTCTATTTCTTCATATTCTTTTATTCCAATATGATTTTCTATAAGATACATTTCTGGTTTTCCAACTGCTACGCCCATTTTAATTCCACATCTTATAAAGTATTCCTGACCTTTTTTAACATTTATCACTACAGAATCTTGAGATTCCGTTTTGCCCCAAAATTTATGCTCACCAAAATCTCTGGTTTTGAATTTAAATTTTTCTCCATTTCTAACTCTACCAATTTCAGTTTCGTCATCAAGTCTTATTTTATAGCCAATCATACTACCTTGAAAATTTCTAGGTCTATAAAAATAGATAATTGCATAGTCTGCATTTTCAGGTAGTCTTGATTTGTTACGTAAGTCTCTTTTTGAAATCAAACCTGCAATGGCTTCTCTATTTGTATTTCTATATAGCTTTGCTTTTATTCTATAGCAAGTACTACCAAAATTAGGCTTCTTAACTTCTGTCAGTTCTATTATATTTGCTCCTGATTTTTGAGCATTTTCTTTAGCATTTTCAATTACCGTATTATATCCACAATCTGTTGAAAATCCAGAATCTCCTATCTTCAAATCTCCTATAAATGTAGAATTTTGGGGTACTTTTTCAGTTTCATCAAGAATAATTATTTCTTCGTTATTTTCTATAGGCGGAAAAGTAGTATTTGCTAAATTAGTTCTAATTTTTGGGGAACACGCAACTATTGTGATTCCGAATAGTAATAGGAGTAAAATTTTTTTGTTCATTTTTTAAATTTTTGCCAACGTGCTTGTATATTTGTCAGTTGTGGGAATTTAGGACTAAAGATAGTAAAAAGAACCGACTTTGACGCGACTGCGTCTGTGTCCGCAGGA
>NZ_AUHX01000048.1 GCF_000423405.1 Mesonia mobilis DSM 19841 | reverse complement strand
TAATTTTAGCTATCTTAGTTTTTAACCAATCCGCAACTGATTGTTATACAAGACCGTTGTGAGCAATATTAAAAGCTACGGATTCTCAACAGTTTATTCAGGGATAAAATATGAACATTGCTTGTTGGATTTATTTTAGCACGGATATAATAATAGCTGTGCTCAAGCTTTTCGATGAGATCGTGTGAAAGTTTACTTTCAAATACGAACGAATTCGTATAAAAGCTTGATCAAGGTAGCGGATTTTTTTATAAAAATCAAGTGGACGACAAAAATAAAACCAAAAAAAGCAAAGCTGGACGCTATTAAATTACTTTATCCCTTCCCCTACTCGATGACGTTGGTTATAATACCGGTCTATAACAAACATAATCTTCGCAGTAAAAACTGATGACAATTTGCTATGTATCTCTTTGAAGACTACGTAATTCTTTTTAAACTTTAGCCTTTTTTTAATTCAATGGTAAAGTTTTCAAAAAAATTACTGCACACAACGCTGTATATCTAAAATTGTGAGGTAGTTGTTTATTTGGACTAGCACTCAAATAAAACAACTAGTTCGCTAATATTTGCTATATTAGTGAACTAAAACTACACAACTTTAGATATACGAAACCGTTGGCGTCAATTTTAAACCTAATACTAAATGAAAATAAATCTATTAATTTTAATGATAGTTTTATCATTTCAAGCTTGTAAAGAAAACTCTTATAATTCTGAGGAAATTATTTATAAGAAAAATACATCTGATATAATAAAGTTATCGAGTGATGGAATAGAAAACAAAAAAGCTGCTGAAAAATATTTATATGGATTAAATTATATAAAAAATGAAAAATATTCACAAGCAAAAAAGGAATTCTTAAAAGCCGATAAAATTGAACCTGATAATATTTTAATCTTAAGTTCAATTGCAAATGTGGAAAATAAGCTAGGTAACTCCACTAAATCTAACAGGATGCTTTATGAATTGATTTCAAAAGATAGCACTTATGTAAATTTATACATCAATTTAGGTGTAAACTTAAATAAATTAAAAAAATATCAAGAAGCAGAAAAAATTTTTCTAAGAGGTATGAAATACATAGAAAACAAAGAACCTATTAAAAAGTCCTCCTACTTTTTGAGTATGGCTGCTACTTATAAAGGTTTATCTGATTGTGAAAATATGCAAATTTATGCCAAGAAAGGACTTAATTCAGCTCAAAATGATTTTCTGAAGAATTTTGCGAAAAGTCTTATCAGATATTCTAAAACTGATTGTAAATAAAAACTGTCGCCAACAACGGTAACCGTTGCACAAGCCTTTAATTCTTAGAAAATCTCACTTATTTAAACCGCTTTTAGGAGGTTTTTTGTTTTTATATCCTTTG
>NZ_AUHX01000047.1 GCF_000423405.1 Mesonia mobilis DSM 19841 | reverse complement strand
AAACAAAAAACCTCCTAAAAGCGGTTTAAATAAGTGAGATTTTCTAAGAATTAAAGGCTTGTGCAACGGTTACCGTTGTTGTGGTTAGTGTTTTTTTTATTTATTTACTCAATTTTAAAATTCTAAAAGCTCCTTGAATTACCAAAACAAAAACTATTGTTCCGATAATCAAATCAGGTTTGCTTGAACTCAACCAGTTTACCAAAAGTCCAGCTGTTATTACTCCTAAATTTATAATCACATCGTTTGATGTGAAAATCATACTTGCTTTCATATGTGCCTCTTCTTTACTTTTTGATTTTTGTAAAATGTAAAGACAAATTCCGTTTGCAATAAGTGCGAAAATTGAAACTATAATCATTGTCGAAAAGTTAGGTAATTTCTCGTCTCCGAAAAATCTCCTTAAAACTTCTACAAATCCAATAATTGCAAGTGTTATTTGAAAATATCCAGCAAGTTTGGCAATCCGTTTTTTCTTTATTACTGTTCCGCCAACCGCAAACAAGCTAATTCCGTAAACGAAACTGTCCGCAAGCATATCTAAACTGTCGGCAACCAATCCCATTGATTTTGAGATTATTCCTGTTGTCATTTCAATTATGAAAAACGCAAAATTTATGGCAAGTACAGACCAGAGTAGTTTTTTTTGGTTTTCATTTTCATTAAATTCCGTTTGGTCAGTTTGTTCAGTCGAGATTTTCTTTCCGCCTAAATTCAGTTCGATAACTGACTTTTCAATTTGGTCAGTTTCTCCGCTATGAAAAACGGTCAGTTTTCGGTTCGGAATGTCAAAGTCCAAATTCGCAATACTTGAAATTCCGTCCAATTTCATTCGGATTAGATTTTCCTCTGAAGGACAGTCCATTTTAGTAATCTCAAATATTGTTTTATTCATTTAGTTTCTCGGTTTTTTTACATTAACCACAACGGTTTTGTTTATCTTTCAGTTGTGGGAATTTAAGAAATGAAGATAGTAAAAAGAAATGACTTTGACGCGTGAGCGTCTGTGTCCGCAGGACACAAAGCCACGATTGAAGATAAACGTTGTTGGTTAAAGTGCTTTTCCGTCCAGATTTTCGATTCCACTTTATCGTTTCTGAGCGTTTTAGTCAGCTTATTTTTTCTCCACAAAGTTTTGAAAAATAGAGTAGTGCTGAAAATTTTTTATCCGCAACAATTTATCGGTTCCAGTTTATCGAGTTTGAGTAAGTTTTTCAGCTGAGTTCTGATTTTCTTTTGAATTTTTAATCTTCTCTGCGCAAAGTTTTGTCAAACAGTTTTTCATCTGAGTGATCTTTTATCCGTTTAGATTCGTCAATTTTCTTTAAGTTTTCGTTCAAAAAAAAAGATTATTTTGGAAATAAACTTGAAGTTTACCACGCTGTAATTATGCATTTTTACCAACGGTCTTGTATAACAATCAGTTGCGGGTTGGTTAAAAACTAAGATAGCTAAAATTACCGACTTTTATGCTTGCGCGGTTGTGTCCGC
>NZ_AUHX01000046.1 GCF_000423405.1 Mesonia mobilis DSM 19841 | reverse complement strand
GTTTTAGTACAGGATAAATATGCTCTAAAATTAAGGAAGAAAAGAGTTGCTTTTTACCTCAGTTCTTTGTTAGCTGTAGGTTTTTTTATTATGCTAGTAATTTTTGTTATTATTTTAATCAATAAAGCAAAACCAATAATTCCAAGTCCTATCATCAATTCTAGATTTATAATCATAAAAGTTCCTTTATCAACATTTTCACTTCCCCAGCCACCAGGTGTTTTATCCGCCCAATGTGTCCAATTCAAGAAACCTAAATAAATAGATAAACATACAGCTCCAATTAATAATAAATAATTTAATATCCACCAATCTTTATCAAATTTTTTATTTATCCATTTTGTTACTATTAGCAAAATAATTGGTGTAATAAAGCTATTCAATAAAATATTTAAAGCTGCAATTCCAGAAGACCAAATTGGTCTCAATATTAGATTTGGAAGTGTTCCAATTCCAATTATTGCGATGCAGAGATAGATTAAATATTTAAGATTGTTATTCAATTCATAAAATTTTATTCAACTTACAGCTAACGGTCTTGTATAACAATCAGTTGCGGATTGTTTAGAAACTAAGATAGCTAAAATTACCGACTTTTATGCTTGCGCGGTTGTGTCCGCAGGACACAAAGCCGCAATTGTTGTTATACGGTGTTGCCTCACGTTTTTTATATATTCTTGAAGAATTCAGTTTTAATTTTCACTTCTTCTACCATTTCAATTGAAACCCCTAAATTTAATTCTTTTAATCTTTCTGCAAATTCATTTCCATCAATTAAATCAATCGGAATTGCTCCATCTCGAGCAGCTTCTTTTTTAGCTTCTCTTGTAAAACTTCCTGTTGTAAGTATTAAACCTTTATCGGCTCTACCACTCATAGCTCCTCTAAAATCTCGAATAGTTGATGAAGACACAGAACCTTTATATCTTTTTGCTTGAAATACTACGTGAAATGAAAGAACACTTCCAATTTTATAAATCCCTTTACCATCTATTCCTCCGTCATTAGTTTTTCCGGTCACTTCTACATTTACAAAACCTAATTCTCTCAAAAGACGTTGACATAAACGCTCAAATTGGTCAGGATTGATTTTTCTAATTGTTTGAATCAATTTATCCTGCCATTCAAACTCTTCAATTTCTTCTGTTGTTCCATCTATCGATGGTTCATTTATTTTTGGTTTGTCAGATTTTTTGCTTCTTTCTTCTTTGTCAATTTTTACAACCGTTCTTTTAACTTTTGCTTGATTAACCTCTTCAGTTTTTTGTCCTTTTTCAGTTAATGCCCAAACTCCTCGTGAAGAATTTTCTAAAATACCATATCTTTTTAAATAATTTCTGGCCCAAGCAAGTCTATAAGTTAATTTAGTAGTGCTTTCTCGATGAATTTCATTAATTGCATCTTCACTTAAATTTAATATCTGAGAAACTTCTTCTTCAATTTCGCTAACAGAACCAGAACCTCCTAATTTTTTTAATGCTTTAATAAGCGGATTGAATAAATCGTCGTATTTATAAGTAAAATTTTTATCCATTAATTTTGGTTCAAATGTGTGGCAACGGTCTTGTATAACAATCAGTTGCGGATTG
>NZ_AUHX01000045.1 GCF_000423405.1 Mesonia mobilis DSM 19841 | reverse complement strand
AAACAAAAAACCTCCTAAAAGCGGTTTAAATAAGTGAGATTTTCTAAGAATTAAAGGCTTGTGCAACGGTTACCATTGTTGGGCACTGGCTTTTTTATTTGTTATCTTTTTTTAAAAATACTTTAGGATCAATTACAGGTAACATATACTTATCTTTATAAATAGTAGGACTTATTTCAGTCGCTAATAAAGCTCTTGCGTGAGAGTAAGCAATGCTAAATAACTGAATGACTAAACCATCAGGAAGATCAAAATTATTTTCATCTTCATTATAAACACTATCTAAACCTTTTACTATATAAACTGTTCTACCAGAATGTTCAACTAAAACATTTTCTTTTTCATTGTCAACTAATTGTGTGTTAATATCAATTATAATAGTTGATTTCTCTTTATCAATATTCAATGACGTGCTCGTGTTTAAAGCTAAAGCATTTCGGGTTTCAAATATTTGATTCAATCTTTCTATTTCAATATCTTTAAAAGAGAATTTTAAAGAATGAATTTGAGAAATTCTGTATCCAATATTATCTTTATTTGTATATGTTTTTTTAGCCATTTTAAAGTGCTAATTGTTTTTTAAATTCATTATTACTGTAAAGAGGAATTATTTTACTATCCTTTTTATTTTTCGAGTAAACTTCAGAAAAGCTATCATTTTCATAATAGCTTAAATCTTTTGTTTTATGATTATTAGAGTTTAAATCATCCAAATAAGAATTCTTATCTTTAAGTTCAAAAACTGGAAATTTATTAACCTTTAAAGCTATTTGAACAACTTTTTCAATGCTAAAATTAATCTCTCCATCATTTAGGATTTGAGAAACTCTGCCTTTTGATATTCCAAGATGACTTGCTAACTCAGTTCTATTCATATTGTTATCTTCCATATATTCCAAAATAGCATTATAGAGAAAGCTATTTATACCTTCAACCCAATAAGATGGTTGATTTAAAATTTTTTCGCGTATATTATCTCTATTTCTCATCATTATATTCTTTTATAATTTTCAAAATTGCTTTTATGTCTTTATCTTGATTATCTTTTAGTCCACCAGTTATTATGACTCTACCTGTTTTTTCTTCGTGAAAAAGATATACTCTAATAATATTTGATTTAGCTTCATATACTTTGCAGCTTAAGTTATGACCTTTAAGTTCTCTAAATTTTGTTTTTGGATATCTTTTGAGGTTAGAAGTTTCTTCAATAATTCTGAGAGCTCCAGCTAACTTGTCAAATAAGTTGCCGTCTTTTTCAATTTCATCAACGAACGGTTCAAAAAGACTTTTCCCATTTTTATTTAATTCATAAACACTAATTTTTGTAGTGCTTGTAATATGCGGTGACAAACTTAAGGAAAATTTCTTCAAAATGTTTAGTTATAGCTAAATTATTAACAATTTATTATACCTGCTAAAATAATTATTAACTTTAGAATATAAAGATATAGTGTGATTTTTTTAGCTTGTGCCCAACGGTCTTGTATAACAATCAGTTGCGGATTGGTTGGAAACTAAGATAGCTAAAATTACCGACTTTTATGCTTGCGCGGCTGTGTCCGCAGGACACAAAGCCGCAATTGTTGGTATACGTTGTGCTTGTTGCACAATTTACTAAAAAAGATTAATTTCATGGTATGCAAGGAAAAAA
>NZ_AUHX01000044.1 GCF_000423405.1 Mesonia mobilis DSM 19841 | reverse complement strand
TTCCAACTAAGGTTTTGTGTCCTGCGGACACAGACGCTCAAGCGTCAAAGTCAGTTCTTTTTACTATCTTTAGTTCTCAAATTCCCTTAGCTGGGTAATTATACAAGAACGTTAGCATTTATTAAAAAAATCATTACTAAATAAATACTTTTGTTTTATTTACGTAAATTTGATTATGAAATTAATTGAAAATCATATCGAAACTCTGAAAAAACTATGTGAAACATATCACGTAGATAAAATGTATTTATTTGGTTCTGCATTAAATTCTAGCTTTTCACCTCAAAGCGATATTGACTTTTTAGTAAAGTTTAAGAATATTGATTTAGCGAAATACTTTGATAACTATATTAGTTTTCGAGAAAATTTAAAAAATCTATTGGGAAGGGAAATCGACTTAGTTGAGGAACAAACCCTCAAAAATCCTATTCTTAAAAAATCTATTGACAAAAATAAAGAGTTAGTTTATGGATGAGAGAATTCTTAAATGGCTATTTGACATTAAAATTGCTATTGAAGAAATAGACAGCTATTTCGAGAATCAAGAAAAAGATTTCTTTAAATATCGTGAAAACATTATGCTCAAAAGAGCTATAGAAAGAAATTTAGAAATCATTGGTGAGGCAATGAATAGAATTTTAAAAAGAGATTTATCATTTGAAAGTGAGATATCTAACGCAAAAGCTATAATTGGTTTAAGGAATCAAGTTATTCACGCATATGATAATATTTCTGATGAAAATATCTGGTCTATTTTAATAAATCATCTCCCAAAATTAAAATTAGAAGTTGATCAATTAGTGGATAAACAATAACAAATGCTAACACCGTATAATTCCAACTAAGGTTTTGTGTCCTGCGGACACAAACGCTCACGCGTCAAAGTCAGTTCTTTTTACTATCTTTATTTTCCAAATTCCCTTAGCTGGGTAATTATACAAGACCGTTGCAAACAATTTAAAAATGAAATTATGAAAATTAGAATTTTACAATTAGTAATTTTAGTTGGGATTTTTATAAATACCAACGTAATTGCGCAACAATGTGGAACTCCCACAACTGGGAGCAATCAAGATTTCTTTTTATCAAAAAACGGAATTACTGGTGATGATTCAATATGCATAAATGTTTCCTTTCATATTGTCCGGCAAAGCAATGGATCAGGAGGTTTTAATTCATCAAATATTGATTTAACTATTAAATAATAAAAAAAATGAAAAATCTTATTTTAATAGTAGTACTGTTTACATCTCTTAGTGGATGTACCAATAATGAAAATGAAAGTCATCAAATGCAAGAACCTTCCATAATTGGCACTTGGAAATTAATAGAAAAGTATGGCAGTGACGGAGGAAGTGACCCTCAGTGGAATACAGTTGAAGATGGTTATGTATATACCTTCAAAAATAATGATATTATAATTTCAAACAGGTTTAATTGCAATGGCAGCTACACTTTATCATCTTCAAATCAGGTAACGATTACTTTTGATTGTACAGATAGTCAATTTAATTTAGTGTATGATTACACATTTGTAAATCGGAAATTAATACTTACAAACTTATCAAATTGCGATGAAGGTTGTGGTGAAAAATATGAAAAAATTGAATAAAAACTGTTTGCAACACCGGTAACCGTTGCACAAGCCTTTAATTCTTAGAAAATCTCACTTATTTAAACCGCTTTTAGGAGGTTTTTTGTTT
>NZ_AUHX01000043.1 GCF_000423405.1 Mesonia mobilis DSM 19841 | reverse complement strand
AAACAAAAAACCTCCTAAAAGCGGTTTAAATAAGTGAGATTTTCTAAGAATTAAAGGCTTGTGCAACGGTTACCATTGTTGGCAGTAGTGTTTATTTTGTCAGTCGTTTTGCTGTCATAAATCGGTCAGCTACATTGTCCCAATTGATAATTTCAAGAACTGTATCAACAAAATCGGCTCTTTTATTTTTGTATTTCAAATAATAGGCGTGTTCCCAAACATCAATCACCAAAATCGGAACAACTCCCCATTGTGTTAATTTTTGATGATTTTCGCATTGTAACAATGTCAAGCTATCCGAATAAGGTTGGTAACCCAAAATACCCCAACCGCTTCCTTCTACAGTTTTTGATATTTTCCCGATATAGCTTTTCAGTTTGTCAAATGAACCGAAATCCTTTTCTATCTGTTTTAAGAGTTCAGTTTTGGGTTCAGTTTTTTTATTCGTTAAGTTCGTCCAAAAGATGGAATGAAGCACGTGGCTTGAAAAGTGGTAAGCTAACTTTCGGGTCCACAAATCCACTTGGTCTAAATCGCCCGATTTTAGATGTTCCTTAATTTTAATCAAATCTGTGTTTGCCCCTTTTACTGCTCCACCGTGATGAAATTCAAAGTGCAGATGTAAGGTTTCTTCATCCATATGTGGCTCCAAAAAAGTTTTATTGTATGGAAGTGATTTTTGAATGAAATTTCCATTACTGTCCACTAATCTGTCAATTCCGTTTTCCGTTACATTTTGTGAAAAAACGTTGTTCATTGGTAGGATTGTCGCTCCACCTAAAATTGCCGTGTTTCTTAAAAATTCTTTTCTGTCCATATTTATACTTTTTTCAATTTATCTCGTTTTTCCACATTACTGCCAACGGTCTCGTATAACCGTCAGTTGCGTTGGTTTTGGCAATAATTTAGTTAAAAAATACAAACCTTTGGTGTTAGCGAGGATTTTCCGCTTAGGAAAATCCGAAGCAATTGCGGTTATACATTGTTGGCATTAGTTTTTTATTCATTTTTTCCAAACCATATCAAATTGTCCTTGTAATCGATTTGATTATTTTTATATGTTCTAAAAATATTTTTTATTGATGTTTCTTTTAGGCGATTTTTTATAGAATCCAATTGAGAATTGGTGATGTTTTTGTCAGCGATTAAATTGAATCTTAAAAACCTTTTTAGTTCGTTCCTTGTGTTATTTTTAAATTTAGTAACCTCTTTCTCCAAATTTTTCAAGTTAGTAGCAGAGTCAGTTTTTACAATAAAATTATTATGTTTAAATCCAGCATAAATGTTAAAATTTAAACGACTAGGTCGGCTTATGTTTTTAAGTTCATCATTACATTCAGGTAATTCAATTTCCAAATCAATTGTCTTTTCAAAAAAATCAAATGCATTTTTTGCTTTTCTAAATTCAGGAAGCTTAAAGCTTTCCTCTCCTATTAATTCAAGATTTAATATTTGTTTGTATTCATCAAGGTGATATTTGTAAACTGGTCCATTTTCTTTAAGATAATACGTACGTATTTTATCTCCCTTAATATCCCATTTCAAAGTTCTTTTTCCAAATATTTCATAAATAACTAATGAATCATTATAAAACTGAAATTCTGCTTCAATTCTATTGTTTTTAGCAGTATACCAATTTCCAATCAGTTTCTGTTCTTGCTTTGAAAACGAACAACTAATTAAAAAAAATATAAAAATAAATTTAAAATTTTTCTTCATTCAAATTAATGCCAACGGTCTTGTATAATTTCCCAGCTAAGGGAATTCGGAAAATAAAGATAGTAAAAAGAACTGACTTTGACGCGTGAGCGTTTGTGTCCGCAGGAC
>NZ_AUHX01000042.1 GCF_000423405.1 Mesonia mobilis DSM 19841 | reverse complement strand
ACGGTTTTGTATAACAATCAGTTGCGGATTGTTTGAAAACTAAGATAGCTAAAATTACCGACTTTTATGCTTGCGCGGTTGTGTCCGCAGGACACAAAGCCGCAATTGTTGTTATACGGTGTTACCTGCTGTGCTTTACTAAATTAGTATTCCGTAATTGGTGCAATCATTTTTACAATTGTTGGTTCAGATTTCTTGAAATTTTTTGATTGTTCATAATTGCTTGTTTCTTTGACAGGAACTTTTGACGTTGAGCTTTTAATTACTGGAAATGGTATTAAAGATTTAGTTTCATCATAAAAATGAATTTTATTTTTTTCCAAAACATTAAAGTATTCGTTTAGTTTTATTGGATTCTTTTTAGGTTTCGGTAACCAACCTTTTGTAATAGCTTCATAAGTTAACAACCACTTATCATCCATTAGTGATTCCTCCGTAAGTTCAAGCTCGATGTTTTTAGTAGAAACAGAAGCATTTATTTTCCCTATGTTTTTTAAATCAAGAGCAATTAATATTGAAATTATATCATTTGAATTAAATATGATTTCGGCTATTTTGTCTTTTAATTTAATTTGAAATTCTTTGCAAATCCATAATGCCCAAGCCACTTCAAAATTATGGCCTTTTGCCGAATGTTCTTTTATTATAATTTCAGTTATGCTTTTAATTTTAGACTTATCAACTTTTGATTTGTGAGAAATTAAAAGTTGAGCAACAACTGGTAAAGTAACTGGTTCAGTTAACGCTATTTTTAGTATTAATGCTTGAAATAATTCCCAACTTTCATCTAGAAAAGTCTGAAATTTTAGAACTGAAATGGCAAAGTTTAGTACGGAATCTTTAGGATTAGATTTTGCGTGTCTAAATGCAAGACTTACAAATCGTTCTATATCTGTTTGCTGTGATTTAGGATGTTTTCTAAATGTAAATGAACCTAATTCGATAGCCCAATTTGCCTCTAATTCGTAAGGTGATTTTGAAATTTTGGTTTTCTCTTCATTAATGTCAAGTTGATATTCTGTAAACAAACTTTGAATAAACTTAAAGACTTTTTCAGAATCAGATTGATTCTCGCAATAGATAAAATAATCATCTACGAATCTGAAACCTTTAATTGATGATGATTTAAATTTATCTTGAATTATTTTGTCAAGTGTGCAACCAATGATTTCTGCAATCACTAAAGATGTATCTGGACCTATTGGAATTCCAAACGTCTGACCAGAATTACTTTCCCTTAAATTTTTGTCTAAAATATTACCTAATAAAGTTAAATCGCGTCTTTTAGTTTTTGCAACAGCTTTTGAGTGAATTGCCCAAGGAATTACGTGAGTATATAAAGTTCCGTAATATCTTGAAACGTCAGTTTTTACCTCAAATAACTTGTCAAATGAGTTTATTATGCAACCTTTCTTAAATTCTCCAAAAGAGTTTTTATATTGTAATGCTCTTTTTCCAGTAGTATCAATTATTGGAATACTGCTAGACATATTTGACTTACTATAAATTAGCTCTATATCTTTCCATTTGTCAGCTATTGTTTTTGAAAGAATAGATTGATGATATGGATTTGGAATACCCAAAAGCCGACGTGAAAATCCAGTTTTTGGAATTGAATGAACCACCCATTTAGATTCTCGAAATTTATCTTTAAAAGATTGTCTTTCAGGTTTTGTTTTTCTTTCAATTGATAATGTTACTTTTTTCCAGTCTTTGTGTATGTCAGTTAATTTTGATGCAAACAATTCAGTATTAAATGGTGGCGGTAATTCTTTGGGGAAATAACCTTTCTTTAAAAGTTCAATGTCTGTCATATTTGTACTGATTTTTTTTTCGCATTGCAGGTAACGGTCTTGTATAATTTCCCAGCTAAGGGAATTTGGAAACTAAAGATAGTAAAAAGAACTGACTTTGACGCGTGAGCGTCTGTGTCCGCAGGACACAAA
>NZ_AUHX01000041.1 GCF_000423405.1 Mesonia mobilis DSM 19841 | reverse complement strand
CGGATTTTCAGTTTGGTGTGTACTTGCAAAGTTAACCGCTAAACCACGCAACTACTCATAGCCGAGACCGTTGGCAACAAGCTAAAAAAACAGGATAGTATATAAAAATCGAAACCCGATAGTTTGATATAATTCAGGGACTATCGGGAATAAGATGATACAAATATATTGATTATATTTGTATCTACCAAGTAAATATTTATGAGATACAACCAATTTGAGAATATTATATCGCCTGCAAGAATGAGTAGATATTTAGATGCTTGTGGAGGAGATACCAGGAAATCAATGACACTTTATAGACTTAATCTCAAATTATCTCAAGAGTTTTTTACAATAATAAGTTGTTTTGAGATTTCATTGAGAAATAAAATAGATCAGCATTTAATATCTACTTTAGGTAATAATTGGTTAAGAAATGGTGCTCAAAGACAAGGAATATTTGACAATAATCATACAAGAATCACAAAAAATAATATAAATGATGCCATTAATTCATTAGGAGCATCTTATACTCATAACAAATTAGTTGCGGAATTAGGTTTTGGTTTTTGGAGGTTTTTATTTGCTCCTAGACAGTACACAGCTACAGGAAGAAATTTATTAAAAATTTTTCCTGCTAAACCTAAAAGTACTGCCAATAATCAATACAACCAGAATTATGTATTTAATCAATTAGCTGATATAAATAAATTTAGAAATAGAATTGCTCATCACGAACCTATTTGTTTTAGAAATTCACATTCAATAAAAGATTCTACAACTGCTAGACAGCATTATGGTAAAATCTTACAATTTTTTCAATGGATGAATATTAATGAATCTGAACTTCTATATGGAATAGATCATATTAATAAAGTTTGTAATGATTTAGATAATTTATAACACTTAAAACAAGCCAGTTGCCAACAACGTATACCAGCAATTGCGGCTTTGTGTCCTGCGGACACAACCGCACAAGTATAAAAGTCGGGGATTTTTTCTATCTTAGTTGTCTAATTCCCGCAACTGACGGGTATACAAAACCGTTGGCAACCATTTGAACGAACTTAATGGCAATACAAGATAAAATCACTCAAATTTGGGTAAAAACTACAGGAAAAAAGATAAATCCGAACGATTTTGAGTGGTTAATTGGACCTATAGGAAATACAGATATTATTAAAGATAAGTTCATTTTCGAATTAGCAGAAAAAGAAAATTTAGAAATTCGAAAAAACTTACCGAATTCTGGTCTTCTCGAAAAAATGGAACAAATCGGAATTTCTGACCTAGACAAAAACCGTTTGAACGACAAAGTTGCTGACTTTTATGAAAACACATCAAACTACGATTTTGAGGTTTGGTCTGAATGGAAAGGTATTTTTAAACCTTTTGGTAAACTTCTTTATTTGATTTTTAGCAAACGACTTCAACAACTGAATTTACCTCTGAATTCAATTGATACCGCAAAGGGGCTGAAAAGTCAAATAATAAAACTTAAAGATAAACAGACAAAGGAAACTAAATGGACAATTTGGTACAGAATAATAAAAAGTACAAACGACGTAATTTATTCAGGAATTTACACAACTTGTAAAAATCCGAATTACAAAAAACCACTACTAAAAGTTGTGTTTCCACTACCAAACGGAAATGCTTCTGTGGTTATGACAGAGAAAGTTGAGAAAGATGGTTCGCTTCTTCTCTGCTCTGATGGAAAAAAATTCGGAGATAATGGATTTTACTTTACCTTGACAAATGGAAAAGGAGAATATTGGGCGAGATTCGTGAAATCAATGCACGAATGGATTAGAGTTTACGAAGACGATGAAAATGTATTGAGAGCTGACCACAATCTGAATTTTTATGGAATTCGGTTTTTGAATTTACATTATAGAATGAATAAAAAAACGGTTGCCAACAAAGAACTGAGGTAAAAAGCAACTCTTTTCTTCCTTAATTTTAGAGCATATTTATCCTGTACTAAAACCTCTATTTCTTTAATCTTA
>NZ_AUHX01000040.1 GCF_000423405.1 Mesonia mobilis DSM 19841 | reverse complement strand
TTTGTGTCCTGCGGACACAACCGCGCAAGCATAAAAGTTGGTAATTTTAGCTATCTTAGTTTCAAACCAATCCGCAACTGATTGTTATACAAGACCGTTGGGTAACATTAAAAAAATAATGAAATACATCTTTTACTTTTTAGTAATTCTTTCTTGCACAATTTCTTTTGCGCAATCTAAAAATTATGAAACAGGTTGGCACCAATACAATCTTAAAGGCCAGGTACAAGAGCTTAGGACAGTTTATGCCTATCAAAATAATACTCTAGAAAATAAAGCAAAGTTTTATAAAATGAAAGCTATTAACGATGGAGTCTGTAATAGAGGTGGCGCAGTCATTAAGTTTGATACAATTGGTTTAATAATTAGTGGCATGACCATCCGATTGAAAGAAAATTATATTACTGTTTATACTATAGACTCCATCAATGAAAAGATCATTGATAGTATTGCTTTGACCAAAACAACTGTCTATAAACATTTTCCTAAGGATATTAAATATAAAAATAATTTAAACTATAAAATTCCCTATAAAATTCCTTATCAAGTGTATCACCCATATTTTTTAAAATTAAATACATATAACTATCATGCTATTTATCTAACCAAAAAAGAATACCACCAATCGATGCCAAATTCATTCAGTGATTACCGCTATACATTTACAGAAGATGATAAAATAAAGTGCTATAAAGAGTTCTTACCTTCGGTAAAGGACACGGTAAATGAAAAAAACGAAAAACCGGTTAAACGTGTGGTCTATAGCTATAACGATAAAGGGCAGGTTACCGCCACCCAACATTTTTTTTGGGAAGACATAGATACTTGGGGCGTTTTTAGAGTCCTTATAGACAGTAGGTTTTATGTAAGTTCAAGTGACCAAGTTAAACATACCTACCAGTACGATAAGCAGGGGCGTATTATCAGCATGACCTTATTGGTGAATAATCAAAAATTTTGGGAAGAGATCTATACCTATCGTGAAGACGGGGATGGACTTGCCAAAAAAGAGGTATATATATGGCCGGGAGCTCCTATACAACGAAATTTTGTTAGTCCTTATACCGTGTTCATCTATAATGAATATGGAGATGTGGTAGAAGCCAAAGATATGGATGCAGGTAAAAAAGTTACCGATGTACGTACCTATACTTATGAGTATGATAAATATCGTAACTGGACAATGTATTGGATGTATGCCAATGAAGAAGAAGTGCCTTATGTAAAAGGAGAACGTTTAATAAAGTATTTTAATGATTAATAAAAACGTTACCCAACAACATATAACAACAATTGCGGCTTTGTGTCCTGCGGACACAACCGCGCAAGCATAAAATTCCGTAATTTTAGCTATCTTAGTTTCTAAAACAATCCGCAACTGATTGTTATACAAGACCGTTGCCCACAATTTGAAAAAAAATCTCGATGAAATTTAAAATATTACTTCTTTTTACAATAATATCGACCGGAATTTATGCTCAAAATGACAGTATCCAAAAAGAACGATACGAAGTAATAAAAGCACTTTACAAAAACGGAAAACCAACTTTGGACAAGAATTTTCTGCAATATATGGGAATTGGACTTCTGATAAGCAATTCGGAATTGATTGATAATCTACTCGGACATTGTATCGATAGGGACGAACGGGAAACTTACTCATTTTCTGAAATTGTTACGCCCAATGAAATTTCAAAAATGCGTGACCAAATTTATTGGTTCTCACATTACCGAACCATTGACTCAACAATGTTGACTGACAATTTTACTATTGTGGATGACTGTGAAAATATAAGACCTGCTATAACTTTACCTTTAGTTTATAATGATAAAGCAATTGTTTATCTGAATAACAAACGAAATGAAGAACACTTATTTGTGTTAATAAAAGAAAATGATGAATGGATAGTTTGTTGTCGAAAGAGTATATATGTGAGATTTGATGACTGATAAAAAAACTGTGGGCAACACCGGTAACCGTTGCACAAGCCTTTAATTCTTAGAAAATCTCACTTATTTAAACCGCTTTTAGGAGGTTTTTTGTTTTTATATCCTTTG
>NZ_AUHX01000039.1 GCF_000423405.1 Mesonia mobilis DSM 19841 | reverse complement strand
TCCTGCGGACACAGACGCTCACGCGTCAAAGTCAGTTCTTTTTACTATCTTTATTTTCCAAATTCCCTTAGCTGGGTAATTATACAAGACCGTTGTAACCAATTTATAACAAAAAATGAGTACTGAAGTTCCAATCATAATATTATTAATTTTAATTCCAACATTCTTCTTTATTAGATGGATTTTAAAAAAACGGATAACAGATTCTAGTAAAAGGAATATCTCATCATTTCTATTAAGCTTAATAATAAGTCCAATACTCTACTTAGTTTTTATATTTTTATTTTTCAGTTATTTATTTCACGAACCTCAAAAAGATTTTAATCAAGATAAATGGTTTGCAAACAAATTGTCTAGGTATGAAATGCGTGATGATATTGTTAATAGTAATATTTTAAAAAGTAAAACTAAACAAGAGTTGATTCAATTAATTGGAAAACCAGACATTAAAGACTCTACAAATATTTGGATATATGATTTGGGTACATCAGGTGCTGGATTAGGGTGGCAATTCAATAGTTTGAAAATAACATTCAAAAATCGAGAAGTAAGCGATGTAAAAAAAATCGAATTAAGGCATTAAAAAAAACTGGTTACAACAACGTATAATTCCAACTAAGGTTCTGTGTCCTGCGGACACAGACGCTCACGCGTCAAAGTCAGTTCTTTTTACTATCTTTATTTTCCAAATTCCCTTAGCTGGGTAATTATAAAAGACCGTTATATGCAATGTCCAAAAAAATTCTAACTAATATATTAAAGTATTTGTGAAAAGAATTTTTAAAATTATAAGCATAACTATTTTGATTTTATTATCAGTTTCTGTTTTTGCTATTTTCACACAATACAGAAATTATAAGAAATTAGAAACTGTAAAATTTAATAATTCTTTTGTTAAAGATACTATTCCATTTTATTATTCAAATTCAGGTCATATACTAATTGATGTCAGTATTCAAGGTAGTAAAAAAACATATCCATTTATTTTAGATAGCGGTGCTTCAAATATGGTCTTCAACCCGAATATTAATAAATTTAATTTTGAGAGTAACGGTTATGCCATTGGAAAAGGTGCTAGTGGGAACTATTTTCTTTCCAAAATTAAAAAAATAAATAGCATAAATATTAGATCTCTGAAATTAAAAAATTTCAATGCACAAGAAATTAATCACAATTTCGATTGTATGCAGAATATTTACGGGATAATAGGTTTAGGATTAATGCATAATTTTAATTGGCAGATTGATTTTAAAAATAAAATCATAATAGTTACAAAAACGTTAGAAAATTTAAACTTAGGAAATCACAAAATTGAACTGAAATTAAAAGAAAATCAATTTAGTCACCATTTAGAACTACCAATTAAACTTGCATCAAAAGCTTCTTCCACAAAAGTAAAGATAGATTTAGGTAACAATGGAAACTTAAGTATAGAAGAATCTGAAATGTATAGAGATTCTCTAAATCTAAGATTTAAAAAAATAATCGGAACCCAATTAAGTGGATTAGGACAAAAGGAGTTTTCAATGTCAAAAGAAAAAAAATACCTATCTGATACGCTTATTTTGAATTCAAATTTTGAAATACTAAACTTTTCATTCTCTACAAATCCTAATTCATTAAACTTATTAGGTTTGGGTTTCTTTAAAAAATTTAAAACAACGGTAAGTTGGCCTAATAAATTATTAATTTTGGAGCCATACGATCAGCAATCAAATTTTGTCGATAAAACATTTGGTTTTGATATTAGCTATGATAAAAACGGAGATATTATAATAAATTCAATTATAGAAAATACACCAGCCACACAAAATAAACTGATATTAAATTCAAAAATTATTTCTATAAATAATATAAAAAATAATTTATGTGTTCTAAAGGATATTCTTAAAAAGAATGATTCAGTTAGCTTAAAATTGTTATCAAATAATAAAATTAAAGAATATAAATTGGAAAAGAAACCTTTATTTGAATAGCGGAAAAAACACTGCATATAACAAAGAACTGAGGTAAAAAGCAACTCTTTTCTTCCTTAATTTTAGAGCATATTTATCCTGTACTAAAAC
>NZ_AUHX01000038.1 GCF_000423405.1 Mesonia mobilis DSM 19841 | reverse complement strand
AAACAAAAAACCTCCTAAAAGCGGTTTAAATAAGTGAGATTTTCTAAGAATTAAAGGCTTGTGCAACGGTTACCATTGTTGCCCATAGTTTTTTTCAAATTAATTCACTTTTTCAAATTTCCAACCACATCCCTCAATGCAATTCAGGTATGTTGGAACAAATATTACAGTATTAGATTCAAAAGTATAATTTTCAATAAATGTTCCTTCTGGTTCTTCAATTCCAGTTGTAAATCCATCGCAATCAAAATCCAAAGTCAGTTGATTAGAATCTATTGTGTAATTTCCACCGCTACATTCCGAAAATCGTGTTGATGTAAATTGTCCGTTTTCAGAAAAGTTATATGTATATCCATTGTCAACCGAGTTCCAGCTACCCGAACCATCTCCAGGGTCATTATAAATTTCTATTAATTTCCAATTTCCGATTATAGATTTTTCCGTTTCTATATTTCCATCATCGTTACTGCATCCAAATAGTACAATCGTTAGCAGACCTAATATTCCGAATTTTAATTTTGTATCCATTTTAAAAACTTTTTATTATTAGATGATTTTTTATCCAAATGGTTGCATTAAATTATGGGCAACGTGCTTGTATATTTGTCAGTTGTGGGAATTTAGGAATAAAGATAATAAAAAGAACTGACTTTGACGCGTAAGCGTTTGTGTCCGAAGGACACAGAACCACAATTGGAAATATACGCTGTTACCCACAGTTATTTTAGTTCGATGTTGATGTTTCGTTTCCAGTTTCAAAATCGTAGCTGATAGTCGCTGAATTTTGTATATTCTCAAAGGAATTTACAATTTCGTTTTGGTTTGAAACTCTTGTAAGTTTGACTTGTAAAGCACCAACATTACTGCTAACTGCTGTCGCTCTAATTCCGACAACTTTATACTCCTTCACAATTTTTGAGTCAGAAATAAAATCGTCTGTATTTGCAGTCAGACCCGAGTACGTTTCAGTCATTTCTACAATTTGGTCGTCTCCATCTGTCGTGAGGAAAGTCGCTTGAAATTCGTAAGGTTCATTTGGTCCGTAAGCTGCAATATCAACTGTAAATTCTAAATTATAGTCTTGAAATTGAGATAAATCGACAGTTGCGTTTTGATTTTTACTAAATGTTTCTATTAATGTTCCTTCTCCTACAATTTCTGTTCTCCATTTTAGGGTTGTATCATTAAGTTCTAAAATCTCTAAAACATAGTTTTCCAATCCAGCGTCAGCCTCATCGAAAGTGATAGTCAATGTATTTCCATTTTCCAACCAATCTCCAAATTCAGAAATATCTTCTCCGTTATTTCCAAAACCTTCATAAATAAATTCTACTCGGTTGTCAGTTGTAAATTTTAAGATACTGTTATCAGGTATTCCAGAGTTATTTCCATTAAATGTGCTTGAAACTCCATACCAAGTTCCAATTAAGTCGCTATCGTTTCCGTTACTATTTTCGTCATCAGATGAACAAGATAAAATTGTAATTCCTAAAATAATCGTAAGTAATAAATTCAGTTTTTTCATTTCGTAAAGTTTAGTTTTAATTGTGGGTAACGGTTTTGTTTATCTTTCAGTTGTGGGAATTTAGGAAATAAAGATAATAAAAAGAAATGACTTTGACGCGCCAGCGTCTGTGTCCGCAGGACACAGAACCGCAATTGAAGATAAACGTTGTTAGCTAAAGTACTTTTGCGTAAAGATTGTCGATTCCACTTTATCGTATCTGAGCTTCTTTGTCAGCCGAGTTTTGATTTTCTTTTGAAAACGAATTTAAGTTTTACTTTTTATCCGCAAAGATTTTAAAAATAGAGTAGTGCTAAGAAAATTTTATCCGCAACGATTTATCCATTCCAATTTATCAAACCGAGTAAGTTTAGATTCGCCGAGTTCTAATTTTTTTTATTTAATTTTTAATTTCTCCGCGCAAAGATTTTCAACCAATTTAATCCGTTTCTGCTTTGCGAATTGAGTGAGTTTTCCATTAAACGTTTAGTTTCAGATTTGAAATAAAACTCGAACAAAAAAAGAATTTGCAATTAAACTCTCTGATTTTTGTTTCGTATTTTAGCTAACGGTCTCGTATATCGCTTCAAGTTGCGATCGCTAAGAAACGAATATAGCTAAAAAACTATTAATAATTGAACGTGCCAGAGAAATGTCAGCCT
>NZ_AUHX01000037.1 GCF_000423405.1 Mesonia mobilis DSM 19841 | reverse complement strand
TTTGTGTCCTGCGGACACAACCGCGCAAGCATAAAAGTCGGTAATTTTAGCTATCTTAGTTTTCAAACAACCCGCAACTGATTGTTATACAAGACCGTTGGGCACAATGTGAACAAAAACTGTAAAACTCATTAAAAATTGTTGAATCCGAAATCTAATTTTTTTAAATTTACGTTATGAATACAATCGTTGAAGAACCAGTAGTAACGTATAATCAAA
Organism: Mesonia mobilis DSM 19841; assembly: GCF_000423405.1. Classification (GTDB taxonomy): domain Bacteria; phylum Bacteroidota; class Bacteroidia; order Flavobacteriales; family Flavobacteriaceae; genus Mesonia; species Mesonia mobilis. The sequence continues at coordinate 2,034 of NZ_AUHX01000037.1, read as the reverse complement.
TCAATTTAAGTTTTGCAAATTATACAAAGGAGCGAAAACTTGAACCACTCGTAAAATGGGCTGGTGGAAAAGAACAGGAACTAAAGTATATCATCCCGAATCTTCCTGACTATTTTGAAAATTATTACGAGCCTTTTGTTGGTGGAGGTTCAGTTTATACCGCAATTCAAGCAAAAGAATATTTTATAAATGATAAAGCACACGAATTAATTGATTTATATAAAATCATTGTTTCGGACAAAAGGGAAATGTTCTTCAAAGCAATTGAGGAAATAATTCACAATTGGGAAGTTTTAGGAAACATTTCAGAAAAAAATCAAAATTTTTTTATAAAAATCTATAAAGATTTTGCCGCAGGCAAAATATCTAAAGATATTTTGTCCAACAAGATTTATGAGTTTATTTTAAAAAACTCTAAAGAATTCAACGGGCTTTTTTCATCTTATTTTAACTTCAATATTGAGAATTTCCTAAAAGAAATAAAGAAAAATTTAGTTCGTAAAACTTCAAGAATGAAAGTTCTTGAGAAAGAAAAAGGGAAATTACCTGACAAAGATATTTTAGACAATATCGAAACTGCATTTAAAAGTGCTTTTTATATGCACTTTCGACATATTTACAACTTTCATAAAAAATATGAACTAAACCAAGCCTTTTACACAGCAATATTTTTATTCATAAGAAATTACGCTTATTCAGGAATGTTTCGCTACAATTCAAAAGGCGAATTTAATGTTCCATATGGCGGAATTGCATACAACAATAAGAACTTTAGAAAAAAAATAGAATATCTAAAATCAGAGCCTTTACAAGAATTGTTATCAAAAACAAATATTGTAAATGCAGATTTTCAAGACTTTTTTAATCTTTACGAACCAACAGAAAATGATTTTATTTTTTTAGACCCACCATACGACACAGAGTTCAGCACATATGCTCAAAATGATTTTTTAAAAACTGACCAAAAAAGACTTGCAGAATATCTAATAAACAACTGTAAAGCAAAATGGATGATGATTATAAAAAATACTGACTTCATTTTTGATTTATACAATCATCCAAAAGTTAAAATTTCCACGTTTGACAAAACTTATTTAGTAAGTTTTATGAATAGAAATGATAAGAATGTTGAACATCTTTTAATCACAAATTATTAAAATAAAAAATGGCTCACACAGAAGCACAAATAAGAAGGGCTATAAAACCTCTATTAACCGTTTATGGAGAATTAAACACATCAGAAGTTAAAAGTTTATTACATACAGTTTTAACTTTTGATGCCGAAGACAATATAAAATCGAAAACTCGTAATGAAACTTTAATTATTCAACGAATAGGCAATATTGTAGCACATCAAGGAGAAAAAGTGAAAGTTTATGATGAAGGCTTTATAGTTGACAAAAATCATAGACCAGCAAGATTTTCTCTTTTAAACCCTATATCTAATAAAGTTATTCAGCCTGATGAAGTAACGACAATTAAGGAAAAAACAAAACGTTTTATTGGGCGTAAAGTTGACTGGGAAAAAGTAAGAGACCGAAATAATGAAATAGGAGACCAAGGTGAGGAATTTGTGTTGGAGTTTGAAATTGACCGACTAATAGAAACTCTTTCAATAGAAAGAGCAAAAGCAATGCAAAATGTTCAGCATTTGAGTAGATTACAAGGAGATGGATTAGGTTATGATATTTCCTCAATAAATAATGACGGCTCACCTCGTTATATCGAAGTTAAAACAACAAGTGGTGATTTTAATCAACCATTTTTTATGAGCGAAAATGAAAGAAGATTTTTTGAGGAATATGGAGATTCTGCTTTTATTTACCGTGTATATAACTTTGATAAAGAAGCCCGACACGGCAACGTTAAAATTATAAGCAGTAGTGAATTATTTTCCGATTTCACTTTTGACACAACGACTTGGAAAGTAACACCGAAATAAAACACTGTGCCCAACAATGGTAACCGTTGCACAAGCCTTTAATTCTTAGAAAATCTCACTTATTTAAACCGCTTTTAGGAGGTTTTTTGTTT
>NZ_AUHX01000036.1 GCF_000423405.1 Mesonia mobilis DSM 19841 | reverse complement strand
CTAAGATTAAAGAAATAGAGGTTTTAGTACAGGATAAATATGCTCTAAAATTAAGGAAGAAAAGAGTTGCTTTTTACCTCAGTTCTTTGTTAGCACCAGTACTTATTTTATTTTACCGTCTTTATATTTTATTTTTTTTATTCTATTTCCCGTATTTATATCGATGAATTCTGTATTTCCATTTCTCAATCCATCCTTAATTTTACGAATTTCTTTAATATTATCCTTATCATTAATATAAGTGAATTTTCCAGAAAATAAGGCATCGTTTAAATCCAAGTACTTCTCTGTAATAATTAAATTATAGTCATATTCGATTTCTATTTTGACTTTTTGCGGATAATAATAGTAAATCCAATCTCCAATTTTATTTTCTTTAAAATACTCTCCTGTAATTATAGGTCTATTACTTATGTCATAAACCTCATACTCTCCATCTTTATAAATTAAAGACTTGTCATTCTCTTTTAGTTTCAATAAGAATGAAATTTCAAACCAATTATGGCTTATTTCATTTTCTTTTTTTAACCAATAAACTTGAGAAATTTTTCTAGTTGGAAAGTATTGCGTAAAACGACATTTATATCTACCTGAATATTCATCAAAAATTTCAAATTTTCTTTCAGGCTGTTGACTGATACTATCATAAACAATTAATTCCTTAAGTTTACCATCATTAAAAAGCTTTATTTCTTTTGGTTTATTTTGATTATTCCATTCTGTGAATTTTCCATCTAATTCTCCGTTTGAGTAATTTATCGTTTTATCGATTTTTCCTTTTTTAAAATAATATATCCATTCTCCCTCTTTCTCATCGTCTTCGTAAAAGCCTTCCATAAAATATGGGTATGGGTTACCATCATAATCTTCACCTTGGTAACGATGAAACCATTTGCCAGTTTTTTGGTCATTTGCAAAATCACCTTTTGCAACCAAAATGTTTAATGAATCTCTTAACTCAAAAGCACCATTCAATTTATTGTTTTTGTAATTAGATTTTTGCAAAACTTTTTGGTAAACCATTCGAGTACAAGAATCTTTTGGTTTATTATTTTCGTCTAATTCTGAACACTTATATTTCTCTTTATTCAAATAGGAGAATCGTGTTGACAAACCATTTAATTTACCTTCTCTATAGTTTTCTATCAAATATATTTTTTCTGAATAGTGGGTAGGTTTATCGTTAATTGTATATTTTGAATAGTAATATTTCCATTCGCCAGTTTTTTCATCATTCAAATAATTGCCTTCACTACTTAAAGATTTTGTTAAGGAATAGTTTTGCCAATAATCTGTTTTTTTACCGTTCTGATATTTTCCTTCTGATATTAAAAACAATTTTGAAACATCAGTCTCTATGACACCTCCAAGCACAGATCTTGTAACATCTAAATAAACTTTGTAGTTACCGTCTAATTTATCATTTGAATAGTTTGCTAATACTAAACTGTCTCCTTTTATATCTTGTGAAAAACCATTTTTTAAACCTTTTGAATAATTTGTTTTTGTTAATATTCTTTCTCCTTTTTCTTTATCTATGAAAATTAAGCTCCAATTTCCTTCTTTTTCTCCATTCAATAGGACTCCAATAACTTTTAGATAAAGCCTTCCACTTTCATCATCGTAAAAATATTCTGTTCTCTCTCCATTTTGAATATCATCTTTATAATATGTTGAATAAGAGATTTTATTGTTCTCGTAAGCTGTAAATTTTCCATTTTTTTTATCATTACTCTGATAATATTCAAATATTTTATTTCCTTCTTCGTCATACTCTACAAAGTTTCCATCTGCTAAACCACTTTTATAATAACCTGTTTTTTTTAGGTTGCCATTTTCATAATAGACTTTTACAGCACCATCAATTTCTCCATTTACTTTTGTGTACTCAGCTTGTTTTGTATTACCATAATAGTAATTGACTTTCTTTCCATTATCTGGATCATAAATACTAGACTTTTTTATTAATAGAAATCTATATGCAGTAATACTTTCGTCAAAACTTGAATAGTCATCTTTTTCTCTTTTTTCTGTTGTTATTTTTAAAATAAATTTACTGTTTGCGTATGTAGAAATTAATTCATTGTTTTCAATTTCGCTATTTTGAAGTTTGTAACCTTTTGAATTTAATGAGTTTTGAATAGCAGAATATGAGGGTTTATTGAAAACGGAATAACTTAATTTATTTGGAAATCCTTCATAAGTATAAAGGTAAAACCAAGCAGAAGCCTTGTCTCCGTAAGTTTTTTCATAGGACCAAGTTATAGTGCTATACTTTTCTGAATTTCCTTTTTCAGATTCATAATATTCCCAATTCTTATTCATTAGAAATTGATTTACACTTTCCCAATTTGATTTATTACAAATATTTTCAATGTCGTTCAATGTAAGTCTTTGTCCAAAAGAAATTTGACTTATAAAGAGTAGGATAAAAAGTAATGTTTTAAAGGTAATATTTTTCATTGGTTGTTTTGTATTGGTGCTAACGGTCTTGTATATTTGTCAGTTGTGGGAATTTGAGACTAAAGATAGTAAAAAGAATTGACTTTGATGCGTGAGCATCTGTGTCCGCAGGACAC
>NZ_AUHX01000035.1 GCF_000423405.1 Mesonia mobilis DSM 19841 | reverse complement strand
AAACAAAAAACCTCCTAAAAGCGGTTTAAATAAGTGAGATTTTCTAAGAATTAAAGGCTTGTGCAACGGTTACCATTGTTAGCCACTGGCTTTTTTCCTATTCTATTTCAGTTGGAAATGTATGTGGTCGTCGTGTCGGACTGCCTGACAGCCGTGAAACCTGACTTTTCCGCTTTTTAAATTCAGACGTGTTTTTAAATGTGGTTCAATAAATAATTTTCCTGTGCTGTTTTGTCTTAAAATCAAATTAACTAATTCACGAGTTCCTTTCTCTGAAAATTCGATGTCCTTATTGACTGTACCCAAAGTTAAATATTTTGGGAAATCGTATTGCCAATTTCCACGTTGTTTACAAACCGAATTTTGGTCATATTCGTTCTCAGTTGGATCTTCGTAAACTCCATATCCACTAACCGAGGGCTTTTTATTGGTTAATTTTCCATTTGGCTCTTCATATATCAGCGATACGTCCACTTTTTTTCCGTCATTGTGGCTTAAATGGGGAAGAAGCGGAAATTTATCGATGAAAGGAAAGTTCGCATCGAGATAAATCATTTTTATCCCGCTGTTACGTTTCTCGAATTTGGTTGCAATTTGGTTAAGCGATTCGTTTAGCTTAGGTCGAACGTAATTTCGATTCGCAAGTTTGTAGAAGAACGATTTTGCTCTTAAAAATTCGGTTTCGGTTATTTTTTCTCGTCCGAAAATAGGTGCTACGTTTGGAACAATCAGAAAAGTAGCAATTAGGTAAAGTCCTGAAAATATTGCAAGTTTTTTCAGTTGTCTTTTTTTGGCTGACCGTTTTACTGATAGAATAGCAATCAGATAAATTATTCCACCAATTTGAGTAACAACTGTCAAAAGGACGAAAATTATTATGTGAAGCAGTATTTTCAAAGGTCTGTTTAGCTTGTGGGTAACGGTCTTGTATATTTGTCAGTTGTGGGAATTTAGGAACTAAAGATAGTAAAAAGAAATGACTTTGACGCGTGAGCGTCTGTGTCCGCAGGACACAGAACCACAATTGGAAATATACGTTGTTGTAAAACGTTTTTTAATTTTCAATTATTTCGAATCCATTTCCAAAATCAGTTGGTCTGCCATTAATATGATTATTGATAAACCAATAATCACCTGAATTCATTCTACCTGCTTTAAACTCTTTTTCAATTAAAGGTTTTAAGTCTTTCCAAAATTTTTCTGGAGCGTGTCTAAATATTAGAACTGGGGAAATATAATTTTTACATTTTAATTGCTTTTTACTGACCCAACCTCTTTTTTTAGTTATATCAATAAGAGTTTTGGTATTTTCTATATCAATTTTAGATTGAATTTCCCATAATGAATCTGTAATCTTTTTTGGTGCTTTAGTTTTTTTATCGGCTATTTTTCTAGCTATTTTACCCCATTCTAATTTTTTATCTCTTGGCAAATCGGCATATTCATATTTTGAAGTATAATTGGCTAAAATGATAGAATCTAAAATTTTGAAAAATGGATCTGTCATTTCTGGTAATTTTCTAATCCTTTGATCATTTTCGGTCATTTCAGCGAGTAAAGAGCATAATTCAGAATTATTATTGTAGTTAGTTTCGTTTTTACAACAATAAAAACAGAATACCATAAGAATAATTAAAAGAATTTTTTTCATCATAATATTTGCTGTATTTTTTTTGCAAATGTTTTACAACGGTCTTGTATAATTTCCCAGCTAAGGGAATTTAGGAATTAAAGATAGTAAAAAGAACTGACTTTGACGCGTGAGCGTCTGTGTCCGCAGGACACAGAACCTTAGTTGGAATTATACGGTGTTAGCACCAGTATTTTTACTTTTACTTAATCTTATAATAAGGTATAAGAATATAACCAATGTAATTAAAAATCTAAATAACATTCCAATCAAATTTTCTTCATTTACGAAATAATTTTTCATTATAATTAATAATTCTAAAATCAACGAATATATTAGAATACCAATACAAATCAATGAAAAGATTTTTTCGTTTTTAAAGTTTGCACCTATTACAATTCCAAAAATTGTCAAAAATACCGCAAGAAAACTATTTAAGTAAAGTTCACTTTTTTTCCAAAAAGATCTTCTTAGTTTTTTTTCTACAACTTCAATTTTTACAATTTCTGATTGTAACTTGAATAAGTCTCTTTGATTATAATTGTTTATTGAATTATTTAAGGCAAAGCCATAATCAAGAATCTCTTTTTCAGAGAAACTTTTTGTGATAATACTGTCTGGAATTTTTTTAGATAAATTAGTTATTATTTCTTTTTGATATTTTTTATTCTTTTCCAAAGAATCTGAATAATGATTTATTTCATCAATATCCATCACAATTAAATTATTTTTTTTAAAAAGATTTTCCGTTTCTAATCTTTCCTTACTACTAAATACTTCATTCTGTACTTTTTCGTATCTATTTACTAAAGAGTAGATTTCTAATTTAGGAAGAAAATTGTTTGAAAGTATAAAAGTTACCCCTCCCAGAATTAGAGATGTCAATAATCCGAATTTGAAGATTTTCGATAATAGATACCTCTGTTTCGATAAACTTGCTGTGACCAATATTATTGATAAAAAAACACTAAAATTAATTAAAGAAGGAGCTTGATTAATACTTACTATAATTCCATTTTTAATGTCAAATCCGTATTCATCATAATATAAACTAATAGTTTCAATAATTAATGAAAGATAATAAACTGAAAAACTTATTATAAATAATGGGATAAATTTTCGAAATATTTTGTTCATATTGGTGCTAACGGTCTCGTATATCGCTTCAAGTTGCGATCGCTAAGAAACGAATATAGCTAAAAAACTTTTAATAATTGAACGTGCCAGAGAAATGTCAGCCTAAAACCTGCGCAGCAATTTGTGATATACGTCTTAAGTTTGCATTTTAAAATAAATAGTAATTAATCAGAAAGAACAAAGAGGGAATTAAGGTTCTGTTATACGGTGAAGCGTTAGACT
>NZ_AUHX01000034.1 GCF_000423405.1 Mesonia mobilis DSM 19841 | reverse complement strand
AACAGGAAAAGCTTCTCATTGGTTGAAACACATACAACCTATTAAATACCAAATACTTAAATTCAGTATTCACAACACAACTTCGTAAAAAAAGCTCCCACTTGTGATGGAAGCTTTTAACAATTTTGCGGTCTGGACGAGACTCGAACTCGCGACCCCCTGCGTGACAGGCAGGTATTCTAACCAACTGAACTACCAGACCGTTGCATAATTGCGAGTGCAAATATAAGCCTGTTTTTAGTTCCTGCAAACTTTTTTTCAACTTTTTTTTAGCCCCCCTTGCAACGTCTCAAAACAACCCCTTGAACCTCAACAAAATAAACACAAAAATATTTTAAAATTATTTTACGCTATAGTTCCCTGTTCAAAGCTCAAAATCTAACACACTGCCAACTGAACTCTGAGCTCGCGAAGAAAAGTTCATACTATTTACTGAATACTGCTAACTGAACACCGAACACTGTGAACTGTCAACTGACCACTGCAAACTCCCTACTCCCTAAAACCTACCACCTAGTTTCAAACCCGGCATACCGAAGATGAGTCGTAAAATTTGAAGTGAAAACTCCGTAAAATTTCAAGCTGTTTGAGCGATAGCGAGTTCTTGAAATTTAGGAGTCGAACAATAAATTTAGACGAAGCTTCGTAAGCCTAGATTTTTTTGGTTCGTTTTTTTATCAATGAAAAAAATGAACACATAATTCGTCATTCCGGACTCGATCCGGAATCCCATGAATCAACGCACAAAACAACTTCCTCAACCAAATCAAAAAGTCTATATTTTAAGCTCTAAAATCTATGCTCTCAAAAAAACTGTAAACTGAACACCCCAAGTCAACCACCCCGCCTTACAGGCACCCCTCCTTCAAATGAGGGGAGCATGGTTGAGTTCGTATGCCCCCCGGCCTACCGAAGATGAGTCGTAAAATTTGAAGTGAAAACTCCGTAAAATTTCAAGCTGTCTGAGCGGTAGCGAGTTCTTGAAATTTAGGAGTCGAACAATAAATTTAGAGGAAGCTTCGTAAGCCTAGACTTTTGTTTCTTTTGGGCAATGCAAAAGAAAAAACCTCAACTGTCATTTCGAGCGGAGTCGAGAAATCTTTCAACTTCAAAATAAAAAAACTACAAACCGCCAACTGAACACCGAACACTGTGAACTGTCAACTGACCACTGATCACTCCCTACTCCCTAAAACCTACCAACTAAAACCTAACTAATACTTCCTCCGCTCCACCAAATACGTCGTTAACACCTGATCGAAAGACTGCTGAATATCCACCGGCACATAATTAATCTGATACTGCATACACTTGATCCTCAAACGCTCAAAATAAGCCCTTACCGCTTCCTCGTAGTTTGCCTTCACCGTATCGGCATATAAATTCACTCCCTCCCCGGTTTCCACATCAATAAAACGTTTGGGGGCATTATCAAAATCAAAATTCAGCTCTCGCTCCCGATCGTAGGTATGAAATAAAGTAAGCTCGTGTTTATTGTATTTTAGATGACGTAAAGCCTCAAACAAACGCTCTTCCTCCTCATCGTCCTGAAACATATCCGTAAACAAGAAAATAAGTGATCTGCGCTTGATCTTTTGCGCGATCTGGTGCAAGTAGGTGAAAGTTTTGGTTTTCTTGGCAGACGGAGGCTGTGCCACGATCTTTTCTAAGGTATCTAACAACATATGATGGTGCCGTTCACTCCCCTTTTCAGGCGCGTAATATTCGTACGTATCGCTATATACACTCAAACCCACCGCATCGCGTTGCTTTTTTAAGATCTGCATTAAGGAAGCCGAGGCTAGGGCTGAAAAACCGATTTTATTTAATTCAGTTATCCCTTGCTGAGCTAAGTAGGGGTAATGCATCGAAGAAGAATTATCGATAATCAAATGGCAGCGTAAATTCGTTTCCTCTTCGTAGCGCTTGGTATACAATTTATCGGTCTTGGCATACAACTTCCAATCGATATGCTTGGTGCTTTCGCCGTTATTGTAAATCTTATGCTCGGCAAACTCCGCAGAAAAACCGTGAAACGGACTCTTATGCATTCCCGAAATAAAACCCTCAACGACTTGCTGGGCCAATAATTCTATATTGGTAAACCCGTTGCTTTTATTCACCTCATCCTGTAAAATCATAGCGTTTGCCTTTAATACCTATTAAAAATAAAAAAGGTTTGACATAAGCCAAACCTTTTTCTTGTAATATCTATAAAATCTTATAACAAAGCATCGATCGCTCCGGTGTACGTATCTTTCGGAGATACCCCTACTTGACGGTTCACTAATTCCCCATCTTTAAAAACCAATACGGTTGGAATGTTTCTAACGCCATACTTCGCCGCAAATTCTTGGTTTGCATCTACATCTAACTTCCCTACAACCGCTTTACCTTCGTATTCTTTGCTTACTTCATCGATAATCGGCCCTACCATACGGCAAGGTCCACACCAAGCAGCCCAAAAATCTACCAATACAGGCTTATCACTTTTTAATACGGTTTCTTCAAAATTTGCGTCTGTTATTTCTAGTGCCATAATTTTATTTTTTTAATTGAATACACAAAAGTAAGCAATTATTTTAGTTCATCCCTGCCTTTTAGCATTACATTAGACTATAAGTAAATTGACGTTTTTTATGTGGGCGTTCCCCTATCGGGTCGGGCTATTCGTTATATCTTTTTTGTTGTCATGCTCAGCTTGTCGAAGCACAACAAAAAAGGATGCCACTACTATCCCTAACGCAAAAGACTGCAGGTAGTGGGTAGTGAAAAAATTAAACCTAAGAAACCTTTCAACTTCAATTTCAAGTTCAATTTCAACTTCCCACGTCATCCTGAGCCTGTCGAAGGACCACTCCCAACCGTCATTCCGGACTCGATCCGGAATCCCCTGAATCAACGCACAAAATATCTTCTTCATCCAAACCAAAAAGTCTATGTTCTAACCTCTATCCTCTAGGTTCTCCAATAAAACTGTTATTTCGACCAAAGTCGAGAAGTCTTTCTATTTCAATTTCGAATTCAATTTCAACTTCCCACGTCATCCTGAGCCTGTCGAAGGATCAAAAGATGCTTCACTATGCTATCGCTTCGTTCTGCATGACAACACAAAAACACGAATACCCGAACACCTAAATGAATATCTTATAAAACCGAAAAACCGTCTCTACTTCAAA
>NZ_AUHX01000033.1 GCF_000423405.1 Mesonia mobilis DSM 19841 | reverse complement strand
AAACAAAAAACCTCCTAAAAGCGGTTTAAATAAGTGAGATTTTCTAAGAATTAAAGGCTTGTGCAACGGTTACCGGTGTTGCCTGTAGGCTTTTTTCTATACTAGAACTTTGATTTCTTCTTTAAGCTTAATAAGATGACGATTAATTATAGCCCAAACTATAGAGTTATCTATACTGTCATAAGCGTGAACTAATCTATTTCTAAAACCAATTATTTGTCTATCATTTTCAATTTCCAAATTTGGGTTTATTTTTCTAAGTTGATTTAAGGCTTCACCAATAATTGCTAATTGTCTTTCTACAGCACTTTGAGTTTTTAAATCTTCTTGATAAACATTAAAATCAGAAATCTCAACAGTAAATTTTTCTATTAAATCGATAGCGATTAAAATATCAGAGAGATATTTCTTGCTTTTGTCCATCATAGATTAAAATTTTTGTTGAATCAATACTCTTTTTTAGAATAGGATTTTTGATAGAAGTATTAGTTAATAAATCAACTTTTCTTTGAAAAAACTGTTCAAATTTATCCCAAATATTCATTAAATTTTCTCCACGTTCTATTGGATCATCATTATCGATTTCTATCAATAAGTCAATGTCACTAGACTCTTCGTTAAATTTATCTGTTATTGAAGAACCAAATGCATATAAATTTTTTACATTATGAGCCTTACATAATGATAAAAAATCCGTCATTTTATATTTTATTGATTCTTTCAAATTCATAATGCTAATATAACTTATTTTTTTTAATCTGTATTTTTGTTATAGCTTACTGGCAACGGTCTTGTATATCTTTCAGTTGTGGGAATTTGAGAACTAAAGATAGTAAAAAGAACTGACTTTAACGCGTGAGCGTTTGTGTCCGCAGGACACAGAACCGCAATTGAAGATATTCGTTGTTACCTGCCGTTTTTATTTATTTTCTCTATCCAATTTTCTTCAAATTTATCGTTGTCAAGATTCAGTTGAAATTCTGTATATGTATGTTTAAACCAAAATTTCTTTTGCTCTTCAGTTTCAAATTTTTTAAAGTCACCTTTTTGAGTCTGACTATATAAAACAAATTCAGTTGTATCAATTCCTTGAGCATTTCTGCCATAAAATGTTTTGCTTAAAAAATCTGTTTGATTGTCTGAATTGAAGTTATAAAGTTCAAATTCAAATCCTGATCGAAATCTACCAAAATAGGTCTGTTTTTTTGTTTTAAGATCGTAAATGATTTGATAATTAACACTGCAACCAAGTCCAGTACAGGGTTTGTTAATAAGAACAAATCCAATAATAGATTCATCTTTATATATTTTTATTTGCTGTAAGAAATTAGCAAAATTCACATTCTCAACTCCAGAATCCCAAACTATATTGGAAGTCATCTTGTTCGAAGTTGTGAATGCGTGTCCGTCAACAATAATTTCAATTCCTTTCTCTAAATTTCTCCAGCTAAATTTATGTTCTAGTAAGTTAATTTTATTTCTTTTATCGTTATCGAAAACTATAGTTGGTTCGATTTTCTTTGTCTGCAAATATTCTTCAATCATCTTACCGTAATCAACTTTCTCAGTTGAATAGTCTATTTTGTTAGCCGCTGAAATACAACAAATCAAGATTGCTAGAACTGTGAATATTTCAATTATTGTTTTCATTTTTCTAATGGCAGGTAACGGTCTTGTATAATTATCCAGCTAAGGGAATTTGGAAATTAAAGATAGTAAAAAGAACTGACTTTGACGCGTGAGTGTCTGTGTCCGCAGGACACAAAACCTTAGTTGGAATTATACATTGTTGTAACACGTTTTTTAAAGATAATTTTCTAAATCTTTTCTAACTTCTTTTAGGTATTTCTTATAAATTTTAAAGTGCTCCTCATAGTTGTCTTTCAATTCAGTGGCTCTCTTTCTAATTTCAATTACTTTGCTGTCGATTATCTCAAGACTATCTCCTTGTTTAGGTTGCAAGTCAATTAATTCTCTTTGGATATCAAAAGTTCTTTTGTTTATTTCCATTGCACGTTTCTCATCAAAATCATAAAAAATATTTATATGGTGATGTTCGAAATGTGGAAATGCTTTTAATTTATTTGAATAAAATTCAACCTCTTTTTGAATATTATCATAAAGTTCTTGATGTTCAATTTCACCTTTCTCAAAAATTTCGAACTGGTGTCTCAACAGGTTGAGATAATTCATATGCTCCAAATAAAATTCAGAAGCTTTTTTCGCAGAGTTCACTTTCTCTTTCCAAAAGAAAGTTTTTAATTCTTTATTGTATTTGGATTTGTCAATAAAGAATTGAACTAAATTTCTAATAGTCCAACCCAAAGCTCCGGAAACAATTGCTATTGAAGTTGCTCCAATTCCTGGGTAATCTCTTAAAAATTCTGATAAGTTCATAGTTCAGTCAAATGTGTTACAACGGTCTTGTATAATTACCTAGCTAAGGGAATTTGAGAAATAAAGATAATAAAAAGAACTGACTTTGACGCTTGAGCGTCTGTGTCCGCAGGACACAAAACCTTAGTTGGAATTATACGTTGTTCTACACAGTTTTATTTCACTTGTTTAACTTTAAATTCGATGTCCCAACGTTTTAAATATTCACTTAAAGGATTTAAACCAACTTCTTTTCTTCTTCTATCAACGGTTTCTTTATTTTCTAAATTATAAAGCTTCCATTTATCAGTTTTATTGTCTTTGATTACTTGTGAGCCATAAATTTGCGGTTTTCGATCATACATTAAAATTCTATCTTCCATTAATGCTATTGCACTTTTTTTTATATCTCCGTTTTTTGCTGCTTGTTTTAGTAATGGGAAATATTCTTTTCTAATATCATTATCCGCGTGTTGGAAAACAAGCCAAATTGCCGACATTTGTTTGGAGTTGACTTCTTCCAAAGTTGGCATTCCACATTTTTTTATTAAGTTTTTTATTGTAATTAAGTTTTGGATATCAATTTCTGGGTCAAAAATGTTATTACCTGATCGCATTTCTTGATCAAGCTTATAAATTTCAGATAGTATTTCTTCCTGTTTAGAACAGTCTATGTTAGAAACTTGAATTGGAGTTTTTTGAAAAAGACTAATCAACTCTTCTTTAAAGGCAATATCTTTTTCTGTGGCTTTTCTAATTATAAGCTCTTTTATTTTTCCGTTATTATCTACATACCTTTCTAAAAACCATGATTTTGTGTTTAACTTTTTGATACTATCTTTAGAAATAACAAGTCCACTTTCATTTTTATAAATAGCATCATCTAATTGAAAAAGAGTTTTGTTTATTGCTTTTTCTCTTAATTCTATATTAGTTAATTCTCTTAAATTTTCTGGTTTGTATTTTTTATCAGATTTACAAGAGAATAAAAAAAATCCAATTGAAAATAAAATAATGATATATATTCTTGTTTTCATTGAGTTTTAAATTGTGTAGAACGTGTTTGTATAAGCGCAGTAACGGGAAAATATGCAAAGATTTTCAGCCGTTGACGAAAGATAGAAAAAAAAGAGGAATTTCCGATTAAGAAACTCCTCCGTTATTGCGTTTATACGGTGTGCTTGTTGCACAATTTACTAAAAAAGATTAATTTCATGGTATGCAAGGAAAAAA
>NZ_AUHX01000032.1 GCF_000423405.1 Mesonia mobilis DSM 19841 | reverse complement strand
ACTAAGCTATCCTTAGGTATATAACCTAAAAAAGAGACAAAACCGGACTCATCATTGCTAAACTGACGATGACCACTTTTACTTCCATAAACATCAAAGACTGATTTACTGATATCGATTCCAAAAGTTTCTTTATATTTACCCATAACACTGATTTTTGGAAAGAACATATATTACGCTGATCACAACAACTTGAAATCGAGGTCTAACCTCACAGAACTGAACGTGATTGACGCTATTAAAGAGAGAGGATTATCAATGTTGCCGAAGTCTAACGCTTCACCGTATAACAGAACCTTAATTCCCTCTTTGTTCTTTCTGATTAATTACTATTTATTTTAAAATGCAAACTTAAGCCGTATAATTCCAACTAAGGTTTTGTGTCTTGCGGACACAGACGCTCACGCGTCAAAGTCAGTTCTTTTTACTATCTTTATTTCCAAAATTCCCTTAGCTGGGTAATTATACAAGACCGTTGCCACACATTTGAACCAAGCCTATGAACAGTAAATTTCTGCTAACATTTTTCACACTTATTTCGGGACTTTCTGTTTTCGGACAGTTTAGTCGTGAAAATATTTCGACAGATTCATCCGACATCGAAATTATCAGAAATTCTGTTTATCACGTTTACGAAGAAAGTTATAAAAACAAAGATTCTGTTTGGTACAGCGTGCACTACATAAAAGACACGACAAGATTAAACACACAAGGTTGGAAAAGAAAAAATGGAAAGCACCTTGGAATTTGGAAAGAATATAATTTCGACAAACAATTATTGTTTACACGTGATTATGATAATGCAATATGCGAGGTAAACAGACAATTATTTCCTCACCACGAAATACTTGAGCGAATGAAAAAAAAAGCGGACAGCTTGATTATTTCTAACTATAGTCAAGAGTTTTTCGATAGCCAAGTTCGTTTCAATTTTAATTGTTATGCTTATGACAATGATGGTTATGTTGGTAGTTGGACAGAACCAATGAAAAGAAAACCAACTGAATTTCTTTTTCGGTATCAAGTACGACTTAAAAACTCGGATTGGCAAAGTGAAATGATTGGAATTAGTCTTGACGAAAATGGAAATTATATTCCAAGTCACGATAGATTTAACAACAATGGATTCGAAAAATTAAACTCTGAAAACAGAACTTTTGAAATTGACAAAACAAAGGCTATTTCAATTGCAAAAGAGCACGGACTAAAAGGAAAAAATATTTCAGAATTCTTAAAATGGGAAAGATTTAATAAAGCGACTTTTTACGATGGGCAGTTTAAATATTATATCGCTGAATTAATAGACCAAATAGATGAAATAAAAAAAGAAGGACGCTCAAGAATTACCTATAAGTTCAATGTTTACTCATTTAATCCTTGGACAGGTAAATTTTTGGAAAAGAAGAAAATGAAACAAATTAAAGAATGGGGAAAAAATAGCGGATTTACATCTGACTTATTACCTGATGAATAAAATTAAAAAAACGTGTGGCAACAATGTATAACCGCAAGTACGGCGGATTCGACTACGTCCGAATCCACTCGGAATTGCTAACGCCAGTTCTTAACCGAAAATTATTAACTTTAAAACCGTAACTGACGGTTATACGAGACCGTTGTGTGTAATTTGAGAAATGAATAATATTAAACTAAACAAATACGAAATTAATTTTCTGACTGAACCATTTCCTATTCATTTAGGAGATGTAAGAAACCTATTTATATCTGACTTCGGATTTTCTGAAATAGATGCGATAACTGAATCCATTGACTTGCTCAAAAGAATGTACGAACTGAATTTTATCCGGTTTGAAATTCTACTTTATTATGAATCTGATAATAAAATTAAAATTGTACTCGATGAATCTGAAAAAGGTTTTGAACTGAAAATCGATTCTGACTTTTAGACGAAACTGAAAAAGGAAAAAGAGATATGGAATCGTTTGATGTTAGGAATGGATAGAAATTGGGATTTTGGTATTGACCTATCAAATGATTTCTACGAAAAATATTATGAACCAGACGACACAGAATTTTATAAACTGATAAACCAACAATAAAAACTACACACAACACCGTATATTTCCAATTGTGGTTTTGTGTCCTGCGGACACAGATGCTCACGCATCAAAGTCAATTCTTTTTACTATCTTTAGTTCTTAAATTCCCACAACTGACAAATATACAAGACCGTTGTAAAACATTTGACAAAAAATGTGCATTAGAAAATTGAATGAGGATAAAAGCATAATAATCGCTGGTAATGTTGCTCTATTGATGTCATTAATAATCTTATTTTTAGACCATTTGAGATATTTACAAACTGCGTTAAATTTAGATAATCCGCTAATTCCAAAAGACTTAATTTTTTATGCAAATAAAAATTACATATTTGGGGGAATATTTGTGATTTTGGGAATAATCGGAATAACTATTTTCAGAATGCTAAAACTAAATCTGATTGGATTAATCTTTTGGATACTATTTTTAACGATGTATTTTCTAACAATTAATGGACTTTTAATTTAAAATAAACGTATGTTTTGACCTATTCTATTTGGCATTAATTACGCTGATAAAGATTGGAAGTGGATAAATTGAAAAAGATAAAACAGGAATGATTAACAATTCTTAAATTATACAAAATTTGGATTTGAAAAGAAAAGAATAGAATTTAATCGAAATCAACTCTGAACAAAATTAAAATTATATAGTCAAAGATCTTGCAAAAAATACATTTCGAGTAAAATTATTGGAAAAACAAACTGATTCTTTCACTGAATTTCAAATTCTGGAAAATTTTTGCAAATAGAATTAATAAAAAACGTTTTACAACAACGTATATTTCCAATTGTGGTTTTGTGTCCTGCGGACACAGATGCTCACGCATCAAAGTCAATTCTTTTTACTATCTTTAGTTCTTAAATTCCCACAACTGACAAATATACAAGACCGTTGTGCACAAGCTAAAAAAAACAGTAATTAAATTTGAAAGATTACATCTTATATAAATCCAGAAAGATTTACAAAAAGTATGGGCTATTTGGAATAATACTTTTAATAATATCTATTATCAGCATTTTCGCTGGAATTTATATGTCCTATATTTTTATTTCAAAAATTTCAACTTCTGTACGTCTAATCGAAAATGGAGAACAGCTTGACCAACAATTAACTGGTATTATTGGAGATTTTATAGGAGGAGTAATTGGGACAGTTTGGTCTTTTGCTGGAGTTATTCTGTTTTTTCTTGCTTTAAGACTACAAAGCAAAGAATTAAGTTTACAGTTGGAAGAAATGAAAAGCACAAGGAATGTTTTTCAAGTACAGCAATTTGAAAATACTTTTTTCAATCTACTAAAAACTCAAAACGACATACGACAAAGTACTGAATTAAGAGATGAAAATTTTAATCATATTCAAGGAGAAACGAATACAACTTACTTCAATGGCAATGCTGCTTTTGAAAAAATAAGAGGTTTCATAAATCAAGAAAAAGACAAGTTAGATAAAAATATAAAAGCAATAGAATACATCTTGTCAGATGATTGCGATTGGGAAGAAGAAAAGAAAAGCGAAAATATTAATGATTTTAAAGAATATTATACAGTTTCGTATAACGAATTAGAAAACAATCCTTCTCTTAAATCAAAAGCTATATTTAAACTTGCTTACAATCAATATAGCAATCAATTAAGTCATTACTTTAGAAATCTATACCATATTCTACTTTATATCAAAGAAAACGAGGAACTTGAATTAAGTCAAAACTTTCAGGAAGAATTTACGGGAGAAAAAATAGGAATCTACATAAATGATGAGAATGTAAAAGGGAAAGAAATAAAAAGAAAGTACAAAAAGTACTCACATTTTTTACAAGCTCAAATGAGTGGTACAGAATTATTCCTATTATTCTACAATGTTCTCTTCTTTAAAAAAGCAAAGAAACTTGTACAATATTATGACCTTATTGAAAACTTAAATGTAGATGACTTGCTATATCCTGAATTAGATGTTAATTTCTATCAAGAATATCAAGATGGACTTGAGATAATACCAAAATCTGACTTAAAAAAAAGAGATGAAATACTTAAAATATAAAAGCCAGTGCACAACAATGGTAACCGTTGCACAAGCCTTTAATTCTTAGAAAATCTCACTTATTTAAACCGCTTTTAGGAGGTTTTTTGTTTTTATATCCTTTGCAAATTAGAAGAATGAAGTGTTTTTAAAATGACGTATACTCCTGATTTAAGGTCATTGTGAACTTTAAAAAACAAGGCGAACATTCCTGCTCCATTTTTCACCCGGTTTTGAGTGAACTTGAGGTATTTTTTGAGGTTGTAGGCTATAGCTGAGAGCTGCATACACTTGTTAGCTTGTCTTAAGCCTATAGTGTTTACTTTACGCAGACCAACAAATTGAGTGAGTGTACCA
>NZ_AUHX01000031.1 GCF_000423405.1 Mesonia mobilis DSM 19841 | reverse complement strand
CGTTGTTGTGTGTAGTTTTATTTCAATTTCTTTTACGATCCTCTATACCCTCTGAATGGAAGCCTTCAGTTTTTAGCTTACACTACTAAAATACACAATCCATTCACCTTTTTCAAATCTATTTACATAATGTCCAATTGATTTTAGTTATATATTTTCATAGTGTTCATTTATTAATTCTTGAGAAAAAGCACCAAAATTTAAGAAATAAACTTTTTATCAAAATTAACTTGTTTTCATATAAATGGGAAATTAAAGTTTCTATTTAAATTTTATTTATCCAATAGTAAAATCGTAATCAATAAGTACAAATGATTGTAATTTTGTTGAGTACTTGAAATAAAATGTTTGCATGTATTCAGAATTTGATTCCTTATCTCTATACTCTCTTATTAACTCAAAAATATCTGAATCTTCATTCCTTGTATATTGATAAGTTAAATTTTCGGCATCCTGTAAATAGTCAAATTCAATTTCATAGTCCTTTAATTCTCTTTTATCAATTTTAGATATAAAATTATCATTATTAGATTCTGAAATAAATTCTTTTACGAATCTTTCAAAACCCAGAGAGTTATTATTATATACAGTATTCGATTTACAAGAGGTTATCATTGATAATATGGCAAATATTATTTTTTTCATAGTTTTTTATTTAATTTATCATTTTCAGTAAAACTACAATGAGTTTTCAAATTACACACAACGGTCTTGTATATTTGTCAGTTGTGGGAATTTAAGAAATGAAGATAGTAAAAAGAAATGACTTTGACGCGCCAGCGTCTGTGTCCGCAGGACACAAAACCACAATTGGAAATATACATTGTTAGCCACTGGCATTATTATTTTCTTGCTAAATATTCTTTTGCAGTCAAAACTGGTAATTTTGAATTTTTAAAATCCTTTTTATTCCTTGTAATTATAATATCGACATCATTTTCAATTGCTGAATAATATTGAAGTCCGTCTTCAAAATCAGGGAAACTTTCATCACTTAAAGCGAGTTCCGTTATTTTATCATCTAAACTTAATAATTCTACAAGTACTTTAAATTTCCTCAAAATTTCTCTTGCTTCTTTAGCAGATTTTAATTTTGTCAATATGTAATTCGTGTTTGCAAAAGTCAGTGATGAAATTGTAAGATTTAATTCTTTTTTATCTGCTTGAGAAAATAAGTCCGCCGCATCGTCATAAAAATCTTTTCTTTTTGAGAGTAAATCAATTACGATGTTTGTGTCAATCAATATTTTTTTCATTTGTATTTTTCCATTAAATATTGAGTATATTCATCTTTTATATCCAAATCATCGTCTATTGAAATAACTCCGCTAAGACTTTTTACTAAAGGTGTGATTTCGGTTTCTTTTTTTTCTCGTTTAGTAAGCGTTCCTAAATAAGATTCAATCAATTTTGATAGACTTATATTATTGGATTTTGCATAATGTTTTGCAGTCTCAATAATATTCTCATTTAAACTTAATGTGAGCTTTTTATCCATTATAAATTATTTTACGTACAAATATATTAATTAGTTACGTAATGTATTTATTTTTTGATGAATTTTTTTTGCTTGTGGCTAACGGTCTTGTATATTTGTCAGTTGTGGGAATTTGGAAAATAAAGATAGTAAAAAGAACTGAATTTGACGCGTGAGCGTCTGTGTCCGCAGGACACAAAACCACAATTGGAAATATACGTTGTTGGTTGCAGTTTTATTATTTTAATTTCCATTTCTTCTTAAAAGCTTTTATAAATAAATATAATTTTTCTTTATTATTTTCTCTTTCTAACTCTTTAATTCTGTCTTTTTTTAAAAACCAATCAGATTTGTATGGTAATTTTGTTTTTATATCTAATTTATCAAATGTTGATTGCATATAAGGAAAATATAATTCTCTAAGTTGATAATTATATAAATAAAGTAGAATGTAGGTTGTCCAAATGTTAGATACATATTCTCCAAACGTTTCATTCAAATCTAATCCGTTTTGGGTAGTTTTTATAGATGCGTGACTTCCCTTACTTAATTGAACCCAAAATTCAATTAATTCATTTTTATATTGATTGTCAGTTCTTTTTAAAATATTCTTTACTATTTTTACATCTTTACCTGAAATCCAGTTTTCTACAAATTTTGAATCTTCAGTTAGGATCAGATGATTGTTCACGATTAGAAACTCATAAATGCTACGCTGAAGAAATTTTACTCCTAAATAATTTGCATCGGCGATTAAAGTAAGTATAGCATCAAATAATAAAATTATTGAGGAATTGTTTTCCCAGATAATTATTTCATTCCTTTGGAGAGGTTTTGTTAAATAAAGAGTGTCATTTTCTTCATTGTCAAAAAAAGGAATTGAATACTTTAATAAAATCTTGTAGAGTTCATTTAAATTATCAATTTTATCAGAAAAATGAAATTTGATCTCTTCAATATTATCTTCTTTTATATTTAAAAAATCTTCTAAAATCATTTTTTTACAAATTGCAACCAACGGTCTTGTATAATTACCCAGCTAAGGGAATTTGGGAAATAAAGATAGTAAAAAGAACTGACTTTGACGCGTGAGCGTCTGTGTCCGCAGGACACAAAACCTTAGTTGGAATTATACGTTGTTGTAACACGTTTTTTATTCCGCGATTGTTCCATTTGTCCATTCCTCAAAAGTGACGTGGTTATTCCAATAAAGACTAAATTTATTAAAGTTTAGATTCCAATTTGTCCAAGCTAATTTTCCATCATAATTCATAAGCGAACCTATTCGTAAATGATTATCATCTTTGCTTTCGTTCTCGCCAATAATTTCAAGTCTCGATTGGAAATCTTTCGGAAATTCAATTATTTTGGTTCCTCCTCCAGTAATAATTTCAAATGCTGTTTTGGTTATTCCACTCAATACCAATTTACATTTTCCTAAAATTAATCCGTCAAGATTTCCTTCTTTATAATTTTCCAATTTTGCCCAATCAAAAGTCAAAACTATACTATCAGAATTTATTTCTAGCAAATCAATTAACGAGTCGTGTAGCTCAAGTCTTTTAATATTTTCCGAAATTTCAAATTCCAATACAGATTTTTTTAAATGTGTTACAACGGTCTTGTATATTTGTCAGTTGTGGGAATTTAGGAACTAAAGGTAGTAAAAAGAATTGACTTTGATGCGTGAGCATCTGTGTCCGCAGGACACAAAACCACAATTGGAAATATACGGTGTTGGGCTTTCTTTTTTTATATTTCTTTAGCCAGTTTATTTGGATTTTGCCTTGTATCAAATAATGTAACAATATTTATTCGTTTGGAATTATAGCGATAATATAAAGTACTTTGTTTTGTAATCACGCACTTTCTTAAACCTTTACCTTTTTTAGATTCAGGAAATATTTCAGGCTGATTTTTAATTATTTCAATTGATGAGTCTAATTTTTCAACAAAATCCTTTTTTACTTTTTCAGACCATTTTTCGATTAAGTACTCAAAAAGTTTTTCTAATTTCTTTTCGGCTGTTTTCGAAATAACAACTTTTCTGCTCAATTTATCTGTGTTTTTGCATAAAAGATTCGTAATCTGTAATTTCTCCGTTTTCTATTTCACGAGAAGCTGTTTCAATTTCTTTACGTTGTTCAATAGATAAATCGTCCCAAAAGTCAGCAGTTTTTGCTTTTGTAAAGATTTTTTTAATTGATTCAATGATTTTAGGATTTTCGGTATCCAAAAGCATCTTTGCCAATTCTATTTTTTCCGCTTGAATATTCATCTCATATTAATTTATAATCAAAAATAATGATTTTAACCTGAAATTTTTATTGAAAACGATTTTTTTTAAATGAAGCCCAACGGTTTTGTTTATCTTTCAGTTGTGGGAATTTAGAAAATGAAGATAGTAAAAAGAAATGACTTTGACGCGTGAGCGTCTGTGTCCGCAGGACACAAAACCGCAATTGAAGATAAACGTTGTTAGCTAAAGTACTTTTGCGTAAAGATTGTCGATTCCACTTTATCGTTTCTGAGCGTTTTAATCAGCCGAACTTTAATATTTTTTTGAAAACGAATTTTAGTTTTACTTTTTCTCCGCAAAGATTTTAATAATAGAGTAGTTCTGAGAATTTTTTATTCGCAACGATTTATCCATTCCAATTTATCGAACCGAGTAAGTTTAAGTCCATTGAGTTCTAATTTTTTTCTTTAATTTTAATTTCTCCGCGCAAAGATTTTCAGTCAATTTAATCCGTTTTTACTTTGCGAATTAAGTGAGTTTTCCATTAAACGTTTATTTTCAGGTCTGATGTAAAACTCGAACAAAAACAGAATTCGCAATTAAACGCACTGATTGTTGTTTCGTATTTTAGCTAACGGTCTTGTTTATCTTTCAGTTGTGGGAATTAGAAAATGAAGATAATAAAAAGAAATGACTTTGACGCGTAAGCGTTTGTGTCCGCAGGACACAAAGCCACGATTGAAGATAAACGTTGTTAGCTAAAGTACTTTTGCGTAA
>NZ_KE384015.1:3768-4901 GCF_000423405.1 Mesonia mobilis DSM 19841 | reverse complement strand
CCGTAGAACCTGTTTTTGGTACACTCACTCAATTTGTTGGTCTGCGTAAAGTAAACACTATAGGCTTAAGACAAGCTAACAAGTGTATGCAGCTCTCAGCTATAGCCTACAACCTCAAAAAATACCTCAAGTTCACTCAAAACCGGGTGAAAAGTGGAGCAGGAATGTTCGCCTTGTTTTTTAAAGTTCACAATGACCTTAAATCGGGAGTATACGTCATTTTAAAAACACTTCATTCTTCTAATTTGCAAAGGATATAAAAACAAAAAACCTCCTAAAAGCGGTTTAAATAAGTGAGATTTTCTAAGAATTAAAGGCTTGTGCAACGGTTACCGTTGTTGGCAGTAGTTATTTTTTTTAATTCCATACACCTTTTGATTTTTGTGTTTTAATTATTTCAACTGTTTTATTTTTAAAATATCGAGGATCATTATCTAAAATTTCCTTGATATTCTCATTTTTGTCTTTTAGTGATTCAAGATATTTTTTTACGACTTCGTCTTGGTTTGCATTAGAACATAATGACCATTTTGCTGATGCACCAGCTAAAAATAGAACAATGTCTTCTCTTTCATTGTCATAAGAAATATTTGAAATTATATTATCAAGATATTTTAGATTTCCTGTTGCAAAATATGATGCCCAATTCATATCATTATAATCTGCTGTGATTTTTGCTTTTGAATAGATTGTGTCAATATTAGAAGAATTTAAAGATTCGAGTAGTTCTTTAAAGTCAGAGTTTTCTATTCTATCGAAATTTTCATTAAATGATTTTTTGACGCTTTCATCAGATAAAAAAAGTGCTCCAAAAAAACCTTTCAAAATTGATTCTAAGTTTTCATAAGTTGTCGGAGAATTGTTTATATAATCAATTGTTTTATCAACTAAATCCTTGTCTTTATATAGGTAGTATGTATGTAAAATTTTTGAAAAATCTCTTTCTGAAGATTGGCCATAAGAAGGTTTGTTTAAGAAAAAAATAAATAGAATAATACTAATTAACTTAATTATTTTCATAATTTAAGATTTTTGTGATGTTTAAAATTACTGCCAACGGTCTTGTATATTTGTCAGTTGTGGGAATTTGGGATTAAAGATAATAAAAAGAACTGACTTTGACGCGTGAGCGT
>NZ_KE384015.1:0-2438 GCF_000423405.1 Mesonia mobilis DSM 19841 | reverse complement strand
AAGATTTTTACATCTCAAATCCTTGACTTCATCAGCCTTTTTTCTCAAAGTTGTCTTTGTATTTTCCATCTGTTTATTCAATTGACGAATATTTGTTTTTAATTGTGCCTAACGGTCTTGTATAACAATCAGTTGCGGATTGTTTGGAAACTAAGATAGCTAAAATTACCGACTTTTATGCTTACGCGGTTGTGTCCGCAGGACACAAAGCCGCAATTGTTGTTATACGGTGTTAGCAGCTGGTTTTTCATCAACTTTTTTTAAGCAAGTAAAAGCTTTCGTTTAAAATCAGTTCTTTACTTTGATTAATATTATTTCCATATTTTTTTGAAAGGCTAAAATAATCTTGATGATCGATTAACTTATAGTTTTTCTTTGATTGATAGTACTGATTTTCGATAGTTTGATAATCACTTTCGCTTGTTTTTGAAACTTTTTTATTGAAAAAATCTAATAAATTTTGAAATGCTTTAGTATCTTTTATTGTTTCCTGAAATGATGCACTGCCAATATAATCGTCATTTTTTTGAATAGTATCGAAAAAATTAAACAAATCATTTGTTTCTTTTCTACTTAGAAAAAACAGAACACCTTCGATTAGAATAAATGTTGATTTATTCCCTTTTATGGACTGAATTTTAGAAAATAATTCTTGTTTATAGTCTTTACTGAAATCAACACCAATAAAATGGATATTTCTTTTCGGAATTATTTTTTTCTCTTGCCATTCTTCTATTTGATTCTTTTTATAATTAACAATATCTGGTTTATCAATTTCAATATGGACAATATTTTCGTTCAATAGAAATGGGTACATACTAAATCCACTTCCAAAATTTATTACGGCTTGAATTCCTTGATTTTGAATCAGATCTTTAACTATATCTAAAAAATATCTGTTTCTCAGACAATGAGTAAATATTTCTTCTGATGAAACTTGTTCAAGATATTCTTTAATCCAATTTTCTGTATTCGAATTCTGCCACAATTTAGCAAAACTATCCTGGCTTAAATCTTCGTCAAAAGCTCTAAATGTTGAAGTAACAAATGCTGTTTCGTGAATTTCTATATTTTTTTCTTCGCTCATATTTTTATTCAACTTGCTGCTAACGGTCTTGTATAATTTCCCAGCTAAGGGAATTCGGAAAATAAAGATAGTAAAAAGAACTGACTTTGACGCGTGAGCGTTTGTGTCCGCAGGACACAAAACCTTAGTTGGAATTATACGGTGTTAGCAACAGTTATTATTTCAAATAATTTCTTATAAATTGAATTAACTTATAAATAAATGTTCCTACAACTAGGTGTAAAACTCCTGCAATTCCTAAAATTATTGTTGGAATCAATGAATTTGGAAATTTGAAATATATAATAATAGTTATTAGTACAAAAAATAATGTTCCAAAGGTAATTGTTCCAATTCCTAATTTTCTTTCCTCGTCGTACTTATCATCTTGTTTTATAACCTTAAGTCCTTTATGTTTAATATCAATTCCAAAAATTGGTTGATTTGCCTTTTCATTTTCAACTAAAATATTAAACTTTATATCTGATTTTCGATTGAATACGGGAAGATGAAATTTTACATTAGATTGATAATAGACAATATCATTCTGTAATTTTACAGGTGTTATATGATTTGGATTTTTTTGCCTTTTAGAAATATCTTCACTATTCTGTTTTATTGTTTCTGTTAATCCGATATAATGGTTATTTTCCATCAATATGGATTTGCCAGTATCAGAATAAAATCCATTTTGCCCTTTAATGAAAGTATCTTTATCAACCCATACATCAATTATAACATCTTGAAAATCCTTATTACTATCATTAATTAGTTCTATAGTAGCAAAGTTCAAATGATTAGATTTTGATCCATTATAATAAACTTCTATATTTCCCCAATATTCATTTTCATTTGACGTTGCGAGAGGTTGGAAAAATATCCGATATTTTATAAAAGTCAACCTATTTTTAAATTTTTCTAAATAAATACCAATTGCTAAGCTTACTATTCCAGTTATAATTAATGAAATTGTGGTCGGTGCAATACTTTGTAAAAATTCTTCCAAGTTTTTTGTTTTAATTGTTGCTAACGTTCCGGCTATGAGTAGTTGCGTGGTTTAGCGTTTAACTTAGCAAGTACATACCAAACTGAAAATCCGCGAGGATTTTCAGAAGTAGGCGAGAACAAGCAATTACTTATAGCCATTGTGCTTGTTGCACAATTTACTAAAAAAGATTAATTTCATGGTATGCAAGGAAAAAAAGTATATCAAGAGCAGTTATTCAACAGTTTTCAGTTGAGTGAACGGGTACCGGCCACTAATTTCTACCGCCGATTGAAAGAAGCCTTAAACTTAGATTTTCTCTATGATCTTACTCGAGGTTTTTACGGCAGCAGCGGTCAAAAGAGTATAGATCCTGTAGTGTTCTTT
>NZ_AUHX01000028.1 GCF_000423405.1 Mesonia mobilis DSM 19841 | reverse complement strand
TAGAACCTGTTTTTGGTACACTCACTCAATTTGTTGGTCTGCGTAAAGTAAACACTATAGGCTTAAGACAAGCTAACAAGTGTATGCAGCTCTCAGCTATAGCCTACAACCTCAAAAAATACCTCAAGTTCACTCAAAACCGGGTGAAAAGTGGAGCAGGAATGTTCGCCTTGTTTTTTAAAGTTCACAATGACCTTAAATCAGGAGTATACGTCATTTTAAAAACACTTCATTCTTCTAATTTGCAAAGGATATAAAAACAAAAAACCTCCTAAAAGCGGTTTAAATAAGTGAGATTTTCTAAGAATTAAAGGCTTGTGCAACGGTTACCATTGTTGTGCGTTCGTATTTTTTATTCAGTTGAAATTAGAAAATTGTGCATTTTCAAAAATAGCTAAAACCTTTGCCTACCATATCCTTATTATCATGAATTCCAATTGTTGGTCAACGAACTCTAAAACAACACAATATAAACTTCCAATAATAGATTTATTTTTTCTACTTCAAAAAATCCTTTTTTTGAAAAGCTGGATTTGGGTATGTATAAAATCCTTCACCCGTAGCCACACCTAATTTATTTTTATTAATGAAATTTTCTTCTAAATATTTCACCACTTTTATCTTGTTGGCATCCTGTGTTTTCTCGGCTGCTATTTTATTTATGTTGTAAGCTGTTGTAATGCCCACAACATCCAATATGGCACATGGACCTACGGGGGCACCTGTAGCCTTCATCCATGTTTTATCCACGGTTGGTGGGTCAGCAACTTCATTGACAACTAGATCGAGTGCAGCACCTAAAAGAGGTACAAGTAAAGAATTGAGAATATAACCGGGCTGTTCTTTGTGCAATGGCAAAGGCAACATTCCAATTCTTTTTGCAAACTCCACCACATCGTTGAACACTTTGTGCGAAGTAGTTGGATGCCCCATAATTTCTGCGGTATTGTGTTTCCAAATTTCGTTGGCGAAATGCAGGGCAACAAATTTCTCCGGTCTTCCAGTAGAGGAAGCAAACTGACTTGGTAAGAGTGTGGAAGAATTCGTAGCAAAAACAGTTTTTGCGGGGGCAACTTTTGCTAACTGCTCGTAAAAACCGATTTTAATCTGCGGATTTTCCGGTACGGCTTCAATCAGCAGGTCGGCATCTTTTACAGCCTCTTCTAAATTAGATGAGTACCTTAATTTTTGATATGTATCTTCCAATTGTTGCTGACTTGCATTCAAATCACTTTTAAATGCGGAACTCATAATTTCAAACTTGCCTTTTGCTTTTTCCAATACTTCATCATTAATGTCATAAACGGTGACATTAAATCCATGAAATGCCGTCTGGAAAGCAATTTGATAGCCTAATACGCCACTTCCGGCTACTGTAATATTTTTATAATTCATATTATTTGTTCTTTATCCATTCTTGAATTTTATGAAACTGCTCTTGAAAGAAAGATTCATGTTCTTCTTCCAATGTTTCGCTTTCGGGTAAGATATGCTCGAAATAACTGTCTTTCAAAATTTTCTTTAAGATGCTTTCACCTGGGATCGGTCTATAATCATTTAGTGATTTTGTAGCTTTCAACAACTGTCTAATATCGTATTGCAACGGTATGATATCAGGCACCTGCTTGTTCAGGTTCAACAATTCGTAAACGGCAATACGGGCAGTTCTAACGGAACTTTCCATGGTAAAGACAATATCATTGTTGGTCTCTACAAATTGTCCCACCAATCCTAAATTTTTACAACCTTCGGGAACTACATTTGGTCTGTCTCCCTTTGCTCTTGGCATAAACATTGAAGTGATGTAGGGCATAAATGTGGTGTGTACAATGGTGTTTTCAATAACATCATCAATTTGGTCAAGAATACCTAGGTGATAGCAAAGTTCAGTCAGTATTTCGTCTCCTGTACATTGAGGCATTGCTTTTTTTACATAATTTCCTTCTTTATCCATGTATAATGAATACACCCAAAGAACTAGAACATCATCGGGTTGGTTAGGAAAGTGTGGCTGTCGGTTACAGGTAAAGCTCATTAGCCAATCAGAATCGGTAATGGTAATAATGCCTCCCGTTGCAGTTTTTCCTGAATACGGGTCGTTAATGGTATATTCTTTCAACTTTTCGGTAAAGGCAGACGGTTTACATGTTAATGTTGCCGATTCCCAAGAAGATTTTTCAATATCGCCACAGAATTTTTCAGGACGACCAAAAATCTCGGATTTTGCCGCTAAATTTTTCCATAATTTCCATCCGGCACTTTGTCCGCTCGAATCGTTGTCCATTTTTATGATCGGTGCGGTTTTGTTTGTTCCATAAAACGTGTCCTCGGTCATGGAACCGGTGGTCACAATAACATAATCATCTTTCCCTATTGGTATTCTCACTTCCTTTCCATCTTGTTCGGTAACAATGCCTTCCACCACTTTACCATGGATATTACTGTGAATGTCCAAATCTTTTACCAAAGTATTCAGCTGAATTTGTACGCCTTTTGACTCTAAATGTTTTCGCAAAGGCGTAATGAACGTATCGTATTGGTTGTATTTAGGGAAAACCAGACAGGAAAAATCTTTCATTCCATCAATGGCGTGAAGAAAACGGTGCATGTACAGTTTGCATTCCAATAGGCTGTGCCAATTTTCAAAGGCGAACATGGTGCGCCAAAAGAACCAAAAATTACTGTCTAAAAATTCTTGGCTAAAATAATCTTCAATCGTTAAATCGTCTAAATCTTCTTTTTTCTTCAACAATAATTTCACAATGGCCAATTGGTCTTTTCGCTCCAGTCCGAATTTGCTGAAATCCTGAATTTCACCTTGGTTGTGTATCAAACGGGCTTTGGAATAATTCGGGTCATTGTCGTTTACCAATCGGTATTCGTCTAATACGCTGTACGGTTCAGGAAGTTCTTCGGCTGGAATATCCTGAAACATATCCCAAAGATTCTCATAGGTCATATCCATTTCCCTCCCTCCTCGGATAATATAACCGTCTTCGGCATTTCCGGCACCATCCAAAGAGCCGCCATCAACATGCAATTGGTCTAAGAAAATGATGTTTTTGCCAGGAATTTTTCCATCACGTATAAAATAATATGCTGCCGACATACCCGCAATACCACTACCTACAATGTATACTTTGCTGTTCTCATAGGATTTTGGGGGAATACCGATATTTCTTTGATAATTTCCAATCTGATCCGAAAAAGGCATGGTTTTTTCCTTGGTGTTCAATTGTATTTCCTTATTCGAATCCGGCTCGTGGTTTACATTTCCATATTCTTTTGATTTCGATAGAAACGAATCAAACTTATCTGTTATTTTCTTCATTGTTAAAGTATTTGATTATTTAATGATAACAAAGATATGGCTATACTTAAATTTACATATATCCTTTAATTCGGTATTTGTGTCCGTTAATTCTTATCGGACTATGTTTTGTCTTGTTCTATATTGTGAAGGTGAAATTGTGGTATGTTTTTTAAAGAATCGCCCAAAGGCAGAGGTAGAATTGAAGTGTAACTGAAATGCAATTTCAGTTACTGTGAGTTCAGGATTTCCCAATAGTACATACGCTTCTTTTAGCAGTATTTCATTAATGACTTCATGCGGTGTTCTTCCACTTGTTTTTTTTACTATTTCAATTAAATATTTATTAGAAATATGCAATTGGTCGGCATACAATTGTACTGTTTTATGTTCTAAAATTTGTTCTTGTACCAGTTTCCTAAACTTCAAATAAATAGTAGAAATGACTTGGTCTTTACTTTCTGGTTCGTTAGCATAGCGATGTGTAATTTCGGCAACTTCAAGTAATATGTTAAAAATAATACTTCGAATAATTTCATCAATAAAATTTCCGTGGGTCTTAGTTTTATGTTTTAAGTAATCAAGCAAGGTCAATATATGTTCTATGTCTTTTGCGGGTGCATTTAATAAGGAATAGCTACCTTGTTGAAACAGACCACTTTTTTCAATAATAAATGGGTTAGAAATATTTTTGAGTAAGAAATTTTTTTCAAAAAACAGAAGTTTCATTTTAAAATCTTTACTAAACTTCCTAAAATGGACAATGGTAGATGGTGCAGAAATAAGAAAACTATTTTGTTGAACAAGATAATTATTGCCATCAATTTCCATAGTCATTTTTCCGCTTGTACATATGCACAGTGAATAAAAATCCATACGGAACGAGTTTTCAGGAAATTGAAAAATTGATTTCCCCGAAGAAATATAGTAAGGCTTATCACAAGCCACACCATAAAACGAAAGTGTCTGTTTAAGATTTTGGTACAAATGATGCTGGATTCAAGGATCTAACGCAACAGGTGTTGCTATTTTGGTTTCGTACAATTTAATATAATTTATAAAAATTAAGCAGCATTTAGTTTAAATATTTCTTTAGGAGTTTTATATCCAATGATTTTTCTAGGTCTGTTATTGAGTTTATCTTGTACATATTGTAGCTGTTTTGGTGTAACTTTATTAAAATCAGTTCCTTTAGGGAAGTACCTTCTAATAAGTCCGTTCGTATTTTCATTAGTACCCCTTTGCCAAGAGGCATAAGGATCAGCAAAATATACTTTGATCCCGGTTAGTTTCGTAAATTGTTTATTTCTCGCCATTTCTACACCATTATCGTAGGTCATCGTTTTAATAAGATTTTGATTGAAGCCTTTTAGTATTTTAGCGAACTGATTTGTTACGGTTGTTGATTTTCTGTCTTTTAGTTTGATAATACAGACGAACCTAGACTTTCTTTCTACGATAGTACCAATAGCACTTTTTTGTCCTTTACCAATGACTAAATCACCTTCCCAGTGGCCTATTTCTTTCCTATCTTCAATGTGTTTCGGTCTATCTTTGATATTGATGATATCTTTTATTTTAGTACCTCTTTTTGTTTTCGCATTAGCTCTTCTACGCTGCGATTTTTGATAGGGTAGTAGCTTGATTAGTTTTTTGTTTAGACTAGCCTGTCTGTGTCTGTAAATATGCATATAGATAGCTTCGTAGGATATTGACATC
>NZ_AUHX01000027.1 GCF_000423405.1 Mesonia mobilis DSM 19841 | reverse complement strand
AAGTAAGGTAGGTAATAAGAAGTTACGTAATCTCTTGTTCTTGTGTTCTTTTAATGCTTGCAAATACAATCTGGCTTGTAAAAAGCTCTATGATCGTTTAGTAGCCAAAGGAAAGAGTAAGAAATTAGCTTTGATCGCGGTATGTAATAAATTGCTGAAACAGGCCTTTTCGATTGCCAAGTCGGGTTTGGCCTATGATGCAAATTACGTATCAGTTTTAGCGACGAAGTAGTATTAAAATTAATAAAGATATGAAGTACTAAGATTAAAGAAATAGAGGTTTTAGTACAGGATAAATATGCTCTAAAATTAAGGAAGAAAAGAGTTGCTTTTTACCTCAGTTCTTTGTTAGGCACTGGCATTTCTTTATCTGTCAGCAGTATTTCTTTCAATTTGGACTTTATTTTTTCTGTTCGGTAATCATCAAATTCCTTTATTCCGCTCCATTTGAGTTCAAAATCTTCGTCAATATAATTTCGTTGCTTATAAGCCTTTATTTGTTCTTTATTATCCGAAAAATGTTCACTTAACCATAATTCTGGGTCTTTCGCTTTTTTGGTCAAATTTTCTTCTCCTTGTAAAAGTTGAAGGTTGTAAAGGAAGTTTGCCTCAGTAAGGTAGTCCTCAGCCAACTCTTCATTTTTGGCTTTAAACTTTGATTTAGGATAAATATGGTCGATATGAAATGTCGAGTTTTTATAGTCTAAGTTTGGATATAAAATCTGTAAGATTGGTAGTATTGCAGGATTTCCATATTGGAAGTCCATCATTCTGTCAATATCATCACTTGAAATTTTTAGTGGTTGGACTTTACTTGTAGTTAATTTTCTATTGACAGTTTCAAAATCTTCTGCCGTTCTTATGATTTTTGCTACTACCTCTAACTTACCATCTAACGAAGTCGTAAAATAACTCGTAATTTGTGCGTTTCGCACAAATTTGAGTAATTCTGTTTTATCCTCGTGTGTTATATTTTTCTTTTTGAAAATGAAGTACGCAACTGCTGACAAAATGTAAGCAGAAGAAAGTTGATTTGTATAGCCAAATTCTTTAAGCAATTTTGTTGCTTTAAAAATTGTTTCGGTAATCTCTTCCCAATTATCTTCTATCTTATTGATATTACTTTTGCTAAAATTCTTTAGTTGGAATATGTGGTTGCTTTCAGTTAGTAACAGACAAGTTTTCAACACTTGGTCTCTGCCCATTACTCCAAAACCTCGTTCCTTTAATGAGTCAACAAATTTGTTCATCAAATCTCTAATGTCAGTTGAGAAATTTGCAGTTAAAATTGACATTAAAAGGTCTGAATACGAAAGTTGTGTTCCTCCGCTATTTACTCGAATAAAAATCTTTAAAACCTTATCGAGGTTTTTCTCTGTTTCTTCAAAGTAAGAAATAAGACTTTTTGTGCAGAAAGCATCTTTGAGCTTTTCAAGTATTTCTGCCTCACTATCTGAAAGATTGTTCTCTCTTGCATATCCTACAATGCTTCCTAATTCGAGTATTTCGCCAACCTTAAACCAATAGTTGTTTTCGTCAGTTTTTGGAACTGCATTTTTACGAAGAAAATCAAAATCAAAATTGTCATCTGGATTTTCTTCATTTGGTTTATATCTTAAATTTAAGAATAGTTGTTTTTCCTCAAAAGCATTTGGATTATCCCACCACGCTTTTGGTTTTTTTAAGGTTCTTGTTCCTTTTAGTCCAATGTAAAGTGAAGTTAATCTTTGTTGCCCGTCAAGTACGATTGATAAATCGTCTGAATTTATTTGTTCAATGTTTACCTTTTCGTTGTGCGTTTTTCGTTCATCATAGTTTTCAATGAACTTGTAAAGCTGAAAATTCAGTTTATCGGAATCTTCTTTCGCATCTTTGTTCGTTTCAATATCGTCTTTTTTGAGTTTCCAAAACAGAAATGAACCAATTGGATACCCTCTTAAAATAGAATCGAAAAGTTGCTCAATTTTCTTTTCTTTTGCTTTCCTCAACCACACGTACTCTCTCTGAATATCAGGTAGAAAATAACTTTGGTTTAAGTCCTCGATTACGTTTTTTATTGATACATCTCTAAATTGTCCCATATTTTATTCAAATGTTTGTTTGTTGGTTTTGCTTGTGCCTAACGGTCTTGTATAACAATCAGTTGCGGGTTGTTTAAAAACTAAGATAGCTAAAATTACCGACTTTTATGCTTGCGCGGTTGTGTCCGCAGGACACGAAGCCGCAATTGTTGTTATATGTTGTTGGGCACTGGCTTTTTACGTTCTGCTTGGTTTTCCGATATCTTATGTTAGTTCTAAAGTGAGCGTTGGCAAGCCATACTCTTTTGCAATTTTTGCGTAGCATCGGCTGGAGCGAATTGAAAATGTGTATGGCTTTAAGCCTTGGCTTATCCATTCACAAATATATGATTAGTAAATAAAGTGTGGGGTGCACTCACTAAGTTTATGTCAAATTTTAAGGATGGTTCAACCCTTGAACTCGCATTATGAATTCTAAAAGATATTTGCCAACCTTCATTTAAAGAAACCAGTAACGTTGTCGTTGAATTTTCTTGATAAACCATTTCAATTAATCTTGTCGGTAATTTAAGTTTAGGAATTTTTGCTTTCGGTTTTATCTTCTCAAATGGTAAATTCAAGGTGCCGTGCAAATTATAAGCTTGAATTTCAACTTTCCTTTTTCCTTTAATTACTTTATAAAAATCTTGATTTCCGATAAGGTACTGTACCAAGTTTTCTGCTGCAATATTTGGATTTTGCTTGTCCAAACGAAGCAATTCTTTTCTGAAAGCGTTTAAAATTGGCACATATACTGTTTCGTGCATATTTTCAATCGAAGTCCATTTCGTTGATTTGTCTTTAGCCCTCAAATCTGTGAGCATATCAAAAATCGGTTTGATTTCTTGAAAATAATTTTGAGAACAAGATACACCGAGCCATTTCTCGCCAAAGTTTATTTTTTGTGATAATCTTGAATGTTTAACAGCTCTATGATTGTTTTTTGCCGAAATTCCAATCTCCCATTTCTGTAAAGAGCGAATTATTAAAACGTCTCGAACATCTCCAGTTTGCCCAGCTTGATCGGTTACTAATTCTAAAATTAAAATATCATCTTCACTAATACCATTTGATAGTCTTGGTTCAATATCAATAAGAAAATTTATTGAAGCACTTGCGGTTATTCTGAAAGTATCCTGATCCTGTTCATTAAATCCATCAAAAAATCCTTTGGCAGTTTGATAAGGTTCATTTTTTGTAATTGTAACACTTGTTATATTTTCTAAACGTTCGTAAAGCTCAATAAGCAAAGCATATTCAAATGCTTTTCCGTTTACTGTTTGACTTGCCATATATTATGAAATAGTATTTTCCAATTCCATTTTTCTTTTGGAAATTGACCTTTGTTTTTTTTCTGAATTCTCAATTTGAGATTTAATACTTAAAGCTAAATGCTTTGCAAGGTTAACCGGTACTGCATTTCCAATCATTTTGTAACCAGCTGCAATATGGTTGTAATAAAACTTAAAGTCGTCCGGAAAAGTTTGGATTCGTGCACACTCGCGAACACTTAATCTACGATACAAGTTTTCTTTTCCAGGAACAAAAATTCTTTTATTTTGTTCTATAAATTTCATTTTTGGTGCTTGTGGATGAATAGGAGCGTGTCTCCCACCTGCTTGAATTGTAAACGATTGTTCATCCCAAGTTCTAACTCTATTTCTTGACATAAACATTGAAGAGAAACCACCTATCATATATTCGTGATTCGAAAACTTCCAATTTTCTTTATTCGTTTTGTTTCCCTCTTTAGCAGCTACAACATTTTCTTTTAAATCAGATATGGCTTCTTCAAGAGTTATTTTGTTATTCTTATATTCAGGAAATTTGAACTTAAAACCTAAATCTTTGCGGATACCAACGAAAAAAACTCGTTTGCGGTCTTGTGGAACATCAAAATCTGAAGCATTTAATAATTTAAAAGATAAATCATAACCAGTTCCCGCATTTTTAAACATTGTCTTAATGTTTTTTAAAGCTTCATCGTGTCTCTTCAAAAGCATTCCGCTGACGTTTTCTGCAAGAAAAAACTTTGGTTGTTTAGCCTC
Source organism: Mesonia mobilis DSM 19841 (assembly GCF_000423405.1). Taxonomy (GTDB): domain Bacteria; phylum Bacteroidota; class Bacteroidia; order Flavobacteriales; family Flavobacteriaceae; genus Mesonia; species Mesonia mobilis. The sequence continues at coordinate 1,223 of NZ_AUHX01000027.1, read as the reverse complement.
TAGAATTCTTATGAAATCGAAAAACAATTGCCCCCGATTGTCATTAATTCCTCTTTTAGAACCTGCTTCACTCCAACTTTGGCAAGGTGGACCACCAATAATCCCGTCACATTCTGGAACTTCATCAGATTGTATATTTACAATACTACGTTTATCTAAAATAGTTTTAGGATGGTTTTTTTCATAAGTTTCCCAAATATCCTTATCGTATTCGTTAGCCCAAATAATACTGAAACCAGCTTTTTTAAATCCCAAATCCAGTCCACCTGCGCCTGCAAAAAATGATACTAAATTCATAATGCTTTTTCTGTTTTTATGGGTTTATTTAAAGTCCTTCGATATTCAGCTTTTTCTTCTGCTACTTTTAAAAGCTGTTTATTGCAATTAGTTTCATAAATCTGCTTTGCAATTTGGTCGCTAATAAATTCATTTTTTAATTCTTTTAAATTGAGCCCAAAAATTTTTGCCAATTTAGAAAGTCTTTTTTTATCAAAGTCGCGTTTATCGTTTTCGATTTTACTCAGATTAGCAGAATCCAAGTTTAATTTTGCGGCAAGTTGGGTTAAAGTCAAACCCTTTTCATTTCTTAAAAGTCGAATATATTCTCCAAATGTGGTTTTCATAAGACTTGTCATTTTTTGACAAATTTAAATAATTTTTTAGATAATCTAACTATGCGTAGGATAATTTTTGCTTTTTTGGTTTTTAAAATGATGGCTTTTTGCGATGGGAAAAACCAAATGTGCTAAAATATGCGGTTGGTTTTTTAGTTCGGATTTAATTTTAGTTCATATTTTTTTCAGCTTGTGCCCAACGGTCTCGGCTATGAGTAGTTGCGTGGGTTAGCACTTAACTTTGCAAGTACACAACAAACTGAAAATCCGCGAGAATTTTCAGAAGTAAGCGAGAACAAGCAATTACTTATAGCCATTGTAACCGTTGCACAAGCCTTTAATTCTTAGAAAATCTCACTTATTTAAACCGCTTTTAGGAGGTTTTTTGTTTTTATATCCTTTGCAAATTAGAAGAATGAAGTGTTTTTAAAATGACGTATACTCCCGATTTAAGGTCATTGTGAACTTTAAAAAACAAGGCGAACATTCCTGCTCCACTTTTCACCCGGTTTTGAGTGAACTTGAGGTATTTTTTGAGGTTGTAGGCTATAGCTGAGAGCTGCATACACTTGTTAGCTTGTCTTAAGCCTATAGTGTTTACTTTACGCA
>NZ_AUHX01000026.1 GCF_000423405.1 Mesonia mobilis DSM 19841 | reverse complement strand
TTAAAAATTCAACAAAAAATTAGAACTCAACTGACTTAAACTTACTCAATCTCGATAAACTGGAAACGATAAATTGCTACGGTTAAAAATTTATTAGCACTACTCTATTTTTTTAAAGCTTTACGGAGATAAATTAAAACTAAAATACGTTTTCAAAAGAAAATTAAAACTCGGCTGACAAAGAAGCTCTGAAACGATAAAGTGGAATCGAAAATCTGGACGGAAAAGCACTTTAGACAACAACGTTTATCTTCAATCGTGGCTTTGTGTCCTGCGGACACAGACGCTCACGCGTCAAAGTCATTTCTTTTTATTATCTTCATTTCCTAAATTCCCACAACTGAAAGATAAACAAAACCGTTGGTAACAATTGCTCCGAAATAAAATCAGCACGTTAAATCATTGAGTTTACTGCAACTTAACGAACGTCCGGCAAAAACAGAGCCGATAACCGGATGGATAATCTGTTCGCACAGAAAAATTAAAAATCCTAAACGAAATTTTATCTCAACTGATAAACTTACTCAGTTGGATAAATTGATATGGATAATTTGTTGCGAATTAAATTTACCTCAACTCTACTCTATTTTCTGAACCATAACGTCTCTTACACGCAGCGAAATTGATTTTTAAACTGATAATTTAGGCTTGTTCAATTTTAAAAGCAAGAACGATAAATCGGAATCGCAAAGCAGAATGTTATCAGCAAAACGTGTCGCAAAAGTAACCAACACTGTATATCACAAATTGCTGCGCAGGTTTTAGGCTGACATTTCTCTGGCACGTACAATTATTAAATGTTTTTTAGCTATATTCGTTTCTTAGCGATCGCAACTTGAAGCGATATACGAGACCGTTATGTGCAAGCTAAACTCACTCAATCGGAAAAATGACATTTGACAAATTAGTTCAAAGGAAAATGTTTTTATTAATCATTATACTATTAATGATTTCAATATACTTTGGAGGAATCCAAACAGGATACAATTGGACTTTGGGTCGGTCTTACGATTTTAGCTTTTGGATTTTCATAGTTAAACCATTTTTGTGGTTAACATTTTTAATCGGATATGGGATTTTAGCAATATTACGTTATTGCACAAATAAAAATCTTTCTATATCTCATCTGATTTTAATTGGACTAACTTTCATTTCAGATAATATTCTGAACTCTGACTCTCGACTGACTTTAACTTTAATGTTAATTTCAGCTATTGTCTTTTTAATGAATTGTATTTGGTCAATTAGAAATCGAAACTCAAAAACCCTAATTGCAAAATGACATATATCCAAGTAATCATAGAAATAATAAAAAACATAAACTCACGTCTAACCGACCAAACCAATTTAACTTGGACAAAATACAACAGAGCTTACGAGCTCAAATCTGAATTAGAAAAGGACATTAAAGAACTTGACAATGGTAATCTGAAAATACTTGAAAAACTCAATCTTAACTTTGCCCCAACTGGAACATTTCAAGAAATTGCAATTCCTAATGGTTGGGGAGAAGATTTTATATTAATGGCAAATGATTTTGACAAACTTTATGAAAAAATAAAAGCCAGCACATAACAATGTATATTTCCAATTGTGGTTTTGTGTCCTGCGGACACAGACGCTCACGCGTCAAAGTCAGTTCTTTTTACTATCTTTAGTTTCCAAATTCCCACAACTGACAAATATACAAGACCGTTGGGTACAATGTGAATTGACCAACTTCAAAATTTAAAAATACCGTTCTGAATTAAACTGACAAATGAAAACTATCAAACTTATTGGAATATTGATTTTGAACTTTTTAATATTCAGTTGTGCGCCACTTAAACCAGCAACGACTATTAAAAACAGTTCGACTGAAAATTATAAATACATTTACATTTCACCGACAAATAGTCTGACTTCAAGTGCTGGAGCAACCTACGGAGGACAATATTATTCTACAAGTAAAAGCGTAAATCCGACAGATGTAATAACAGGAATATTATCAAAAGAAGGATTTATAAGATTACCCGAATTAAAAAATGAATTGACAAACGAAACTCTAATTGTGAATTATGGAGAAAGTGGCAGAAGGAATAGAGGTTTTGGATATACAATAGAAGTAACGATACAACTTGTCTCTGCGAAATCAAATGAACTGATTAGTTCCTGTTCAGCAGAAGGACAAGGAGAAACAGAAGCGGATGACATTAGACAAGCAATCACGCGTTGTCTATCGGCATTACTTTCAAAAGAAAATTAGCGGAAAAGTAATGTGGAATAAAAAACACTGTACCCAACAATGTATAACCGCAATTACGGCGGATTCGACTACGTCCGAATCCACTCGGAATTGCTAAAGTCTGTGCTTAACCGAAAATTAACGCATATTAACCCGTAACTGACGGTTATACGAGACCGTTGTAAATAATACAAAAAAAATTACGAACGAATTGAAAAAACGACTTTTACTAATACTCGGAATTCTGATTTTACTCGTTGTTGGATTTTTCGCATCAAAAAAAATCAATCTAAATCCGAATTATGAAGTCGGACAAAAAATTGATAGTCTGAATGGAGTTGCTGTTTATTATAATGGCGGTGTTGGAAATGTGGACGGACGAGCTTTAGCGAAAGATGGATATAATCTTGGACTAAAATATCAATGCGTGGAATTCGTGAAACGATATTACTACGAAGAACTAAACCACAAAATGCCTGATACTTATGGACACGCAAAAGACTTTTTTAACTCACGAATCAAAGACGGAGAAATAAACAAACAGCGGAATTTAAAACAATTTAAAAATCCAAGTAAATCCAAGCCAAAAATAAACGATTTAATAGTTTATTCGGGAACAACACTGAATAAATATGGACACGTTTCTATAGTTTCTAAAGTGACCGAAAACGAAATTGAAATTATTCAACAAAATCCTGGACCATATGGGAATTCAAGAGAAAGGTATGACTTGATAAATGAAAACGGAAAATGGATAATAAAAAATGACCGAATTTTAGGTTGGTTAAGAAAATAGTGAAAAAGTACTATTTACAACAATGTATAACCGCAATTACGGCGGATTCGACTACGTCCGAATCCACTCGGAATTGCTAAAGCCTGTGCTAAACCGAAAATTATTAACTTTAATCCCGTAACTGACGGTTATACGAGACCGTTAGCAACAAGATAAACAAAAAATGAACACCGAATGGCGCAAAATAGCTGAATTGATTAAAAATAATAATTCCGAACTAACTCACGACGGAAAATCAAAATTTGCAATAGAATTATTTTTAGGAAAAACTTGGATAAAAAATACTGTTGATTATATAATTGAACTTAAGACAGAATGGAATTTAGCAGTTAATTGTTTACGGGTTTTAGAATCTGAATACGCGACTGATTATGCTTACAAAATTTATAAAAATTCGACAAATAAAGATGACCGCCGAATTGCAGTTCTTGTAATTAAAGATATTGCACACCCAAAATCAATTCACTGGATTACGGAATTTTTGAATGATGAAAATGTTGCGGATTTTGGACTTGGTGTTCTTGACCAACTCCTTTGGACAGAAAAAATCAAACCAAATAAAATGACTGAATCACTTTTAAATTTAGCGGCAGAAAAAAAGCACGATGGATTATCTGAAAAAGTAGAATTTATAAGAAAATATTTAACCAAAAAATCCAGTTGCTAACAACGTATAATTCCAACTAAGGTTTTGTGTCCTGCGGACACAGACGCTCACGCGTCAAAGTCAGTTCTTTTTACTATCTTTAATTCTCAAATTCCCTTAGCTGGGTAATTATACAAGACCGTTGCCAACAATTATGAAAAAAATCCTGCTGACATTAACAATCTTGATTTCATTGACTGCTTGCGAATCGAAAAAAAGCAACTCAAATGAAAAAAATGTGGCGGAATCTGAAACAACAATCTCTGATTCAGAAACTGAATTAGATAAAGAAGAAAAATTAAGGACTGAAATTAATGACCAATATTTTGCTGAACTTTCCAACTGTTCCCAAAATGTAGATGCCGTAACTGACTTTAATGGAAAAACGGAATTTTGGCGGATTTGCGAAACTGATAATGGAAAACGAATAATACAAATTGACTCTCACGAAAAAGCAACTCTTTACGAAGAAGTTTATTACGAACAAAACGGAGAACTTATTTACGCAGAGGAGTCAATAAAATATATGCCAATTAATCATTACACTCTGCAACCTTGGACTTGCCAATTTTACGCAGAGAATGGAAAATTGGTTTCAGTAATGTCATTGGGACACGGAAAAACGGAAGATGACGAATGGAATCCTGAAATAATATTTGAAATGCATAAAAACAGAATAGCGGAATTAAATAAAATTGAGAACGAATAAAAATAACTGTAGGCAACAACGTATAATTCCAACTAAGGTTTTGTGTCCTGCGGACACAGACGCTCACGCGTCAAAGTCAGTTCTTTTTACTATCTTTAGTTTCCAAATTCCCTTAGCTGGGTAATTATACAAGACCGTTGGTAAAAATGCATAATTACAGCGTGGTAATCTTAAAATTTTATTTCTTAAACAATCTCTTTCTTGAACGAAAACTTAAAGAAAAATTGACAATCTAAAAGGATAAAATTACTCGAAACAAAAGCTGAATGGATAAACTTTGCGCAGAGAAAATTAAAAATCTTAAAGGAAATTTGAACTCAGCTGAAAAACTTACTCAAACTCGATTAACCGGAACCGATAAATTGTTGCGGATAAAAATTTCTCAGCACTACTCTATTTTCCCAAATCTTTACGGATAAAATATAAAACCAAAATTCGTTTTCAAAATAGTAATTTGAAATCAGCGGACTAAAATGCTAAAAAATGATAAAATGAAACCGAAAATTGAAACGGAAAAAACACTTTTACCAACAACATATATTTCCAATTGTGGCTTTGTGTCCTGCGGACACAGACGCTCACGCGTCAAAGTCAGTTCTTTTTACTATCTTTAATTCCTAAATTCCCACAACTGACAAATATACGGGACCGTTGCCAACAATAGCTCCGAAATCAAATCAGCAGGAATAATTATTGGGTTTACTGCAACTTAACGAACTTCCGGCAAAAGCAGAATCGATAACTGGATGGATAATCTGTTCGCAGAGAAAAATTAAAAATCCTAAAAGTAATTTAACCTCAACTGAAAAACTTACTCAGCCGGATAAATTGAAATGGATAATTAGTTGCGGATTAAATTTACCTCAACTCTACTCTATTTTTCTAAACCCTAACGTCTCTTACAAGCATCAAAATTAGTTTTCAAAAAAATTATTTCTGGCTTTTTCAATTTTAAAAGCAGGAACGATTAATTGGAATCGCTCA
>NZ_AUHX01000025.1 GCF_000423405.1 Mesonia mobilis DSM 19841 | reverse complement strand
TTCACAATGACCTTAAATCGGGAGTATACGTCATTTTAAAAACACTTCATTCTTCTAATTTGCAAAGGATATAAAAACAAAAAACCTCCTAAAAGCGGTTTAAATAAGTGAGATTTTCTAAGAATTAAAGGCTTGTGCAACGGTTACCGGTGTTGTGTGTAGTGTGTTATTTTCTATTAATGTGAGTTTTCCACTCTTTAAACTTTACTTCCATGTCCCGATATACTGAAGCCTCTTCATAACGCTTCATTTCAATTAGATCTTCTTTTATTTTTACAAGAAGTTCTAATTGTTCATTGAATTTATTTTTGAAATTTTCTTTATTTTGATTTAAATTATCTCTTTTAGGAAATTTTATATCCATTTGCTTAAATTTTTAATTTATTTTGATTGACTGCTTTAAGAATATCATTAAAATAAACTTCTTCTTTTATTGTGTACATTGGGTGATATGCTTTTATGTATAAAGTATTATTTTTTGAAATTGCACTACAACTACCAAAACTCTCTAAAGTACCAAGTGCCAAATCTTCTTGAAAATATTTATATGTTCCTCCAAAAATTATAATAGTTGGTTTGAAATCTTTTATTTGTGCAAAAAGCAAATCTTTGGAATAATTATAATATTCCCAAATATCATTTTCATTTGCAACAGGACCGCCGCCAGTTTTTTTAATATTTATGTAAGCGATTTTTTTTAACTCATCAATAACTTCTGGCTTATATGAAGGGTGAAATAATTCATCATTCCAAGAAAGATTATTTAAAATTCCATTTGTAACGTATATTATTTTTTTAAAGGTGGAACTTGAACCCTTTAAAATTCCTGTTTTTGTTTTTAAATTGTATTTTATGTGACCGCGCATATCCCAAGAACCATCTTCACCTGTGCTATTTGGATCTTTTAAAATCCATAATATCTTAATGTCAGTATTTTGATAATCTTTTTCACTTACTATACCATCGAAAATAGGCTCTCTTTTGAAATTCTCTGCGATTTTTTTTATTTCATTATCAAAGTTTTTCATAGATTTTATAATTTTTACATTACACACAACGGTCTTGTATAATTACCCAGCTAAGGGAATTTGGAAACTAAAGATAGTAAAAAGAACTGACTTTGACGCGTGAGCGTCTGTGTCCGCAGGGCACAGAACCTTAGTTGGAATTATACGTTGTTGTAAAACGTTTTTATTTTGACTCTATCTTCAATAATTGGTTTAAAATAAAGCTTTTATTGTCAAGTCTATCAAGTCTTCCAATTTTAGTTACGTTAAAATATAAATAAGCGAAATAATCAGTTTTGGGTTCTTCTAGTGTAATTTCTTTTTCATCATTAACTATAAAAGTTATAGGAAATTGATTTTTATTTAATTTAATGATTTTTTCATTTTCAAATCCAGTGTTGGTATCAATTTCTCCATCATCAGATTTAATTGACACACCTAAAACAATATTTTCGATTTCCTTATAAGAATAGGTTTTAATTTTAAAAATAACAGAAGAAGAATCCACATACTTAGAACGTGTAACTCTCTTAATTTTAATACTATCCAAAGGTTTTTCTTTCATTCCAAAATTGAGTTTTAATTTAGAGTCTATAATTTCAAATGTTCCAATACCTTGTTTATTTATTTCAAAAATATGTGTTCCGCAAAAAGATTGTTTAATTTTTTTTTGATCGTGTAAATATGGTGATTCATTTAAAAATGAAGTGTAGCCAAAATCCGTATCATTTAAAATTGTAATATATTCTAATCCATCATTTGATAAATATATTCCTGGTTCAATAGTTTTTTGACTATAAATGTTCAAACTGAAAAAAATAGATAGAAAAAATAATACCTTCATAGATTGATTTTTTAGTCAAATGTTTTACAACGGTCTTGTATAACAATCAGTTGCGGATTGTTTAGAAACTAAGATAGCTAAAATTCCCGACTTTTATGCTTGCGCGGTTGTGTCCGCAGGACACAAAGCCACAATTGTTGTTATACGTTGTTGCCACACGTTTTTTTACTTTAACTTTATAGATATAAACGCTACTAATAATACAGTTAGCAAGAAAATAAATAAATTTCTTGACCAATTTTCTTTTGCTTGTTCTTTTTCTAAATCTGTTTTTCCAAATTTTATAAAAAGCCACCAAATGAAACCTCCAATGTCTGTCAATAATCTATGGCGCATAAAATATTATTTGAGTTTTCATATTAGGTTTGGATATAATTTTAGGTATGATAAAAAACTTTTTCCTTTTTCTATTATTAACTTCGATTTTGTATATAATTTCCATAGGCTATAACGAAGTCCGAATCATTATCTGAAAGTTTTGTTTTATTCAATTCTAAATGATTTTTATTTTTAATTTGTTCTTTTAAGGTATGAAAACCTGCGACAGATTTTGGTGAAAAACAATCAGCGAATAAATTAAAATTCTCATCCAAATCAATCTTATAATTTAGAAATCCGAAATTCACATTTTTTAAATCCCAATCAATATTAAACATTACAACATACTTTCCACTTGTAAATGCTCCAGATGGAAATTTGGTATTTTTTGGTGTTTTAGCTAAAATTTCTTTAAAAGTTAATCCGTGGACAGCTAAAATATATTCTGCTTTTTTTAAATCAGTCGTTGAACCTCCAAGATCATTTTTTTCTAATTTATCAACAAACAATATCATATATGATTTTTTTTAAATGTGTGGCAACGGTCTTGTATAATTACCCAGCTAAGGGAATTTGAGAATTAAAGATAGTAAAAAGAACTGACTTTGACGCGTGAGCGTCTGTGTCCGCAGGACACAAAACCTTAGTTGGAATTATACGTTGTTAGCATACGTTTTTAGCCTATCAATTCAGTTCCATTTTCTTTAATAAACTCAATTAACGCTTTTGCTCCTTGTTTAATTCCTTCCGTTTTAGTTTGATTGACAAATTCTTTTATAAATTTCGTGCCTTGTTTTGAAAGTTTAGCCCAAATAGTTGCTAAACGGTTTATAACCCACTTTTTAGATTTATTAGTTAGATTTTCTCGTAAATCAACAACATCATTTTTAATTTCAGATACTATTTCCTTATTTTTTTCATTTTTATAATTGTCTATTTTCTCTTCAATATATTCTAAATGAGAATCTAATAATAGTATTTGTTTAGTGTTAAGTGGTTTTCTGTCAGCATCTTCATCAATTATCTCAAATTCTGCGTAATATTCTTCTTTAAAAGAATCAACGATTGGATCATCAAAAAAGGACTCTGTAGTTTCGTATTGTTCTAAAAGATTAAGCCATTTTTTAAATTCTATTTCAAGATTTTTTATTTCAATCCAAGTTCTATATTTTTCAGGCTCATCTTCATTTTTCGGTTTTCTATCCATTAGAAATTGGAAACTACCATTTTGTTTTTTTTGGTATTGTACTATTTTGAAATAGAAGTCTGATTCACTGTCGATGTCTAATACCAAAAGTAAATTCTCTTTCGGTTCGGTTACTTTAAATTTTTCGCCAATTAGATTAACAAAAGGTTCTAAAGATTTTAAAATTCTTAATGGAAGTTTCTTTTTCAATATTATTTTGTTATAAATGTATGCTAACGGTCTTGTATAACAATCAGTTGCGGATTGTTTGAAAACTAAGATAGCTAAAATTACCGACTTTTATGCTTGCGCGGTTGTGTCCGCAAGACACAAAGCCGCAATTGTTGTTATACGTTGTTGCCACACGTTTTTTTCGTTCAGTTTTCAATTCCGCTTTATTCATTAAATGACTTTCATAATCACGAAGTATAAAATTATTCCTGGAATTAACATCATTGCTAAATAAATCAGCCTTGTATTCACGAAATACATAATTTGTGTCCAAATCCAATCGTACCATTTAACTTCGTAATAATCTGTGAACTTTGTTCTAAATTTTTTATTGTCAATTGGGTCGTGATTTTCATATCTCCGAAGAATATTTTGGTATTCTTTCTGAAGATTTTTACAAAATTCCAATTTGTCGTTTTCTGAAGCATCCTTTTCGTATGATTTATAATTTTGAAGTTCATTATATAAGTCAGCCAAATCTAAAGCGCAGTCGTGAAAATTTTTTGCCTTTACAGGGTAGTTCTGTGCATTTTCTATTAATGAAAAAACCAAAACTAAAATTGATAAAGCAGTAATTGTGAATGCTATCACGTTTGCATCAATTGCATTAGGATTATACAGATTATAGACAGATACCAATCCGAAAATTATTAAATAAGCGGAAAGGAAACTAATACTTAAAGTTGAATATTTCGCAATCGTTTTTAATCGGCTGTCAGCAGTAAATCGAGTGCCCTTAGTTGACCAAATTTTATGTTTTAGTTCTTCAAGGAAATCTTTGTCTAAATGCTCCTTACCTTTTCCTTTTTCAAAACTTTTAGTCATTCTCAATATTTTTTCTTAAATGTGTGGCAACGTGTTTGTATATGATAAGTAGCGTGCAAGTTAGCGAGTATTTTTCCGCCACGCAACAAGCCAAATCTTTTGTATTTTGCTTTTATCTTTTCTTTTCAAAATGCCAAATCAAAAGATTTGGCGGCTTTCCAAATATACCAAAATTTTCGGTTGAGAAAAGACGCAGCTATTTGTTATATACGGTGTTGCCACACGTTTTTATTCCTTAGCTAATTGGTCAATTTTTTTAAATATTCCTCTGTATTTAGTTGTGTCTTTTGGCGATATTCTCGAAGTTGCGTGATAATTTCTATTTGTACATTCATTTTTTAAATTGCTATAACCTTCGATTATAAAACCTGTTCCATCTAAATAATGATTATCGTTTATTCTTACTGGTGATTTCCAATAATTAATTTCATTCAATAAATTTTTGATTTTGTTCCAATCTTTTATTTTTAGATTGATTTTTTCAATTTTTTCTAAACTGTCAATTTGAATGTCATTAATTTCTTGCCAATATTTATTAGATGAGAGAGTAATTTTATCAGCGTTTTTGTTTAAACGATAAATACTGCTATTTCCCCAAGGACCAATAATTAGAAATCTATAAGTTTCTCCTTCTAAATTTTCTAAATTTGGTTCATTTATTTTGGTTAAAAATTTCGAATATTCTTTATCAGATTTTATTTTAGCAATAATACTATCATTTGCCTGTAAAATATCTGAATCCATTTTACAATCTATTTTATTTTGGCATCCGTTACAGATAACAATAGTAAATAGAAATATCAGTATTTTTTTCATCCGCAATTTTTTTTCAAATGTGTGGCAACGGTCTTGTATAATTTCCCAGCTAAGGGAATTTGAGAACTAAAGATAGTAAAAAGAACTGACTTTGACGCGCGAGCGTCTGTGTCCGCAGGACACAGAACCTTAGTTGGAATTATACGGTGTTGGCAAATCGTTATTTTCTAATCCCAATATTTTTCTATTAAATGATATATAACTCCATTGTCTATATCAATTGCTAGATAATTCGCGTTTGGATATTTATTACAACGATAAAATTCAATATTCTGAATATTTTCAATTTCGTAAAAAAATGAAATTTGTTTTTTAAATTCAGGCATTTCGCGCTCAATAAATTCCAAATTCTTTTTCATTTCAGCTCCGTCAATTTTTTCAGTTTGTGTGTCAGATATATCAGATTGTTTAGTTTTTAAATCCGATAGAAACTCTAACATTTCTGTTTTGTCCGATTTGTATTTAAAATAACAGGAATAAAAATTGGGTGGAAAGTTTATTTGAATACTTTTTATTTCGTCCATTTCTGGAATATTTTCATTGGTATATATATCACTTAATTTGACTTTTTCAGTCGATGAAAATGAGTTGAAAGCAAAATTTACTGATTTTTTCCAAGCTTTTTTTGAAACATCAGCGATTTCGGTTTTTGATTTTTCTATCAATTCCTTTCCTTCGTTTTTCGCTCTTTGACAAGAACAAAAAATAATTAAAACTGTAAATATTATTTTGATTTGCGTTTTCATTAATGTTTGCCAACGGTCTTGTATAATTACCCAGCTAAGGGAATTTAAGAAATAAAGATAATAAAAAGAACTGACTTTGACGCGTGAGCGTCTGTGTCCGCAGGACACAAAACCTTAGTTGGAATTATACGGTGTTGTGTGTAGTACTTTATTTCAGAAATCTGATTCTTTCACCAGTGTCAGGGTCTGACAAAAAATACCACAATTGATAATTATTTTGTAATTTATAAATTTCTAAATCCGTTGTAATACTTGGTTTGTTAAAATTCAGCTTAATTTTTTTCGTGTCGTATTGTTCAATAATTTTCCACGTTCCAGATGAGATTCCGTTATTAATTTCTCGCTCAAACAGATTTTGAGAGTTATTCATTTCAAATTTATTATTAGACTTAAAGGTTAACAAAATACTGTCGTTCTTAATTTCAGAAAGATACTCGTATGAGAATTTGTCCATTTTCCAAGTTCCAATAATATCATTTAAATTTACTTCAACATTTTTTCTCTCAATATTTACATCAACTGGTCCCATAAAATTACAAGATGTAAATCCTAGAATTAAAGTTAATAAAATCCAAAAAGGTCTTTTCATTTCAATTTTTGAGTTTGTTTGGGTATTACACACAACGGTCTTGTATA
>NZ_AUHX01000024.1 GCF_000423405.1 Mesonia mobilis DSM 19841 | reverse complement strand
TAATGCTTGCAAATACAATCTGGCTTGTAAAAAGCTCTATGATCGTTTAGTAGCCAAAGGAAAGAGTAAGAAATTAGCTTTGATCGCGGTATGTAATAAATTGCTGAAACAGGCCTTTTCGATCGCCAAGTCGGGTTTGGCCTATGATGCAAATTACGTATCAGTTTTAGCGACGAAGTAGTATTAAAATTAATAAAGATATGAAGTACTAAGATTAAAGAAATAGAGGTTTTAGTACAGGATAAATATGCTCTAAAATTAAGGAAGAAAAGAGTTGCTTTTTACCTCAGTTCTTTGTTGTGCGTAGTACTTTTTATTTTAGAAAGAACCTCAATTATATCTGTATTCTTAATTTTATTCTCTTTTAAAAATTCTTGTAAAATTTTTATCCCTTTTTCTTTTTCACCAACTCTTGCATATAAAAAAGCTAAAATATATTTAGGATTAGGGAATCGAATATCGTATTGAAAACTATTATTATTTGTTTGTCTTTGTGCTATTTCAATATTTTTTTCAATTGAATTGTAAGAGTTTAAATGATTTTCTATTTTTTTTAAATCAGTCTTAATAATTTTTTCTATAGATTTTTTGAAGAATTTATCATTCCATAATGATATTTTATTTTTTGTATCAAAAAATTCTAAGTTTTCAAAAAGGTGTAAAGTACTTGAATTTTTTCTAAATGAACCATTTTCATTTAATATAGGAATAAATTTAAAGTTATTACCAATCATTAAGTTTCCATTTAAACCTCGGTAAGAGAATCTAATAATAGGTTTTATTTCATTAGAATTATAATTTTTAGTCCATAAATATTTATAACTATTGTTTTCCAGACCAATTTTATTTAATTCAGGAGTTATGATCTCATTTAAGGTAGTTTCAATAAATTTTGCACTTGGCAAATCAATATTGGATAGCCTTTTAATATTCAATAAATTATAAATATTCACAACAATTTTGTTTCGTATTACGCACAACGGTCTTGTATATTTGTCAGTTGTGGGAATTTAGGTACTAAAGATAGTAAAAAGAACTGACTTTGACGCGTGAGCGTCTGTGTCCGCAGGACACAGAACCACAATTGGAAATATACGTTGTTGGCTAACGTTTTTTTAGTCAATTCCTAAATCATTTGTAATTGAGTGTTCCAATTTGATTTCGCTAATTGGTATTCCCATATTTCTGTTTATAATTCCGATTATTATTCGCTCAACCTCATATTTACTCGTTACATTTTGGATATCAATGAGTTTTTCTTGATTCAATGCAATTGTCCAATTAAGTAAGTCACGTATTGTTCCACTTGAAACAGGTGTAGTTCGCTTTATGGTTTTAATTCCGAAAATTTTTACGTGAGAACCTAAATTTGGATTAAAATCGAGAGAAACTAATTCAGGTAATTCAAGCCCGATTTCTGTTTCCAATTGATACCAACTTTCTTTAAGTTCGGATTGAGTAAGCAATTCCGATAATTTTGTTTCGGGTTTAATTTTTTTATCTGTCAATATCAGATTCTGAAATGCGTTTCTAATTCGGTAAAAAACGATTTGAGTTAAGCATTTTTCAGTCGGATTTATAATGATTTTATCATAAACAGAATCCACAAAATTTTGAACGGTATAAATTTTTTCAGCGTCGGAATCTTTAATTCGTATTCCAAATTTGTTCTCTACTGACATCAATAATTCTACAGAATCTAGTCCCATTTCTGATTTGGTTTAAATGTTTGCCAACGGTCTTGTATAACAATCAGTTGCGGGTTGGTTAAAATCTAAGATAGCTAAAATTACCGACTTTTATGCTTGCGCGGTTGTGTCCGCAGGACACAAAGCCGCAATTGTTGTTATACGGTGTTACCACACGTATTTCATTATAATCTTTCAATAATGTATTTATCATCCTTTGATTTACTGATTTTTAGACTTGTTCCAATTTGTATTTTTAAATTCTCTTGGTAAATACTATCATCTAGTTTCAAAACTCCACTTCTTGATTTTCCATCCTTCGAACCAATCGTATATTTTGCAATAAAATCCGTATTTCCAGCTTTGAAGTTTAAAGAATAAGAAATTGGTTGTCCTGATTTCTCCTCTGGGAATAAGTGTTTGTTTTCAACTTTAATTCTTATGTTACGACTTTTAACATCACTTTTCGTAATGTTGTCAATGAATACATATCCAGAAGTAAAAGTGCCAAGACTTTTCTTTGTAATTTCCGTTTTGTTTGTTTTCGTTTTTACAGGATTTTGATTCTTAAAGTCTGAATTTTTAAATGCAATCGAGGCACAATTTTTTCTTAATTGCTTTATTTGATTTAGATAAGGATTCTTAAGATTTTTATGATCAATATTTAAAATCGGTTTTAATTGTTTAATTATTTCTGTCTCTAATTTGTCAATTTTCTCTTTGCTTTTAGGATATTCGTAAAATGACAAAGCCATATTATTTTTCATCCAGTTTGTAATTTTTATTTCACTAGCGTTGTCAAATTTGAAATGGCTAAATCTCCTTTTTGAATAGTCACTTTCATTCCTTGGAATTGGAGTTAAATTCTCCTTAACGCATAATATTGAACCAATAGACTTTCTTACTGTCGAACTTCCAGTTTTCCCAGTTGTAAAATGAGTTTTTGAATCTCTCTTTTCTTGGCTTGATTCAGTTTTCCCAATGTATATTATTTGATGTTTAGAAATAGAATCACCTAATAATGGAAAGTCGTTGCCGATATAAAAAAACGCATAAATTCCAGGAAGCTGTGAAAATGTTTTTGTTTTCAAAAAATCAGCTTCTCTTTCTTTAAGTAATTCTATAATTTCTTCTGTTGTCACTGGTCTCTTTTATATGTGTGGTAACGTGCGTGTATATGACAAGTAGCGTGCAAAAAAGAGCTAATTTTTCGGTTGAGCTACAAGCCAATTTTTTGTTTTAAGTTTTTACCTTTAAATGTCAAAAACGCCAAAAATAAAAAATTGGCGACTTTCCAATTATACCGAAATTTTCGGTTTAGGAAAGTCGCAGCTATTTGTTATATACGGTGTTAGCCACTGGCTTTTTACGTTTCATTTGGTTTTTCGAAATTTTAATATTGGTTCTGAATTGAGCGTTGGCAAGACATACTCTTTTGCAATTTTTGGCGTAGCGTTGGCTCTTGCGAATTGTAAATGGGTATGACTTTAAGCGGTGGCTTTTTTTATTATCGACGCTAATTCTTCAAAATTTGAAATTCCATTTATTATTTTTGAATCAATCCAATTTATTCCATTGCCTGGTTGAAATGAAATTATCCCTGTTTTGTATGGATATTCCTTATCGTTTATAGTTTGAACCCAATCCATTGGAAGTTTTTTTAATTTTATAATTTCGTTAAAGTCATTTGATAATTTATTAGGAGAACTTCCCTTTACCACAAGAAGAAGAATACCTGTACTTATATTTTTTGCAACCTGTAAATATCCACTTAGTTGAGAATAGTCTTTTAATGAAAGTTGTTGCAAATATTTCACTTCAAATAGTATAAGGTGGGTTTTGTTTTCCTTCTTTATGGCAAATAAAATATCTAATTTTAATTTAGGAATATATTCGTTTTCAAAGCTAATTTCTGTATTAAGCTTGGTGCTAACTTCTTTGATCATTACGTCAAGAGATTTATTTACACTATATGCTATTTCTATGTTTGATTCTATATAACCTCTTAAGTATTTAATGAATTTTTCTGAAAACTCTTCGTAAAAATCTATTTCCTTCATATTATCTTGACTTCCAAATTTGATGTTTGTGTATTTTGTTGAATAAGTTTTTGGTTTTTCGTACTAGAGATATTGGAACAAATTACAGCACGATCATTAGAATTATTTATAATTAAAATTGGCTCGTTTTCTGTTCCATAATATCTCTTTACTTCTAATTTAGTAGGCATATTTGATTCAATAATTTTAGCCATTGGTCCTTTATGTCGCTTACCATTGAGTTCATCTGCTAAAAGAAATGCTAAACCTTGTTTTAATCCATAATAAGATATAAAAGTTCTATTATCACTTAATAAAGATTTTACTGAAAGTTGTAAGTTTTCTATTTGGCAATTGTTAAAGTGTTCGTTTGAAATCGATTCATATTGTTTTTGTATTTCTTCAATAGCTCCTTTACTTAAACGTGGAAAAAATGAAATTAAACTATTTTTATTTTGAACTACTTTTTCGACTTCTTTAATAGGCGCAAACTTACAGCCTAAAGTTGCACAAAAGTGAAAATAATGAAAATAGAGCTTATTCCTAACCTCTTCAGGCAAGTTACTTGAATTTATATCATTATGAATAGATACTGGACTCGGCTGTCTAATTTTTCTAAACGGACATTCTTCCTGTTCAAATTTTGTTTGATTTTTTTCAATTAATTTTGCATCTATAGATTTAGCTTGTAATGCAAATGAGTGATTTGCTAGAAAAGACCTAATAAGAAATCGAATTTTAAATCCTTTTTTCCACCCTATATAAGTTGGATCAGATGCTGAATGTTGATTCGGATGATTGTATAAAATTTGATCCGTCACACTACCCATTTCAGTTAACCAAGAACAAAGTTGAACAACAAATTTGAAATTTTTTGTGCTTCCCGGAATCTCTAAAGAGACAACGGGTGCTTTATCATCAAAACGGCGATGAGATTTTGATAAGCTAAGTCTAGCATCGAAAATACCTGATAAAAAGTTTTCTGCATTAATTCCTTTCAATAAATTTTTACTTTCTTCTAAGTCTGCATTATTTAATAAAAAACCTATTTTGGGAAGTTTTAAAGTCGTAAGATCGGATTGAATATTCTTGAACCCTTCATCTTCGATTGGTTTAATAAACCATTTCTTGTTTCCAATTTCATAAGTTACTTTAACAGAATATTCATTTTGAAATAAACTAGCTATTCTTTGTAATATATCAACGGCAATATTCCCCATTTTCTTAGGATCCATTCCCCATTTAGCAAATGGTAATTCAATAAGAAATGTATTTTTGTCTAGTCTTCCACCTCCAACCAATAATCCGAGAATGTAAGCTTTATTATGATTAATCATTCGTTTTCTTTAAGGTGTTTAGAAATAGCTCTAGATATAACCCAACCTAATATTGGTGGAACTGCATTACCGATTACTTTATACGCATTTGCAATTGTCTTGTACGGAAATATAAAATCATCGGGGAAAGATTGTATTCTTGCAATTTCCCTTATTGTATATCTTCTATTTTCTAAAGGATGAGTTATCCCACAAGCTTCAGGTTGCGCTGATGCGGTAATTGTGCCGTTTATTTCAGTTAAAGAAAATCTACGATAAAAATTAGGAGAACGATATTTTTTTGGATTGTCGTGTATTTTTCGAAATCTTTCTGACATATCCTCTCTATCCATATTTTTCCAAGAACGTCCTTTATGAATTTTTTCGGGTAATTCTTCAATTGGTGTTTTTGATTTAAAAAGGTTTAATGTTTTTTTGTTACCATAACAAGGACCAATTTTATCAACCATATATTGCCCTGACGGAGAATATTTCCAAAAATCTTTTGATTGGGGAGTATCTTTTTTAATATCAGATAATATAGAACCTAACATAAGGTCATACTTATTATTATTTTCATTTGGAATATCAAATTCCTCAACTACTTTGTCCAATAAATCAAAGTCAAACTTTTTATATTCTTTTTTTAGACCTATAATAATAACCCTATATCTTGCTGAAGGAACTCCATAATTTGAAGCTTTAACTAATTTAAAAACTGTATTGTAACCTAATTTTTTAGTTCTTTTTACGATTTCTTCTGGTATAGATGTTCCATCGGGCATTTTGGAAGACATTATTCCACGAACATTTTCAAAAATAAAACCTATTGGTTTTTTTTCAGATTGTTCTTTTTCTTTCAATATTTTCTCACATTCCTCAAAAAGATTTCCTCTCTCATCGTTTATTCCTTTTCTTAATCCCGCATTAGAAAAGGGTTGGCAAGGAAATCCTGCAATCATAAAATCAAAATCTGGAATTGTTTTATGTGGAACTTCTCTTATATCAGCTTGTATTATTTGATGATCTCCAAAATATTTTTCATTTGATTCATAAGTGAACGTTGCTGCTGGATCAATATCATTTGCTAATATTGTCGAGAAAGGATTTTTGGGATAATATTTATCCCTGAAAGTGAAATCTCCCCTTAATCCCAAGTCCATTCCTCCGCATCCAGAGAATAGGGATAAAACCTTAAAATTATCTGAGCAGATATTCTTTTTCAACGAATAATTTATTTTTGATTGATAGTCTTCTGCTGGCAAAATAGTATCTGTGTTTTCTGTATAATTCATAAGGTGTCAATTTTTAATTGCTTAATATTCTTAGATTTTAAATACCTTAAAGTTTTTTCTGCTACTGTAAATGTAGTATTAGGACAGTCGTATTTAATCGCTTCCTGTGCAAATTTGTTAGCGAAATATAATTCTTTTAATTGTTGATAATCAATGTTAAATATTTTAGATAACTTTTCTAATTTCTGAAAACTAAGTTGTTTAGTATTAGTTTCTATTCGACTTATTGCACTGGAGTTGATGCCTAATTTGGCTCCAAATTCAGTTTGTGTCCAACCAAATTCTTCTCGCTGCTGTTTTATGAATTCTCCGAAATTTGTCATTTTGAGGTATGCACATTTATGTTTGACCTATTTTGGTCAAATTTACAAATATTTTTTTGATTGTGATAGGGGATTTTTGCTCTTTTGGTTTTTAAAGTGATGACTTTTTGCGGAGGGAAAAACCAAATGTGCAAAAATATGCGGTTGGTTTTTAGTTCGGATTTTTTTCAGCTTGTGGCTAACGGTTTTGTGTATGGCTCGTTGCGGGAAATCAGCTATGATTTTCCGCCGAAAACCAAAGATAGCAAATTGCAATGAATTCCGATTAGGAATTCAGCCGCAATGAGCTATACACGTTGTGCTTGTTGCACAATTTACTAAAAAAGATTAATTTCATGGTATGCAAGGAAAAAAAGTATATCAAGAGCAGTTATTCAACAGTTTTCAGTTGAGTGAACGGGTACCGGCCACTAATTTCTACCGCCGATTGAAAGAAGCCTTAAACTTAGATTTTCTCTATGATCTTACTCGAGGTTTTTACGGCAGCAGCGGTCAAAAGAGTATAGATCCTGTAGTGTTCTTTAAACTCTGTCTGGTGGGCTAT
>NZ_AUHX01000023.1 GCF_000423405.1 Mesonia mobilis DSM 19841 | reverse complement strand
AAAAAACTCCGCTAATACCCTCGTCATATATTTTTGAAATTGAAGAACCCTTTCTTCAAGAGCATCATTTTATAATTAGTAATTATTCTTCTGTAGCGACAGAAAAAACTCCTTTCTGTCTTATTTACAACAAACCTCCGCCGGCTGTTTAAGCTTTCCTATTTTTTTAACTGAATTGAACAAACTCAATTGAGTTATTATTTATTTGATGATTCTGTTGAAATAAATTCTTTTTGATTATCCGTTATTTGTAATAATTAATTTCTGCGTCATTCTGAATTTATTTCAGAATCTCATATAATGCTAAAAATCAAAGCTTATCAGATGAGACCCTGAATCAAGTTCAGGGTGACGGAACATTTTATGATGCATTACGGACATTCAAAATTCTTTCAATAATTTCTAATTTTCAGATAATTAGATTTCAATTTAAAGAATATTTCAGCATTCAAACTTCTATTTTTTCCGGATAAATTCTGAAGCAAAAATAGAGATCAACCCCATTTTAAAATTCTATTAGAAATGAAAACTGTTTTATCAGTGCTCATCTTAAGTTTGGTGGCAAGTTTTTCGCTACAAGCACAAAATTGTGAGTATACATTTTCAGGAACCTTAACCGACGAGCATAACGGCGAACCTTTAGTTGATGCCGTAATTAATGTGATTGGTAGCGATGTAGAAGTCTATTCAGATTTCTACGGAAAATTTAGCATCAATCATTTATGTGAAGGTAAAATTGAATTAAAAATCACCCATCCCGAATGTCAAGATTTAATTTATCCGGTTTTAATTGAAGGCGATACTGAAGAAGAAATAAAACTCGAACACCATTGGAAAGAACTTGAACAAGTATTACTCCAAGGAAATACCGTTGAAACCACTGTTTTAAACCGAGAAGTAGTTACTAAAGATTTTATCGAACAAGAATATACAGGATCGCTTTCTACGAGTTTAGAAAAGCTACCGGGCGTAAATGCGATGGAAGTTGGTGCCGGTATTTCTAAACCTATTATTCGTGGTTTAGGCTTAAACCGAGTTGTGGTGAGTGAAAACGGAATTAACCAAGCCGGCCAGCAATGGGGCGCCGATCACGGCTTAGAACTCGATGCGCTTTCTGTAGAAAAATTAGAAGTAATTAAAGGCGTTGCCGCTATTGAATATGGTAGCGATGCCATTGGTGGTGTTTTAAAAATCGATAACGACCAAGCTCCTGCAGAGGATGGTATTTCTGGTAAAGTGTTAACGATTGCAAAATCGGTTAATCAAACTTTAGGCGGTTCTTTCAACATTAATTATAAATCTGATAAATTTTTCGCCAAGGCTAGAGCTACCGGTTTATCGTACGCCGATTATAAACTTCCTGCAGATACGATCAATTACCTCAACTTCAACATTCCTATTTATGATGAAGAATTAAAAAATACCGCCGGTAAAGAAATAGATTGGTATGCGCAAGCGGGATATTTGGGAGAGAATTTTAGAAGTTCTATAAGCCTAAGTAATGTTTATCAAAAATCTGGTTTTTTCCCGGGTGCACACGGTATTCCTTCTATTGAACGCGTTCAACCCGATGGCGACCGCAGAAATATTGGCTACCCCTATCAACGTGTTAATCATTTTAAATTGATTAACAACAACCACTTTTTTATCAATGACGATGCAAAACTAACGGTGAATTTAGGTTATCAACACAATCATCGCCAAGAGTGGAGTTTATTTCATACGCATTACGGCAATCAAGAACCTCCAGAAGTTGATCCTAATTTAGAATTGAATTTCGATTTAACCACTTACGACGCAAAAGTAAAATGGGAACAGAAATTTTCTGATGAACACACCACAAATTTAGGAGTGGAAGCTAAATACCAAGACAATAACATTAAAGGTTTTAATTTTTTATTGCCGGAATACGAAGCGCAAAACTATGCTGCCTTTTTAACCCACGAATATAAGATCTCGAATTCTACGCTGTGGAGTTTAGGGCTACGTTATGATTATGGTAAAGTTGATATGAATGATTTTTACGATAATTATTTATACGATTATTTATTACAAAATGGTGAGAGTGAAGCAACCGCTAATGAGTATGCGCAAAGGAGTCCGCAATTATCTCGAAACTTCGGAAATTTTAATGTAATGCTGGGAGGTTTATTCACTTGGAATAAATTCACTTTAAATGCCAATATCGGTACTAACTTTAGATTACCAACACCGATTGAACTTGGAGCCAACGGAATTCACCACGGTTCATTTAGACACGAACAAGGAGATCCAGATCTAGATCCTGAAAAAGGTTATGTAGGTGATCTAGAAATTACTTACAAAACCAGCGACTTTGTAGCGAGGGTAAACCCTTATATTTATTATTTCGATAATTATATATTTCTTCAGCCTACAAGAACTTTTTCTTTGCTGCCACATTCCGGGCAATTGTATCGCTACAGTCAATCACAAGCTGTGTTGAGTGGTGTTGAAGTAAGTCTTCAAAAAACATTTTTCGAGCAGTTAAATACGCAAGTGGTTGCAGAATATTTATACAATCAGCAATTAACTTCAGAAAGCTCTAGAAATTATCCGTTACCTTTTACTCCGGCTAATAATTTGTATGCAGAAGTTGGATATTCCTTCAACAACCAAAATACGATTTTTCAAAACACAGAAATTTATGCCAATACAAGAATGACGACGGAGCAAGATCGTATTGCACAAGGAGAACTCGTGACTCCCGGTTATGCATTATTTGGTTTGGGTTTAAAAAAAGGCTTCAACTTATTCAATAAACAAAGCACTGTTCACTTACAGGTTTCTAATCTCTTCAATAAAAAATACTTTAAACACACGAGTTTTTACAGGAGGTTAGAAATACCAGAATTGGCGAGAAATATTCAATTAACACTACAGGTTCCGTTTTAATTGAAAAAATTTCAGCAACATATCACCTATTTTCTATTAGCGGTTTTTACGGCTTCGCAGTTCTATTTGTCATTTCACTTTTTGGCGATAGATCACGAATACCTTATCAACGATTTTTCTTCCGAAGAAAGTTATGTTCAAGAATTAAAACTTGCGAGTTTAAAAAGTCACGAGTGTAGCATTTTTCATCTATGGAAAAATAACTGGCTCATTTTAAATGCTGAAAGTAACTATGAATTAAATGACATATCCCAAACTAAATATTTCTCTTTTATAGCGATTAGCCACATTAAAACTGTTTCGCTTTTTTACTATTTACGAGGACCGCCGAATGAGGTTCAACTTTCGTAAACTTTTTAAAACAAATAACATCATTCAACAAAAAATAATAACAATGAAAATTTTTAATAAAAACATATTTTACTTATTTACCATCACAGCAGCTTTAGGGTTAACCTCTTGTAGCGACGACGATTTTAGCGACGGTTTAGACAATCAAGCGCCGGTAGTTACTATTCACGAACCAACTTCAGATGAAGCTGTAGCGGTTGGTGGCGAAGTACATTTAGATGTAGAGTTAGAAGACGATGTAGAGTTAGCTTCTTATAAAATTGAAGTACATAACGATTTTGATGGTCACGATCACGACAGACCGTTCGGTGTAGAACAAACCATCCCTTGGTCGTTAAACCAAACGCAAGAGTTAGATCCGGGGCAAACTAACTATACAATTCATCAGCATTTAGAAGTTCCTGAAAATGCTGCTGAAGGAGCTTATCACGTTGGGATTATTGTTTTAGACCAGGCAGGAAACCAAAGTGAAGCCTATGTAAGAATTATTGTTGGTGAAGAGCATAGCGGTGAAGAACACGGGATCACCATTACCGATGTTCATACTGAAGATGCCGCTAAAGGTGGTGAATTTCACGTAGAAGCTTCTGTCAATGCAGAACACGGTATTCAAACCATTTCTGTAAACCTTCACGGACACGATTTAACTCCAGAAGGTGACGAAGAAGATTGGACTTACAGTAACGATTTTACGACTTATAGCGGTAATTCAGCAGAATTTGTAGAACATATCGATGTTCCGGCTAATGCTACAGCCGGTGAGTATCACATCACTATTACGGTAATCGATACCGAAGGTCACACACATTCTGAAGGAAGTCATTTTCATATTACAGAATAAGTTGAAAAACTCTTTCAAACAAGAAAAACCCTACTTCACAGTAGGGTTTTTCTTTTATAAGTCTACTCATTTTAGAGTCCTCAATTTTACTTAAATTTGAAAAGAATCAAGAAATCATATAGCGATGAAAAAAATCATATTTCCCTTAATTGCATTAGCGCTAGTCGCGTGTAACGATTCAACAAAAGAAAAAGAAGAAAACACTCAAAAAGAGATTGCCTTGAACTATCCTGAAACCAAAAAAGCAGATACCGTAACCAATTATTTTGGCACCGAAGTAAAAGACCCGTATCGTTGGTTAGAAGACGACCGAAGTGAAGAAACAGAAGCTTGGGTAAAAGCCGAAAATAAAGTTACTTTCGATTACCTCAACCAAATTCCCTATCGTGATTCGCTGAAAGAGCGACTCTCAAAACTTTGGAATTACGAAAAAGTGAGCGCTCCTTACAAAGAAGGCGACTATACCTATTTTAGTAAAAACAACGATTTACAAAATCAATATGTGATTTATCGCTATAAAACCGGCGAAGACCCTTCTACTGCTGAAGTATTTTTAGATCCTAATATATTTAGCGAAGATGGCACTACCTCTTTAGGCGGAATGAGTTTTTCTGAAGACGGTAAAACTTTAGCTTATGCTATTTCTGAAGGCGGAAGCGATTGGCGAAAAGTGATCGTTATGCATGCTGAAACCAAAGAGATCACTGAAGACACCTTAGTCGATATTAAGTTTAGCGGAATGTCGTGGAAAGGCAACGAAGGCTTTTTCTACTCGAGCTACGATAAACCTAAAGGCAGCGAACTTTCAGCCAAAACAGATCAGCATAAATTATATTACCATAAACTGGGAACTTCTCAGAAAGAAGATGAATTGATTTTTGGCGGAAATGAAGCTGAAAAACATCGTTACGTAGGTGGTAGCGTAACAGAAGACAATAAATATTTACTCATAAGAGCCAGTGTTTCTACTTCTGGGAATAAATTATTCCTTAAAGATTTAGAAAACCCCGAAGCCGAATTAAAAACCATTATCGGCACGACCGAAACCGATACGTATGTGATCGAAAATCAGGGTAGCAAACTCTATTTAGTAACGAACAAAAATGCGCCAAATAAGAAAATTGTTACCGTCGATGCGGCCAACCCAAGTCCTGAAAATTGGGTCGATTTTATTCCGGAAACCAAAAATGTGTTGAGCCCTTCCACCGGTGGCGGTTATTTTTTTGCTGAATATATGGAAGATGCCGTTTCTGCCGTAAAACAATACGATTACGAAGGCAATTTGGTACGAGAAGTAGACCTTCCGGGCTTAGGAAGCGTTGGTGGTTTTGGCGGTAAAAAAGAAGAAAAAGAATTATACTATTCATTTACCAATTACATCACACCAGGCAGCATTTATAAATATAATATCGAAGAAGGCACTTCTGAACTTTACAGAAAACCAGAAATCGATTTTAAAGCAGAAGATTATGAAAGCCGACAGGTTTTCTTCACTTCTAAAGATGGTACAAAAGTGCCGATGATCGTTACTCACAAAAAAGGGATCGAGCTGAATGGCAAAAACCCTACAATACTTTATGGTTACGGCGGTTTCAACATTAGTTTAACGCCTTCTTTTAGTATTACCAACGCTGTTTGGATGGAGCAAGGTGGTATTTACGCGGTTCCTAACCTTCGTGGTGGTGGCGAATATGGTAAAGAATGGCACGATGCAGGGATCAAAACGAAAAAGCAAAACGTATTTGACGATTTTATTTCCGCTGCAGAATATTTAATTGAAAATAAATATACTTCTCAAGAATTTTTAGCGGTTCGTGGAGGTTCTAACGGAGGTTTATTGGTCGGTGCTACCATGACGCAGCGACCAGATTTAATGAAAGTAGCTTTACCGGCCGTAGGCGTTTTAGATATGTTACGTTACCATACCTTTACCGCAGGTGCAGGTTGGGCTTACGATTACGGAACGGCAGAAGATTCTAAAGAAATGTTTGAGTATTTATATAACTATTCACCGGTACATAATGTAAAAAATGATGTTGAATACCCCGCAACCTTGGTAACTACCGGAGATCACGACGATCGTGTTGTGCCGGCACATAGTTTTAAGTTTGCCGCTGAATTACAAGAGAAACAAGAAGGACAAAACCCGGTACTCATTAGAATTGAAACTAATGCCGGTCACGGTGCAGGAACGCCTGTAACCAAAACCATCGAGCAATATGCCGATATTTACGGTTTCACCTTATGGAACATGGGTTTTAAAAACTTACCGAAAGAGTAGTAATATTTTTAATGATTAATAACTAGATAACTATCGTCAGTTCAAGTGATTTGACGCAGTGAAACGGAGACAAATTGTATCGAGAAACATTTTCTTAACAACTTCTCGATACAATTGCTTTTTCGCTATCGCAAAAAGCAATCACTCGAAGTGACAAAGGCTAGTTATTAAACTTTTTCTTAGCTAAATTAGGAAGCTTGTCATATTCTGAATTAATTAAGGCTTCTTTTTTGACCTTTGACCACTTTTTAATTTTCTTTTCAAAATCTATTGCCATTCCTGAGTTTGAAAATTCAGTATAATATTTAAGTTCAACTGGACGTCTACTAAAAGTATAGCTGCTTTTATAAATACCCGATTGGTGTTCAAATAATCTTTGTTCAAGGTTGGAAGTTATTCCTGTATAATAAGTATTATCAGAGCATTTTAAAATATATGCGTAATATACTTTCATAAACTATTTGTTTTGAAAACGTCAGTTGAATTGAATTTATAACATAAAAATAATGAATGTTATCGAGAACAATATTAATCCCCTTCTCGATACAGCTGTTTTCCGCTATCGCTACAAACACCCACTCGAAGTGACCAAAAGAAAGTCAGTTCGAGTGATTTGGCGCAGTAAAACGGAGGTAAATTGTATTGAGAACTATTCGTAATAACTTCTCGATACAGCTGTTTTCTGCTATCGCTACAAACGCCCAATCAAAGTGACCAAAAAAAGTCAGTTCGATTTCTATGACAATTGCAAACGATTTTTATAATTTGTTTGATTTTTAATTAATGCCATAGCGATGTGTATTAACTTGTTCCTGACCGCATTTAAAACACTCATCTTATTTTTGCCTTCTTCGACTTTTCTTAGGTAATAAATTCGTAAATCATTTTGCATTCTTACCGCCCTCATAGCAGCCATCTGAAGTACGGACTTTAATGTCATATCTGCCATTTTAGATACTCTGGGTTTGGTTCTCAGGCTGGTGCCGCTCTGTTGTTCAAATGGTACCACTCCAGCAAAACAAGCCAGTTTTCTCGGGTCACATAATCGCTTAAAACCTTCTGTTTTTACTG
>NZ_AUHX01000022.1 GCF_000423405.1 Mesonia mobilis DSM 19841 | reverse complement strand
GCGGATTAAATTGACTAAAAATCATTGCGCAAAGAAATTAAAAGTTAAATGATAATATTTAGAACTCGACGGACTTTAACTTACTCAGTTGGATAAATTGGAATGGATAAATCGTTACGGATAAAAATTGCTCAGCGCTACTCTATTTTTCAAATATTTGCGGAGAAAAAAAAGTAAATTAAAAATCGTTTTCAAAATAATATTGAAATTGGCTGAATAAAAAAGCTCAAAAACGATAAAGTAAAAACGAAAATCTGGACGCAAAAGCACTTTAGGCAACAACGTATACCAGCAATTGCGGCTTTGTGTCCTGCGGACACAACCGCACAAGCATAAAAGTCGGGGATTTTTTCTATCTTAGTTGTCTAATTCCCGCAACTGACGGGTATACAAAACCGTTAGCTAAAATACGAAACAAAAATCAGCGAGTTTAGTTGAAAA
Source organism: Mesonia mobilis DSM 19841 (assembly GCF_000423405.1). Lineage (GTDB taxonomy): Bacteria > Bacteroidota > Bacteroidia > Flavobacteriales > Flavobacteriaceae > Mesonia > Mesonia mobilis. The sequence continues at coordinate 7,198 of NZ_AUHX01000022.1, read as the reverse complement.
TTGTGTTTTTGTTTGAGTTTTACTTCAAATCTGAAACTCAAAGTTTATTGAAAAACTCACTCAATTCGCAAAGCAGAAACGGATTAAATTGACTGAAAATCTTTGTAAAGAGAAATTAAAAATTAAATAAAAAAATTAAAACTCATCGAACTTAAACTTACTCGGTTCAATAAATTTAAATGGATAAATTGTTGCGGATATAAAATTATCAGCAATGCTCTATTTTTAAAATCTTTGCGGAAAAAAGTAAAATTAAAATTCGTTTTCAAAATTTTAATTTGAAATCGGTTGACTAAAAAGCTCAGAAACGATAAAGTGGAATCGAAAACCTGGACGGAAAAGTACTTTAGCTAACAACGTTTATCTTCAATCGTGGTGTCGTGTCCTGCGGACACGAACGCTTACGCGTCAAAGTCATTTCTTTTTACTATCTTCATTTCCTAAATTCCCACAACTTAAAGATAAACAAGACCGTTGTCAAAAATGCACAATTACAGCGTGGTAAACTTCAAGTTTCATTTCCAAAACAATCTTTTTCTCGGACGAAAACTTAAAGAAATTTAACGAATCTAAACGGATAAAAAATCACTCAGAAGAAAAGCTGTTTGGAAAAACTTTGCGCAGAAAAGATTAAAAATCCTAAAGAAAATTAGAACTCAGCTGAAAAACTTACTCAAACTCGATAAACCGGAACCGATAAATTGTTGCGATTAAAAATTCATCAGTATTACTCTATTTTTCAAAACTTTACGGAGAAAAAGTAAAACTGAAATTCGTTTTCAAAAGAGTATTAAAACTAAGCTGACAAAAAAACTCAGAAATGATAAAGTGGAATCGAAAATCTGGACGGAAAAAGCACTTTAGACAACAACGTTTATCTTCAATCGTGGCTTTGTGTCCTGCGGACACAGACGCTGGCGCGTCAAAGTCATTTCTTTTTACTATCTTCATTTCCTAAATTCCCACAACTGAAAGATAAACAAGACCGTTGTACCACATACGGAAAAAAATTCTCGAATTAGAAATAATTTATTAGATTTATAAAAAATTGAGAGAAAATGGAAACTATCCGAATTGACATAATAAATCCTAAAGCAAAAAACCTTTTAAAGGATTTAGCTGACTTAAACTTGATTAAAATTAGTAAAGAAAAAAAGAAATCGGACTTCTCTATTCTTTTAAAAAAATTAAGAACTAAATCTAAAGATGAGATTTCACTTGAGGAAATAACAAATGAAGTTGAGCAAGTGAGAAAATCACGATATGAAAAATAAGAAAATAATCCTTGACACAAATCTTTGGATTAGCTTTCTAATTTCTAAAAAATTCAATCAAATCGATAAACTGATTGAAAACAAAGAAATAACCATAATTTTTTCAGACGAATTAATTGAAGAGTTCATAGATGTTGTAAGTCGCCCAAAATTTAAAAAATACTTTTCTAAAAAAGACATTAAAAAAGTTCTCGAATATTTTGACCAATTTGGAGAATTAACTAACGTTAAATCCAACATTCAAATTTGCCGAGATGAAAAAGATAACTTTTTACTTAATTTATCGGTAGATTCGGATGCTGATTATTTGATAAGTGGAGATAAAGATTTATTGGTATTGGAAAAAATTGAAGAAACCAAAATTATGACTTTTGCCGATTTTATTGAAGATATTGGATAAAAATTACGTGGTACAACACCGTATAACAACAATTGCGGCTTTGTGTCCTGCGGACACAACCGCGCAAGCATAAAAGTCGGTAATTTTAGCTATCTTAGTTTTTAACCAACCCGCAACTGATTGTTATACAAGACCGTTGCCAACAATAGCTCCGAAATCAAATCAGCAGGAATAATCATTGAGTTCACTGCAACTTAACGAACGTCTGGCAAAAGCAGAACCGATAACCGGATGGATAATCTGTTCGCAGAGAAAAATTAAAAATCCTAAACGAAATTCAAACTCAACTGATAAACTTACTCAGCCGGATAAATTGAAATGGATAATTAGTTGTGGATTAATTTTACCTCAACTCTACTCTATTTTTTTAAACCCTAACGTCTCTTACAAGCAGCGAAATTAGTTTTAAAAAAAATTATTTCTGGCTTTTTCAATTTTAAAAGCAGGAACGATAAAGTGGAATCGCCAAGCAGAACGTTATCAGTAAAACGTGTCGCTAAAGTAGGCAACACTGTATATCACAAATTGCTGCGCAGGTTTTAGGCTGACATTTCTCTGGTACGTTTAATTATTAATAGTTTTTTAGCTATATTCGTTTCTTAGCGATCGCAACTTGAAGCGATATACAAGACCGTTACCTGCAAGCTGAAAAAAGCCAACGCTCGGTCAAGCACATTTGGTTTTTGCCAACGCTCAAAACCCAACGCTGAAAAACAAAAAGAACTTGCCCTTTCCCATCCCACGATAAGACAATGAATAATTACACTAATAAATAGTGAACTTTTGCTATCTTTGACATCGAATAAACAAAACTTAGGTTTCAAATGAACCGAATTAAAGAGGTTTTAAAAGACAAAGGAATTTCGCAGACTTGGCTTGCCAAACAAACAGGAAAGAGTTACAATACGATTAACGAATATTCTCGTAACGTGAGACAACCTAGTTTGGAAGACTTGTATAAAATAGCTGACATTTTAAACATTGAAGCAAAAGACTTATTGAAAGCCAAAACGAATTTAAATGACTAAAAACAAACAATATAGCAATACAACACAAACAACTAAACAAGAAGCTAATGAGCCCCAAATTTTAGAGTTTAGTGAAAGAAAAAAATGGATTCACCAAGGAGAGGAAGAAATTTCCAATAAATCAAAAGTAATTTCTCTATTTTCTGGAAGTGGAGGATTAGATTTAGGTTTTTTAGCTACTGGAAAATTTGAAATTATTTTTGCGAATGATTTTAATTATCAGGCTTGTGAAAGCTATACTCATAACATAGGAAACCACATAGTTTGCGATGATATAAAAAACATTAAATCTCTACCTGAAGCCGATATAATTATTGGAGGTCCACCTTGTCAAGGGTTTTCAACTGCAAATCCAGCAAGATCATTTGACGACCCTAGAAATCAACTTTTTAAAGAATATGCAAGAATCATTAATGAAGTCAAACCAAAAATGTTTTTAATGGAAAATGTTTCAGGGATGGTTACTATGCAAAAAGGAAAAGTCTTCAAGTTAATAAAAAAAGAGCTATCTAATTGTGGCTATACTCTTTATGATAAGCTCTTAAATTCAAAAGATTTTGGAGTTCCACAAAGTAGAAGAAGAATGATAGTCATAGGTGTTAGAAATGATATTGATAAAAAATTCACCTTCCCCAAACCCTCACACTCGGCTGATAATTATAAAACTGTAGGAGACGCAATATGTAAAACACCTATTTCATCTAAAGACCCAAATCACAAAATAGGTAAACTTACTGACTTAAACCTAAAAAGAATTAAACATATTCCCGAAGGAGGTTCTATGCAGGATTGCCCAAAAGAACTTCAAAATAATAGCGATTTAAAAAGAGCTATGCGTAGACTTGATAGAGAAAAAGAAAGCTACACAATTGTTCATAACAATTGTGACCACTACTATCATCCAACTGAAAATAGGAGAATAACTATAAGAGAGATGGCAAGACTACAAGGTTATCCCGATGATTATGTGTTTTTAGGTAGTAAATCAGAACAGTCAAGACAGGTTGGAAACAGTGTCCCTGTTGGTTTGAGCAAAGCAATGGCAAAGTCCATTTATTCCTTCATTAAAAAAATCGAAATAAATGAATAAATATATTACTCTCGAAAATAAAATATACGAGGCAAAACCTGTTTTAATGCTTCAAAAAGTTAATGATGAAATTCTACCAACAAATCGAAAAAGTGGAAGTGGTGCTGATAAAAATCAATTTTTTATTCAAAGTGAATTTTACGATAACTTAAAGACATTTTTCCCAAATGTCATAAAGGACAGAGAGGAGAAAGAAACAGGCAGAAACAAACCAGTTGTTAAGAATTATTTTGACATTTCTTCAATAGCGAACGATATAAGTATCATTAACAAAGAAATTGAAAGACATTATCCAGATGAAGATAAATTAAACCTAAATGAATTAGTTGAAAAAATGAAAGACTTATCTAAAAGTCAAAATCTGAATTCAACATTTTATATAGAATCCGAAATAGCGAATGCGCAAAATGGGATTGCATTTAAAAACTGGAAAACTGAATTTAAACAAATCATAAAAGAACTACTACTACCCACTACTCAAATAAAGGTGTATTTATTTAATATGGGAGAGGAAATTTCTGCTTTTTGGCAATTCAATCAAGAGTACATTCACCATAATAGAGATAACATTGTTAGTTCTAAACCAGAAAAATTAATTCAGAGAATATTCTATGGTGCACCTGGGACAGGTAAATCTCATAAAGTAAATGAAAAAATAAAAGGAAAAGAAAGTCGAACTGAAAGGGTAACTTTTCATCCTGAATACGATTATTCATCTTTTGTCGGTGGATATAAGCCAGCTATGGATGGTGACAATATTAAATACGAGTTTGTACCACAAGCATTCACTAATATTTATATAAATGCGTGGAATGACCTTGAAAATGATTACTACTTAGTAATTGAAGAAATAAACAGAGGAAATTGTGCTGAAATATTTGGCGACATATTCCAGTTATTAGACAGGTCAAATGACTACAAAATAACACCTTCAAAAGAGTTAAAAGAATATCTTAAAACAAAATTAAGCGGCAACGAGAATATTGATGAAAACAAGCTTCTACTTCCACCAAACCTAAATATTCTGGCAACAATGAATACTTCTGACCAATCGCTTTTCCCAATGGATAGTGCTTTTAAAAGAAGATGGGACTGGGAGTATATTCCTATTAATTATTCAGAAAACACAGAAGAAAATACTTCTGCAAAGTTTGTAGTTGAATTAATAGAAGATGAATCCTTTAATTGGTTAGATTTTATTAAAAATATTAATAAACTAATTAAAAGCAATGATAATCTTGGTATGGATAAATGCCTAGGAAACTATTTCATAAAACCAGATATTGACGAAAATACTATTTCTTTAAAAAGTTTCATTAACAAAGCCATTTTCTATCTCTGGAACGATGTTTTTAAAGACGAAATGGAAGACGAAAGTATTTTTAAAAACAAAACATCTTATGAAGACTTCTTTCCTATAGATGAGAAGGGTGTAGAAAGAGTAAAAGAGATTTTAAAAATTTTGAAACCTGATAATGAATCTTCTGAAGAATGAAAATCTTAATTGAAGGAGAAAAATATAATATAGAAGAACTTAAAGACATTTTTGATGACCCAAAATTTTATCATCAAGAAGGTCAAGAAGCTACTATTCTCTCAGTTGGATATTATCACTCATACGAAAAGGAAGAATTAATTTATATGCTTCCAAAAGTTTTTATGGCAGACAGTGAAACTACTGTTTTTGGATTAAGCAAAAACGAACTATACAATTTAGATACCAGCGAAACTTTCAAACATAAATCAGAATACAATTGGATAAGACAAATTTCGGTTTATTTCTATAATAGTTTATTGCAGTTTAAAAGAAGAAACAAACATTCAGCGATTGTCCAAAGCTCATTATCTGCTACTTTAAACACCAATTTAAAAGACAAAGAGTATTCTTATTTAGATTTGCTTTTAAGCTTTGTGAATTTTTATAAAAAGAATAAAAATCAGATTCTTTTTAAACACATTGAATATAAATCACAGCAAGTTAAAAATCCAAATTGGGAAAAGACAATTAGAAAATCCGTTCCTCTTTTAACGCAGGACAAACAGCCCATTTATAACATATACCGCAATAAAAAGAAAATCCTAAATAACGAAGAAGAACTATTAATTTACTTCTTTTCAATACTCAATCATTTTAATAAAGAGCATAATCTATTCCTCACTATTGACAAATCCTACACACTAATAAAAGGTAGAAAATTTGAACTTTTACAAAAAAATGGGTTATCCAAACTGCGAAAAATAAAATATAGGTACTTCAATGACACATTAAGAAAAATGTATCATTTGTGCGAAATATATTTTTCTCAAACGGATACAAGCAGTATCAAAAAAAAGAAAGAAGAATTTATTTCTGTAAACAATTATAATCTTGTTTTTGAAGATATGATTGATAAGCTTTTTTCAGACCCAATAATTGAGAAAAAGACGGAAGATGGAACAACTTTAAAACACTTAAAATACAATGATGACGGAAAAATAATCGACCATATTTTCGATTATCAATCGTTATTAGATACTAGCGATATTTTTTACATTGGAGATTCGAAATATTACAAATCGGACAACACCGCTGGTAAAGTATCTAAATACAAACAATTTACTTACGCTAAAAATGTGATTCAGTATAATATTGACTTACTGAATGAAACTGGAAACTATTACACAGAGAATTTAAGATATCGGGATAAAATCACAGAAGGTTATAACATTACCCCAAACTTCTTCATTTACGGATATATAAATAATTATAAAAACTTTGAAACGAGCGAGCTTGATGAAAAAAGAGATATTGTAAAATCATTCCATTTTGCCGACCGCTTGTTTGACAGAGATACTCTTTTTGTACATCAATATAAAATCAATTTTCTATATGTTTTAAAAGCATATTCTCAGTTCGGAAATATGACGATTGGAAAATTTAGAAGAGAAACTAAAGACAAATTTAGAAATAACTTTATTGAATTCTTTTCAAATAAGAAATCCGAATTTGAATTTTATGAATATAAAAAACAGGATTTTGAGAATTTTGTGGAAAAGAATTTTAGAAAAATAAACGGCAAAACCTTCATCACGAAAGACGAAAAATTGATTTTGGCAAAACATAAAGAAGATGAGAGTTTAAACGAAATTCTAACTGAATTTAAGGAATATGAATTACAATAGCCAACGCAAGTTCAAGCACATTGCAATCCTCGTTCCTGCGGTTGCAAAGAGCTTTTACGCCAATGCTAACAAACTTAAAAAAAAAGCCAGCAGGTAACAACGTATAACAACAATTGCGGCTTTGTATCCTGCGGACACAACCGCGCAAGCATAAAAGTCGGTAATTTTAGCTATCTTAGTTTTCAAACAATCCGCAACTGATTGTTATACAAGACCGTTAGCTAAAATACGAAACAAAAATCAG
>NZ_AUHX01000021.1 GCF_000423405.1 Mesonia mobilis DSM 19841 | reverse complement strand
ACTGATAGTTTACTCCTGCAGGAGCTCCATCTGCTGAGGCTGTAAAAGTAATTGTATGACTTGGCACAGGCTCACTATCTGAACAATAAGGGATTGTGATCGCTGTCTCTCCTTGGGTTGCTGTTATCGTTAAATCGATTGCTGCTTCTGTATAAACTACACTTGCACTTACTTCACAACTTCCATCAGGATCGTTTACTGATACTGCCGTTACCGTATAAGTACCAAAGCCATAGCTTGAAGGATCTAAAGTTGCACCTGTTTCAGAAGTTAACTCTGTTCCATCTAAAGACCAAGTATAAACTACATCTGATGCAGGCATATTTACAGGTGTCGCATCGATTGTATAAGGCGTAAGATCACAAGTTGTAACATCTGAACCTAGATCTATCTGTGGCGATAAATCAAACAACAGATCTACCGAGGCTGTATCTGCACAACCGTCTATTGTCACTTCTACAGTATAAGTCCCATCGGTCGTTGCTGTATAACTAGAACCAGTTTCACCTGGAATCGGACCTGAACTATCACTCCACTGATATGTCGCGTTAGTTGTATCTTCATCGGTTATAGTCGCTGTAATCGTGTAAGGATCCATTCCGCAAAGTTCTTGGTCTCCTCCTAAATCGATGTTATAAGTTATATCTTCGATAATGATTTGATCGGTTCCCTCACAGGTATAAGGCATTCCATTATTAGTGAATTCTCCCATTACTGTGACCATATAAGTACCACCAGGTAACGATGGCATTGCATCGATTGAAACCTCTACTCCGTCTGCGTCTAACCAAGAGTAAGTTAAACTATCAAAATCTGAAGCATTTGATGGGGTTGCATCTAAACTATAAGTTGCACCACTACACACTATTGCATCTGCCCCTAAGTCTACTTCTGGTGAATCTGGGAATAAAATCTCTACTCCATCAACACTTTCACAACCCTCAATAGAAACTTCTACGTAGTAAGTTCCTTCTGTAGTAACCTCGAAAGTTGAATTCGTTGCACCAGGAATTACATTATTATTTGAATCAAACCAAGTGTAAGTTGCATTAGTTGTATCTTCACCAGTAACTTCTGCTTCTAAAACATAAGAATCACCATCACATAAAACTTGATCATCCCCTAAACTTACAGTAAAGTCTGCATTAGAAATTTCCACTTCATCTGTTCCCGCACAAGTTGAATCATCTACAGGGTTACCCGAATCATCTAATACTGTTCCAATTACTTCTACTGAATATGTACCCTCATCCGTAATGATAATCGTTGCATTTGTTTCCCCAGCAATTTCAACTCCATCTAAGTACCAGATGTATTCTACATCCGGGCCAAATTCTGAAGCATTAGCTGGCGTAGCATCTAATGTTAAGTCTGTAACATCACATAGTGAATCATCTGGACCTAGATCTACTACAGGACTAGGGCTAAACACTACTGTAAACTCTTCTTCTACAGGAATACCTGCACTATCGAAAGAGATTAATCTAAAAATACCTTCCTCATTAACTGTTAAATTATAACCGGCATCTTCATCTCCTTGCGAAAGAAATTCGAATTGGTCTGTATCTTCATTATAAACATACCAAGTATAAGCACTTTGGGTAAGAAATTGAGAGGTTAACACTAAGTCTTCTCCTTCACAGCCATAAACTGTTTCGTCCAAGATAGTACAATCTGTAGTACCTCCACCAGATTCACCATAGTTAGTCTGAACCAAACTAATATATCCTGGAGATTGATTAAAGTTAGTAATTAGCACTAAATATATATCCCCTGCATCAGCTCCAGGAAGTATCATATCTTCAACAGCTGATGCTGAATAGCTACAATCTACAATATTTGCCGAAGTTAAATCTCCACAATTGCCATCCAATTCAGAAAATGGTCCGTAAACAATAAAGTCAACATCTAATTGATCTCCAATAGGGTTACCATTTCCGTCGAAGGCAGTATTTTGTACGATCTCAAACTCTAAATCTCCTGTTTGATCTACTTGTAAATAAAACCAAGCCGGGTTAGGCTCTGATCCTAAACATCCGTAATCGGGACCATCTTCTGCAGTAAATTCTTGTAAATAATAATAACCATTTGCAAAAACTAATGGCTCAGGATTTCCTGCATTATCAAAAGGTGCACAGAAAGGTGCTACATCTTCACAAGTTACGTTACCTTGCTCATAATCTGGCGTAGTAATACAAAGATCAAAAGTACCTGATGTTTCACTAGAAGAGAAAACTCTTACGTAATATGTATTTCCGATAGTCAAGTTAGTAGCAACAATACCATCACTATTCCCGAAATTGTCAAATTCTTCACTACAATATAATTCGGTCAAGCTGTTACATTCTCCCTCATAAACCGCGTGTGAAACACTACCAGGTGCATCAATTAGCGTAACCATATGTGCTGAAGAATTAGCTGTAAACTCATACCATACATCTTGAGCTACAGATCCACCACAACTCACAGGCACACTAGAACCGTTTGCCGCTGTAATTGTTACCGAAGTTGTTTCTGTACAAAATTGCTCTGAATTTACTACAGCAGGAAAAGCATCAACACATAAATCATTATCTGGAGGGCAAGCAACCTGAGTAAGATTTTGACTAGATATTATACAGTTTACATCATCATCATTCTCTACAGTAATTACAACTCCTGTATTATTAGAGAAGGGACCAAAAGTAACAACTCCTGTTTCTATTACAGATTCTGGCGTACTGGCTTGATTATCTGACACAGTTAATGACGTAGCAGAACCTAAATCTGAAATATTAACTTCTACAAAAAATTCACCGTTACCACTATCACAATTACTAACAACTTCATAAGAAGCTGATGGATTTATACAAGTTGCGCATGAAACTGTAAGATCTATTGGTGATATATTACTACTAGACTGACAACTTATAGAACCATCTGCTTGAACTTGAATGGTAATTTGATCTCCTGAAGATTGAAAATTTAAGCCCGATATATCTCCTGAAGCACCATAACCATTATAAAGCTCTGTACCATCAGAATCTAAAACTATAAATTCATCAAAATTATTTTCTACCTGACCTGAATTGATTACTAAATTTAAATTAGTACCATCTGTACTGGTATAAATAAATTCTGTAGTTTCACCACTATCATAACAAAAGTTTGTGTCTACAGGACCTACTGAACAATCTACATAGTTATTTATACAAACGTCTTGAGTTAGATTTGTTTCGCTAATCACACAATTAGAATCTTGATTATTTTCAACTGTAAAATCTACTAGAGTTCCGTTAATATATGGCCCAAAAGTATAAATACCTGTTTCTGAAGCTGTTTCTGAATTACCTTGATTATCTAAAATTTCTAAATCTGTTGCATCACCTAAACTTGTAACATCTACGTCAACGTAAAATTGAGGTCCATTTATACAATCCTCAACAACTTCAAAACTTGCAGAAGGATTTATACAAGTTGCACAAGAAACCGTAAGGTCTATTGAAGAAATATTACTGCTAGACTGACAACTTACAGAACCATCTGCTTGAATTTGAATAGTAATTTGATCTCCTGAAGATTGAAAATTTAAGCCTGAAATATCTCCTGAAGCGCCATAACCATTATAAAGCTCTGTACCATCAGAATCTAAAACTATAAATTCATCAAAATTATTTTCTACCTGCCCTGAATTGATTACTAAATTTAAGTTAGTTCCGTCTGAACTGGTGTAAACATACTCTGTAGTTTCGCCACTATCATAACAAAAGTTTGTATTAACAGGACCTACTGAGCAATCTACAGTAATTGAGGGATCTTCTTCTGTTGTAAAACTATATTCTGTACAATCGCCAGTTGCAACACCTTGATCATTCTCTGGAATAATTGTGACATAGTATGTAGTATTGTAATCAAAAACAATCCCCAGATCATAACTAGTTGTATTACCAACGTTTTCATTATCTAAAATATCATTACCACCAGAAGTGGTTCCTACTGTCAAACTGTAAGAATTAGGTAAACCGGTAGCCCCAGACCAAGATAGTACACTATCTTCTATAGCAACATCGATCTCTCCATCTGCAGGTGTAGATAACACGGCATCACAATTTGGAGGATCTTGTGCTACTTGCAATGCACTAACATTATCATAATACATATAATAATCTCCAGCTGCCCAAACGATATCGAAACGTAATTGAAAGTCTGACCCAGTTGGTAAATCTGCTGCAGCAACAGTATAAGTCATTGTTGCACAATCAGAGGAGGTAATATGATTTGAATCATCAATCGTATCAATATTAATCCAAGTTGCACCGCCATCGGTAGAGTAATCTACTGTAAAACTACCCCAACCCGCTGCGGTAGGGTTAGTAGCAGCAGACCAGTCTACAATCTTATAATCAAAACTTATTGTTAGGTCGGTAGCATTCGACTGTCCAACAATATTGGGTGAGATTAAGTTTCCTGTATTACTAAAGGAATACAAATTATCTCTAGCACTTTCTCCTGCACAGGCCTGAGTAGCACTTGTAAAAAAAGAGCTAGTCCAATCTGCAGGAACACCGTTATCAAAGTTCTCGTTTATACCTATCTGCCCAAAGGAAGATAAATAACCAAAAAACATAAATAACAGAAAAAAGGTATTTTTTTTCATAGAGGGATATTTAGGTTAAATTATGAATTAAAGGCATTATTTCACAAAATGCATTATGCTAAAATACAGATTATTTAGTTAACTATGAAAGAAAAGCTCTAATCCTCAAAAGATTAGAGCTTTTCTTCAATTATTTATTAATTAATCTTTTACGATTTTAAATTCTGAACGTCGGTTTAATTCGTGTTGATCTTCTGTACAAGAATCGCAATCTACTTTTGGTTCTGATTCTCCAAAACCTTCACCAGAAATTCTAGATTCATCTATACCTTGCGATATAACATACTGAACGGTGCTTTGCGCTCTCTGCTCAGATAAAGTCTGGTTATAAGATTCTGGACCTCTTCGATCTGTGTGGCTTCGAACCTTAATCTTCATTTCTGGATATTTTTTCATCACTTCTACTAGTTTATCTAATTCGAAAGCAGCTTGCTTACGGATATTAGATTTATCGAAGTCGAACATTATTGGATTTAATACTACTTCTTCTGGCGTGATTATATCTTCAATTGGATTAAGCTCGATAACTACATCAACTTCATTTTCTTCTTCTTTAGAAACTGAAGCCATATTGCTTTCATAATCATCTGCATTTACTTGTATTGAATAATCTACACTTCCTGGTAAAGTAAAGTCTGCCTTACCTTCTTCTGTACTCATTGCTTTAGATATTTCATTCTCTTCAGCATCATATACAATTACAGTTGCACCAGAAATAGGCTCTCCTGTTTCTGCATCTACTACACTGGTCATCACTTTAATTTCATCAAGTGGTTGAATTTGTACAACTTGGTAAATATCATCATTAGCAACAGTTTCTTCAATACCGCCTCGATTAGAACTTACAAAACCGGTTTCTTTTTCTACATTGAATGAAAAAGCAAAATCGTCTCCGGTACTGTTAATTGGCTGTCCCATATTTTTTACTGAAGCAAAACTATCGTCTTCTGCTTTTGCATAAAAAACATCTAAACCTCCAATTCCTAATTGACCGTCACTTGAGAAATAAAGAGTTCCTTCTGAATCTATAAAAGGAAAGCTTTCTCTACCTTCAGTATTGATACCTGCGCCTAAATTTTTTGGTTCACCATAAGTACCGTCATCATTTACAGAAACTTTATATAAATCTGACATCCCCATACCTCCCGGCATATCGCTAGAGAAGTAAAGTGTTTTACCATCTGGACTTAAAGCAGTATGACCTGTAGAATACTCATCACTATTAAATGGTAATTCTTCAATATCGTCCCACTCACCGTTTACTAGGCTTGCTTTATAAACTTTTAATTTACCAATACCTTCAGAGCTTTTTTCATAGTCGCCGTCTAAATAATTATTTCTTGTAAAATACATTGTTTTACCGTCTAGACTAATACTTACAGTACCTTCATGAAACTTTGAGTTTACTTCTCCTGCAAGTTCTTTAGGATCTTGATATAAATCTCCTTTTTTTGTAGCTACATATACATCTAATGTAGGTTGATCATTCCATCCGTAATCTCTTCTAGATTTATTTCTTGCAGAAACAAAATATAATTTATCTCCGAATTCGTAACCTCCAAAGTCCGATAGATTTGTATTAAATTCAGATTTTTCTACTGTAAATTTAGGCTCCCCATTAAGTAGCTTAGGAAGATAATTAGGGTTAGATTTAAATGCTTTTGCTCTTTCATCACTAGGAGCTTTATTGGCGAATGTTTTCATTGCCTCGTTAGACTCTTCAAATTTCTGATTGGCTTTTAGCATTTGCGCATAGCGGTAATAAGCTGTACCTTCTACATTATCGCCTTCTTGAATATACATTTTATAGTAATATTCCGCACGGTCTGTGTTGTAAATATTATAATATGAATCTGCTAATCGATGATATACATATGCAGTCCCGTCTCCATCAGAAACTAAATCTTCATATTCTTCTATTGCTTTTACATATTCTAAACGATCGTAATATTTATCTGCTTTTTTAGTATCATCGCTTTGGGCAAATAAACTAGATCCACCCATCATAAGTATTAAACTTAATATATAGTATGTTTTTCTCATAATTTTGTCTTCTTAGTTTTTGTATGGGTTTAGAAATATCTAGGTGAAAGATAAGTTTTCTTATTAAAGAATATATCAAAGATCACAAATGCCTCATAAGAAGGCTGATCGATATCTGAAATAGAGTGATCGTAAGCAAAACCAAACTGAACCCAGTCTGTTGCTCTTACACTCGCTAAACCACTAACCGCATCTTCATATCTATATGACGCACCAATTTCAAAACGATCGTAAAATAAGAAGTTTGCGTTTACATCGAAAGAAAGAGGTGACTCAAAAGAAGATTTCACTAATGTTGAAGGCTTAAATTTTGTATTCTCTGTTAATTGGAACACGTAACCAGCAGTTGCAAAATAATGCATCTCTTCGTTACCAAATTCTCTTCCATCTGGATCTGCATCTAAATGAGTAGATTGTAAAAGGTTAGGTACAGAAACTCCAACATACCAATTATCTGTATAATACAAGAACCCTGCTCCAATATTAGGATAAGTATCATTTATATTTTGAGCAAAAGCTACATCATCTTGGTTTTGCAAATCTAAACCTGTTAATCCTACATCGTGAAAAGTAGCACCTGCTTTAATACCAAAAGCTAATTTTCTACTTTTTCCAAAATCTAATGTATAAGAGAAGTCTGCATATACGTTAGTTTCTTGTACAGGTCCGTTTTCATCAGAAATAGCCGAAAGACCTAAACCTGTTTTCTCACCTACTGGAGAATGCGCAGAAAACGTAAAAGTTCTTGGAGCTCCTTCAAAACCAGACCACTGATCTCTATAGAGTAGTCCTATATTTAAACTTTCTTTAGATCCTGCATAAGCCGGATTCACCACATTCATATTGTACATATACTGAGTATATTGGGGGTCTTGCTGTGCGTATGATTTTATTGAAGAAATAATAAAAAAAGCACATAGTAGTACATAAAGTTTTTTCATTTGCTTATCGTTATTTTATTTAAGGCTTAGTTTTTTTAGGTAAAAATAATCCATTTCGGGAATTACACTCCCGAAATGGATACAAAATTTATTAATTAATTAGCTTCTCTATTAATATAGACCCAGCTTTTCTTTATTCTTCCAAAGACAGGATCCTCTCCCTCAAGCACTAACACATAGTAATAGGTTCCTGAAGGCAACTCGTCTCCGTTGATATCTTGACCACAGAAACTATTCACATAGTTATCTCGTTCAAATACCAAACGACCATAACGGTTATAAACTTTTAAGCTTTCTATTCCTGTTCGATCATCTAAGAAGGTTAAGTCTAAACAGTCATTGAAACCATCTACGTTACTCGGTGATATACCCTGACTGATCACACAACCATTCTCGTAAGGCTCGATCGTT
>NZ_AUHX01000020.1 GCF_000423405.1 Mesonia mobilis DSM 19841 | reverse complement strand
CAGACAGAGTTTAAAGAACACTACAGGATCTATACTCTTTTGACCGCTGCTGCCGTAAAAACCTCGAGTAAGATCATAGAGAAAATCTAAGTTTAAGGCTTCTTTCAATCGGCGGTAGAAATTAGTGGCCGGTACCCGTTCACTCAACTGAAAACTGTTGAATAACTGCTCTTGATATACTTTTTTTCCTTGCATACCATGAAATTAATCTTTTTTAGTAAATTGTGCAACAAGCACAATGGCTATAAGTAATTGCTTGTTCTCGCCTACTTCTGAAAATCCTCGCGGATTTTCAGTTTGGTGTGTACTTGCAAAGTTAAGTGCTAAACCACGCAACTACTCATAGCCGAAACCGTTGTAAGCAATTTTACCAAACTACAAATATTAAGAATGAATTTTATTTATAGACTCTTATTGACTTTCAATGCTACATCTTTAATTATTGTGGTTTACTTAGTTAAGGAAGAAATCTTGGTTAATAATCTGAATTGCTATCTAACCAAACTACCAAATTACGTTTCTTACATATTGTATTTTTTAATTCCAATTTTATTGACTTTTTTAAGTCTTTTAATTGCTAAGAAATTAAGTAAAGACAATATTTCATTAGGTACGATAAAAAGTATCGAACAAGCGAATAACGCTTTTTTGCCCAGTTATTTAGGCTATTTTTTTGTAGCATTAAGTGTACCTTATATTGATACACTAATTTTTGTATTTGCAATACTGTTTGTATTCACATTTTTATCTCAAACATTATACTTCAATCCACTTTTTTTAATATTCAAGTATCATTTTTACTATTTAACAACTACCAATGAAATAAAAATTTTCATTATAACTCGTAGGATTTTGAAAGCCCCGCAAAAAACAGAATTTAAACAGTTAAGAAGGATAAACGATTTCACATTTATAGATTTAACCAAATAATTATGAACCATTTACTTGCAAAAAAATCAGGACGAAACGGACAATTTGTTAAATTAATGTCTGATGAAAATGTATTTGATTTACCTGATGATTTAGACAATCCTCACGAATACGATACTAATTACAAATTAGAAGATGATGAATGGTTTGCAATTGAGGAATTTTCTAAAACGGATTATATAATTGACTTCTTAACAAACGATTTCAATTCAGCGGAATACAATCAAATCGTTAGAGCGGATTACTCAAGGTTGAACTATTTATGTTCATATCAGAATGATAGATATTACTTTTTTCAAAAATTATCGAAAAGTCAAACTATAAATCGAAAATGGTTTCCGTTAGATAACGAACCGGAACTACATTCTGAAAATCCTATTATCGTAATTAAGGAAGTAGCAGATGCAATATACGACAAAACTAATGACATATTGTATTTCAAAAAGCTGCCCTCAATAACAACAATATTTAAAGGTATTGGAGAACTTTACAGAGAGGCAACGCAAGCTGATACGGAGACTTTTTTACAAAATGATTTTATAAACTTAGTGGATAATTATGATGCTACAAAAGTGAAAAAAGCAAATAGAAAAAGAATAGCAATGGCAATGGATACTTTTAATAATTTCAATCCAGCACAAAAAAATTCAATATATGG
This sequence comes from Mesonia mobilis DSM 19841, assembly GCF_000423405.1. Classification (GTDB taxonomy): domain Bacteria; phylum Bacteroidota; class Bacteroidia; order Flavobacteriales; family Flavobacteriaceae; genus Mesonia; species Mesonia mobilis. Next base: position 6,658 of record NZ_AUHX01000020.1, on the reverse strand, counting down.
CTATATTAAGGAATATTGCGATGAATTGGAGTTTTCAGATGATGATAAATGCTTCACTATTGGAACAGAAGAAAATCTTAAACAATTATTATATGGGATAGAACAACGTTATTATACAACCTTAATTGGGAATGAAAAAAGATTGGCAAATTCAGTTACAGCAATGTAAAAAAAACTGCTTACAACACCGTATAACAACAATTGCGGCTTTGTGTTCAGCGGACAAAACCGCGCAAACATAAAAGTCGGTAATTTTAGCTATCTTAGTGTCTAATCAATCCGCAACTGATTGTTATACAAGACCGTTGTGGTGCATTTACATTTCAAACTTCTGAATTAAATAAATGAGAAAATTAATATTTCGATTGACTTTGCCTTTGACTTTAATTTTATTTGGAATTATTACAAAGTGGAGTTTCGGAATTGTAATTGATGGAACTGATGAATTCTTTTACGGTTTTCCGTTAATTTATAAATGTGATGGATTTCACACATCTTTATCAACACAATATTTTTTGACTGAAATGGTTATTGATTTTCCGATTTATTTTGCCTTTTCTTTTATAATAACTTGGACTATAAACCGATTTTGGAAAATTAATATTCCAAAATTAATTTCGAAAATATTCTGGATTGGATTTGGAATTTTATTTTTAGGCTTTCTTTATTTATCAAACAATTTGGATGACCAATATAAACTAAAACGTAGCTTTGATGTTAAAATATTTGACAGCGGAATTACAATTTTTGGAATTCACTCGACCGATAGAAAAAAATATCAAAGTGAAATAGATAACTGAGATGGAAAATAAAAACGACACCACAACAACGTATATTTCCAATTGTGGCTTTGTGTCCTGCGGACACAGATGCTCACGCATCAAAGTCCATTCTTTTTATTATCTTTAATTCCTAAATTCCCACAACTGACAAATATACAAGACCGTTAGCTAAAATACGAAACAACAATCAGCGAGTTTAATTGCGAATTCTGTTTTTGTTCGAGTTTTACATCAGACCTGAAAATAAACGTTTAATGGAAAACTCACTCAATTCGCAAAGTAAAAACGGATTAAATTGACTGAAAATCTTTGCGCGGAGAAATTAAAATTAAAGAAAAAAATTAGAACTCAATGGACTTAAACTTACTCGGTTCGATAAATTGGAATGGATAAATCGTTGCGGATAAAAAATTCTCAGCACTACTCTATTTTTAAAATCTTTGCGGAGAAAAAGTAAAACTAAAATTCGTTTTCAAAAAAATATTAAAGTTCGGCTGATTAAAACGCTCAGAAACGATAAAGTGGAATCGACAATCTTTACGGAAAAGTACTTTAGCTAACAACGTTTATCTTCAATCGTGGCTTTGTGTCCTGCGGACACAGACGCTCACGCGTCAAAGTCATTTCTTTTTACTATCTTCATTTTCTAATCCCCACAACTGAAAGATAAACAAGACCGTTGGCATTAATTTAAAACCGAATGAAAATTATTAGAATGTTTGATGTTTTTTGTAAAAATTCAAATCAATTAGTCGATGAAATTGTTATTCCGAATTTAGATGTTGAAGTTGTAAAAAAATTGATAGACTTAAAAAAAGGAGATATAAATCTATACTATCAATATGAAGTAAAAGGCAAACTCAAAGAGCATTTTGAAAATATCGGATATAATTTCCAAACTGACAATTTTGATTACTTTCTTTCCTGTTATCAAGACAATTAATTTAATCAAATGATTAAAAAATTTTCTACGGGATTAATATTATCAATTATAGTTTTTTTCTCAATTTCATTTTTAACTGTCCTTATTTCGATACTAACTCCAGTAAACCAAACTATAGGATTCAAAATTTTAAAAATTGGTTTTCCTTTTACTTATTATGAACAAACATTGATTGTTAATGAATTAAACCACAGTTGGAATATGAATAAATTAATCTTAAACTGTATTCTAACCTGGATCTTGGTAAACGGAATTTATTTCTGGAGAATCAAAATAAAAACTAATGCCAACAACGTATAATTCCAACTAAGGTTTTGTGTCCTGTGGACACAGACGCTCACGCGTCAAAGTCAGTTCTTTTTACTATCTTTATTTTCTAAATTCCCTTAGCTGGGTAATTATACAAATCCGTTGGTAAAAATGCATAATTACAGCGTGGTAAAATTCAAGTTTCATTTCCAAAATAATCTTTTTCTTGAACGAAAACATAAAGAAAAATTGACAATCTAAACGGATAAAACTACTCGGAGCAAAAGCTGAATGGATAAACTTTGCGCAGAGAAAATTAAAAATCCCAAAGGAAATTTGAACTCAGCTGAAAAATTTACTCAAACTTTATAAACTGGAACCGATAAATTGTTGTGGATAAAATTTTCTTAGCCCTACTCTATTTTTTCAAAGCTTTGCGGAGAAAAAATAAAACTAAAATTCGTTTTCAAAATATTAATTTGAAATCGGCTGACTAAAACGCTCAGAAACGATAAAGTGGAATCGAAAATCTGAACGGAAAAGCACTTTAACCAACAACGTTTATCTTCAATCGTGGCTTTGTGTCCTGCGGACACAGACGCTGGCGCGTCGAAGTCATTTCTTTTTACTATCTTTATTTCCTAAATTCCCACAACTGAAAGATAAACAAAACCGTTGGCAACAATTTAAAACAAAAAGCCAATAGGAGTATAACAAGACCGTTTTAACAAACTAAAAAAGTAATTAAAATGGAAAATTCAAAACAGAAAAAAGAACTTTTAGAACAACAGTATGGAGAAAAAACTGTAAAAGAAATTTTTTCTATTACAAAGATTTTAAAAGGTAAAACTTATAATGAAGCTCAAGATTTAATAGATATTGTAAAGTTACAGCTTGGGAGTGAATCCTTCATCCGATGATTTGCATATACCAGCTAATAATTCTTTAGTTCTAAAGACTTTATTGTCTTTCATATAAATTTCAGTTTCTCTTGAGTCTTGGTCTACCTTACAATATTTTATTTCATAAGGATTGATTACCACAAGACCTTGATCGATTGTTACTACATTGAATAGTTTCATAATATTTTGATTTTATAATTTTTAATATCCGTGACCAATTGGTCGCATTGTTGGGTCTGGTGAATTGTTGTCACTATCAACACAGCTTTTAACCATTCCGAAAAGGGTTAATATTAATGTAATGAAAACAATTAGAACTATGTATTTACCTTCTTTATCCCACGATCTGTCATCTTTCATAATTAAAATCCTTAATAAAGATCATTATCAAAAGACTGTTTAAATTTTATAGCTGATTCTTCGGTTTTAAAACCTGTTAAATACAATTCCCAAAAATTGGTATTTGGATTTGAGGCAGGTATTTTATTTTGACTCCATAAATCTAAGATTGTTTTTAAACTATTATAAATGGAAGATTCTTTTTTACCGACTTGTAGATTAGGAAGATCGTGTTCAAAAACCCACCAAAACTCCCCGTTTGTTTCACTATTGAGGTTAACTAAAAAATCTTTAAATGATTCCTTTGATTTAAAGGAGTGTTCTTTTCTTATTTTATTATAACTGGTATTTAATGTTATCAACATAGACTGCTATTTAAAAAGGCGATTTACAAAAAATAATTTAATAAACCAATTAGAAAAAAGGATTGAGGAGCTAACTCAACCCTAAACGGAAAACTACGACTGATTGCAACAGTCACAGAAATGACAATCTACTTCTTTCCACATTGGAAATGCTTTAGCTTTTTTAGGGTAAATCTTCTTCACCTTATCTTTAGCCCATTTCCATCTGCGAAAAAATAGCTCGTAGCATTTGCCATTTTTTACGTTAAACGTACTCATAATCTTCTAATTGGTTTTTCTCTTTTTCTGAGAAACTAAAAGACAAGTAACATTTAACTGTTGTAAATATAGAAAAATTACTAACTTGCTGCAAACAAAAAACTGTAGCCAACATCGTATAACAAAAATAGCGGTTAAGTTGTTTCACCGCCAAACAAAAGTAAACAGCAAAAACAAAGCACAACGGACAGATTAGCGCATTTTAACCCGCTACTTCTGTTATACAAAACCGTTGTCAAAAATGCACAATTACAGCGTGGTAAACTTCAAGTTTCATTTCCAAAACAATCTCTTTCTTGAACGAAAACTTAAAGAAATTTGACGAATCTAAACGGATAAAAAAATCACTCAGACGAAAAACTGTTTGGCAAAGCTTTACGCAGAGAAGATTAAAAATTCAACAAAAAAATTAGAACTCAAACGACTTAAACTTACTCAAACTCGATAAAATGGAAACAACAAATTGTTACGGATAAAATTTTCTTAGCACTACTCTATTTTTAAAATCTTTGCGGAAAAAAATAAAACTAAAATTCGTTTTCAAAAGAAAATCAAAACTCGGCTGACAAAGAAGCTCAGAAACGATAAAGTGAAATCGAAAATCTGGACGGAAAAGCACTTTAGACAACAACGTATATTTCCAATTGTGGTTTTGTGTCCTGCGGACACAACCGCTTACGCGTCAAAGTCATTTCTTTTTACTATCTTCATTTCCTAAATTCCCACAACTGACAAATATACAAGACCGTTACCTGCAAGCTGAAAAATCGATAATGAAACAAATAACTATACTATCACTTATATTGTTTATATGGAGTTGCAATAATCAATCTAAAAATGACAATAATGTTGAAAATGAATCAAAAAATCAAAACATTAATAGCATTTTTGAAGACAATAATTGGAATTATAAAGAAGTTAAACGGAATTATATTGACTCATTGATTTTGAATATCTGTTCAACAAAAGATGTAGAGTTTATTGATCTCTACCCTGTTTTGGACTCTATTGCTTCCGATAAAAGTGAAAAATTGTTTATTGTAAACCTACTAAAATCTAAAGGTTTCAAAGTGACTAATTGGGGACGTGGAAATTGGTCAGATGGACCAAGAATTGTTAATTATACTATGTCTAATAAGCAATGTGAATGTGAAGTAGATAAATTATACTACTCTACTAAAGAAAAAGAAAAGTATAAAGTAACGGAACGAATAAAATGTAAAAAAGCCAGCAGGTAACAACGTATATCTTCAATTGTGGTGTCGTGTCCTGCGGACACGAACGCTTACGCGTCAAAGTCAGTTCTTTTTACTATCTTTAGTTCCTAAATTCCTACAACTGAAAGATATACAAGACCGTTGTAAAACATTTAAAAGAACCGTATGAAATTCATATTAATGCTATTTATTGGAATTTGGACTTTGACTTTAAATGCTCAAACAAATAGAAAGGAAACTGTTGAATTCTCAAGAATTGGAGAATTGAGCTATGATCAACTGAATAGTTCCGGTGCTAAAAAGTTGATTTTTATTACGGACGAAAAAGAAGCTGAAAAAATGGCGGAATTGGATATTAAAAACGGAAATCCATTTTTGTTGCTAATGGGCGGAATTGCACCAACGATAATTGCTACTGACCCACAATTTGAAAAAAAATATGGAATTTATTTTTATGAATTTGGTTGTTCTGGTCCAGAAAATGACATAATAATTGCTTACAACAAAATAGTATTTGAACACTTGAATTCGACAAAAGGAAAAACCTGGATAAAAGAAGTTAGAGACGATGTAATTGGATTTAAAGAATGGAAACGCAATTACAAACGGAAAAATTAAATACAATGACTGAATTTATAATTATATCTATTCTTGTTATTCTATTTGCTGGATTCTTATATTGGGCTTACTTGCCAGATTATCGAAGAAATCCAAAAGAATTCTGGAGAACCATAATTGGAATGCCAATAGGAATGATCTTAGGCGGATTAGGATATCCAACTTTAAATGATAAAATTAAAAAGTGGGCAACGAAGAATAAAAAAGTTAATCGTAAGTAAAAAAACGTTTTACAACAACGTATAACAACAATTGCGGCTATGTGTCCTGCGGACACAACCGCGCAAGCATAAAAGTCGGGAATTTTAGCTATCTTAGTTCTCAATCAACCCGCAACTGATTGTTATACAAGACCGTTGCCAAATATGCGAAACGAGAATCAGCGGTTTAAGTTCCAGCTTTATTAATTTATTCAAAATCTATTTTCAATCCGAAAATTAGAATTTTAAAAACTTAACGGATTTTGATTACGCAAAACTGGATCGCTAAACTTTGCGCAGAGAAAATTAAAAATCCTAAAGAAAATTTGAACTCAGCTAAAAAACTTATTCAAACTCGAGAAACCGAAACCGATAAATTGTTGCGGTTAAAAATTTATCAGCACTACTCTATTTTTCAAAACTTTGCGGAGAAAAAGTAAAACTAAAATTCGTTTTCAAAATATTAATTTGAAATCGGTTGACTAAAACGCTCATAAACGATAAAGTGGTCGTTAAAAGCAAAACGTAAAAGCACATTAGGCAACAACGTTTATCTTCAATCGTGGCTTTGTGTCCTGCGGACACAGACGCTGGCGCGTCAAAGTCATTTCTTTTTACTATCTTCATTTTCTAATTCCCACAACTGAAAGATAAACAAGACCGTTAGCCACAAGCAAAAAAAAATTCATCAAAAATAAATACATTACGTAACTAATTAATATATTTGTACGTAAAATAGTTTGTAATGGATAAAAAGCTCACATTAAGTTTAAATGAGAATATTA
>NZ_AUHX01000019.1 GCF_000423405.1 Mesonia mobilis DSM 19841 | reverse complement strand
AACAGGAAAAGCTTCTCATTGGTTGAAACACATACAACCTATTAAATACCAAATACTTAAATTCAGTATTCACAACACAACTTCGTAAAAAAAGCCCCCACTTGTGATGGAAGCTTTTAACAATTTTGCGGTCTGGACGAGACTCGAACTAACTCCTTTAATTTTCAGTATTTCAAAAGATTACCTAAACTTACTTTCTTATGTACTCCGAAAAGTACTCCTTTTGATTCTGTAATCTTGGTTATTAATAATTTAAAGTTATACAAATGAGGCGACAACTTGACAACTTTTCTAATAAATTCTAATGGTAGTTGTATTAATACCATTTAAAATAATTTGAAATCTATATTTCTTCATCAATTTTTTCATCAATTCTATCTAAATAAGATTGTAAGTTAATTGCCGCTACCGTCCCTATAGCTTGCTGTAAATATCTTGTTAACTGCATAAAAAAGGTAACCATTGAATTTTCCATTTTACTGAATTCAAGTTTTTTATATTTTCGATTTGAATAGTAATCTAAATAGCGCTTATAAAAATCTTTTTCAAGTAAATCCTCTTCTCCTTGATAATCCACATAAAAGCTTCCATAATTTGCTATACATCCAAAATCAATACTTCTTAGACCTTGTTGAGATTTAATATGATCAATTATTGTTTTATCTTTCCTATATCCATTATCCGTTACTAAAATGCCTCCAACGATTTTAGTTAATGGGCGAGGTTTAGTTTCTATTCCTGAATTTATCATTCTTGATGAAGTCCTTTCCAAAACTCTAACACTCTCGATCTTTTTAGCACTATATTCAATAAAATTATCTTGACCTACATTTCCTTTAATTTGTGGCTTTACTTCAAATACAGCATACACACCTTCTGCAGGTATATAGTGGAAACCGTTTTGTGAAAATATAAATGGCGTAAACCAATTATCATATATTACAACATCAATTTGATCACTTGTGTTTCCCTTGTGGTCAATAATTATAGCCTTATCTACACTATATCTATTGGGTAAATATTTTTTTAACCATTCAATCCAAGCATTCTCTAACGAATCTCCTTTTGACCCAGGGTGATATATATATTCCCTATTAGTATTTAATTGAGCTGTCATTTGATCTTGAAGACCTCTAAACAATGATTGTAAGTTTACTTTTTTACTCATACTTATATAATTTTCCTTTTTTATAAATATAAAACCCAAAATCAATTTCTTTTTCACTCAATGATATTATAGATAAAATTGGATTTAAAATTTTCACAGATTTACAATCGACAATATTTTTCATTGTTTTCAAATCAGTAGAACTATATTTTATTGATCCATCTGGGTGTGTATGCCATTCTCCTACATAATAAATACCCTGTTTATTATAGACTTCCTTAAAGTACTTATCTAAACCATCAATATCTCTTTCAAAACTCATTGAAGATGATTTATAAACCTTTGGTTCAATTGCTTTTTCTAAAAATAATTCATTAAAATCATTGGAGTAATTACCTAATAAAAAACCTCCAAACTCTTTAGGATACTTCTTTCTTGCAAGATTTGAAATTTTATTTAATACATCTATAGATATAACTAATTTATAATTATTGTAATGTTTTATAATTTTTTCAGTACTCATTAATTCTCAATATATTTTTGTATCGATCTTCCTCTATTACAAAATTCCTTAATTTATTTTCTTCAATTTTTTGGTTAATATGTTTTAATGCATATTGAACTAATAAATTTACATCATTATAGGATGCTTTAAATGTAGGGCTCCAATACCCTATTGGCTCATATAGATCATCATCAACGGTTAATATATTATCGAATTGATTTCTGACAAATCTGTATGTGTTTGGATAGATACCGCAAATTAATTCTTTGGCGAAATTTGATATCGACAAGTTTATTAAAGATCCTTTTATTTTTAAATTGTCTAGAATATACATTAAATCATCATCTGTTGAACAATCAAATATAATATCGTAAGCGTTTAAGTTATTTGTTAGCCCCAATTTATACTCTTCATCATTTATAAATCTTTTTGTTATGTCCTCAAAATACTTGTTCTGAAGATTATTTATATTTAAAAAAGGTGAAATACTTGTTAGATTGTCTGCTAATTCAACTGTTTTAGTATTAATTCCTTGACGAAATGAGTATTCAGAACGACAAATATTTTCAGGTTCTTTAATATCATAATCAATAAAGTCAATATTCTTAGCACCACCTCTCGTTAATGTAGTAGCAACTATACTTCCAATTGCTCCAACTCCAATGATTAAGATTTTCTTTTCTGTTATTAAGTTTGATAGCTTTCCTCTACCAAAAAAATATTTATAAGAACAATCTTTTGTGAAACACCAATTAATCTTACTATCGATGAGCTGACTATTCCATATACCTGTTTTCTTATCATTTTTTCGCTCCGGAACTCCTTCCGTTGGAAAACTACCTATCTTCAAAATTGCTACTTGCCAAAAACATTCATTTTCATCAATTTTATATCCAAAAAATATAGGTATTTTAGAATCTCTATATTTTTTTAAATTTCTATTTTCAAATTCATTAAGAAAATTCAAAAATTCAACTGATAGAATATTTGTGAAATCAAGCCAATTATCAAAAATAAATTTATTATACGTTGAGGGAGAGTTTTCTAAAAAATAGTATAACCCAATATTAGAGTTAGGTAAATCCTTAATATTAAAGCTCCAATTACATTCAGCAATAACATCTGAGTTATTTTTAAAATTTTGGACTAAAAAATTTTGAAGCTTAATTTCATTATAATAACCTATTCCTGCTTGAGTTAAATCAACTAAACCATATTCATCTTTTGAAAAACTATATTCTATTTGAGTGAAATGAAAGGCATAATAACTATCCTCAACTATAGATTTATTGACGACTAAATGTTCATAATTTTGATTTGAAGATTTTTTTATATAAAAATTTTCAATCCATTCTTTAAGTGAATTAAAATCTAAAACTAATTTTTCTTTTAAATTTACTGAATGTCTATTATGGAAACAAATATGTCCATCTTCCATTACATGATCATAAGCAATCAAACTTTTATTATAAAATCTAATTGTCTCAGTATGATAAGTTTTAAATGGATAATGAGGAAGTATTTCGAACTTAAAGGTTAAATCGTTTTTAAGCTTAGGAAAATTGAAAATTACTTCCCCATTCAGAACATCACCTTCATATCTTAAATTTTTTATACTTTTTACAAAGGCCAGTTTTTTTTCAAGTTCCTTTAATACTTGCTTATTCAATCCCTCTTCCAAATCTTTGGTTTGTAGGTGGAACAGAATTTTTATAAGAAGATTGCTTTACATTATATTTATTTTCAACTTCATCCTCTTCAAAATCTTTATTTAAGGGAAAATAAAATTTTAGATTTTCAGAATCATCTTCAACTCTATTTAGAATATTAATCATTCTTTCAGCAAAATATTCCTTATCACTTTCATCTAAAGTATCAGCAACATTGTTATTACTATTTCCCGGATCATTTAATGTGAAATTTTCAGTTCTAATATTATCTTTAATATATTCCATTACAGATTTCAATTGTTCCCAAATATTACCTGAAACATTTACATTATCAAAGGCTTTAATTGTAATTAATTCGATTAAAAAAGACTTAAGATTTTCGTTGTTAGTATATTTCCAAATTTTCAACAATCTAATAATCTTTCTTTCATTTTCTCTTTTGTTAATATGCTTGATTTGAGAATTAATATTAGTTTTGATATAGGAATTACTTGAGAAGAGTCCCATTCTTTCATTGAAAAACAAATTAAGACCTCTACTATCAGGGTAATCATCTTTAGTTAATTCTCTACCTGGAACTACATCGATATCAATTTCATCGCCATCTTCATCTGAGTCAAAAGTTATCCCAATAGAAACCTTCTGCTTTCTAACTATCGCATCATTTCCATATTTATCTATTAAGAAATCATATAAATTGTCAAACATTTCTTTTAAGGTATTAAAAGAATCCTTTTTAAAAGGTACGACTATATCTAAATCAAACTTGCAGTTTATAGCAGTGTGCTTTGCATATGAACCTGAATTAAATGGAGAGTATATCTTATTTTGATATTCTGACTCAATCTCATTTTTGATTTCTTCCCTTTTATCTTTATACTTAGACAAAAGATTTTCAATTTTTTTCATTTTATGTGTTTCTAGCACATTTAATAAGTAATCTGATTTTTCCATAATAAAAATTTAAATATTTAATAGAATTACATCAAAAATCATATCAAAATCTTGGAAATTTAACTTATTTCGATTAAATACGTAAAAATTAGATAAATAAATATCATCTGACAAAATTACAGAAAAAAAGCAGCCATTGCTGACTGCTCTTTTGTTTCTAGCTGTATTTCCAAAAATACCCTCCAGATGATTTATTTAAACCTCTACAGGTTTTGGCTATGCCACTTTTATTAACTCCTGTATCTCTAGCTGCCTGAGCTACGGAAGAAAATTCATTTACTAAACCACCTTCTAAAGTAAGCTGAACTACTTTGCGCTTTCTAGCATCCTTATTAGGTGTAAATCTATCTTCCTTAACATAACTTCAGTAAAAGCCTCCATAAATTTGATTTACGCTATAACACGCCTTAGAAATCGCTTTCTTGTCTGTTTCAATACTTTTGGCGGCATCATCTAAGCAAGAATATTCTGCTATGATTTTTTTGGTTTCCAAATCGTACTTGTAAACTTGCTTTTGAATACCTCCACCAGCATCTGTATTATAGCCTTTTTCTTGGGTATTAAATTTTAAGATATATTCACGCTCTTTACTGGCAAGCTCATTTATGGTAGTAGCAGTATCTATTTGTTCCCAAGAGAAAGCCTCGGCACCATAAGTGCCGATAGCTTCATAAAACTTGGTTTCTTCTCCTTGACGGGTTTTATCAATATGATCCTTTTTTCTTGATTCTATTGAATCTGTAGTAATTCCAATATATACTTCACCAGTTTGCCTATTCTCTGCTTTGTAGATTATTCCTTCAAAATTACTTTCTTGCTGCATCTCCATCTACTTTAATTTTGAAAAAATACTTTGAATTTTTAGGCTTAACTTTTAATTCTCCTCCAATATCATTCGTATAGCTTTGTAACCATTTACGCATAGTATGTGCAGTTACATCGGTTTTGTATTCATCTCTAAATAATTCTTCAAAGAAACGTTTATCCTGCCAAGTATTCGTTTCAACGAAGCTATGGGCAAACTCATAAAATTTAGGATGCGTAGCTGATGCCAACCGTGATTTTCTAAGATTAATTTCCTCTGCTTTTATTAACCCCTTCTCTAAATATAACTGAATTGATTGCATCATAAATAAATAGAATTTATTACGTTCTTCTTTTGCCCAATATTTATCGAAAAATCTATTACCGAACTCAACCTCAGGCGTATGATCTGCATCAAAATAATTTGCCACTTCAAATTCATAACGTCTTCCTTTATCAGATGAACCGCCAGGACCTTTAACAATATAATTTGAAGTCATTAAAATTTTTGGAGATTTTTCTCGCGGTATATAAAACGAATCTTTATACTTTTTTTCAACTTCTATTCCATCAGTAAGGACAGGAAAAAACATATCTAGAGATGCTTCTTTTTTTAAATCGTCATAAACCAAAAGATCTGTAGTTAATTCTATTCTTTGGTTTTTAAACCAATTTCCAGTTTTCATTTCTTTTCCATCAAACTTCAAAACTTCTTTACATTCTTTTATCGCATCACTAATTAAAGTTTTTCCAGTTCTACCGTGGGCTTCATCGTTTAACCCCATATTTTCATCATACAGAATGATGGCTTTATTCTCACCTCTATCTTTATTTCTGTGTGTTAGATAACCGATAAAGCTACATAAAGCTGCTAACCTATTATCATCCTCTTTGGCAAGATGCTTGCAAAAAGTTTTGAATTGCCCGTCTTCGTTTTTGGGCTTTTCAAACTCATAATTTATTACTCTGTTTTCCCATATTGGAAACTCTAAATCTGCGTATGGTTTTACCTCAACATTATCCTTTGTGATTTCGCAAAAAACATTCTTGAAAAAAAATCTTGCTAAATCCCTTTCATCGCGATCATCCAAAAGCTTTATTGTTTTTAATAACATAAGCTTACTACTGTTTAGGTAAGTTCCACATCCTCTCGAAAACACCTCGTAGACCAAATCATTTTTTTCTATTTCTAAAAGATATTGTCTAATTATATCTGTCATCTCTTTTATAGATGTTTTTCTAACTTTATTATTATTTAGCCTTACATTTATATAGTTTTCTTCGTTGAGCTCGATTTGAGCAAAGCCATTTAACTCTAAAAAATCGATTAATTTTGATTGCTGAATTTTTGTTTTTCCATTTTCAGTTATCCAAAATTTCGTTTTTTTAATTTTACTTTTTAATAATTTTTTCATTTATAATTATTCTTTTTTTCAAGTCCAATTTCTTCATCATCTTTTTTCTTTCATTAGTCGCGGAACTTGAATTACGCGTACTTTGACCCGTTTGGTCTTTAAGCTCTAACAAATACATCCTTGACGTATAAATTAGAATTTGCTTTATTACTGCTCTTTTTGCTAAGTCATATATTCTTAATTTTAAAATTTTTGCTTCTTCGCTGGTAGAAGCTTTAACCATTTTGCGCAATATTACAATATACTTGTGCAGCCTATCTTCATTTTTAAAATAAAGTTGACTTTTTGCCTTTTAGTCAAGTAGTTAAGTTTTTATTAGTTTTAATAGCCACCTTATATTAATTGACTCCATCCCTCTAATTTTCAAGCTAAATTACAAAACATTAACTCTTTTCTTGAAGCCGATTCATTGACTCCAACCCTATCCTATAAGCAAACACTATAACCCTCAAATTTTACCTCAAAAATACGTCAAAACTCCTCCTGTAATCGAAGCCATTTTTTTGACTCTAGAATTTAATCTTCCAAACTGAAGAAATTTTCATTAGATAAATCATCCTTAATTTTCTCTAAAGGCTTATCAGGTATTCGCTCTCCTCTTCTAAAACCTCCTAAAATTTTTCTAGCATTCCTAATAGGTGAGTATTCTTTATCGGTTAAATAATTGCAGCTATATTCTAAGATTCTTCCTAAATCCCTATCTTCTATCCAATCTATAATTTTATTCTTTCTTAGTAGATGAAAAAATAATAGCACTTCAGAACTTGACCAATTAAAACTTATTTTTTGTTTAAAGTTTGGATCTGGATTCTCAATGTATTGCTCAATATATTCTTCTAATTTTTCAAGTTGTAATTGCAAACTTGCTATAAGCTTTACCGGTAAATATTCTGCAAGTCCTATTTCTGTTGAATATTCTCTTTTCTTTGAAATATAAGCTTTAGCAAAATCGCTTAATGTTTTAGTCTCATAAATTCCCTTATTATTAATTTCAGCCTTAAATTTCAGAAATTGCTTATCTGCTAATTTTGTAATCTCTTTATAAACAAAATCTTCTTCAAACCTTAGTTCCTCGTAATTTTCTTCTCCAGAAAATGGATCTACGGATTTATAAACAATTTTAGGATTATCTAAGGGTTCTTCTAATTTTTGTGTAAAAGATGTTTCATCATAGGCAAAGAAATACTTTTGTAGTTTACAAAATGCTTCTTTAGAAAAGAAATGATAAAATTCTATGTATGATGTATTCATTTAAAAATTGCACTATTAGGTTAAACATAAAAACTGTAATTTATAAATCTATTCCTATTAGTGCAATTATATGATTAAGCTTAATTTCTTTTCAGTGGTTTTTTGATAATGGAGAAACCGTCTCAAAAGCTAATACAGCATAACTCCTAATTAATTGTATAGCTATTCTACATCTTGATCTAAAATTTCGAAGTGATAATAGTAGTAAGCTTTGTTTTCTATTATAAAAATAGTTTTTAAATCTAAAGTTACTTTTACCTCATCTACCCAAACAACCTCATTAGCTCTCAGCAAACCTATATCGACCTTTACAAGCACTTTAAAGGGACAAATTAAAAGCTTAAGTAAATTATTCCAAGTGATAATATATAGTTGACTAGGGGAACTAAATTTTAATAATTCTATAAGCTCTTTTTTATTCATAAAGATTCTGAAGCTTTTAGCTATAAAATTAATTTGTAAGGAACCAATTTGCATTACCCTTATTGATAGAAAACCCTATGTGATTGATAAACTCGTATGCATTTACATTACGTTCTAAATGATTATCTATATAGGAGCTTTTGTTGGCACCAGTAAAAAGATTGTAAAGTTGCCAAAGATTTAGTTCTTCATCATTTCTCTTTTTAAAGTTAGCATCAAAATAATAGTTCTTAACTACATTACTTAGTTGCCCATCATTAAATTCTATAGGAAAAAGACTTTGCTTTTCTTGTTTAGATAAATGTTGATACATTCTGCACTTACCGATTAAATGAGCAAATTTTTCTTCTGAAATTTTAATTTGTTTCATTTCAGCCATTACGTTTAAGTGACGCTCTGCATTATAGTTTGTAAATAGTTGATCTAATTGATTTTCCAGATCGTCTATTGAAGCTATTCTTATTTCATTAGAAAAGCCATCGGAACTAATGCATAAATTAGTGCATACCCAATTTTTAAATCCAATGAAAACTTTAAATTTCTCTAAGCTCTTTTTGGAATAGAGGTTTTCTTGATTGTAAGCTCTTACCCCACCAACTACTAAGCTTATTTTATTTCCATTTATCTCTTGAATAATTTCTGGTATTTCAATCATAAAAGCGCAACGTTCATAATAAATAGTTTTCTCTCGATCCAATAGCTCTTTTGCTGGTTTACCTACTGCTGAAGGTATTCTACCTTTTATGACGTGACTAACTCTTATATTAGGGCTTAGAACTTTTCTATCTGGAAAGAGTTGTTGAGCAACTTTAAAAGTTTGATTAATAAATTGATAATGACTAATTGTACTTTCATTATCTTTAGAAAAGACAGGAATAATACAGTCATTCTTTAGATGTTCAAGACTAACTTGAATTGTATTTGCTTCAATAAAATTCCCTTTTGAAATTTCATCGTTTACAATCTGATCACCAGATACGATCTGATCTTGATAGTTATTTTTTATTAATTCCATTTTGGATTTTAGTTTTAGGTTCAACATTAGCTTTAGAAATTATCTGATTGGAGATATTTTCTAGCTCTTTTTTTCTTTCTACTATTAGCGGGTAAAGCTGCTTCTGTAAACTCGAATATTTATTATATAAATGCTTTAGTCCTTCTGTAGTTTCACATCTTTCTACCTCTTCGCTAGCTTTTTGAAAAGAAACACCTTCGTTGCACCATTGAATAAGTTTTTTACCTGTGGCTTTACTGATTATAAATTCTGGCTTATCCATAAAAAGACCTGTACGATCTTTAGAAGCTCTAACCAAATGTTTATCGTTGATAAGCTCAAAATTCGCTGTAAGCTCATATTCAAAACCTTCTCTGGTAATTTCTTTAGTTCCGTGTTTTACAACTCTTGTTCTACCATTAGATATGGTATCTAGTGAATAATCTACCTTTCTACGTGTTGTTGTGATAATATGCGCTGTAGATTGTAAAATAGAATCTATAAATGCTTGATGGCGTGGAGAGACTTTGTTCCAGTCTTGGAATCTCCCTCCTAATTGTTCGTGAATTTGTAAACATCCGCCTTTGCCTTGCCATTCGTGAGTGATGCTATCTATTATAATAACTTCTATATTAGCATTTTCACAAATTTTGATTGCCTCTATATACCTTTCTGGACTATAAGGATCATTAAGTTGCAAAACATTAAAATCTCCTAAATGTGCATATAAATTGGCGCTATTATTCTCTGTATCTATGATGGCTATTTTAGACCAATCATTAGTGATACCAAAGGCTAATAAAAGTGAGCTGTAACTTTTGCCATACCCGCTGGGTCCACTTAAACCAAGTCTTAATTTTACTTGCTTACGTTGTGCTTTATTTAATTTCATTAGATTAATTTTTAAATTTTAGTATTACATATACTTTATAATATTAGTCTGTCTAATTTTCAGTTTTAGACATAAAAAAAGAGCCTCCAAAATGGAAGCCCTCTTATCTTAATCAGTTATAACTTGAAATTATACGACTACATCTTCATCTACTACATTATCTTGATAGATTTCTTCTGTAGTATCTACATATTCATATTTATGAGATAATTCAATGATTTCTCCTGTATCGGGTATTGCATACTCATAAGGATCTGTCTGAACTTTTCTTACCTCGCCAGGCAATTGACTACCTTTTAATTGTTGACAAGTTAATTCATCAAATGTACTTGATACCTGCGTTTTTCTAGCTGTAAGATAAGTTTTCCCTGTTTCTTTACTTTTAACAGCTTCAACTCCACCTTGAACGACTAAAGTGAAAAATTTTTCACCATCTTCTTTTTGATAGCTTTTGTAATCTACGATTGTAACCATAGTTTTTCAATTTTTAAGGTTAAACATAACGGGACTATGCCCAAAATCAAAAAGGAGTGGGGGGTGATGTTTTAATTATGCTACATAATCATTTAAAGAAAGTGAGAAAAAATTTTAAAAAAAATTTAAAATATAGGTCGCCCGATGATAACTCCATCTTTTACTTTTATTTTTCCTTTATCTATCAAAGAATACTTACCGTCAAGTAATTTGCCATCAAATAATTTCACTTTGTCTCCCCGTTGGATTGAGTAATTATGTTTTTGTTCAATTATAATTTTTTCTCCTGATTTAATATAATATTCCTTTAAATAATATATCCCCATCAACATAGAGTTTTCAATCTCATATTTTATGTTTCCACTCTCAGAAATATAGTTACCATTTTTAGGTTTTTCATAATTAATAAAGACCTTATTTCCTGTTTCAATAGAATAATTATTTTGAGTCAACACCTCTAGTTTAGAACCATCACGCAATATTGTTCTTTTTATTAACAATTTTTCGTATCTAAGTTTTTGAATAAAGCCAACAACATCTAAATCCGGAATTAAATTTTGATTAGCCAAAATAAAATAATCGTTAGATGTACCATCTTTTTTCAGTATGAGTACACCTTCATTGATAAAGCCTTCATTTACTAATATAGTTTTACCTTGTCTCTTTATTAATAATGAATTAGCCTCTGGTAGATATTCCCAACTTCCAATAATTACATCTCCATTTTTAGAAATTATTAACTCTTTATTTTTTTTAAAAATTAGTTTTTGAATTTCTTCATCTGAATCTATTAAAGCCCAAGGTTTGTTTAGCAATAAAGATTTTTTTTTGAGACTTTCACTGAAATTTTTGAGTTCCTCAATTGCAAAATTATATATGATATTCATCTGAATTTATGAATTATAGGTAATTTTAAATTTTTAAACATTCTAATTGCTTTTTTAGTAGCGATCTACCCTCTGTAACTGTTGAACCAATAAGTTCTCCATTCAAATAAAAAAATATAGATTTTAAATCCTTAGATTTCAGAATTTCATAGCTTTTCTCATCAATAAGAAATAAACCTAAAGCAAGATCTCTCCCATTCATCTTTATTAAATCTGTTAAAACTAATGGTAATTTGATACCCTCATCTCCATTTATTTGTATTATAGTCTTACCACTTAGCTTTTTAGGAGTCATAGATTTAAATAGCACCGATAAATTTAATAGCAAATCACCTGATGTTTTGTTTTTATAAATTGATACACCTACTTCATAATTAGTTGCTCTAATTACAGGTTGAGGATTAAAATATTCCATTGTAACCCCATCAGGTCGATGTGTTGTTTTAGTATTACATTGAGAGAATCCGTTAAAATAGAATACAAACATTGTAATTATCATAGTTAGTTTTTTCATATATTCATATTGATTAGTTAGTTAAAAAGGCATTCCATTTTCATCATCTGAAATAAGTTTATTCTTACAGGGTTTGACAATAAATTGCTTCTTAGTTTTTGATATTAGATAGCGACTAACAAACTCATCATTATCTGTATAAAAACTATATGCTTCCAAGTCTGGATAACAATACTTACATTTTGATGGTTTTACCAAAAGTTTATTTATTTCTTTGCTTTTTATAGAAGCAAATTCTTTACTGAGTTGTTCTATTAATTCTTTTTTAGTATTAGTGGAGTAATAGATATTAGAGGGTAACTCGTTTAAATATGAAACATCTAGACTTAGAAATGATTTTATGATTAATTCAATACTACTTTTATTGTTCATCACCAATAATTAAGTAAAGTAGTTTTCCAATTCCAAAAGCTCCTATCAATACAATTGGGTAAGCTAAAAAGCCTATGAAATAAGATAGTTTTCCCAATAGGAGTATTGCTATAATTAAACTTAAGGAAATTACAATACAGGCTTTAATAAGCTGATTATTCTCAGCGTTTTGTTTCATTTTTTTTCTTATATATATAATTGCGAGAAAAAAAATAAGAATTAAACTAATTGCTACAAATCCCACTATACTAACATTCGTCCAAAAATTACTTTTCCTTTTTGTTTGATTTTTTTTTAGCTCTTCTATATCTCTATAATTATCATATATAGTTAGATAGTCATCTGTAACTTTTTGAGGTCTAAAAATCTCGTTATCTTTAGATGCTTCTAAAAATTGATTATCATATTTTAGATTAGATTTAGGTAGTGCTTTTTTACTTAATTCTATTAAATCATTGTCCTCTAAAACTTGATCTATCAGTTCTAATTTATTATTTCTTGTAATTGAATCGGCTTGATACTTATTGTAAACTAGATTATTATTAGAGTAACCTATCTTCCACATTTCAAAAACTTCCCATAAGTCTTTACTTTTAAAAGAATCAAGTACAGTTATTGATGCAGTAGTTTGATTGCTGTTCACATTAATTAACTGATAGTCATTTTCATAAATATAATCTTCAGCAATTGATGTACAAATAGCCATATTTCCATATTGACAATTAGGAATAAAAATTATCAAGAATGGTAATATTTGCATTATATATATAATCATAAGTTTTCTAAATTAATATTGTTTTTAAAAATAGGCATATTTGCCTATATAATTATAAAATTCCACTACGACTTTTGAAGAGTGGAGTTATCTAGTGAAAATGATTTTCTTATTGCCTTTGGTACTAACCTTAAAAAGGTACGCAGAGCTAATGGGTTTACTCAAGAACAATTAGCTAACGATATAGGCATTGAAATATCTCAAATTTCTAGAATTGAGAGAGGCGTAATTAGTACCTCAATCAGTAATGTTTTCAAAATCTCAAGAGTTCTCCAAGTTGATATTCAGGATTTGTTCAGTTTTTAAATTTAACTCAACAAGTCAATTTAACCTTACGGTTATCCGTAATCTAAAGTATCATATTTCAAACCTAATTTTTTAAATTGCAACCTATCTGCAATCTTAAAATAAAATGCCTGTAAACTTAAATGCACTAATACGATACAAAACGATTGATACTTGTCTAAGTAATAATTTTAGAGTGTGTAATATTGAATATCTGCAAGAGAAATGTGCAGATGCTATAACTCAATCTACAGGAAAAATCACTAGCATTTCAGAAAGATCTATACGCAACGACATTAGAATTTTGCGAAGTGATATTTTAGGATTTAACGCTCCTATTATATGTGATAATGGTATATACTATTACTCTGATACTGATTACAGTATTTTTAATACAGGAATAGAAGATAAAGAGTTACTCATTGAAATTCAAGAATTACTTGTAGATGAATATTCTAATATTCAAAATAAAAAACTTCCCTATCTTCTTTCTGCACTTAGTGAAATAACCGGTATAGATTTACCAAAAGAATGCTACCCCCCAGATCATAATATTTATAGTAATAAAATACCTGGTTATAAACCTACAGATTTTGATAGATATAAAACTAACGTCAGAGCTGCTGCATTTAAATTTAACTACTCCAGAGAAAAACATTTGCAACATAAGACTTGGGCACTACCACTTTCTAAGAAAAAAAATATCCCCTCATCTTTTCTTTGGGATAACATTCTAGCATCATTAAATTAAAACCTATCATACAGCTTTTTCATTTCTTCACTAACTTTCTTTTTTAAGATTTTACCGTAATGAGCTTGCGTAACTTTAATACTTGAATGACCTAGTAATTCACTTACAATTTCCATAGGTACATTATTATATAATAAAACTGTAGTAGCAAATGTTTTCCGAGCCATATGATGCGTTAATCTTTTATCGATACCAACGATACCTGCTATTTCTTTTAGATAAGAATTAAACCTTTGATTGCTTAACCGCGGAAGAATATATTCAGAATTAACTGATTTATATTTTTCAATTATTCTTATCGCTTTTGGAAGTACAGGTACAGAAATATTCTTTTTAGTTTTTTCACGTTGCATCTGTATCCAAATATTTCCATCAAATCCTGTGACCAAATTTTTCTTTTCAAGATTATACATTTCTCTATAAGCTAATCCTGTATAGCAACAAAAAATAAAACAATCTCTAGTTCTATCAAGCTTAGATTGCTGAATTGGTTTTGATTCGAGTAGATCTAATTCTTGTTTAGAAAGAAAAACAACTTCTTTTCTAGTCTTTTTAGGTTTATGATCATAAAAAGGGTTTCTTTCTAAATACCCTTGCCCTACTGCTTGTTTAATAACATATTTAAAACGTTGTATTGCTTTATTGGCAGTTATTTGTTTATGCTTTTTTTCAGTTTTCAGAAAATATTCAAAATCTTCAATAAAATTAAATTTAAGCTTTTGTAAATAGAGGTCATTCTTTTGAAATTTACAGGTTATAAAATCTTTTAAATGATTTTGAACATATAAAAATTTATCCCAAGTTTTTTCAGTCAATTCAATACCAATAAGCTTTTTCTTTTTTTCCAACATTAAACTAAAAAATTCTAATAGCATCATATCCTTATTAGATTTCTCTCCTCTAAAAGTTTTTAAAACATCACTTACATCGAAATGTTCTCCAGATAGTTTCAACTTTAAAAAAGCAGAATTGATACCGCTTTCGATCACTATTAATTTATCATTTAAGCTTTCATTTGTTGTTTTCTTTTTATTAATATTCCAATTTTTAATTTCAACAAAAATCCCTGTAGCAAATTCTTGTCTTTTCTTATTGTAAGTTATTCTACAACGAATAGGACATTTATCTTGTTTGTTAATTCTACTTTTTTGTAAAAAGAATAGAATAGAAATTTTGTAATTATTCATAGTCTTTAGTTTAAGAAGACTACAGAACAATAGGAAGAGTGAGGTTTTAATAGTGGTACACCTTAAATAATGAATAAAAAAACCGATGTACACCTCTTTTGAAATAATGGTACACCTATATGTACACCTCAGAAGTTGACTTTTAACTCATATCATCCCAAAAACAAAAAAAGCCTCTCCTTAAAACAGGAAAAGCTTCTCATTGGTTGAAACACATACAACCTATTAAATACCAAATACTTAAATTCAGTATTCA
>NZ_AUHX01000018.1 GCF_000423405.1 Mesonia mobilis DSM 19841 | reverse complement strand
CATTATTTTTGATTTTATGGAAACTTATCCTCTTAGGTTCTACTACACAAAAATCCAATGTAGCTTTACTAATATCAATGCCAACATAAACATTTTTCATAACTTTGTTTTACTTTGTTGAAGAGATGCTTTTCATCAATAACTCGACTCCTTGATAATGGGCTTTAAATCCCGAATTTCTATTAGAGATTTTGATGAAAGTCTGAACTTGAGTCTGAATCGAACTTTGAACTTTATGTTCTGAGCGAAAATAGTGTACTCAAGTTCAGCTCTCTTTTTTATTAAACTTACTATGAATTTACAAATACAAGTCTAAAGGAGTGATTTACCGAAGTGAAACGGAGGTAAATTGTATCGAGAACTATTCGTAATAACTTCTCGATACAGCTGTTTTCTGCTATCGCTACAAACGCCCAATCAAAGTGACCAAAAAAAGTCAGTTCGAGTAATTTACTGAAGTAAAACGGAGGTAAATTGTATCGAGAACTTTTCTCAACAACTTCTCTATACAATTGCTTTTTCGCTATCGCAAAAAGCAATCATCGAAATGACTTAATCCTGCTCAATAAACCTTAATTCTCTTTTTGAAGTAGCGATCTCCATAAGCGCTTGGTAAATGTAATTGGCAGCATTTACTTCACCGGGGATATTTAAATGCTCGATGGTGTCGCTAGGTTGGTGATAGTGATCGTGACCACCGGTATGAAAACCTAGTACAGAAATGCTTTTTCTGTAAAATGAAACATGGTCTGAACCGCCCACGCCACCGGCGTGAAGGATGGGGTTTAATTCATCTGAATTCGCTAAACTTTTCATTAATTCTACTCCACCGGGAAATGTTCCTGCGCCGCCCATATAGAGGTGTTTTTCTTCATTTAAATGTCCCAACATATCTATATTCATCATTAATTTAATTTGATCGATGGGTACAATGGGGTTTTCTACAAAAAATTGACTTCCGAGTAAACCTTGTTCTTCTGCACCAAAAGCAATAAAAATAATACTGCGTTTCAGTTCATGTTGATGAGCTTTTACTTTTTCTGCAATTTCTAATAAAGCAGCTATTCCACTTGCATTGTCGTCGGCACCGTGATAAATGCTATCTCCTTTTATCCCTAAATGATCGTAATGAGCTCCCAAAACAATCACTTCATCTTTTAAAATCGAATCTTTTCCTTCTACCAAACCCAACACGTTATAAGTTTTCACTATAGAACTGTCTTTTCTCATTTGGGCTTCAAATTCTTGCACCAATACAGAGATTTCATTTTTAGAAAAATCGTCGACTAGGTAATTGACAATGCTATCATTTTCAGGCGTTCCCGGGTATCGCCCTTTTAATTCTTCCGCAGTTAAAAATTCGATATGCTGAGTCAATTCTGCTTCAGTGATTTCTTCTTGAGACTGAGCAAAAACGGTTGTTAGCATAGATAGTAAGAATAAAAAAAACTTCATTTTATTTTTTTAAGTAAAGATACATACTTTCAAAATTCATGAAGACATTTCAAAATTCTAAAGCTTATCTTTGAATAAAATTGCCCATTTATGCTGAAAGTCTCGCAGGTTACTTTTGCTTACCATAACAAAAACACGTTACAAAACATTCATTTTTCTGTTGAAAAAGGCGCACATACGTGCATTATTGGTGAAAGCGGCTGCGGAAAAAGCACCTTATTGAAAGCTATTTTTGGCTTGCTCGATCTAGATGAAGGCAGTATTTATTGGAATGACGAGCAAGTTTTAGGTCCGGCCTTTAATTTGGTACCCGGACACGATAAAATGAAATATCTCGCGCAAGAAGACCATTTGATGCCTTACACGAGCGTTGCAGAGAATATACAAAAGCATTTGAGCCGACAACAGGCAGATTTTAGTGCGCAACGTACCGAAGAGCTTTTAGAAGTGATCGATATGCTTCCTTTTGCGGAAAGTAAAGTGAAAAATTTAAGTGGCGGACAAAAACAGCGAGTTGCTCTAGCGCAGGTTTTGGCTAAAGAACCGGAGTTGCTTTTGTTGGACGAACCTTTTAATTTCATCGATAATTTTAGGAAAAATAAGTTGCGCCGCAACCTTTTTAATTATTTAAAAAAACAGGAAATCACCTGTATTTTCGCAACGCACGATAGCACCGATATGTTAGGTTTTGCCGATCAAGCCTTGGTGATGAAAGAAGGAAAACTAATGGCTAACGATACTTCTGAACAACTGTTTAACTTTCCGCCGAATAAATATGTGGCTTCACTTTTTAAGGAAGTGAACGAATTAGAGCTTGAGCTTTTTGAAGCTTCTGCTGAAGGAAAAGTTTTAATTTATCCCACGGAAATAAAGCTTTCTGAAAACGGAAATTTAACCGCAAAAGTGATCAAATCTTACTTTAACGGAACCAATTATTTTGTAGAAGCTGAAGCCAACAATGGTCAAAAAATTTATTTTAATTCAACTGAATTCTTGGAAGCTTCTGCTACTATTCAGCTTCACGTTGATGAAACATTACTTCAGCAACGAAAAGTAAAAGACTAAAGAATCTTTTTGATAGAAAATTCTTTTTGCTGAAAAATGAACTGTTCCCCTTCTTGTTTACCCAACAGTAATTTGCCAATGGGAGAATTTAAACCAATGGCGTAAAATTTCTCTTCTTCAACCTTAATTTCACCAACAGGAATGGAGATAAAATAGTTGGCTGCGTTGGTTTTTACAATACTTCCTAATTGAACTGTTGTTGAAGCTTTTCGGTTTTCGATCACTGCTAGAACTTCTTTCAATTTTTTAAAACTCTGTAATTGGTTTTGTAATTTATTAATTTCGGTATTTATCATTTCACGCGACGTTTCATATTTATCGCCTGCGCTACTTTTGGTTTCGTTACCTAAATCGTGCTCCAGATCTTTTATTGAGCTTTGTAACCTACTCACACGTTCTTCAACATAATCGGCACATTTTGCTAACAATTTTTCTCTCATCATTTCTTCTTTTCTGCAGTCGGATTTAATTCTAAAGGTCCGTAGTAATTCATTTGTCTAGTGATCCAGGCTTTTCTAGATTGAATATAAGCTGAAGCAGGATTTGCTCGATATTGCATTGGGTTGGGCAAAATAGCAGCGATTGCCGCCGCTTCGTTAGCGCTTAATTGTGATGCCGATTTTTTAAACCAATAGTTGGCGGCAGCTTCGGCACCGTAAACTCCGTTGCCCATTTCAATACTATTTAAATAAACTTCAAGAATGCGTTCTTTGCTCCAAATGGTTTCAATTAAAAAGGTAAAATACACTTCAAGGCCTTTTCTTAGCCAATTTCTGCCCGGCCATAAAAAAACATTTTTTGCAGTTTGCTGGCTAATCGTACTAGCACCGCGAATGCGTTTTCCTTTTTTATTATTTTGAATGGCTTTTTCTATTGCTTTTATATCAAAACCATTATGTTTTACAAAGTTTTGATCTTCACTACAAATCACTGCTTTTTGTAGATTTACAGAGATATTTTCTATCGGTTCCCAATCGTGTTGCCACATTGTTCTTTCTGCGGAAGGAGCCTCGAAATAACGAATAAGCATTAACGGAGTCGTCGGAACGGGAACCCATCTAAAAATGACGACCGAAATAATTGAAATGGCAAAAAACCATAAAATAATTTTTGCTATAAATTTGAAGAGTTTTTTCATTCATCTAATTCTATGGTTGAAATATACGCATAAGTCTGCTGAATGAAATTAAAATAAATACGGAGTAATTAGCTACAGAAATGAATAATATTCCTTAAATTAATCTGTTTTATGGGAGAAATTTATACATCAGACTATATTTCGATTATACGAGAGGAAGATATTTTAATTCAGGAATGGACTAAAATACCTCTGAACACGCAAACATTTCAGCAAGAATTACTCAATTTCTTAGAAGTTTTTAAAACTGAAAGACCAGAGAGTTTATTATGGCTTCAAGAAAATTTTGATTTAGAAATACCCGATGAAATTTATGAATGGATCGAGAAGTGTATTCTCGAACCTCAATATAAAGCCGGCTTAAGAAACCTTGCCTTTACGGTACCAAAAGAACAATATGCACATTTATCGATTATCGAGTCGTTTAACGATGTAAGTTCTATTTTACAACCCAAATACTTTTTAAGCAAAGAAAAGGCCTTAGCGTTTTTAAAAACTAAGAAATCTAAGAGTTTAGAGTTAGATGAAATAGATTACACCATTGAGCGAGCAAACGGAAAGACAAAAATTTGCTTAACAGTAGATCATAAACAATTACCTCATACGATTAAGCATTTAAAAAAACTTAATGCTCAATTTAAGTTTAAAGCAAAGCACTTAAAGCATTTCGAAAAACTTACTTTACGAGAGTTTGAAGTTTTTAAATCGATAAGCTCCGGGATGACTAATAAAGAAATTGCTTCCGCATTAATTATTTCTGAATTAACTATCGCAACGCATCGAAAATCGCTAATCAAAAAGTTGAAAATTAAATCTCCTACCGATTGGGAGATGTATGCAAATACCTTTTTATAAATAAAAAAACCCTCGATAATCGAAGGTTTTTTTATGGGTAATGCGAAGTTTTAATCTTCGTCTTTATATTTTTCATCCATCACAAAGTCTTCCATAAACTTCGTGGTATAATTACCTGAAATATAGGCTTGTTCTTCCATTAATTGTCTGTGGAAAGGGATGGTGGTTTTAATACCTTCGATCACGAACTCATCTAAAGCACGCTTCATTTTATTGATTGCCTCTTCTCTAGTTTGAGCAGTGGTAATTAATTTAGCGATCATAGAATCGTAGTTCGGCGGAATTGCGTAACCACTGTAAACGTGTGTATCGATACGAACTCCGTGACCTCCCGGTGCGTGTAAATTAGTAATTACACCCGGTGATGGTCTAAAACCATTGTAAGGATCTTCAGCATTAATACGACATTCGATCGAGTGTAATTTTGGGTAATAATCTTTCCCAGAAATTGGCACTCCTGCCGCTACTAAAATTTGTTCTCTAATAAGGTCGTAATCAATTACTTGTTCTGTAATTGGATGTTCTACTTGTATACGAGTATTCATCTCCATAAAGTAGAAATTACGGTGTTTATCTACTAAAAACTCCACCGTTCCTGCACCTTCATATTTAATAAATTCAGCAGCTTTTACAGCAGCTTTTCCCATTTTTTCACGAAGATCGTCGGTCATAAACGGTGAAGGCGTTTCTTCAGTTAACTTTTGGTGACGTCTTTGTACCGAACAGTCTCTTTCAGATAAATGGCAAGCTTTACCTCTGCTATCTCCTACAATCTGTATTTCGATGTGGCGAGGCTCTTCGATAAGCTTTTCCATATACATCCCATCATTACCAAAAGCAGCTCCTGCTTCTTGACGAGCAGAATTCCATGCGTCTTCAAGATCTTCTTCTTTCCAAACGGCACGCATTCCTTTACCACCACCGCCGGCAGTTGCTTTAAGCATTACCGGGAAGCCCATACCTTTAGCAACTTTTAAACAGTCGTTATAGTCTTCTAAAATTCCTTCAGATCCTGGTACACAAGGTACTCCCGCAGCTTTCATAGTTGCTTTTGCAGTTGCCTTATCTCCCATTTTCTCGATCATTTCTGCAGAAGCTCCAATAAATTTAATATCGTGCTCTTCACAGATTTTAGAGAATTTTGCATTTTCAGATAAGAAACCATAACCGGGATGAATGGCATCTGCATTCGTAATTTCTGCTGCAGAAATTATATTTGGTATTTTTAGGTAAGATTCGCTACTAGGAGCAGGACCAATACAAACAGCTTCATCTGCAAAACGAACGTGTAAGCTGTCTACATCTGCTTTAGAATATACGGCAACAGTTTTGATGCCCATTTCTTTACAGGTTCTAATTACTCGTAAAGCAATCTCTCCCCTATTAGCAATTAATATTTTTTTAAACATCGCTTGAAATTTTAAATGTTGAATTCTGAATTTTAAATGATTTTAAATGAAGCGGGGCTACATTCAAAATTTGCATTTAAAACTTCTTAAGATGGGTCTATTAAGAATAGTGGCTGGTCAAACTCTACCGGTGAAGCATCGTCTACCAATACTTTTACAATTTTACCACTTACTTCACTTTCAATTTCGTTGAAAAGTTTCATTGCTTCGATCACACAAACAACATCACCTTCTTTTATGCTGTCTCCTACTTCTGCAAAAACAGGTTTGTCTGGAGATGGTTTACGATAAAAAGTACCGATAATTGGAGATTTTACAGTAATGTATTTGGCATCGTCTTCTTCTTTGGCAGGAGCCGCTTTTGGAGTTGCCGGAGCAGCTGGTGCTTGAGGAGCTTGCTGCATTGGTTGTTGCATTTGTGGTGCTTGCTGCATACCTCCCATTGGGATTTGCTGCACAATTGTAGTTTCTTTCTCTTCTGAAGAAGTTTTAATGGTGATCTTTACATCATCCATTTCTAACTTAACTTCACTTGCTCCAGATTTTGCAACAAATTTTATTAAATTTTGTATTTCCTTTAATTCCATAATTATAAGGTTTTTTTCATTTTAATAGTTAAGAGTTATATGCCCATTTTAGGTAGATAGAACCCCAAGTGAATCCTCCACCGAATGCGGCAAAAACTAAATTATCTCCTTTCTTAAGTTTGCTTTCAAAATCGCTTAACAATAAAGGTAAAGTTGCAGAAGTAGTATTTCCGTATCGCTGAATGTTCATTAATACCTTTTCTTCTGGCACACCCATTCTGTTTGCTGTAGCATCGATAATTCTTTTATTGGCTTGGTGAGCTACCAACCAATTTACATCTTCATCGGTAAGATTATTTCTTTCCATAATCTTAGCGCTTACATCTGCCATATTAGATACCGCAAATTTAAATACGCTTTTCCCGTCTTGATGCACGAAGTGTTGTCTGTTGGCTACCGTTTCTTCGTTTGCAGGAAGTAACGAACCACCGGCATCGATCTTCAAGAAATTTCTTCCGATACCGTCACTTCTTAAGTACTCATCTTGCAAGCCTAAGCCTTCTTCATTAGGCTCAAAAAGCACGGCACCTGCACCATCACCAAAGATAATGCAGGTTGCCCTGTCTGTGTAATCGATAATTGAAGACATCTTATCGGCTCCAATTAATAGTATTTTTTTATAGCGACCAGATTCAATATAGCTTGCCGCGGTAGACATACCATATAAAAAACTAGAGCAAGCAGCCTGTAGATCGAACGAAAATGCATTGGTTGCTCCTATTGAAGAAGCGGTAAATGCTGCTGTTGAAGCTACCGGCATATCTGGCGTTGCGGTAGAAAAAATAACTAGATCAATCTCTTCTGGATTAATATTATTTTTCTCTATTAAATTTTTAGCTGCTTGAATTCCTAAAAATGAAGTTCCTTTATCAGGATCTTTTAGAATTCTTCTTTCTTTTATACCTGTACGGGTAGTAATCCATTCATCATTGGTATCTACCATGCTTTCTAACATTTTATTGGTTAGTACATGGTCTGGAACATAAGATCCTACAGCGGTTATTGCCGCGCTAACTTTGTTCATATAATAGGGTTTATATCACAAAAATAATTGTAAACCTACAAATTACGTTCGATATATCATAAATTTTTGAAGGAATTGGCTTTTTTGAATTCAAAAAAGTGCTTCAAATTTTTATGAATTTGGTAATTTATAAACTTATTTTTCACAAAAAACAAAACCCACTACCGGATTACCGGTGTGGGAATGTTATCTTTTTAAGAAGCAATTATTTAGGCTTCTACTTCTTCTGTATTGTCAATTAAAACTTGACCTCTGTAGTAAAGTTTTCCTTCGTGCCAGTGAGCTCTGTGGTATAAGTGAGCTTCTCCAGTAGTAGGATCTTTAGCGATTTGAGGCGCTGTAGCTTTATAATGAGTTCTTCTTTTATCTCTTCTTGTTTTAGATATTTTTCTCTTAGGATGTGCCATAACTCAAAATATTATTTATTATCGTTCAGTAAATTTTTTAATTTATTCCAACGAGGATCTATTTCCTCTTCTTCTTTCTTTGTTTCTTTTTGTTTAGGTTGAAGTTCTTCTAGTTTGTCGAGTACTTCAGATTCTAAGGTTCCGTCTTCAACACCGGGATGAACCCTTTTATAAGGTATTGCTAAAACAATTGCCTCATAAATGTATTGTTGAATTTCTAATTCGTATTCACCGTGTGGTAAGATTAACAGGTCTTCATTTTCATCGTTATACTCTTCACCAAACTTTACTACCAATTCTAACGTATTTTCAACCGGCTGATCAAAAGGTTCGTTAGTCACATCGCAGTTAATATTTACTTTTCCTTCAATAGAAAAGCGTAAATCTAGCATATTAGGCTTTTTCTCTAACTCTAGATCTACTTTAACATCGACGTGATTAAAATCGTCGTACTCAAAATGTTCAAAGAACTGATCATCAATTTGATAATCGTAATGATGCCTCCCTGTTTTTAATCCTACAAATTGGATTGTAAACTCTTTTAACTTCTTCATCTCATCATCCTTTTCGGGCGTGCAAATATATAAAATATAATTAATTAGCTATCTTTATCAACAAAAAAATGTTTATAATTTTTTTGATTGCTTCTGAAGCTGATTTTTAGTGAGCTTTAAATACTCTTTTCTACATTTAAAAATTTCTATGGAAGCAAAGACTGCTTCTTTAAAAGAGGTAAAATCTGCCTCACCTTTCCCGGCAATTTCGTAAGCGGTTCCGTGATCTGGAGAGGTTCTAATTCTTGAAAGTCCCGCCGTGTAATTTACACCTCTACCAAACGAAAGCGTTTTAAATGGTATTAAACCTTGATCGTGATAAGCAGCAATTACAGCATCAAAATTCTGATAATTTTTAGTTCCGAAGAAGCTGTCTGCCGAATATGGCCCGTAAACTAAGGTTCCTTTTTCGTTAATTTTTAAAATAGTGGGTTTTAAAATTTCTTCATCTTCCTTGCCAATAACTCCGTTATCGCCACTATGCGGATTAATACCTAAAACGGCAATTTTAGGTTTCTGAATTCTAAAATCTTTCTTTAATGTATCGTGAATAATGGTTACTTTTTTCTGAATTAATTCCGGAGTAATTTTTTCAGCAACATCTTTAACCGCTACGTGATCGGTAAGCAAACCTATTCTTAAATTTTTACAGATCATTAGCATGAGACTGTCACCTTTCATCGCTTTTGCTAAATAATCGGTATGCCCAGGAAAATTAAATTCTTCAGACTGAATTACATTTTTATTTATTGGCGCAGTAACTAAGGTGTCTATTTCTTTTTTAATAAGCGCTTCGGTAGCACCTTCAAGAGATTTCACTGTAAACTTGCCTAGAAATTTATCTTCTTTACCAAAATTGATTTTTGTGTTCTCTTTCCAAACATTAACCACATTAATTTTTCCATCAATCACTTTCGAGGCATTTTCTATGCCCTGAAAATTTACATTTAGCTTAAAATGTTTTTTATAAAAGGAAAGTAATTTAGTGTTCGCAAAGATTACCGGCGTACAGAATTCTAACATTCTAGGGTCCTGAAAAGTTTTTAGAATAATCTCACTTCCTATTCCGTTTAAATCTCCTATGCTTATTCCTATTCTTACTTTTTGTGCTTTTTTCATATAAATAATGACTACTTTTGCGTTGAACAAAGGTAACTAAATAATCTTCAAATATGTTCACCGGAATTATAGAAGAGGTCGCTACCGTACATCATTTAGAAAAAGAAAATGATAATCTGCACCTCACGATCAAAGCAAATTTTACTTCAGAACTAAAAATAGATCAAAGCGTTGCTCATAACGGAGTTTGTTTAACCGTTGTTGAAATTAATAATGATTTATTTAAAGTAACTGCCATTAAAGAAACTTTAGACAAAACAAATTTGGGGAATCTAACAGTTGGAGATTCTGTTAACCTTGAAAGAGGGATGATCTTAGGAGAACGCCTTGACGGACATTTGGTACAAGGTCATGTAGATCAAATAGGAACTTGTATTGAGAAAACCTCACAAAACGGAAGTCATATTTTCACATTTAAGTACGATGAAAGTCTAGGCAATGTAACGATCGAAAAAGGATCGATCACGGTAAATGGGGTTAGCCTTACTGTAGTAAATAGCAAGGAAGATAGATTTAGTGTAGCAATTATACCTTACACTCTAGAACACACAACGTTTAACAAAATTGTATCTGGAGATATCGTCAATTTAGAATTTGACGTTATTGGGAAATATGCAAAAAGACTTTATAAGCAATAAAGAATTACTTCTTTTTGCTTTTTAAAGACCTTACTCCAACAACTGCACCAGCTGCTAAAAATACAGACACAAAACCATCTACAGGAAAACCTGGAGGTGGAGGTGATGGATCACCACTAGGATCATCTGGATCTCTACTTTGGAAAGCATACGAGTCTACTGTAAGTAGACTTAATCCTAAAACTAAAAGTATATATTTTATTTTCATCATAAGAGGCGCTAAATTAAAGATTATTATATATATACCACACTTATTAATCTTAAAAAATCATTAATAAAATTCTAAAAATTTTATAATTAATAGACTTTTTAATTGAATGACCTCTATTGTTCAAAAAAAAGTGGACCCAGATGGGCTCGAACCATCGACCCCCTGATTATGAGTCAGGTGCTCTAACCAGCTGAGCTATGGGTCCTGAACAGTGGACAAAAATATGTAATACAACTATACCAAACAAATTTATTTTGGTTATTTGTTTATATCTTCACACAGCTCTACCAAAACCCCTTGAGCCGACTTTGGATGAAGGAAAGCTATCTTTTTTTGATCTGCTCCTCTTTTTGGCTGATCGTTTAAAAGCTTAAAACCTTCTTGTTGAAGCCTTTCAATCTCATCTTCAATATTATCTACGTAAAAAGCAATATGGTGGATTCCTTCTCCGCGTTTTTCTATGTATTTTGCAATGGCGCTGTCTTCGCGCGTGGCTGCCAATAATTCAATTTTACTTTCTCCTACTTCAAAAAAAGAGGTAGTTACTCCTTCACTTTCTACAGCTTCTTCTTTGTAAGGCTTTGTATTTAGCAGTGTTGAGTATAATTGATTGGCTTCAGCTAAATTTTTTACGGCAATACCAATATGTTCTATTTTCTTCATTTTGAATAAATTTTAGACTAGCAAAATAACAAATCCTTTTAAATAAACTATTTTTGTACTATGGAAGAGACAAATAGACAGAAAAAAATTGGAGGCGTTTTACAACGTGATCTTGCCGATGTGATTCAGCAGGAATTAAAAAGAAATAATGTAACCGGGATCATCGTTTCGGTTTCTAAAGTAAAAGTAACGACAGATTTATCGATCGCTAAGGCTTATGTAAGTATTTTTCCGGCAAAAGATGCTGAAGGTTTGCTTAACGAGTTAAAATCCATTAAATCTAAGTTGAAGCATGAGCTTGCACAACGTACTAAAAACCAATTGCGTAAAATGCCTGAGCTTAATTTTTACCTCGACGATTCTTTAGAATATATCGAAAGCATCGAGAAAGCTGTAAAAGGGGAAGAAAACCCTATTGAAAATCCTGATTTATTAGATAAGCGAAAAAAATCTTAAGTTGAATTTTTCCTACTATATCGCCAAGCGCTATTTATTTACAAAAAGTAAGAATAACGCCATCAACATTATTACAATTATTGCAAGTATTGGTGTTTTTGCCGGCGCTATGGCTTTATTTATCGTACTTTCCGGATTTTCGGGACTTAAAGAATTTAGTCTTTCTTTTTCTAATAAGTTTGATCCCGATCTAAAAGTATTGCCAAAAACAGGAAAATATTTTATTTATTCTGAAGAGCAACAGCAACAACTTCTTCAAATTGAAGGAATTAAAATTACTTCCAAAGTTATTGAAGAACGCGTTTTACTCAACTTTAAAGACAAAAATGTTCCTTCGTCTTATATAAAAGGAGTCGATGAAAATTTTCTAAAAGTAAACGCTGTCGATAGCACTTTATTGGCAGGAACTTGGCTTCATCAAGACGAAAAACAAGTGGTAGTAGGTAATGGTATTTCTAGAAAACTCTCGATTGGGGTTGCCGGTTACGGAGATGTTTTACGAATTTTTGTACCCAAACCGGGAAAAGGACAAGTTTCTAACCCGAACAATGCTTTTAATGCGATCTCTTCGATGGTAATCGGTATTTATAGCATTAACGAAGACCTCGATAATAAATACGTTTACGCTCCATTTTCTTTAGCTCAAAACTTACTAGAACTAAATGAAAATGAAATTTCTGCTATCGAAATTAGCTTAACCGATACAGCCAATGTAGATGAAGTAAGAGCAGCTATTCAGCAAATATTTCAACAAAACGTTTTAATTAAAGATCGTGTACAACTTAACGATAAACTTTATAAAATGCTGAATACTGAAAATTTAGCGGTTTATCTAATTTTTACATTAATCTTGATTATCGCGCTATTTAATGTTGGCGGAGCGATCGTTATGGCTATTCTTGATAAGCAACACAACATAAAAACACTTTACAATTTAGGGGCAAATATTCATCAAATTAGAAGGGTTTTCTTTTTGCAAGGAACGTTACTTACTTTTTTTGGAGGCGTTTTAGGTTTGGCTATAGCTTGTGTTATTATTTTACTTCAGCAGCAATTTAGCTTAGTGATGATCACGCCAAGTTTGCCTTATCCCGTTTTATTTGAAGCTAAAAACTTAATGATCGTTTTCTTAACCATTATGTCTTTAGGGATTATTGCTTCGTATATTGGTTCTACACGAATAAAACGAGTCATCGAAATCAACTCTTAAACTGCTAATTTTTTACTGATTAGAAATAGAATAATTAGAGCCCGAATAAAGTTCAGGATGACTAACTATTTAAAGATTTAGAAGAATATTATCGTGTAAACTGAAAGTCTCCAAATTCTTTTTCGGCTTCATCGAAAGCTTTAAACACATCTTCAGGCTCATCGCTGGTCACCATTTTCATTCGGTGTTCTTTAAAATGCGGAATTCCCTTAAAGTAATTGGTGTAATGACGTCTGGTTTCAAAAACGCCTAAGCGATCACCTTTCCAATCGATCGCCATTTGCAAATGTCTTCTTGCAGCATCTAAACGCTCGGCCATTGTTGGCGGGTCTAAATGTTCTCCGGTTTCAAAATAATGTTTTACTTCTCTAAAAAACCACGGATAACCAATGCTGGCACGACCGATCATCGCTCCGTCTAAACCAAACTCATCTCGCATTTTCACTGCTTTTTCTGGAGAATCTACATCGCCATTTCCAAAAACAGGAATATACATTCGCGGATTGTTTTTTACCTCTGCGATCGGTTTCCAATCGGCTTCACCTTTATACATTTGGGCGCGGGTTCTTCCGTGAATAGAAATGGCTTGGCAACCCACATCTTGTAAACGCTCGGCAACCTCAACGATTTTAATAGAATCGTGATCCCAACCTAAACGCGTCTTTACAGTTACTGGAAGTTTGGTATGTTTCACCATCGCTTCTGTTAGCGAAACCATCAAATCGATGTCTTTTAAAATTCCGGCGCCGGCGCCTTTAGAAACTACTTTTTTTACCGGGCAACCGAAATTAATATCAATAATATCAGGACCCGATTTCTCGACAATTTCGACCGACTCTAACATCGATTCTAAATTGGCTCCGAAAATCTGAATACCCACCGGGCGTTCTTTCTCGTAAATATCAAGTTTCATGACGCTTTTCGCAGCGTCACGAATGAGTCCTTCTGAAGAAATAAATTCAGTATACACCACATCGGCGCCTTGTTCTTTACACAACGCTCTGAATGGTGGATCGCTCACATCTTCCATTGGGGCTAACAACAACGGAAATTCTCCTACATCTATATCTCCTATCTTTGCCAAAACTGAATGTTATTTAGGTGTTTGAATCGGCAAAATTAATAAATAAGTATGAACTGCTCATTTTTTAAGCTGAAGTTTCCCTGAAATTCTCGCAAAAGGGATAGAAATGTACATCCTTTTTTTGCTTCGATATATGGCAAAAAAAGATGGCAATGGATAGCCCGGGCCGCAGGCTTTGCCCTAATTTTTATAATTTATAAGAAAGTTTAAACAGAATGGTTCTGGGTTGCAAGTAAATATTACGGTCGGTCACAATAAATTGGTTGAATGAATTTTCGTTTTTATACTGAATATCGAACACATTATCTACATCGATCTCGAAACCCCACGGACTGTCTTCTTTGTTGTAATATAAAGATACATTACCCACCTCAAAACGATTGATCTGATTGGTATTTTTGTTCTCGTAATAATTATAGGTGTAATCGGCTTTAAAAATAAAATCGTTTAGAAAATCCCATTCTAAATAGGCATAGGGATTAATTTGAGTGAAGTTATTTTTGAAACTAGCCGACTCGAAATTGCTAAAACGCTGCTCCCAACCCAACGTTAAATTAGGCCATTCTTTAAAACGAGTTTGAGCTTTAAGCGTGTAACGGTAATTTTCTGATTGGTAATCGTTTACATTGTTGTTAATAATTCTAGAATAGTCGGATAAGTTGATATTCCCCCGAAGAGTAAAACTGTATTTGGATATTTTTTTGGTTAAAGAACCGGTTAACGCATAAGTATTTTCTGGTAAGCTTGTATAAATTGAAGTGCTTACTTGGTCGATCCCTTCAATTTGCGTTGTATTTCTTATCGATCTTTCTCGTTTAGTGTAATTTAGATTAGCGTTTAAAAATATACCTTTAAACATATTAAACTGTCGGTAACGTAAAGATGCCGAATGAAAAAGCTGATTTTCTAAATTTTCGTTACCGCGATATAATTGATTAAAACTTACCAATCGCAATCTGTTTGCGTATTGCGAGGCATTGGTAAAACTGGTTTTTAATTGGTAATCGAGTTCTAGTTTTTCTGCGGAAGAAATTTCGTATTCAATATTTAATTCTGGTAGCCAGACACTTTTTTGTTGATTGGCAATTTGATCTGAAAACTGATTCACTTTCCAAAAATAAGAATGATACATGATGCCTGGTTTAAAAATGACATCACCGACTTTGGCTTTGTATTGAAAACCAATATAATTATCTGTTAGGCGAAAATTTAAATCGTTATTGAAACCGTTTTGCTGAAAACTGTTGAAGTTTCCGTTTGCTAAGATTTGTTGATCTAAGGTAGAAAACGATTCGTCTAAAAAAGTGAAACCCACTCGCGGATAAATATGGTTGAAGTTATTAAGCACCCAGTAATGTTTTAAGTCTAAGGTTGCTTGGTGTTTTTGGGTGGCGGTTTGTTGTAATAAATTGAAAAAATTACCGTCTTGCTGAAACGGAATTAAATTGGTAAATATTGGTTGATTAAACAACCAATCGTTATCGGTTTCTTGATCGCTGTACTTATAATTAGCGATTAGGGTTGACGTATGCTCGTAAGAAAACTGTTTGTTATAGCGTATTTCTTGATTTACCGAAACATTTTTTGGTTGTTGCTGAATTTGCGTAAGCGTGGTATCTATCGTTGTAAATGAATTTAGATTTTGGTAAGCATCACCATTAGAGGTTTTTATAAATGCCTCGTATGCCAAATCGTTTTCATCGTCGGGTTGGTAGCGTAACTTGAGTTTATTTAAGCTGAACAACATCGTATTTTCTTGTATGGTTTCTCTAAACTCATCGAGATTATCTTCTGCTAAATACGTAAGACTATTGGTGGTTCTGGTTTGAGTTTTCCCTTTATTAACAATAGAAAATGCTTCTAAGCGAAGTTTGGGATTAATTTGTTGTGAAATACTCCCAGCGCCAAAATCATTTTTTTGATATACAAAATCTTCCTGATTTAAAAACTGGGCAAAATCGCTACTATAAACATCTCCAAAACTGGTAGAACCCTCTAGCATAGCGGCATAACCACCTTCAAAATTAATATAATCTTGCATGGTAAAGCTCTTTTTACCAATGTTATTAAAATCTGCGATTACATTTACCGCCGTTTTAGGGCTGTAATAAAATAAAGTGGGATGAATGAGGTAACGATCTTTAATACCGCCACCGGCTTCGAGATCGCCGAATAAAAATTTCTTTTTGCCTTCTTTTAATTTAATGTTGAGCGCCATTTGGTCGCTATCGCTAAGGCCTTTTAAAAACCCGACTTCGTTGTAATTGTCGAGTGCTTCGACCTCATCTACGGCATCTGCGGGAATATTATTAACGCCCAATTTGGTGTCTCCGGTAAAAAAGGTTTTGCCTTCGACCATGAGTTTAGTCACCTTTTTACCGTTGACGGTCACATTCCCTTCTCGATCTACTTCTACGCCGGGCAGCTTTTTTAAGACTTCTCGCAACTTACGTTCTTCACCGGTTTTAAACTGATCTGTGCGATAAGTAATGGTATCTTCTTTTACAATGACCGCCATTTCTTGTTTAATAATCACTTCTTCTAGACTCTCGGTGCTTTTTTGTAAATAATAATCTTTTTGGCTGTTTGCCGTGAATTTTACCGTATCGGTTACTTTAGAAAAACCCATATGGGTAATTTCTAATTGGTAGCTTACGGCTTCTGCTAAATTTAATTTATAACGTCCTTGAACATCGGTAATCGCAAAAGTAATTTCTTGGCTCTCGGTTAATGGCGTTGCGATAAGATTGGTGTACGGGACTGGGTTTTGTGTACTATCGAGCACCTTGCCTTCTAACTTTAGTTCTTGGGCAGATAAAGATGAAAACCTTGTTAAGAGTAACAGGGCTAAGACTAATATTTTGAAATTTTGTATATTTTTAATTAAAATCTTTAAGAATTTTACTATTTAATTTTAAAATCATATTCTCAAATTCTTCTTGGGTTAATACATTATTACTTTTTAAACTTTTTATATCCGTTTCTATATTTTCTTCTATAGTACTAACTGAAATAATTGCTTTTTTTAAATGTATCTCAACTATTAGTCCTGGTAAACCCATAAAAATATCTGGTCCAGCACTTAAAGGTATTGATGGGGTAAACCAAACATCTACTTCTATTTTTTTATCAGATATGGGATCATAATATGCACCTTTGGCATTTCTTGCCTTTAAACCCAAAATTGTTTTAACACTATCATTAATTTTCCAATTAAATTCATGAAAACTTCTTTTAACGGTAAAATTACGATCTAAAAGGTTTCTAATAAAAATGATAGAATAATTTTCAAAGTCTGTGTAAATTTTTTCGTTAAAAGAAGTGAATAATTTTGAACCCTTTATATAAATATGCTCTAAACGATCTTTATTACCTATTTGTAATTGTTCCTCTTTTTTAAAGATAGAGTTTTTTTGATTCGCAATTAATACATAATTAGTATTTCTAGCATACTCAACAATTTTTTTAACGATTTGCTTTGTGCTCTCAGATTTATCATCAATTTTTTCTTGTAAAATTGGCTCAACTTTATAAATTACTTTGTAGGTAGTTTGTGAATTACTATTATTCGTAAATAGCAACAAAACAACTACCTTCAAAGCAAAAATTTTTCTACTAAAAAAAAACTTCATCAATTTAATTGAAAGTTATATCACCATTTTCGCAGGCTGCTGTAAGATCATTTACTAATCCTACATTATCAATATTAATTTCTCCATCTAATATAATCACAAGTTCTCTTGCTCCTTGGAAACAGCTTTTTTCTTTCACTTTTGCATTCGCATCTAAACTAGTAAATGAAAATCCAGTTAGTAACACGGTTAAGATTAATAATTTTTTCATCATTTTAAAGTTTATGACCTTATCTTTTAAGGTCGGTTGTACAAAATTATGCACATTTATAAATTTAGGTTGTGCAGCCTATTCGTGTCGTTTCTTCGGCATAAAAATTGTACATTTGTAGTGCAAGTTAAACCTACGGTTTTATGCCATGTGGTTATAGAGGGCTCCAAATTTTTTGGGGCTTCTCTTTTTAGTAGCTAGAACATCATATATTTTAAAGTTGTTTCTCCGAAAGTAAAAAAAAAAAAACGGTTTAGCCTAAT
>NZ_AUHX01000017.1 GCF_000423405.1 Mesonia mobilis DSM 19841 | reverse complement strand
CAGTAAAAACAGAAGGTTTTAAGCGATTATGTGACCCGAGAAAACTGGCTTGTTTTGCTGGAGTGGTACCATTTGAACAACAGAGCGGCACCAGCCTGAGA
This sequence comes from Mesonia mobilis DSM 19841, assembly GCF_000423405.1. Classification (GTDB taxonomy): domain Bacteria; phylum Bacteroidota; class Bacteroidia; order Flavobacteriales; family Flavobacteriaceae; genus Mesonia; species Mesonia mobilis. The sequence continues at coordinate 19,515 of NZ_AUHX01000017.1, read as the reverse complement.
ACCAAACCCAGAGTATCTAAAATGGCAGATATGACATTAAAGTCCGTACTTCAGATGGCTGCTATGAGGGCGGTAAGAATGCAAAATGATTTACGAATTTATTACCTAAGAAAAGTCGAAGAAGGCAAAAATAAGATGAGTGTTTTAAATGCGGTCAGGAACAAGTTAATACACATCGCTATGGCATTAATTAAAAATCAAACAAATTATAAAAATCGTTTGCAATTGTCATAGAAATCGAACTGACTTTTTTGATTCCCTAAAACCTAAACCCTACTGCCCAATTCCTAAATGACGCGTTAGGGATGGAGGCTTTGCTGGAGCTCTTTGGAGATTCCTGCCTACGCAGGAATTGAGAAAAGCGACTGCCGAGAGCCCGTCCCGGCAGGGAACGCCCAACTTATTTTTCTAAAACTTTAGCTACTTCAGCATTTACAAATTCTAAAAATCGTTCATCTTTATCGGTAAAGGGATCGATGGTGTTTGAGTCGATATCGATTTGCCCAATGTTTTTACCATTTACAAATAACGGAACGACAATTTCTGCTTTTACCGTGATGCTGCAAGCAATGTAATTGTCTTGTGCTTTTACATCGGGAACCACGAAATTGCTGTTCGATTCGGCTACTTGTCCGCAAATACCTTTTCCAAAAGGAATAATCGTGTGATCGGTTGGTTCGCCGGCGAAGGAGCTGAGTTTTAATTCGTTTTTATCTCCGTTCTTAAAATAAAATCCTACCCAGTTGTAGTAAGAAATGTTGTCACGAAGCACATTGCAAATCTCTTCTAAGCGGTGTTCTACAGAAAGCTGCTCTTGCGCCAATATGTTGGTGACTTTTGGTTTTAATTCTTCTAAATTCATTGCATTAATTTTAGGCAAAAGTATTTAATATTTAAGAAATAGGTATACTTATTTGTATAACTTTGTTGCAGTTAAACCTGTTAGTTTGAAAGAAATATTTAAGAAAAATAAAGCAGTGATCAAATTTTTAGTCCTTTTTATAGGTTGCTATTTGGTGCTGGCCGGTTTTTATAAATTGTATTTATTCTACGGAAGTTCTGAAGAATTTTATCCCGATTACATTACGCATTTAGTGTCGAGTCAAACCTCGAGTGTGATCGAAGCTTTTGGTTACGATTCTCATATTTCGAAGCATCCTAACGATCCTTCGATGAAGTTGTACGTGAACGGAAATTACTTGGCAAGAATCATCGAAGGCTGTAATTCGATTAGCGTACTTATTTTGTTTGTGAGTTTTATTATCGCTTTTCACACCAAATTTAAACCTACTTTCTTGTATTTAATTGCAGGAAGTGTGCTTATTTATGTGATGAATGTAGTGCGAATTGCGCTGTTGGCTATTGGTATTTATGAGTATCCTGAAAGTCAGGAGTTTTTACACGATACTGCTTTCCCGGCTGTAATTTACGGAAGTGTTTTTGTATTGTGGCTTATTTGGGTGAAAATGGCTGCCGGTTATAAGAAAAAAGCAGATGAATAAGTTGTTGAAATATGGCTTGGCGTTTTTAGGGTTTGTGCTGTTAGCGGCGATACGAACTTTTGAAACCGAACTATTTTATGACCCATTGCTGAATTTTTTCCGTGGAAATTATCACAACTACGCAGCTCCCGATTTTGAATTGTGGAAGCTTTTTGGGGCGACTATTGCTCGATATATACTGAACAGTTTAGTTTCGATATTGATCTTGGTCTTGTTGTTTTCGAAGCAAGTCTTGAAATTTTCTGCTTTAATTTATGGAATTTTACTGTTGATTTTGGCTCCGGTATTTTTGTATTTACTTACGACGATGCAACCCGATTTACATTTTTTACTGTTTTATGTACGACGGTTTTTAATTCAGCCCTTGTTAATCTTATTATTAATTCCTGCGTTTTATTACCAACAACATATAAAAAAAGCCGACTTGTAAGTCGGCTTTTTTGCAATTGAAAATTCAATCTTATTTATTAGGATTCAGAATTAAATCTACACGTTCGATTAAATCTTGTACGTGAATTTTACTCATTTGATCTGAAAATCTATACTGAGAAGATTTTAAGTTGCTCAATAAAGTCTTCAATTCTGCTCTTACTACAGCTTTAATATCACTTCTATTCACATCGATATTACTACGAGTTACCCAACTTCTGTAACGCGCAGGAATTTCTTTTTGCTCATTGTTCATTAAATAATCTAAACGATCTACATAAGCACGTTGTAAATTTCTTCGGTATAAAGAGATCTTATTGTTTCTGTTAAGTTCACTAAAAATACCTTTTCTTAAATCGGTCATCATATCGTAAAGTCCGTAAGCTTTGCTTCCGTTAAGTTCTTCGTTTTCGATCAGACGAGCCATTCTACCATAATCTAAAAGATTTTTAAGGGTACGAGTTTGGTAATCGCTTAAACGCTCGATGCTTCCATCAAATTCTATTCTGCCAAAAATTTCTTGGTCAAGCAGCCATTCCGGAGTTTCGAAAAGTTGTTTTTGTAAAAACTTCATCGCGCGTTCTTGCTTATCGGTACTTAAATGTTTGTAAACCGCACCTTCTTGATCGTAAGTTTTATAGGTTTCAACCACACCACCAATATTCGCTGTAACGTGACCCATATAACGGTTGTATTGTGCTAAAACTTGTTGGTATAAATCGTCTAGATCTTGGTAATCTTTCCCGTCTTCTGCGGTCCATTCAATTAAATTGGGAACAATTCTTTTTAAGTTTTCGATACCGTATGCACTTGCTTTCATAGAATCGTCACCTAAATCTTCCGTTTGAGAAGTAGGATCGATCACACCACTTTGTTGCTTGCCGAAACGGTAAAGCGGATCGCCGGCATGTTCTAAAATCCATTCATCTAAGATGGGCTTTTCTTCTTTTGCCGTTTTATTCAGAATAGGTTTGTAACCCCATTTGATCGCATATTTATCGTACGGACCAATATTCGGCATTAACGCCACATCACCATCACCGGGTTGAGCGATATAATTGAAACGTGCATAATCCATGATCGATGGCGCAGTTCCGTATTTGCTGGTGAATTCAGGATCACGTAAATCGTCTACCGCGTAAGCAACGCTACTTCCCATATTGTGTGGTAAACCTAAGGTGTGACCCACTTCGTGAGAAGAAACAAAACGAATTAAACGTCCCATAATTTCATCTTTAAATTCTACACCACGAGCATCTTCGTTGATCGCTGCAGTTTGCACGAAATACCAGTTTCTCAATAAGGTCATTACGTTATGGTACCAGTTGATGTCTGATTCTAAAATCTCTCCCGATCGAGGATCACTAACGTGAGGTCCGTTTGCGTTGGGTATTGGAGAAGCTAGATAGCGAACCGTTGAATAACGAACATCTTCCGGGCTCCAATCTGGATCTTCTTCTTTCGTTGGAGCGTCTTTTGCAATAATTGCATTTTTAAATCCGGCAGCTTCAAAAGCTACTTGCCAATCTTCAATACCTTGCTTGATGTATTTTCTCCATTTTTTTGGAGTTGCAGGATCGATGTAGTAAACGATTTGCTTTTTAGGTTCAACTAGCTCTCCGTCTTTAAATTTTTCTTTGTCTTCTTCTTTTACTTCTAAACGCCAGCGATCTAAGTATTTAACTTCTTTACTTTTTTGAGCGTCTAAACCATAATCGGTTTGGCTTCTGGCAAACCAACCTACACGTTCATCGAAGTAACGACGCTTCATCGGTTCTTTAGGAAGTAAGATCATCGAGTTGCTAAATTCTAAAGAAATAGAACCGGTCGTTTCATTAGACGGCGGATTGCCGGCATTATAGGTTTTTACGTGTCTTACTTCAATATTTTGAGGGAAACTCTTAATCGTATCTACGTACGAACGGTTACCATCTACTTTTGAAATTTTATAAGCTTTTCTGCGAGATTGTCTTAAGCCTAGCGCCTGAATATCTTTTTCAAATAAATCGGTTACCTCAATCACACTTGCGTTATTTACCGAATCTTTATGAAAAGCTTTGATCGGGAAAGAATATAAGATCGGTTCGAAATTAGAATTCACGACCGCTTCATGAATAGGTAACGAATCTGCAGCTACAATTTCGTGAGAAACCACTCTTAATAAAATATTATCACCTTTTTTCTGCCAACGCAGTACTTGAGTATTTTGCTTACCGCCACCAAAACCAATACCGGTAGCAGTTTTGGCAATACGAGTAACCATTAGCATTTCTCTATTTAAGATGCTATCTGGGATTTCGTAAAAATACTTTTTGTCTAAATAATGCACATTGAATAAACCTTCGTCCGTTTTAGCTTTGTCGGTTATTACTTTGCTGTAAGGTTTAATGTCTGAAGCGCTTTTTTCTTGTTTAGGTTTAGCGCTTTCATTTTTTTTAGGCTGAAAAACGGCACAACTACTCGCAATAAGACACGAGAGCGCAATACAGATTTTTTGAGTGGATTTTTTAATCATGAATTTATGTTTTGTAGTAGTAAGACTGATAATTTTAAGAATGGTTTAAAATAAAAAAGCCGGCTTTATAAAGCCGGCTTTTTTATTTTTTTGAATCTATTCTTATTTTAAGATTTCTTTTTGTGATTTGTTTTTTTGTAGTTTTTCAAATTTAGCAAATTGCTCTTCGTTAAGTATTTTTTTCATTTGTGCTATTAAAGTCTCATCGAATTTCAATTTGTTTTTCTTATAATTTTCATCTTTAATTTTTTGATTAAGATGCTTATTGTAATTTGTGAAATAACTATAATATTGTTTAAAAACAAATTGTTCTTGTTCTGTCGTTAAGTCTAGCTCTTCGTCAAGGCTTACCATTTCTTTTTTAGCTTTATCTTCTATTTCTGCTCGGTTTAATTTTGAGTTTTGAGCAGATAAGCTTTCAGAAGTAAGAAAAAGACTTACTGTAAGAGCGAAAAGTGTGATTATTTTTTTCATAGGGATCGTTTATTTAGATTAGTCGTTAAAAATAAGACAATTTATTTTATCTGCAATATTTTAACTACTAAGCCTTAATTAGAAATTAAATTTAAAGTTAGTTCATACAAATCTTTAGATTCAACTTTGGCTTTTAACCAGGCATAAAAGCAAACCATAAAAATATCTTCTTTTTTGAAAACTGAATTTTCTAAAATTTTGATTTGTTGTTGGTCAAAATTTTGGTTGAGGTAAAAATCTCTGATTAGTTTACTGAAAACAATAACTCTTTCATTTCCTGTTGACTGTAGCTTTTTGTAATATTTTTTTTGAAATGAATGTAGCCTAGATTCAAAAACATCATAATTGTCTAGCTCTACTAATAGAATAAGTTCGATAAGGTTTTTCTTGATCACCCAAATTTCACCGTGATGTTTAGCGTACCAAAGATCAGATTTATGAAGTTGCTGTAGAGTTTGATAAGCTTTTTTGATCTCGTTTTGCTGAATGTAACAAGTCATCAAAAACAATTGCGGTAAAAAGGATTTGGTTTTTTGAGCTTCTAACAACGGAATCGCTTCAGGAGCCTTACCGGTAAAATTGAAGTAATATGCTTTTAGCAAAAATAAATCCTCATCAAACTGATTTCGAAATGGAAGATTTTGTTCTAGTAATTGTTCAAATTTATCTAAGTATTCCTTGAAATGTTTAAAATCTCGACTTCTAAAATAAGCATAGCTCAATAATTGTAAAATTTGCAAATGCTCGTAGTGATGACGATGCTGTAAATGCTGTTTTTGGTGAACTAGCGCATAGAGTTTTTCGAGCTCTTTTAGATTAGCGAAATAATTACTTTCTAACTGAGATTTTAAATCGAGTATGGTAAAAAGCCTTAGTAAAGCTTTAAAGGTGAGTTCTTCTTTTATTTCAATTTGGTGTTGTTGAAGTAATTTTTCAATATAAGCGGAGTCTAAAATTTTATTCTTTTTAGCGCTTAATTTTAATTCAGCTTCTACCAATTGTAAGCGAAGTTCAAGGTCTAAGTGTTGCTGATTCTTAGCGATTTTCAGCTTTAATTCAGTGACATCTATCTTTTCATAAAGGTGTGCAAACTGTAATAAAGTGATGTAAACTTCCCGTAAAATGGAATAAAGTTCTAATTGTTTAGCTTTAGATTCGGCCTTTTTTAAAAGCTTAAAAGCAAATTTATAGTTTTGATGATCTACTAAAATTCTTGCAGCTAAAATTTTTTTGAAGAGTTCTTGTTCCGCAGAATTTTCATTTTCAAAAGCTTTAATCGCTATAAAATCTACTAAACTATCTTGGAGTCTTTTGCTTAAAGCGTGAAATGCATTTTTATTTCTTTCAGCATAAATCTTATCTGCATAATTATTCAGATAAGGTTCATTTAAGATCAATTTAAAAAGCTGAATATTCTTCTCGTCTTTGGTTTTGTTCTTCTTTTTTAAATGCTGAATAAATTCAACTTGCTCTTTCTCGGTAAGAATGCTAATAAGTTGCTGAATATTTTTCAATGATCTCGTAAGTTTTTATTCAATTGAATTCATTAAATATAGTGTTTACTTGAATAATTAGAATAATTAACTCGTAAGTTTTTTGAATATTTAGCTTTTTTCAGCTGAAGGCTTTTCTTCAATTTTGCTTCAACATTAAAACTAAACCTATGGAAAATCAAGTTTTTAATTCAGAAGAAAAAGAAGAAAGAAAAGCATTTCAGAAATTTTCAAAAGAATCCTATTCAGGCAAACCTACCGGCGCGTTTGTTTCGGCATCTTGGGTCGCTTTACTTACAGGAATGGTTTCATATTGCGTAGGATTATGGAATGCAACTATGTGGCTGAACGAAAAAGGATACTATTTCGCCATTTTATTGTTCGGTTTGTTTTCGGTGATCTCTGTACAAAAAAATGTAAGAGATAAACAAGAAGGACTTCCCGTTACCGAAATTTATTACGGCATAAGTTGGTTTACCACCTTAGCTTCCATTTTACTTCTAATTATCGGGTTGTGGAATGCCGATCTAGAACTCAGCGAAAAAGGTTTTTACGGGATGGCATTTGTGTTAAGTATGTACGCTTCTATTTGTGTGCAGAAGAATACCCGAGATTTAAAACTGTATCAAAAAGATGAATAACAAAAAAGAGAATTGTTTATAGTAATTCTCTTTTTTTTATGAGTTTCTATACTTTCTAAATATAATTGTTGGTAATCAAATTTTGGTTGATATATTTTCTCTAAAAACGTACGGTTCCAGAAATGTTTTCTGAATAGAAATAGCGGATCCTCGATCATAAAATAAGGGACGAAGTGATACCATTTCACCTTACAGCGTTCTAGGTAACGAGTATATTCTTGTTCAAGATCCAGTTCTTCACAAGCAATTTTTAGCGCTCTTCGTTGGCATTTCGAAACCAAATAATTATTAGCGATCTTAGGCTGAAAACCATACATGAAAAGTTGATCTTTTATGCGCTTATAATTTTGAAAACGTGACCAACTATCCATTAACACCAGAAAAATATGCGTAAATGAAAAGAGGAAGCAACTCAACCAGAAAAGCGAGTAGGTTTCTTGTATAGCTGAAGTTTTTTCTAATTGAATTTTATAAAAAATACTTTCAGCAATAAATAGGAGCAGGGAAATATGAAGCCAAAAGCTGACTTTAAAATAGGAATGTAAAAGTGAGGTTTGTTTAGGCATACACCTTTTCATCTAACTAAAATAATAATTATTAGTTAGATGAAAAGGTGTATGTTTAGTTAAACATGAATTTGATTTTCTGAAGTAACAACAGCGCTTGATATTCTAAAAAATCACTTTCTGAAGGGTCTAATTGCTTAAAATCCCAAGCTTGAGAAATAAGCATTTGGTATTCTTTTAAAAGGCTGAGCCTCGTAAAAGAGTTTTTGAATTCGTGGGGTGGTATTAAAGACATTGCATTAAGTTTTAGTAAACTGAAAATACATCATCTTTGAAATATTCTATCATTGTTTCAGATAAAAGCAAAGAAACTGTCGTTGAATAGACGAAAAGTGTCGACGAATAAAAAAAGGAACCTTTCAAATTTGAAAGATCCCTTTTTATCTATAGGTAGAATTTTTATATTCTTAGTTGAATTTATTTTTCCAAGACAACAAACAAACCATCATCGGTTTTTTCGACATTGGCTAATTTGTGTTTTCTTAATCCTTTAATGGCTTTGTCCCATTTTTTATTACTCAAACCAGAAGCTGTTTTTAAAGCATCTAATTCTTGTGGAGATTCTTTCTTTAATAATTCTAAGACTGCTTTTTCTTCTTCGGTTAGATCAACCTTTTTACGTTCTGGTTTCATTTGTGGGAAAAATAGAACTTCTTGTATCGATTGGTTATTGGTTAAGAACATAATTAAACGGTCCATCCCGATTCCTAAACCAGAAGTTGGCGGCATACCATATTCTAAAGCTCTTAAGAAATCTTGATCGATAAACTCAGTCGCTTCATCATCACCTTTTTCAGCTAATTTTAGTTGTTCTTCAAAACGCTCGCGTTGGTCGATCGGGTCATTTAATTCTGAATACGCATTGGCAATTTCTTTACCGCAAACCATAAGTTCAAAACGTTCGGTGAGTTCCGGGTTTTCACGGTGTTCTTTACAAAGCGGACTCATTTCTTTCGGGTAATCGGTAATGAAAGTAGGCTGAATAAAGTTACCTTCACACTTCTCCCCAAAAATTTCATCGATCAATTTACCTTTTCCCATTGTTTCATCTACTTCGATATCCATTCTTAAAGCAGCTTCACGTAATTCTTCTTCCGTCTTGCCGGTAATGTCGAAACCGGTAAATTGCTTAATGGCATCGGTCATAGTTACACGCTTGTACGGCGCTTTAAAATCTACTTTATGTTCACCAAAAGTTGCTTCGGTAGTTCCGTTAACGGCGATAGCACAATGCTCTAATAATTTTTCAGTAAAATCCATCATCCAATTGTAGTCTTTATAAGCTACATAAATTTCCATTGCGGTAAATTCAGGATTATGGGTTCTATCCATTCCTTCGTTTCTAAAGTTTTTAGAAAACTCATAAACACCATCAAAACCACCAACGATCAATCTTTTTAAGTAAAGCTCGTTCGCAATTCTTAAATATAAAGGAATGTCTAACGCATTATGATGCGTCACAAAAGGTCTTGCAGCCGCACCACCAGGAATTGATTGTAAGATCGGCGTTTCAACTTCAAAATAACCTTTCTCATTAAAAAAGTTTCGCATCGCCGCAAAAAGCTTTGTGCGTTTTACAAAAACGTCTTTCACTTTTGGGTTTACTACTAAGTCTGCGTAACGTTGGCGGTAACGCATTTCCGGATCATTGAATTTATCAAACTCATTTCCTTCTTTATCTACTTTTGGTAGCGGTAAAGGTTTTAGAGCTTTACTTAATAAGGTGAAGTTTTTTACCATTACGGTTTTTTCACCTACTTGAGTCGTAAATAATTCTCCTTCGATCCCTATAAAATCACCAATATCTAATAATTTTTTATAGACATCGTTGTAAAGCGTTTTGTCTTCACCGGTACAAATTTCATCTCTGTTGAAGTAGACCTGTATGCGCCCAGTAGAATCCTGTAATTCTGCAAAAGAAGCTTTACCTTGTATTCTTCTAGACATTAGACGACCTGCGATCACCACCTGTTTACCTTCTTCAAAATCCTGTTTGACCTTAGTAGTCGTATGGTTTACCGGATATAAATCTGCCGGATAAGGATTAATGCCTAGCTTTCTAAGAGAATCTAATTTTTCTCTACGTACAAGTTCTTGTTCAGATAATTGCATAATACAGTTTCTATTTTTTTGAAGGGGCAAAGATAATTACTAAGAAGTTAGCAATCAAAAAAGGAGTAGAGCATTTTCTGAGAAGTTTTGGAAGTGATTTAGGGTAATTTTTTAAGTTGGTTTGTTTTATAGTTGAATCAATAATTAACAAACAATGAAAAAAATACTACTCTTAATTTTACTATTTCCATTTGCATTAATTTCTCAAGTAACGGCTAACGATGCTTTTTTATATGTTTGTGACGACGATAATAACGGTTTCTCAACATTCGACCTTACGATGACTGAAGCCGAAATTTTAGCTGGACAAACCATAAATGGCTATGATCTTACTTATCACGAAACTTTAGTCGGTGCAGAAAATGGTACAAATGCCATTGTAAATGTAATGTCTTACCAAAATACTTCACCATACCATCAAGTTATTTATGCAAGACTAGAAAGCTATCAAACCGGTGAATTCGCAAATTCAAGTATAGATCTGTATGTAAACCTAACTCCAGAAGCAAATCCTTATGTAGGTATTGTGCATTGTAGTACAGATGGTGTTTCTTCAACTTTCGATTTAACGATTTCTGAAACTACGATTTTAGGAAGTCAAAATCCTGTTGATTTTGAGATTTTTTACTTTGAAACTCTAGCAGATGCAGAGGCTTTTGTTAACCAAATTGTAACTCCTCAAAATTTTACAAATTATATGAATCCGCAGACAGTTTATGTTCGCGTAGAAAATGCAAATACCGCTTGTTGGAATATTACTTCTTTTGATATCGCAGTAATCGGTTGTGAAGATGACGAAGACGGCGATTTAGTTGAAAATCAATATGAAGATGTTGATAATACAAGTAACGAAGGTCGTAATTCAGATTTTAATAGTGCTGATGGTAACTTGGCGAATGACGATACCGATGGTGACGGCATTCCTAATTATTTAGATAATGATGACGATGATGATGCAGTTCTAACTGCAGATGAAGATTATAACAATAATGGCGATCCCACCGATGATGATACCAATAATAACGGCATTCCTGATTATTTAGAAACTGAGGTTACTTTAGCAGTCAACGATTTTGAGAGAGCTAATTTTTCAATGTTCCCAAATCCTGCTACGAATTTTGTAAAGTTTCGTTTAGATAATGCTTTAGTTATAGAAGAAGCTAAAATCTATGCTATTGATGGTAGTTTAGTGAAAATTTTTTCAGAAAAACAACTAAGCACAAATTCCGTGAATATTTCAGAATTAATGAGTGGGGTATATTTTATTCAGTTTAAATCGGGTAAATCTACTATTGCCAAAAAACTTATTGTGAGATAATATTGAGTCTTACTCATAGAAAAACCTCCGTACTTTTCGTATGGAGGTTTTTAGTTTTTGGCAATGAAAGAGCTGTGGAATTGTGGATACATATTATATGAGGAGTAATTTTAGCGCAACTTTATGAAGGTTTTAGTTTTTTCTTAGGGTAATTTTTTGGTTTCAACCGCTATATTTGAAACCTAATCAATAAATTACGATGAAAAAAATACTACTTTTAATTTTATTGTTACCGATCACGATGCTTTCGCAAGTGACTGCAATAAATACGACCTTAGAAATATGCGATGATGATTATGATGGTGTTGCATATTTCGATTTGACCCAAGCTGATGTAGATATTTTAAACGGAGAATCTTCAGCAGATTTCGAAATAAGTTATCATTATTCACTAGAAGACGCCCAAGGAGGTATAGGAGATTTACCATTTGAATATACCGGGATTAATGGTGATAAATTATATGCCAGAATGGAAAGTCTTGAGACCGGAGAATTTGATACAGCAGAAATCGAATTGTTTGTATTCCCAATCCCAAGTTCAAACCCTTATGTAGGAATAGTACATTATAATGAAGATGGAGAATTTTCAATTTTTGATTTAACCATTGCTGAAGCTACTGTTTTAGGGGATCAAGATCCTGAAGAAATTATCATTTCTTATTATCAGTCATTAGAAGGAGCCGAAGGTAACTTTAATCAAATCTCTAATCCGGAAAGTTATACTAACCTTAGTAATCCTCAAGAAATTTATGTGCGTTCGGAAAATGAATTTTTAGGATGTTGGACGATCACTTCATTTTCGATTGGAGTAGTGCTTGCCGATGGTGACGAAGATGGCGATTTAGTTCAAAATCAAGATGAAGATGTTGATAATACAAGTAACGAAGGTCGTAATTCAGATTTTAATAGTCCTGACGGAAATTTAGCTAATGATGATACCGATGGTGACGGCATCCCTAATTATTTAGATGACGACGATGATGGCGATGGCATTTTAACTGCCGATGAAGATTATAACAATAATGGCGATCCAACCGATGATGATACCAATAATAACGGCATTCCTGACTATTTAGAAGCTGAGGTTGCTTTAGCGGTTAACGATTTTGCGAGAGCTAATTTTTCTATCTATCCAAATCCAGTGAGTGATGTGGCGAACTTTCGTTTTGATAATGGTTTGCAAATAGAGCAAGCTAAAATTTATGCGATTGATGGTAGCTTAGTGAAGACTTTTTCTGAAAAACAACTAAGCGCCAATTCAGTGAATGTTTCAGAATTAATGAGCGGTGTATATTTTATTCAATTAAAATCGGGTAAATCTACTATTGCCAAAAAAGTTATTGTTAGATAATATTGAGTCTTACTCATAGAACAACCTCCATACATTTCGTGTGGAGGTTTTTTATTTTTAGGTAATAAATTAATCGTAACTTTGCTGGCAAATGAGTATTTGGCGAGTAATTTTAGCGGTCATTTTTCCTCCGCTTTCAGTTTTAGATAAAGGTTGCGGTTCTGTTTTGATCGTCATTATCTTAACGCTTTTGGGTTGGGTACCCGGCGTGATCGCTGCACTTATTATTTTAAATAATCCAAATCGATGAATAAAAAGGTCGCTGTACAAGAATTAGGGATAAAAGATTATAAAGATACTTGGGATTTTCAGGAAGAAATTTTCCAAGAAATCGTTCAGCAAAAAAGTAAGAATAGAAAAGAGCAAACGCAAGTGCCTACCCATAATTACTTTTTATATGTAGAACATCCGCACGTTTATACCTTAGGCAAAAGTGGAGATTTTTCTAATCTTTTAATTTCAGAAAAAGAACTGGCCGCTAAAAATGCAACTTTCTATAAAGTGAATCGAGGCGGAGATATTACCTACCACGGTCCCGGACAAATTGTAGGTTACCCTATTTTAGACCTCGATAATTTTTTTACAGACATTCATAAATACCTTCGTTTTTTAGAAGAAATGGTCATTCGAACCTTAGCAGAATATGGCTTAAAAGCAGAACGCAGCAAAGGCGAAACAGGAGTTTGGTTAGATGTGGGGACACCATTTGCTCGTAAAATTTGTGCAATGGGCGTTCGTGCGAGTCGCTGGGTAACGATGCACGGTTTTGCGTTAAATGTAAATGCAGATCTAGGTTATTTCGACAATATGATCCCGTGCGGAATTAAAGGCAAAGCCGTCACTTCTTTAAATGTTGAATTAGGTAAAGCTGAAGTTGATATTGCTGAAGTAAAAGAAAAATTACTGAAACATTTTGCCAAACTTTTTGAAGCTGAAATGATTCGTGAATAATTCAGTTTAATTCATCTGGTAAAGCAACACGCTGTTATCTTCCCCTTTTACGCAAAGCTCTAACTTTCCGCGATTGTCCATATTGGCAATGCTTACTTCAGAATTACCATAAACCGGAAAACCTTCAATTAAATTTGCATTGGTATCGAACAAATACACTTTGCTGGTTTGCGTATCGGTGATCGCAATGTAGTTTGTATTATTTGCTTCAATAAGTTGAGGTGAAGTATATAAACCGTAATCTAAATTTGCTTTCTTCCCGTTAATGCTCAATTCATTTTCATTAAAAGTGACCATTGTTTCATTATTCGCCACGAAACTATGATTTTCGGTAAGCTCTAGATCTTTGGTGGTAATTTGTCCGCTTTCATTAATCTGGATCAGTTCTCCATTCATATTTGTAGTGGTAAACAAGTTCTTGTATTGATACCATTTATTAGTAGAGAAACTGAAATCTTTTTTCGCCGGAACTCGAATATCACCGGTTCTACTTAAAATATGTAGCGTTCCGTTCATTTCATTCACCAGAATATAATCTTTTCTGCCAATGCGTATATGTTTAGGCGGTTGTAAAAGTTCAGAATCGGTTTTCGAGAATTTAAATCCTTTTACTTTTCGACCTTCTTTGTTAAACATCATCACTTCATTGCCTTGCGTAAGTACAAATCTGTATTTACTATTGTTGTCGTAATCAAAAATAGAAAGCTCTTGCGTGATCGTGTTGTTGAATTTTAAAGGGAAAGGTTTTACCACATTTCCGCTTCGGTCTAAAATATAAACTTGGTTTTGCGTAGCGAACATGAGTTGCAAACGGCCATTGTTATAAATATCGATTTGCTGAATGTCGCCTTCGATTCTGCTGTCGAGTTGTTTTTTCCAATGTAATTCTCCCGTATTGTTATAAACGTGAAGCACGTTCGCTTCGTCTTGTACGGCAATTTCCATCTGTTTGGTTCCCCAATTTTTAATGAATTGTGGTCGAGACGCAATCGCTTCAGGAAATTTAATACTATTTATTTGAGAAATGTGTTGCGGAGAGTTATTGGTTTTTGCTTTTTGAAGTATCGCATTCACGTGAGCAAAATTATTGTCATAGATAAATTGAAGCGCACCCACTTTAAAATCATTCAGCTTTAATTGTTGTACATCTTCCTTCAATTTTTCTTCAACTTTATAAGCCAAATGCTTTTTTAAATTCTCATTAATCGAAACTAAAAGAATAGAAGATTCGTCGCTTAAGGCATCTTGCGAATTTTTATAAGCATCGGCATTTCCTAAAACCGTTCTGTTTTGGTAGTTAGCAATAATGTTTTCGATGGTTTTTACATTATCGGCAAAAATAAAATAGTGATCGAGTGCTGCGTAAAAGCCCAAATCGTTTAGTTTGATAAGCGGTTGGTAAGCTTCAAAAATATTGTCTTGATCGGGAAAGTTGTAAATATTTACGCCTCTAAATTCTGAATTCACATCTTGATAAGCCAATAATGCTTCCGCAGAAATCGTGGCATCTATCGAATTTAAAATAATAGCTTCTGTATTGTCTGAAAAATAAACTTCACCAACTTCTTGAATCGAATTGAAGAAATTTTCATTCTGAAGTGGAGCCAGTTCTTTGGCTTTATATTCAGTTAAATTCGATTTTAGTTTTTCAAAATTATCGTAGGTAAACGCAAAATAACCAATGGCAGAATTGGGTACGACTTCGGCCATTTCGTTAGTTTGGGGTTCAATGCCTTCAAACAGATTTAAAATACGATTGTCTTGAATAGTTGCTGAAGAAACTCCGTTTAAATGAATTTCATCTTCATCGATATCGAGGTCAAGAACCGTCCAATCTGAAAAATTTTGTAGAAACTTCGTAGTTCCGTTCGGAAAAAGCAACGGGTAGACCTGATTAAATTCTTCTTGATGAATAAAAACCGAATGTTTCTCTGAAGCAGCGTGATAAATCTTTTCTAAAGTAGGATCTTGCGGTAACTGGTTGTCGTAAATTCTAATTATATTTTCTAGCACCAATTTAGAAGAACTATAGACATATATATTGTTAAGTTGCGTGCTAAAAGTTTCGCTACTGGCTAAAGTGTATTTTTTAATTTCGCTATTGTCGTATTTAAAAGTTTCTACTTTTTTATCTTGAATAGAATCTAAGTTAATGTTGATCGATTCTTCGGTAAGTAATGTGATGGCAATCTCTTTTCGCCCAATTTTATTAAAACAAAGTAAGCTCTCGTTAAACGATTCTATATGTTGAAGCGCTTTAAATTGCTGTTGAAAGCGCTCGTAAACTGGAGAATTTTCATTAGCCTTTAAAAATTCATTCTCTTTTAAAGATGCTGCTAGATCTTTTAGGTTATCACTTTTTAAAATAATAGAAGTATTGGGCGGTATAAAACTAAATAATTCTGAAGGGGCTTTAGTCTCTTCTTGGCAAGCCGCAAAAAGTAAAAGTGTAAGACAACAAAAGAGAAACTTCTTCATAAGATAAAAAATTCTAATATGATAAATGTAGCGGTATTGCTATAGTTTTACTGTTAAACAAAATTAAAAATTATAGGCAAGATCACTCTAATTGAAGGCTAAGCTGTTCTGGTAATAAACGAAAGCTTTTTCGGTGATATTTTGTGATGCCGTATTTTTTAATGGCTTCTCGATGTTGTTTGGTTGGGTAACCTTTGTTTTGTTTCCAATTATACATCGGGTATTCTTCGTGAATTTTTGCCATAAACTCATCGCGATAGGTTTTTGCTAGAATCGATGCTGCGGCAATATTTAGATATTTGCCGTCACCTTTAATCACACATTGATGCGGAATTTCTTGATAGGGCTTAAATTTATTTCCGTCGACCGCAATATGTTCCGGTAAAGTGGAAAGTTGCTCGATCGATCGGTGCATTCCTAAAATGGATGCATTCAAAATATTAATCTCATCAATTTCTTCCATCATTACGTGGCTTACGCCGTAGCAAAGCGCTTCTTCTTCAATAAGAATTCGTAAGCTGTCGCGATTTTTTCTGAAAGTTGCTTAGAATCATTCAGCAATTTATTTTTAAAATCGTCTTTTAAAATGACGGCTGCAGCAGTTACCGGTCCGGCAAGGCAACCTCTTCCGGCTTCGTCGGTTCCGCATTCAATTAAATCTTTATGATATTTAAGCTCTAGCATACGGCAAATTTACATAAATTGACACTTATTAAAACCCAAAGCAATTATTCGAAATTACATTCGTTAAAAAATTATACTTTTGCCGCAGTGAACTACGGATATGATTAGACAGATTACCATCATTTTTTTCTTAGTGATTTCTTTTGCAAGTTTCGCACAACAACGCCAGCTGCAAAGAAACAACGGCAGTACATTGGGTACTGGCAATAAAGATATTGGTGATGCGCCAAAAACAGTGATCGATAATAGAGAAAAACCACCTATAGAAGATTACAAAATAATTTCGGTAGAAAACGATACCACTTATGTCGATACGACACTTACTATATATAAAGACTATAAGTATAATTACCTTCGAAGAGATAATTTTGAGTTACTGCCATTTTCAAATGTTGGGCAGGCTTACACAAAATTAGCTTGGGATTTTGATGAGGTAGATTTATTACCAGATTTAGGAGCTCGAGAAAAACATTACAGCTATTACGAAGTTGAAGATATATTCTATTATAATGTCCCAACTCCGTTTACCGAATTATTTTTTAAAACCACCTTCGAGCAAGGTCAAAATGTTGATGCATTCTTTACAACCAATATGACGCCTCGATTAAATCTCTTTATTGGTTATCGCGGTTTAAGATCGTTAGGAAGGTATCAAAATTTAATGTCGAGTCAAGGAGCATTTAGAATAGGTGGTAGTTTTGAGTCTAAAAATAATCGCTATCACCTAAAAACTCATTTTGTTTCTCAAGACACTAATAATGAAGAAAACGGAGGTTTAACTCCTGTCGCTGCTCAGCAATTTTTAGCCAAAGATGAAGAGTTTGACGATCGTTCTCTATTAGGCGTAAATTTTGAAGATGCTGAAAACATGCTCTATACAAAGCGTTTTTTCTTGAAGCATCACTATAAAGTAGTCAAGGGTAACGATTCTACACGGAACAATCAAATACGAATAGGGCATACGTTAAACTTCACCGATAAAGAATATTGGTATAACCAAACCTCTCCATTTTTTGGTTATGGTGAATCTTATAAAAACAGTAATCTTCGAGATGAAGTAGAATATCAGCGGGTAAGTAATTTGCTCTACGCAGAATATTGTAACAACTTATTAGGTGAAATTGCTTTTCAAGTAAAACATAGTAATTACAATTATGGTTATCAGCGAAAATTGATTTTAGATAGTACTACCATTAATAATAGAATAAAAGGAGATATTGTTTCTGTAGGAGGAAGGTACCACAAAAAGATTGGTGGTTTCGATTTAACCGGAGACGCCATGATCAACCTATCTGAAGAATTTTCAGGAAATTACTTGAAAGCAAAAGCTCGATATCGAATCAATGAAGATGCAGTTGCAGATGCTGCACTAGTAATAAACTCAAGCGCTCCCAACTTTAATTTCCTGTTATTTCAGAGTGATTATGTAAATTATAATTGGCAGAACGATTTCGATAATATTCAAAAGCAAGAACTAAGTGTCAATTTAAAGTCTAAAAAATGGGCGAACGTATCTGCACATTTAACACAGATAAATAATTTCACTTATTTCGGTTTAGAAGACAATCCGAATGGGGTTACAGATACGATCACCGGTATCTCTTCAGCGCAAATGGTGAAACCTGCACAATACGATGGTAATGTTGGTTATTTAAAATTGAAAGCCAATCGAAAGTTTGAATTTCAAAACTTCAATTTAGATAATACCTTAATGTATCAGAATGTGTTTGAAGGGGAAGAAGTTTTTCGAGTACCGGAGTTCGTAACAAGAAACTCACTTTATTATGAAGATTTCTGGTTCGATAAAGCTTTATTTTTGCAAACAGGTTTCGTTTATAACTATTTTACGAGCTTTCAAGCAAATGCTTACGATCCCGTTTTGGCAGAATCTTATGTGCAAAATTCATTTGAGCTAGAAGGTTTTCACCGTTTAGATTACTTTTTTAATGCAAAAGTTGATCAGGCTAGACTCTTTTTTAAGCTGGAAAACTTCATTTCTATCTTTGATGGCAACAATAATTTCGTAGCCCCTTTGCAGCCTTATCGCGATTTTGCGATTCGTTTTGGTATAGTTTGGGATTTCTTTTTGTAATTCTCAAAATTATTTCCTGCTCTAACTAACTGTTTGGTTGGTTTTTAAGTTTAATTATTAAAAAAACTTTAAATAAAGTTGAAGAAAAGTTTGTTTAGGAAGGAAAAACAGACGTATATTTGCAGCCGCTTTCAGAGGGAGCGATGTTTATTGCAAAGTTAGATTGAAGTTGAGTTTATAGCGGTTTTGGGGAGTATAGATTACTTAAAAGAAGCTGAAAAAATAAATTAAAAAAAACTTCATTTTTTACTTGCTAGTAAACAAAAAGGTTTTACATTTGCATCCGCTTTGAGAGAGAGAAGCTAAGTTCATTGAGAAGGGTTGGAATTTTTGAGTTTTGGAGATAAAGTTTGTATCTTGTGAGGCTGAAAAATAAAAAATGAAAAAACTTTAATTTTTATTTGTTGAATTGAAAAATAAGTTTTACATTTGCACCCGCAAACGCAGAAAGCGTTAAAGTTCTTAAAAAATTATGACAAGAAAAGCCGGGATGGCGCGATAGAGTTGAAGGTTCGAATCCTTTATTTTCGACAACACGGAAGCTTTTAAAAGAGTGGAAGTAAAAGAGTTCATTGAAGTATTGATTGACAGTAAAAAACGAATTAAGGCTAGATAGCTAATTTTTAAATTTTGAGTCTTACTTTATTAAATTAGAGTAAACGATAATTCCGAGTTGGAAATTAAGTATTGTAAATATATTTAAAAAACAACGATGAAGAGTTTGATCCTGGCTCAGGATGAACGCTAGCGGCAGGCCTAACACATGCAAGTCGAACGGTAACAGCAGAGCTTGCTCTGGCTGACGAGTGGCGCACGGGTGCGTAACGCGTATACAATCTACCTATTACTGGAGTATAGCCCGAAGAAATTTGGATTAATCCTCCATAGTATTATAGAGTGGCATCATTT
>NZ_AUHX01000016.1 GCF_000423405.1 Mesonia mobilis DSM 19841 | reverse complement strand
AGAGATAAAATCAATGATCATTAGACTGTAGTAGTCCGACAAATACCACTTCTTACCTTATTCTGCCAGACTAATAGAAAATAGTAGGTTACTAGCATAAAAACATTGATAAAAGAACAAATGATATTTGCAAATATTCCTTGAGACATTAGTTTAGAATAGATTTAATTGAATATCATTTTGAATGTCCGTAATGCATCATAAAATGTTTCGTCTCCCTGAACTTGATTCAGGGTCTCATCTGATAAGCTTTGATTTTTAGCATTATATGAGATTCTGAAATAAATTCAGAATGACGCAGAAATTAATTATTACAAATAACGGATAATCAATAATATCATTATTTCTATGCAAAACTCAATAATCCTTTTCAAATCATTGGTTTTCGCACACGCAGCTGTAACATACTCACTACTATTCTTATGCACAGCATTAATAAAAAAAGGCACTAGCCCAAAAAGCTCCACCCCATAATACTCAGATTTCACCACAAACTTGAGAGGCAATTTCACAAGCAACATACTTTTAATTAACCTAAAAACTTTACTGGAATTTAGACGGAAACACTGTTTAACCAAAAAAATGAACGTGATTCTTATCCGATCTGATCCTATTTCAAAAAAGTGAACTTCATATCTACCCTGAATTTCGATACATTTTCTTTTTTAATTTTCAATCAACTTTTGAATTCAACACGAATCGACGAAATTCCTCCATTGAACACACCAAATGCTATAATAACAAAGACTCATTATGACTTTTACGAAAATGTCTACTCGAGCAGATTACTATTTTCACCCGAAACGTATTTATCTCCATTGAATAAAAAAGCCATAGTTGTTACTATGGCTTTTTTATTCAATTTTCGAAATGGATATATCTATAGATTATTTTACACAAAGATCATCATCAATTAGCCTTACCAAAACTTATAGAAAGGCTTTTTTGTATCATTATAAACATAACCGTAGCCGTAGCCAAAATTCGTATCACTTACCACTCCGTTTAAAACTAAAGCTATATGATTTAATTTCTTCTTATTATTCACTTCTTTTATGTGATGTAATAATTTTTTCTCTGTAAGCCCTTGCTTAACAACGTAAACCGTAACATCTGCATACTTAGAAATCAAAAAAGTATCGGTCACATAAATTGTGGGAGCAGTATCAACAATTACATAGTCATAAATAGACTTCACTACATCGATCAGCTCTTCAAATCGGTTTTCTACTAATAATTCTGCAGGATTAGGAGGAACGCTACCAGATGATAAAATATCTAAATTTTTAAAATCTGATTTATCCTTCTGAATAATCGAACGGATATCTAAATTTTCATTAAAAAGATAATCTGAAACCCCCGGTAAATTTCTATCAAAATCATAATACATATGTATTTGTGGATTTCTTAAATCTGCCCCAATTAAAAGCACTTTTTTGTTAGAAGAGGCAATTACCCTAGCTAAGTTATTTGCAGTAAAAGTTTTTCCTTCTCCTTTAATCGATGAAGTAACATAAATCACCTTACTATTAACCGTTGCTGGATCTTGATTCTTCGAAAACTTCAATTGATGTAATAAATTTGTTCGAAAAATTCTAAACGCCTCCGCTAAAGCAGATTGATCATTTCTTTTCAGCATCTTGGGTTGTGAATTAGACAACTGAGGAACTTCTCCGAAAACTGAAAGACCGGTTAACTCTTTTTCAATTTCAGCTCGATTATTCACCTTTGTATCTAGTAAAAATTTTAAATATAAAAAACCGAAAGGCAACCCTAGCCCTATTAAAAATGCTCCTAATAAAATCATATTTCGCTTAGGAGAAATAGGGGTTGAACCAGTGTAAGCGAAATCTACGATTTTAATAGTTGGTGAAGTGATCGCATAAGACAACGCCGCTTCCTCTCGCTTTTGCAGTAAGAATACATATAAACGTTCCTTAATTCCTTGCTGACGTAAAATTCCCTTTAATTCTTTTTCGACTTGAGGAAGGTTATTAATTTCACCGGTATACCTTCCTTCCCTAGATCTCAATCGCTGGTATGAAGTGGTTAAAGCTTGCAAATAAGTCTTTAAACTCACTAAAATATTATCCTGAATTCTATCTAACTCTTCATTTAGCTTCAACACCATCGGGTTTTCTTCTGTCGACGAAGAAAGTAAACGGTTTCTATTACTTATTAGCTCATTATAGGTATTTGTAAGTCGATTAACAGACTCACTTTCAATACCCAAATTAGCAGGCAGTAATGTATACCCAGATTGATTGACTAATAAATTTCTAAAATCCTTAGAAATCGCTAATTGTGTTTCAATATTAAATTTCTCAGATTCTGAAGTTGCCTCTTTCGTAAATAATTCTTCTACGCTAGCTTCAACATTCACCACGCCTCGATCTTTTTTAAACTCGACCAAACCGGACTCTACAGTATCTAAGTCTTGTACCAATATTTTTAAACGCTCTTCTACAAACTCTTTGGTTCGTTTAGAAATTAATCGCTTATCTTCTACCCCATCCTGATTAAAAACCTTTACAAGCGTATTTAAAATGGTTTCATTTCGAGTTTTATTTGCACCTTTAACACTTGCCCTCAGTACATCACTCTTATCTCCAACCGCTTCAATACTAATTTCATTTGAAAGCCGTGACAGCAATGAATTTCTATCAATTTTATAGATCTTATATTCATCTGAATTATTAATTTTATGGTTAAACACAGTAGGTTTAATTATAAAATCTTCATCAAATTCTCGTATAGTATCATTTAAAGATGCTAAGACTGAAATATTCCTTTCATCATTATGAATTTCGAAGCTATTATTAGCTTTAAATCTCAAACTAAAATTAAATGTAGCTGTTGATCTTTCTTCAACATCATTTTCTATATACTCAATCTTAAATGGTATTTCTTCACCAAATAGTAATTCATCTCGCAAACTCCCTACTTTATACACAGTGGTCGTCAGCTGTAAACTATCGATAACCCTTCCTAACATTCTTCTTGATTTGAAAATCTGAATTTCATTTTCAAGATTCACTTTACTGTAATTGAATAAGGTTGTAGAAGCACTTAAACCCGACAAATCAACACCACCTTCATCATCTTTCAACACCTTAACCGAAGTAGAAGTTTGATAAATTGGAGTCGAATATTTAAGATAAAATACAGCAATAAGAATAAATATAATCACTGATATTAAAAAGTAAGGCCAATTTTTTAAGTATTTGAAAATCAAAAACTTTAAATCTTCATTTTCTTCTTCTGTATATTGGCGTTGATTTTCAGCATTCATCATAAATCAATTATCTAAAGATTAAAACCGCAGCACTCATTACAATAGACACCACAGAAATTAAGTTCCCCACGTTACCTATAAAACCTGCAGATTTAACCCGAGGATTATTAGGCTCTACATATACCATATCGTTTTGCTTAAGAAAATAATACGGAGAATTCATCCAATCTACAGAAGTCAAATCAATACGCTTAGAGGTAATTACTCCCTGATTATTTCTAAAAATCAACACATTCTTTCGTTCTCCCTGAATGGTTAAATCTCCAGCCATCCCTAATGCCTGTGGAAGTGTAACGGTTTCTTCTGAAATCGTATACGTTCCTGGTGCTTTCACCTCTCCCATGACCGTAAACTTAAAATTCAATAAACGTACCTTCACTTCTACATCTTTCACAAAACTTGAAAGTTTTTCTTTTAATAGAACCTGTACTTCTTGGGTAGTCTTCCCTTCAACAGCGACTTCGCCTAAACCAGGATAATTAATTACTCCCTCTTTACTTACCAAATAACCTTCCAGCTTCAATAATTCGATTTGTCTTGCTCCGGTTGATCCCGTTAAACTTTTTTCAAATTGAAAAGGCATTAAACTTTCAGGCTCTAAAGCCGTTAAATCTATTTTCAAAATATCATTCACCTGTATTTCCGGATGGTGATAAATACTATCAATATTAATTTCTGGTAAGCTCTCTGCATCTTGAAATTGAACTACATTTTTTCGTGAAGCACAACTTACTAAAAACAAAACACCTACGAATAGCAAAAGTTTTTTCATAAAAGCAAATATAAGTAAGTTTTATAGTTAGCAAAGTGATAAATCATTAATTAGAAAAATTACAATTAACCGCAAAATAATCTATAAGCCGTAAAGTCCTTTGAAACCATAAATAATATATGTACTTTTCGATTTTATTAGCGTCCAGTGAAGATTTTTAAATACATAAAACAAGGGCTTATTAAAATTGCCCGAAGAGTTGTAAAAAATTACGTCTCAAGATGGATTATTTTCTTAATTGATCTTTTTCTTTGTCTTGTTGCCGCAAACGGCGCGTATTTTTTAATCTCTACGGTTGACTCTTCTCCTTCTAAAATATTTTATCTTACTTGGGAATTATTAATTCTATTGGTAATTCAATCTTTCTATTTTGTTATTTACAAGTCTTATATGGGCTTGGTTAGGTATTCTAGCTTTAAAGATGCTATAAAGCAATTGCAAGTAACTATGAGCTGCGCTCTTACAGTTTTAATATTTAACAGAATAGATTATTACTTTTTTGAACACAAACTCATCGTAGATGCGGGGGTTTTTATTTACGGTTTTATAGCTTACTCACTACTATTTTTCTTTCGTATTGTAGTTAAACGTATTTATGAAATTTTAAATGCAACCCAAAAACCATCTACAAAAGCTTATATTTTAGGCACTTCGTCTTCTGATGTGGCGATGGCAGAAGGTTTAATATCGCAAAATTCTGGCTCCTTTGATATTATTGGTTTTATAAACCCGACTAAAAAAGAATCTAAATCACATAACCGTATTTTTAATCTTCCGATCTATGATCTTAAACAAGTAAGAGATTCTACTCATTATGCAAAATCGATCATTGTAAGTGATAATAAACTAAAGGAGTTACAAAAATCTTCAAATACCATTATTACCGATTTTTTAGAATTAAAAATTAAAATTTACAAACTCCCCAAATTACAAGACTGGGATCACACCGATTTTAAAAATCTGAAAGCAATTAATATTGAGGATTTACTTCAACGAAACCCTATTAAACTAAATAACAAAAAGTTATTCAAAATTTACAAGGATAAAACAATTTTAGTAACTGGAGCGGCAGGCTCTATAGGCAGTGAAATTGTAAGACAATTAATAAATTTCACTCCTAAAAAAATAATTCTTTTAGATCAAGCAGAGACTCCTTTACACGAATTAAAACTTGAACTTTTAAAATTACATCCTACTCTAAATTTTGAAACGATTATCGCAAACGTTAGAGACAAGAGCAGACTCCAAGAGGTATTCATAACTCATACTCCAGAAGTAGTTTTTCACGGTGCCGCTTACAAACACGTACCGATGATGGAAGCCAACCCTCTAGAGTCTTTAAGTGTTAACTTTAAAGGAACCAAAAATATTTCAGATCTATCAATGGCTTATGAAGTTGAGCGATTTGTTTTCGTTTCTACAGACAAGGCTGTCAACCCAACCAATATTATGGGGGCTTCTAAAAGAGCTGCAGAATTATATATACAATCACTAGCAAGCAATCCTGAAAATAAAGTTTCATTCATTACCACCCGATTTGGAAATGTTCTTGGGTCTAACGGCTCAGTAATCCCCCATTTTAAAAAACAAATTGAAAATAACGGCCCGGTTACTGTCACTCACCCAGAAATAACACGCTATTTTATGACGATTGATGAAGCTTGCCAATTAGTGCTAGAAGCAGGAGCTATGGGTAAAGGAGGCGAAATTTATGTATTCGATATGGGGTCTCCTATTAAAATTATAGATCTCGCTCAACATATGATCCGATTAACAGGCTTAGTTCCTAACCAAGATATTAAAATTGAATTTACTGGTTTACGTCCTGGTGAAAAGCTATATGAAGAATTACTCGCAGACAAAGAAACTACACTTGCTACTCATCATCAAAAAATAATGATTGCCAAGTCTTCTTATGAATTTGATATTTCTAAAAGTTCACTCTTAGCTGAATTGGAAGAATTCATCAACTTAAATGAAAAAGAACGAACTATAAAATCTTTAAAATCTTTGGTTCCTGAATATATAAATTACTCTTCAAACGAAACACCATCAACTAAAAAACAACAACGCATCTATTAACTTTTTGCTTCATAACTAAATCACTCTGCACTAAAAGTGCAGAGGTTGGTACTGACTAAGGACTGAAAGTCCTATTATTTAAAAACTGTCAACACGAAATATTTCAAGCAACTTATACATATTTTTTCGCATTACTAAAGTACTGCAATAAAATTGCAGGGTTTTAAACCCATTTCTGAGACCAATAAACATTTCAAGATCAGGTAACTTACCCCATAACTATTTTAGTTATTTTTGTGAAAAATTAACCAATCTAAGATGCACAACATTACCAAAACGCTAATTACGTTCTCCCTTTTCGCAATTGGCTTATCTTTTCCATCATATAGCCAATCACCTACAGATCCTGCCAAAGGCTTTAATGTTTTTATTGAAGAAAATGCTACATTAGCTACTAATGAAACCGACGGACCGCTAGCTTTAGGAAAAGATTTAACCTTACAAGGCAACTATCAAGTCGCCACCAACCATACCGGTAATTTTGAAGTTGGCGGAAATAACATAGGATTACTTGTTGGCGGTAAAGTGAATTACAATTCAGGAAATGCACTTCAGGTCAACCAAAACACATATATTAAAATTGGAGACGGCCAAGGTTCTTACGTTTGGTATTACGATCAAAATAATGCCGCATCTCCTATTCGTATTACGCCTAATAGTAACTATAATTCTTCTCCAAAAATTATGTTACAAGCAAATTCTAATCAGTTAAATGTTGGCGTAAACAATAATCCCGTTTTCGAAGGTAATCTCGTAGATTTTGCAAGTGCCTTTCAAGAAATGCGTACTTTATCTTCAAGTATTGCTCAGTGTACAGAAAACGCTCAACTTACTAATCCTAACGGACAATCAATACCAACAACCAACCTACCCAATCAGGTAAAGATCAATCTACAGAACGGCATCAATTACCTAAATGTTACCGGTAACGATTTAAATAATGTACAAGTTTTCACCTATAACCATCAACCAAGTGCTTCTAAAGTACTTGTTATTAATGTAGATGCTGCCGGTACATTTAACTGGAATGTATGGAATCAAGCCGGAATTGGTTTACAAAACTGCCCGTATATTCTTTATAACTTTTATAATACAACCACCTTAAACATACAAGGAAACTCAACGATCGAAGGTACTGTTTACGCGCCATTTGCAGACATTGTAAAAACAGTAAATCAATCGAATATCGAAGGGCAAGTTATCGGTAGATCTTTAATCCATAGTGGTGGTGAGATGCATTACGCGGTTTTTGAACCATCTTTACCGGGTTGCGCTCCGGTAGCTGGAGTTCCGCCAACGGCAGATTTCAATATTAACGCTACGCAGCAATGTTTTAACGACCAAGAATTTATATTCGACAATACTTCACATACAGAAAGCACCAATCAACCTGAAGCTCCTTTTTCTTATCATTGGGATTTTGGAGATGGGACCACAAGCTCTTTAATGTGCCCAACAAAAACTTATGCCGCTGCAGGAACTTACACGGTTACACTTACCACGACGAACACCTATGGTTCAGACACAAAAACTATTCAGGTTGAAGTTTTTCCAACAGTAGAAGCTGTGGTTACCGCAACGACTATCGCTAGTGGTTCTGGAGTTGTCACTAAAGAATTTGTACTTACGAACAGTAACCAATTCAGCAATTATTACTGGGAAGTTTCTAACGGAAATAGCAACTTTTTCCCAAACCAAAATACGGTAACTTTCGATTTTACAGAAGCAGGATATTTTGAAGTTGATGTACATACTACCGACAATAACGGATGCGAAAACACTACAACCATTCCTGTAACGATCGAATCTGACGAGGTAAATACCGGAAATGACGGTGGTTTAGAAAGTGAAAGCTTAGGTGATGCCGTTGCAAGACAGTACCTACAACGTAAGAAAAAAAGTGTTCCTACGAAATTCAATAAAGCTGAGGCAGCTCAATTCAACAAAAAGGCACTTACTTCTAAACTAACCCATCGTGGACAAAGCGGTCTTACGTTATTAGAAATGTTTCCGGAAGAATTAACACCCGGCAATATTGCGAATATTTCTTCACCTACAGACATTTTAGATTATACGGTTGCCGACGAAGTATTAAGTGTAGATTTTTCTGTTGAAGAAAAAACTAAAGGAGTTGTTTTAGGCATCAAAACCATCGACGATGTTTACAACCATACTAAAGCTTCTTGTGACCGATTAAAAGGAGCTGAGATTTTAACTATTCAACAAAAAAATATTGAAGGTTATCATTTCATTATGCAAGCCATCAAGCAAAGAAACGGAGTTACCGAATATGCTATTTCTTTTGCAGTTGGTGAAAATTTAACAGACGACTTTTACAGCCTGCAAAGCAATTGGTATGTAAATGGCTACTTCAACTCAAATGAGGTTTATAATTTTCAGGTATGGTCTACAAAACCGGATTACACCGTAAAATTGGTTGAAGATATTTTAGATAACTTAAATGCTTACCAACCGGTAATCCAAAACGAAGAAGAAAAGCTGCCGCGCACTTATGCCGCAAAAGTTTCTCGTGACAATACACTTTTAAATTTAAAGCTGAAAAGTACCCAACTTGATAAAAGTGTAGAAATTGATATGGATGAAGTTTATAGTGAAACTAACGGTTTTGCGCTGCGTTACAATCCGTTTAAATCTGAAGCTGTTCAAAACATTAGCATCGACATTAAAGATGGTTACGAATACGACGGAAGAATTAGGGTTGATGGTGAAATTCAAGATGTATTCTATCACGCCGATGGTAACTGGGGCTTAGATTACGACGCAACTTATACCACGATTGAAGAATATAGGGTTTCTAACAATTTTGAAAGAGTTTACGAAGAAGATCAATTAGCTGTTCATAGAAATGTGCGTATCAAAGCGCATAGTGAATATGATTACCTAACGCTTTATAAATCTTTATTACCGGGAAGTTTAGCTGCCGATTATAGCGATTACAATTACCTTACGTTTACAGCAAAAGGTAGCGGCTTATTAGAATTAGGCTTAATTAAATCTTCGATCGACGATTGGAGCAAACAATACAAAGCCAATATAAATGTAGAAAGTAGCGAGCAAACTTATTACATTCCATTTGAGTTTTTCACTTCTACAGGAACTAACCAAAAGCTCACAGCAGACGATCTCACCATGCTTAGCTTTACCTTTTTACCCATGGAAGCAGGAACGAACGATTTAGATCTTACGATCGAAAATGTAGCTTTTGCAAAAACAGCTCCATCTGGTTACGAAGATTTATTACTGAATATGAGTAATGAGTTTATTGTTTACCCAAACCCTTCACACGGAGAATTAAATTGTCTTTTATATAGTGAAGAAAAATCTTCTGCAGAGATTAGTTTGTTCGACATTACCGGTAAACAAGTCTATGTACAAAAAATGAATTTAGAAGAAGGAAGAAACGACCTTCGCATTACTCCAAATGTGGGAACCGGAGTTTACTTTTTAAAGATTAACAGTGAACAAACCAACTACGGGGTTTCTAAAATACTTTTTCAGTAAGAGGTAAATTCAACTACCATTACTACTGAATAAAAAGAGCTATCTAATTTACAGATAGCTCTTTTTTATTTTTTAAACACAACACGTTGCACAAACTCATTTTTGGATGTTGAGTGAGCAATTGTTCGTTTTCTAAAATTGAAGTTTCTTTAGGATTGGTGACTTTTAATTGAAAATAAGGCTGAAGTTTTCCGCTTAACCTCCCGATCGCAGAGGCAATTTGTTTAGATAACCAAAATTCATATTCTTCAGGGTTTTGCAATTGAAGAAAAATTTTTTCTACATATAAAGCTTTTTGCAGCCCTTCTAACTGTAGCGCTTCTTTGGTGTTTTTATAAAAGTCGACCAGGTCTTCCTCATTATATTCATCCCAAAAATAAAATGCCAAGTAAAACGCAACTTCTTCTTGAAAAGGGTATTTTTCTTCAACCTCTTCCGCAGAAAAAACAATAATCGTGTACGGTAAAGTTCCCAAACTAGGATACAAAATCGTTTCCCTAATTAATTGTTGCAGGTAGTTCAAATTTACTTTAGCGGCCATAAACGGGTAAGGTATCTTCTACTAATAATTCACTCAATCGTTTAAAACGTTCTTGGTAAAGAACAGTGAAACTAGCGGTTTGATGTTCATATAGATCTTCGCGCACAATCGGGATGCTATAAGGCAAAGTCCAGGCACGTAAATTAGCAACAATCGTTCGTAAAGCATCGATTCCTGTAGCAGCATTGCCGCCATAAGCCCAACAAATTAAACCGACGACTTTTGATGTTAAATAAGGAAAATTTTCTTGTGCACTTAGCACTAACCAATCTAAACAATTTTTCATGGCACCAACCATCCCGCCGTGATAAAGCGGAGTTAACCGAATATGGCGATCACACTCACGAAAAATTTCTAGCATTTGCTTTACAGCCGCCGGAGTTTCTTTTATGCGAGGATCAAAGAAAGGAATATCGTGCGCCGCAAGTCGAAAAACAACAACTTCAAAACCTAAATGTTCTAAATGATTTTTGAGGTAATCGGTGATTTGTTCAGAAGTATCTTGTGCAGAACTCAAGGTTCCGTTAAAGAGTAAAACTTTCATATTATTTCTTTTTAAAAACTACTTTTGGTAATCCCGGCTCGCCATACATTAATGTTTTTACGATAGGCATAAGTTGTAAAGCGGCCGTGAGATAAATGGCTTCGGGAACTTCTGCCGACGCTTTTAAAGTTACTTTCTGATCTTTATAGGTTGAAAAATCTTCATCTCTAATAGCGTTCTGTCATTTTTTATGCTGAATTGATTCCGGCTTTTCTAAACTAATTTCTAGCGCAATACCTTTTAACTTTTCAGCAAATATTAAATACGCCCACTGCGGAATAATCGCATCGGTGGTACAGGTTAAACACACGATCTTTTCAGAAAAAACCGACCAGTCAAATTGTTGCATAGCAGCTTTAAACTCTTTTTCAATAAGAATTAAACCTTCGTGTAGAAATTGACTTATATCTAAAGTTTCTATATCAAGTTCAGGCTGAAGTTCCAGTAAATTTAGCTCGTAGATCCCCGCTTCTGCCACTCGATTACGGATGGGCAAATCACTCATAATATATGTTGAATTAAAAAAGGAAGAGTGAAATTCTATCGATAGAATTTCTAAAAACTGCTTTTCTCTAGGTATAGAGAAAAGCATTCAATTAAAAATATAAAAAGAGCTAAACCCGACTTAACAGAAAAAGCCGAGTCTAACCAGAAGTGGAATAAAAATTATGAAATAGCTGCTAAATAACGCTTTTCAACTTCGTCCCAGTTCACAATATTCCAAAATGCCTGAATATAATCTGGACGCTTATTTTGGTAGTTTAAGTAATAGGCGTGCTCCCAAACATCTAATCCTAAAATTGGAGTTCCGTTATCGGTAGCAACATCCATTAATGGGTTATCTTGGTTTGGTGTAGAAGTTACTTTAAGTTTCTTGTTTTCATCAACAATTAACCAAGCCCAACCTGAACCAAAACGAGTAGCCGCAGCATTATTAAAGGTATCTTTAAAAGCATCAAAAGATCCAAAAGTCTCTTGGATCGCTTCGGCTACTTTACCTTTAGGCTCTCCTCCTCCGTTCGGACTTAAAACACTCCAAAATAAACTGTGATTATA
This sequence comes from Mesonia mobilis DSM 19841, assembly GCF_000423405.1. Classification (GTDB taxonomy): domain Bacteria; phylum Bacteroidota; class Bacteroidia; order Flavobacteriales; family Flavobacteriaceae; genus Mesonia; species Mesonia mobilis. Next base: position 35,198 of record NZ_AUHX01000016.1, on the reverse strand, counting down.
AAAACCACCACCGTTATTGCGAATACCGGTAGAAAGTTTAGAAGTGGTCCCAAAAAGATCTTCAATATTTTTATCGGTTAAACCTGCTTCTTCTAAAGCAGCATTTAATTTATTGGTATAACCTTGGTGATGTTTACTGTGATGAATTTCCATGGTTGCCGCATCAAAATGTGGTTCTAATGCATCATAACTATAGGGTAATTCTGGCAATTTATAACTCATAACTTGTAGATTTAAAAATTAAACTTTTAATTACGGTACAAATATACTACTTTTGTTTAATAAACCAAATAAACACTTTGTTTATTATGAATAATATGATTCCTGAAAATGAAAAAGCGCTATTCATCCTTAAAAATGAAGGAGAAATGACGCTGAAAGAAATGGCGAAAGAATTAGCAGTAACGACAGAAGGTGCTCGTTTTCAGTTACTCAAATTAGCTAATGAAGGCTTTGTAAAATCTGAAAGCAGGTCTGAAGGTCGTGGTCGTCCTAAACAAATTTGGTCACTAACCGAGCAAGGCCACGCAAAATTCCCTGATACGCATTCCGGACTTACGGTTAAACTTATCGAAAAAATAAGAGAGAATTTAGGAGAAGAAGCCTTAGACAAAATTATAGCATCTACCGGTAAAGATAATGCCGAAAAATACCAAAAGCAGATCACCGCTCACGATGATCTAGAAGAAAAAATTAAAAAATTAGCAACCGCAAGATCTAAAGAAGGCTATATGGCAAATTATGAAAAACAAGATGATGGCAGTTATTTACTGGTAGAAAACCATTGCCCAATTTGTGCTGCTGCAAAAATTTGTCAAGGCTTTTGTAAAGCAGAGCTTCAAACCTTTAAAACTGTTTTAGGCGAAGACCTAAAAATTAAACGCGTTAATCATATACTTGCCGGTGCTCATCGTTGCGCTTATAAAATTGAAGCTTAATTTTATTAATATTCTTTGATACTTAAATTGCATTTAGAAACATTCAAAATTACTCTACAATTTCTTCCTATTAATTCATTTTAGCCAATTAAAATGGGCTTTTGTGAATTTCAACACAGATAATTGGTCATTCATCTGTTTTTTACGTCAGTATTTCTATTCGACGTAAATTTTCCGACTAAATATTTCAATCATCATTAGCCATATTTCTTAATAATTAAAAAGTATTGTTAAGGCTTAAAATAATAACATTTTAATATGGATATTTACCGTTTCGAAACTAAATTTTAAATCCTAAATTCAAAAAACTTCGTTTATAACAAAAAACATTTATGCACCACCACAAAGACTATAAATCGTTACTAGAAAAAACAGCTACTTACGCTAAAATGGGTAGTTGGGAAGTAGACCTGCGCGAACAAAAAGTCTATTGGAGTAAGGTGACTAAATTTATACACGAAGTAGAGGAAGATTATAATTACACGCTCGAACAAGCCCTAAGCTTTTACAAAGATCCTAAATCTTTAGAACTTATTACTAAAAGTATTGAAGAAGCTATTAGTAAGAATAAAGAATACGATGTTAAAATAAAGATCACGACGGGGAAAGGTAGAGAAATTTGGGTACGTGCCATTGGTATTCCTGTTTTTGAAGACAATGAATGTACGAGTGTTTATGGTTTGTTTCAAGACATAGATCGAGAAGAAAGAAAGCAAGAACGACTTCATAAGCAAGTTCAATTTATCAACCACGTCTTAAAAAACACAAGTGTTGGTATTGTACTTTCTGATGAGCATTGCATGATCAAAGACATTAACCACGGATTTACCCAACTTGTTGGTTACGATCTAAAAGAAGCTAAAAAGTTTAACATTAATGACCTTATTTACCACGAAGACGCAAAGCGATTTAAAAATGGTGTACTAAGATTAAAGAAGGGCGAAATTGAAACTTACACCACTAAAAAAAGATACGTTCATAAAAATGGTAATTTGGTGTATGTGCATTTGGTCTTAACTTCTATTAAAGATCAAAATGATAAACCTATTAGCTATTTAGCGCAAATAATAGATCTTACCGAGCAATACGAAAGTAAACAAAAACTCACTTCGTATTTAGATATTACCTCAGATCAAAACCAGCGCTTATTAAATTTTGCGCATATTGTTTCGCATAACTTAAAATCTCACTCGAATAACTTATCAATGTTACTAGAGTTGATGGATATCGATTATCCTGAGCTTAAAGAAAACGAGTTAATGCCGCTCTTAGGTCAGTCAGTAGATAACTTAAGTGAAACTATTGAGCATTTAAATGAAGTGGTTGCGATGCACAATAGTGATGATAAAAATATCGAACAATTAAACCTGCATCATTATATCGAAAAAACGATTGAAAATATTTCTGCTTTGCTCAAATCTTCTGAAGCTAAATTAGATATCGTAGTAGATAAAACGATAACAGTAAAAGCTATTCCTGCTTATCTAGAAAGCATTCTGCTTAATTTACTTACCAATGCAGTTAAATACAAAGCGCCAGAACGTAATTTAAGTATTCAGATTATTGCTGAAGAAGTAAATAATAATGTTGAAATACAAATCATAGATAATGGTTTAGGAATAGACCTAGAGAGGCACGAATCAAAACTTTTTGGAATGTACAAAACCTTTCACGAGCACAAAGACTCGAGAGGTATTGGTTTATTTATCACCAAAAATCAGATTGAAGCTTTAGGCGGAAAAATTGAGGTAGAGAGTGAAGTAAATAAAGGCTCTAACTTTAAAGTTTATTTGCAAAATGCTGTAAAACCTAAAATAAAAGTTTCTTAAAGTTTTACTGCCAGCCGCCTCCTAAACTTCGGTATAATTCTACATTAGCAATAAGCAATTCTTTCTTAATGGTGATTAAATCTAACTCACTTTCTAAAGCATCAGATTGTGCAGTGATCACTTCTAAATAATTGGCATAACCACCTCTAAACAACATCCCGGCATCTTTCAAACCTTTTTGAGTAACTTCAATACGCTCTTCTGCAATGCTATATTCTTCCTTTAATTTATCGATTCTAGCTAAAGCATTCGAGACGTCTTCGATAGCACCAATAAGCTTCTCTTTAAAATCGAGCTGTGCTATTTCTTCTTTAGTTAAGGCTACGCGATAGTTCGTTTTTAACTTACGATTATTGAAAATAGGCTGAAAAACAGAACCATTCAGCAAAGCAAAACCAGAACTTACCGGATCTAAAAATTCTCCTAACTGAAATGAATTTAATCCGGCACTCGCACCAATACTTAATGAAGGATATTTTAGCGCTTCAGCAATTCCGCTTTCAGCATTTTTAGCCATCAATTCATATTCTGCCATAGCAACATCGGGTCGGTTTTTTATCAATTCTAACGGAGCCCCGATTTGGTATTTATTCTGAAATTGAACCTCATCAAACGACTCTTTTATTTCGATAGCTTGCGGCGATCTTCCTAATAAATAATTCAATCGGTTTTCCATAATGGTATATCGACGCTGCAACTGCGGAATAAGTGATTTGGAACGTAACTTTTGCGATTTGGTTTGCTGCACTGCCAACGAAGTCGCTTCACCTGCATCGTATTGCAACTGCACAATGGTTAACGTACTATCGTTAAGCGCAAAGTTTTTCTCTGCTACTTCAATTTGCGATTTTAAGGTAACCAGATTGTAATAGGTAGATGCTACTTCTGCTACCAAAGCGGTTTGCACGGCTTTCTTAAATTCTTTTGATTGTAATAACCTGGCATTAGCAGCTTCTTTTTGCCAGCGTAATTTCCCCCAGATATCCAATTCCCAATTAGCTTGCAACGCGGTTGAATATTCTAATCGTTCGGTATAAAAACTTTCGGGTACGTTTTCGCCGTGATTTCTTCGGGCTCGATTAGAACCGTAATTATTATAGTTTTCAGAATAATATTCTCTGCGATAGCTTGCGGGAGTCGAATTTAATGAAGGTAGAAAATTGGCTCTCGATTGCGCTAATTCTTCTTCATTGATCGCCAAGTTTCGCAACGCTTTTTGCAAGTCGATATTATTCACCAAAGCTGTATCAATAAGACGCTCCAGCACCGGATCTTCAATGTATTCTTTCCACGGAATGTTAGACATCGGGATGGTATCTTGCGTAACATCGATCGTATCTTTGGTTTGTGCCAGCAACGAATCTTTTTGATAAAAATCTTCTGAAACCTCATCAAATTTGGGGCGCTCATAATCTTCTCCTACTTTACAGCTTACCATGCTTATGAAGACAAAGAATACGAATAGACTTCGACCTAAAAATGTTTTAGGAGAATTACGAACTAGAATGCTTCTATTTTTTAATTGTTGAATTTTCATAACTAATTGCTTATTCTTCATCATCTTCACCAAAACGTTCTAAATTATTACGGTCGTGTAATTTCTGAAATAAATAGGCCAATAACGGAATTATAAATATTCCTAAAACAATACCACTTATCATTCCGCCGGCGGTCCCGATACTAACTGAATGATTTCCTTGTGCCGAAGAACCTTTGGCAAACATCAACGGTACTAAACCAACGGTAAATGCTAGTGAGGTCATAATAATCGGACGTATTCTTAATCGACTGGCTTCAATAACCGCTTCGAAGGCCGGAAGTCCCGATCGCCGTTTTTGCGCAACAAATTCTACGATCAAAATCGCATTTTTAGCCAATAAACCAATCAACATGATAATACCGATCTGCACGTAAATATTGTTATCGATCCCGGCAAGATTAATCGCTAAGAACACTCCCAATATTCCGGAAGGTAACGATAGCATTACCGCTAACGGCAACAAGAAACTTTCGTATTGTGAGGCGAGAATAAAATAGACCAATATGATGATGATCACAAAAACGATCATCGTATCGCCGCCTGAGTTTTTTTCTTCTAAACTCATACTCGTCCACTCGTAACTAAGTGTTGCCGGCAGTTTACTTTCAGACAACTCTTCAATCTTGTTCATTACATCACCGGTACTGTAACCTTTTGCCGGAGTCACGTTGATTTTTGCTGAATTGTATAAGTTATAACGATTCACCACCTCCGGGCCATAAGTTTGTTTCAGTTTTACAATGGTATTTACAGGAACCATTTCTCCTAAATCATTCTTCACAAAAATGCTATTAAACGATTCTGGCGATTCTCTAAACTGAATATCAGACTGCATATACACTCCATATTGCCTGCTAAAACGGTTAAAATCTCCCGGTTGCACTCGCCCAAAATAAGACTGAATGGTAAACATCATATCTTTTACGCTTACTCCTAAAGCTTTGGCTTTTTCATAATCGATAGCTAAACGATACTGTGGAAAATTAGGGTTGAAAGACGTAAACGCATTTTCAACTTCTTTTTCGTTGGCCAACGTATTGATAAACTCGTTTACAATTTGCCCAAATTCACCTAAATCACCATCGGCACGATCTTGAAGCATAAACTGTACTCCATCAAAATTACCAAAACCTTGAATGGTCGGGCGCGGATAAATGTTCACGTCGGTTTCACTTACCTGTTCTAATTTTTTGAGCAGATTTTTAATCACTTCTTGTATATCTTCAATCTCGCCACGTTCACTGCCTTCTTTCAGCTGAATATAAGCCAATCCAGAAGACGGACTATTTGCATTATCGACTACATTAAAACCAGAAACCGTGTTCACACCTTTTACCGCTTCATCTAACTGTAAAATAGAATCGGCTTGTCGAAGCGCAGCATTGGTTCTGTGCAGTGAAGAACCTTCTGGCATTTTTAAAGACATAATTAAAAAATTATCATCCTCTGTAGGGATAAAAGCGCTAGGCGTTGATCTGCCTAGAAAAACGGTTGCGGCAATAATGAGTAAAAGTGCTCCTAAACCAATCCAAGTATGGTTTAAAATCCACTTCACGATCACTAAATATTTATTAGTAAATCGTTCAAAAAGAGAATCAAATTTACGTAAACCTTTACGCTTGGTAACTTTTGCTTTTCTTACCTGACGAAATTCTGAAACCGCTTTAGAAACTCCGCTTTTCGATTTTTTCTTTTTCTTTCCGAAGAAAATTTTAGAAAGTACCGGCGTAAGCGTTAAAGCATTAATAGCTGAAATAAGCACGGCAAAAATAATCGTGTAAGCGAACTCTTGATAGAATACCCCAACCGGACCGCTTAAAAAAGCAACCGGTAAAAACACAGCAGCAATTACTACCGTAATTGAAATAATGGCGCCGGTAATTTCATCCATCGCAGAAGAAACCGCTTTCTTTACCGGTAAGCCTTGATGCGTCATTTTCTCATGAATGGCTTCCATCACAACGATCGCATCATCAACCACAATACCAATGGCTAATACTAGGGAGAACATACTTAAGACATTCATCGAAGCGCCAATAATATTAAGAAAGAAAAAAGTACCCAATAAAGAAGCCGGTATCGAGATCGCGGTGATCAAGGTTGCTCTAAAGTCTTGTAAGAAGATAAACACTACCAAGAACACCAAAATAAAAGCTTCTACCAGCGTATGCTCAACCTGGCTCATCGATTCTTCGATCTGATCACGTACACTGTAGGTAATTTCATAATCGACACCTTCAGGAAATAGTCGTGATTGCTCTTCTAAAACTTTTCGAATATTCTCATCGATCTCTTTGGCGTTAGCCCCATTCATCTGCACAATATCGATCGTCACAGAAGGTTTCCCGTCTAATCTATTTTCACTGGTGTAGTTAGAAGCACCAAATTCTACTCGAGCAACATCTTTTAAGTGTAGTGAAGTTCCTTGCTTATTCGATTTGATAACCAGATTTTCATATTCTTCGGGTTCGTTAAACCGACCGTCGTGTTTCATCACGATCTCAAAAAGCTCATCAGAGTTCTCTCCAAATTTTCCGGGAGCGGCTTCAAAATTTTGATCTTCGATCTGCTCGTAAACTTCTCTTGGTGTTAACTCGTAACTCGCCATTTTTTGCGGATTCAGCCAAATTCGCATCGCATAATCACGTTGTCTTAAGATTGACGCTTCTGCTAACCCGTCGATACGTTTTAATTCTCTACGAATATTAATACGAGTGAAGGCATTTAGGAAGGTTTCATCGTAAGAGTCGTCTTCACTAAAAATATTAATGGTCATAATGCTACCTTTCATCCGCTTCACTACAGAAATTCCTGCTTCATTTACTTCCGGCGGAATCATTGAAGTGATGGTAGATATTCGGTTTTGTATATCGACTGCCGCAGCGTTAGGGTCTGTACCCGGCTTAAAATATACGGTAACTCGCCCACGACCCGAGTTGGTCGCGGTAGAGTTGGCATAACTCATATTTTCGGTACCGTTAATTGCTTCTTCTATAGGAAGAAGTACAGATTTGGCTACCGTTTCTGCATTACCACCGGGATAATAAACTTGAATACTTACACTTGGTGGGGCAATCTCCGGAAAACGCTCTACCGGCAAAGTAGAGATACTGGCAACTCCGGCTAAAATGAGAATAATAGTGATGACAAGTGTAAGTACTGGTCTTTTTATAATCTTTTTAAACATGGCTTATAGCGTATCGTAAAAAGTTGAATGGTTTTGTTGAAGAAAAAGTCGGTTGAATAATTTTATTAATTGCTTGTACTTAAAAGACGACCACGTTTAATAGGTTTTACTTTTATACCGGTAGCGAGTTTATCTAAACCAGAAACTACAATGCGCTCGTCGGGAGAAAGGCTTTCGCGACTCACAATATAATTATCGCCAGATCTCCCTTCGGTTTCAATCTCGCGACGATGAGCGATATTGTTTTCATCTAAAACAAACACGAACTTTTTGTCTTGAATGTAGGTAGTAGATCGCTGCGGAACCAAAATGGCTTTCGGGTAAAGCTCTTCCATTAAAACTTTACCGGTATTTCCTGATCGTAATAAAGTATCGGGATTATTAAATCTTGCTCTTAAAGTGATCGATCCGGTCGTTTTATCGATTTGACCTGAGTTGGCATCAACACGACCGGGATGTTCGTAAATAGAACCATCGGCTAAAACAAGTTTTACCTTGCTATTCATTTTATTAGATAAAGTATCGTTTTTAGAACGCTCGTAATACAAATAGTCTGACTCACTCATTGAGAAATACACATAAATATTATCGACTTTAGAAAGAACGGTTAAAGGTTCACTATCGGTCTGTTTTACCACATTACCGGGTGATTTTGGTATTCTTCCTATAAAACCACTTACAGGAGCTTTGATGGTCGTAAAATCTAAATTAATACGCATATTGGCGGCTTGCGCTTGCGCTCTTTCTAATGAAGATTTAGCGACTTGGTAATCGGCTTCGACTGATTTTTTTCTTACTTCAGAAATTACTTCATTATCAATTAAGGGCTGTAAACGCTCTAGGTCACTTTTTGCTTTTTCAACTTTTGCGCGTTCTAAAGCAACGTTCGCCATCGCATTTTTATAATCTTCCATATAGGGTTGACTATTTACTTTGAAAAGCGGCTGATCTTTCTCGACAAAATCTCCTTCATCTACATAAATCTCTTCTAAAATTCCATCGACTTGCGGACGAATTTCTACGGTTTCAACTCCTTCAATCGAACCAATATATTCAAACCCTTTGGCGGCATTTTGCTCTTTTAACGCCATTACCGGCAAAGGCAAACCTTCATCGGGTTTCTCTTCTTCTTTACATGAAATAAAAGTGGTAAAAAGCATCACGGCCATCATCATCGAACCATAAACGCTCAAACTTTTGTAAGTATAATTTTTCATAATGCGTGTAAGTAAAGTAATTTGGTTAGTGCTTGAACAATTATTAAACCTATTTGGTTAAAAATCAAAGAACAAAACATAATCGCTTCTACAACAAGCATTCACAGCTTTGTATTTTTTTTGAATAAAATTTAAAGCCGATAAACTGAGGAATATTTCTACACTTTCTATTCATCATTTCTACATATTTTCAAATAATAGATTCAGTTTTATAAGCTAATGTGGGGAAGTGATTTACCTTTTCAAGGTTTTTAAAGATAGTGCATTCGTAAAATCACCTAGTCTAAGAAAAAGTTAAATAAATCTATTTCTCAATTCAACAGAATAGAAGTAAGGCTTTCTTCAGAAAGATTTTATAATTTTAAAGGCTGAAAATTTTATGATGAGCTCAAACTTCCAGTGGTACATAAAAAAACAATGGGGACTTTCTGAAGAAGACACCTTAAAACTTCAAAATTTCTACGAAAAAAGAAGCTTAGAAAAAGGCGAAGTATTACTACAGATAGAAGAATTTAGTAATGAATATTATTTTGTAGAAAGTGGTTTGCTAAAATCGTATTCGTATTCCAGCAACGGTAAAGAGCACATTTTACAATTTGCGCCCGAAAATTGGCTTATTGGCGACCTCGGAAGTATTCATCTTAAAGAGCGTTCTTCTTTTTATGTCGAAGCTATCGAAGACTCATTAGTTTGTATTTTTAACGAATCTTTTTTTGACGAACTTTCTAAACTCTGCGCTAATTTTAGAGAGAGAAACGAAGCTTTGCTACACAAACACGTTCGTCACCTCAACCACCGTATTAATTTATTGCTAGGCGCTTCTGCCGAAGAACGATATGTCGATTTTCTAAAACTCTACCCTAATTTAAGTAAGCGGGTTCCTTTACGACTTATTGCCTCTTATTTGGGCATCACGCCAGAGAGTTTAAGTCGTGTTCGCAAAAAAATAGCCCATAAAGAATTTTAGGCATTTTCACTTCTTACCATAGGTCAATGCACAATGCTTTTTTCTACCTTAATTTTGACCAGAAATTAAAAGAGAAAGAAGATGAAAACGGTATTTCACCAAGCAAACAGTAGAGGTTATGCCGATCACGGCTGGTTAAAAAGTTACCACACTTTTAGTTTTGCGAACTATTTTGATCCTGAAAGAGTAAATTTTGGTGCTTTACGAGTGCTTAACGACGATCATGTTGCCGGCGGAATGGGTTTTAGCAAACACCCGCATAAAAATATGGAGATCATTAGCATCCCATTAGCAGGGGATTTAAAACACGGCGACAATATGGGCAATGGCGGCATTATCGAGCCTAATCAAATACAGGTAATGTCTGCCGGAACGGGAATTGTACATAGCGAGCTTAACGGCAGCGCTCACGATCCTGTAAAGTTTTTACAAATCTGGGTAATCCCACATACCGAAGAAGTTACTCCGCGTTACGACGAAATTCAATTGAATGCTAAAGACAGTAAAAATAAATTTCAGCAAATTGTATCTCCTAACCCTGAAGATGAAGGCGCTTGGATACATCAAAACGCTTGGTTTCATATAGGTCGTTTTGAAAAAGGAGAGCAAAACACCTATCAACTTCAAGACTCGAATAACGGAGTTTATACTTTCTTAATTGACGGAAAAATTAAAATTGAAGATCAAGAGCTTTCTAAAAGAGATGGGCTTGGCGTTTGGGAAACTTCAGCTTTCAACATAGAAATTTTAGAAGACGCTCATCTTTTATTGATGGAAGTCCCAATGAATTAAATCACACTATAAAAAAGAAAAAATATGGCAACTACAAAATGGATTTTAGATCCTTCTCATTCTGAAGTGTCTTTTAAAGTAAAGCACATGATGATCTCGACCGTAACGGGACATTTTGACGAGTTTGAAGCTTCTATCGAAACAGAACAGGAAGATTTTAAAAATGCTGAAATGAGATTTTCTGCAAAAGTAGACTCGATCAATACTAAAAACAGCGATCGTGACGCACATTTAAAATCGGAAGATTTCTTTAATGCAGCAGCGCATCCGGAGCTTAGTTTTACTTCAACAGACTTTGACGGAGAAAAATTAACAGGAAAAATCACCTTAAGAGGCGTAACCAAAGAAATTACCCTTGAAGTAGATTACAACGGGATTGTAGAAGATCCTTACGGGCAAACCAAAGCAGGTTTTGAGTTTACCGGAAGTTTGAACCGTAAAGATTTCGGACTTTCATGGAGCGCGGTGACCGAAGCAGGGAACGTAGTCGTTTCAGATAAAGTGAAGCTTATTGTAAACGCTCAATTTATCAAACAAGATTAATGTTAGATTGATTGTTTTTGTTCATTTACCCCAGGGCCGGATGCTTATGAAATTCATAGCAGTTCGGCTTTTTATTTTCAACTAAACCCAAAAAATTTTTATCTTTCAGTAATAAAATAATTCTCGGTTACGGCAGTTATATACCTACGAACAAAAAAGTATGAAGCGAGTTTTTTCAGAAAAAAAACTAATTAAAGGTTTAAAAAAAGGAAAAGAAGCGAGCTTTAAAAAAGCATACTTTCACTATTACGACCACCTTATTGGCGTAGCTAAACGTTTTAATTTTCAGTTATTAACTCCAGATGATTTTGTACACGAAACTTTTTTAAAAGTTTACGATAACAGAAAACTTTTAAAAGAAGAGGTTGCCTTCGAGAAGCAACTTTTTGTGATCTGTAAAAATCTTATTCTCAATCACCTTCAGCGTGAACAAAAAGTGATACGCTTAGAACCTAATTTTTTGAAGGAAGAAATCGAAGAAAAAGTGATTTCAGAAAATATTCAACTTCAAAAAGAACAACTTTACCAACTTATAGCGCAATTGCCTGAGCAGCGTCAAAAAATCTTTCGGCTTCATAAAATTGATAATTATTCTTACCAAGAAATTTCAGACTTTACGGGACTTTCTCGTAAAACGATCGCCAATCATATTTACCTCGCCCATCAATTTATTTTAAAAAAAGTAAAAAAAGCTTAGGAACTTTTTATTTCTTGTTTGTCTATTATTAAAAGAACCTCATCTAGGTTGAATTCTTTCAAAGGATGAATGAAGAAGAAATCGAAAAGAAAATAAATGAAAGCTGGCAAGCCGGCAACAGCAATCCTGCTTCTGATGGGCAAAAAGAAGCTTCTTGGAAAAAATTTCAAGCAGAAAAGTTTCCGCAGCAAAAACCAAAAAAATGGTATTACGGGATCGCGGCTTCATTTCTAGTAATCGCAGCAACACTTACCGGAGTCTTATTTCAGAAAAATAAATTAGCAACTACCAACACTAGCGCTTACCAAATTATTGAAAACCCAACAACACATATTAAAACCATCTTTTTACCCGACAGCTCTAAGGTTAATTTAGCTGCAAATGCACAACTAAGCTTTCCTGAAAATTTTAAAACGCACCGTAATGTAGAACTTAAGGGAGAAGCGGTTTTTGAAGTCAAAAAAGACTCAGCACATCCGTTTACGGTAAAAAGTCAATTAACCACTACCCGAGTTTTGGGAACGATTTTTAAAGTAAAAAACCTATCGGCTAAACACACCGAAGTCAATTTATACGAAGGAAGCGTTCAATTGCAAGTTGAAGGTCGTGATAAGAATTGGATCATTGCCCCGGGAGAAGTTTTTGTATTTAAAAATGATGCTATCGATATCGAGAGTTTCGAACTTTTTAAAGAATTTAAAGAAACTCCTCTAAAAGACTTTGTAACTTATATTCAGAAAAATTACGGGTTTCAACTCGTGTTTCCCGACGATATTAGTCATAAAAAAATCACACTAAAATTAAACCGACAAGAACCGCTCGAGCATATAATAGCGATCGTAGCACAGCTTTATCAATATAGCTATCAAAAAAGCAACACTGATCAAAAAATTTATTTTGCCACCAACAACTAACAACCTCTAAAAACTTAACCTCTTATGAAGCAATGGCTTTTATTACTGCTCTTCATAGTTAGTAATTTACCAACAAAAGCGCAAACCATACAGTTTATAACCTCTCCTACCACTTTAAAAGAATTAATGAGTCTGGTGGAAGAACAAACCTCGTATAGCTTTGCCTATAGCAATAACATTCAAACCAATCGGGCTCTGGATGCTGAAGCTTTCCCTGCCAGTATGGAAGTAAAACAGCTCTTAGAAAAATTGAACCTGAAAAATGCTTACAAATATGAAATTATTGGCAATACCATTACGGTGAAAGAAGCAGCGCAAAACAATGCTCAAACAACCTATACCTTATCGGGAACGATTACCGATCCTGCAAACGTACCCTTATTAGGAGCAAATATTTATGTAGAAGAAACCGGCACCGGAACCTCTACCGATGAAAACGGCAAATTCTCTCTAGAACTCTCGGCAGGAACCTATACGCTAAACATCAGCTATATTGGTTTTATGAACCAAACCCAAACGATAAATTTAAATCAAAACATTAGCATTACTACCCAGTTGGAAGAAGATGGCGAAAGTTTAGAAGAAGTGGTGATCACACAAAACTCCAAAGCGGTAGATATTAAAAAACCGCAAATGAGCATGAATACGCTCGATATGAACGAGATCAAACAAATACCCGTAGCCTTGGGAGAACCCGATCCTTTAAAATCACTACTTACCTTACCGGGTGTCACCAATGCCGGCGAAGGTTCTTCTGGCTTTAATGTTCGGGGTGGTGCAGCCGATCAAAATTTAATTCTACTTGACGGAACACCAATTTACAGCGATTCACATATGTTTGGCTTCTTTTCTGTTTTTAACGCCGACGTGGTGAATAATTTAGAATTATACAAAGGCGGAATTCCCTCACAGTTTGGAGGTCGGGTTTCTTCAGTACTCGATGTGCACCAACACACTGGGAGCGATCAAGAATTTAAAGCAACCGGCGGCATCGGACTCATCTCTAGCAAATTAATGCTTGAAGGACCAATTAAAAAAGAAAAAGGCTCGTTTATGATCGGCGGAAGAACTTCTTACGCACATCTTTTCTTAAAACTTGCCGATAACGAAAACTCGGCTATGTTTTACGACCTAAACACACGCTTAAAGTATCGCCTCAACGATAAAAACGCATTGAGCTTTTCCGGGTATTACGGGAACGACTTGTTCGATATTAGCGATAGCTTTTCCAGTACCTATGGCAATACGATGGCTAATCTAAAATGGGAACATCGTTTTAACGAAAATATTCTTACCAATTTGGCTGTATTCTATAGCGATTACCGCTTTAACCTAGAGCTGAATAGCCAAAATTTCGAGTGGCAAAGCGCCATAGAAAGTTACGGACTCACCTACGACTGGCAACATTACCTCTCAGAAGAAGTGCAATTAAATTACGGTGCAGAAGCTATTAACTATGAAGTAAATCCGGGTACCTTGGCTCCAAATGCCGAGTCTTCGGTAAACTTTAGACAACTCGATAAAAAATATGCATTAGAGCCTTCTGCGTATATCGATGTTTCTCATCAAATTTCTGAGCAACTCAATGTGAGATATGGCTTGCGCTATAGTATGTTTTACCGCTTTGGTCCGCAAGCCATAAGCAGGTATGCCAACAATAATCCTGTAATCTATAATCCTGATTTTGGTATTTATGAAGAAGCTCCGCCAATTGGCAGTACTCTTTACGATAGCGGTGAAGTGATTAGAGATTTTAATAACCTAGAACCTCGTGCAGCACTATCTTTTGCATTAAACGACGACACCTCCTTAAAGGCAAGTTATAATCGAATGGCGCAATACTTACATATCGTTTCTAACAGTCAATCGCCTACTCCGGTAAATATCTGGACGCCGAGCGGTTCGTTTATCGAGCCTCAATTGCTAGATCAATATGCGTTGGGCTATTTTAGAAATTTCAGCAATAAAAAATATTCATTAGAAACCGAAGTATTTTACAAAGACATTCAAAACCGAATCGATTATGTAGATGGCGCCGATCTTATCGCCAACAACAATATCGAACAAGTCTTGCTGAATGGGGAAGCCAGAGCTTATGGGTTAGAAGTCTTATTCAGAAAAAACACCGGGAAATTAACCGGATGGGTTTCCTACACTTTATCTCGTGCCGAACAACGTACAGAAGGCAACTCGCCGGAAGAACCGGGCATTGCCAATGGCGATTGGTACCTTTCGCCTTACGACAAACTCCATAACTTGAGCGTAACAGGAAGTTACGAGCATACCAAAAAATGGTCGTTTAGCGCCAATTTTGCCTTACAATCGGGGCAACCGGTCACCTACCCCAACGGCTATTATGAGTTAGGCGGCATTCCGGTTCCTAATTATGCTAACCGAAATGAAAATCGATTACCCGCGTATCATCATTTAGATCTAGCCGCTACCTTTACTCCAAAACCCGATAAGAAAAAAGGCTGGCAAAGCTACTGGGTATTTAGTATTTATAACGTGTATAACCGGAGCAATGCCGCTTCAATCCGATTTACCACCAACGAAGATAGCGGCGTAAACGAAGCTCGCCGACTTTCTATTTTCGGTATTTTGCCAAGTGTTTCTTATAACTTCAAATTTTAAAAGCTTATGAAATTCTTTCATCATATAAAATCAAGATGTGTTGTTTATTCATCGTTATTCGCCTTAAGCCTTTTTCTGTTTTCTTGTGAAGATGTGGTAGAAGTTGACTTGGCATCGAGTGATAATCGTTTAGTGATCGATGCAGAAATCCTTTGGGATACAGCAACTTCAGGAAATGTTCAACAAATCTACCTAAGCCGACTCACCAATTATTATGAAACCGAAACGACTAAGGTTGCGAATGCTGAAGTTTACATCACCAATACTTTGGGCGATACCTTCACGTTTACGGAAACCAATGAAGCCGGCACCTACCAATGTAACAATTTTGTTCCTCAACTTCAGGAAACCTATCAGCTATTTGTAAGTGTCGATGATGAAACCTTTACGGCAACCGAAAGTCTAATTACTACACCGGAAATTAACCGAATCGAACAAGAAGCCGATGGAGGATTTTTAGGAGAAGATTATGAAGTCACTTTTTATTACGATGATCCTGCTGAAGAAGAAAACTTTTACTTAACCGATGTCGAAGTAGATTTTCTGCCGCTACCGGAATACGATATTACGAGTGACGACTTTTTCAACGGCAACGAAATGGATAGCGATTTTTCTAATGAAGATCTGGAACCGGGCGATACGCTTGCCATCAGATTTAGAGCGATCTCAGAGCAATTTCATAGTTATATGAGTCTTATTCTAGAAAGCACCAGCGCAAATCCTTTTGTTACACCACCGGCCAATATTAGAGGCAATATTATTAATGAGACCAATGAAGACAACTATGCCTTGGGCTATTTTAGGCTTTCGCAAGTACGAGAGTTTACATATACGGTAGAAGAAGAACAAGAATGACGATTAAAAAACTGATTCGAGCATTATTAACGATAAAGCTCGTATTTTAGCAGAACTAGATTATCAATAAAATTTCATTTTGAAAGTAAATCATCAACAGATCGGCTTTTTTCGTAACGCATCGATGGCGTTATGCTTGGCTTTGTTATTACTTTCACCCTGCAAGGTTCGTAATTTAATTCAGGATCAGATTGGTGTAGAAACCACCGAAGCTACCAATAAAAGTAAAGCGACACTCAGTCCGGCAAGTTGTGTAGTTTTTGAAGAAGTTACTGCAACTACGCTAAAAAATGATAGCGCACTTCAAACGCTTGCCGTTTTGCCATCTTCAGTTCCTGCCGGTTTTTATTCCACCGAAATAAAAACGGAAGCTGGCTCGGTGCTGACTTCTCAAATTTTGAGAAATGAACCGGTCCCGCTCTACATTCTCTACCAGAATTTTAAAGATCATCCTTCTTATTTCGCATAGCTTAAGCTGAAGCTTTTTTACGTATATCTTTTTATTCATCCTATAAAAAGGGCTTTCTGCTATACCTAAAATTTCAATGCTCACTTAAGCTACTTTCCAACTTTTTAAAACGCTTACCTCACGTAAGGGTTCACAACTATTAATATCAAATTTTAAATCGTTTATCAAATGAAAAATACGATCATGATATGCTGTTCTCTCTTTTTCTTCGGAATGGCAACCTCAAGTTTAAAAGCACAAACTCAACTTGAAAAAAATAAGTATGCGGTGCTTTCTAAAAATATTCAACAACTACCGGCTATTTTACAAACCGCCACTGCATTAGAAAATGAAGATGGTGAACTATTTGGAGAATTTCAGGTGATTTTCTGCGGAAAAACCCTTCAAAATATCCCACAAAACCAAGACTTTGCGGCTCTATTAAAAACTGCAAAAAAGCAAGGGGTGAAGATTTTTGCCTGCGGAATTTCATTAACCAAATTCAACCTGAGCAAAAAAGATGTACCGCCTGGTTTACCAATTACCGAAAACGGAATTTTACACGCTTTTCAACTTCAAAAACAAGGATTTTTAACCCTAACTATTTAATGATGAAAAATATAAATCTCAATCACAATAGCGGACTGTTCACTTTAGTTTTAAGACTCGTCGTGGGCTGGACGTACTTTTCTGCATTTTGGCGCAGAACCATCTTAGCTCCAAAACTCGATCCTGAATTTGCCGGTTACATCGGTAAAAAATTTAATCACTTTTTGCCTAACGCACTCGGTATACAACCCTTTATCGAATATTTGGTAGAACATCCAGAGGCCTTATGGCTACATATGCTCATTTTTACCATTATCGAAGGTTTAGTAGGCTTATGTTTAATGTTCGGTGCATTTACTCGATTAATGAGTATCGGTGTGATGGCATTGGCAATGGGTATTCTTTTAGGTTCGGGGTGGATTGGCACGACCTGCCTCGACGAATGGCAAATTGGAGTTTTAGGGATTGCAGCAGGTTTCGTACTGTTTCTCACCGGAAGCAGCACCTACTCGATCGATCACTATTGGCTTCAGCAACAAGTTAAATTCACCCAAACCAAATATTTTGCGTGGCTAGGTTCTGGTGACTTCCCGTTAAACATAAAGCTTTTACCAAAATTTGTACTCGTAGGCTCATTGGTAATTTTAGCGATCACCTTGAGTACCAATCAAATTTTTCACGGTGGCTTATGGGGCAAGTTGCATAACAAATCGGTTAAACCCAAATTAGAAATTAGCCAAGCAAAAATCAACCAAGAAAACCTTTCTTTTGAAGTTTACAGAACAGAAGGCGTTGATGTTTACGGCTCTTGGCTTATTAAAGTAGAACTGTTGAATACCGAAAACAAAATAGTGATGGCTTACAAACAAGAAGATTTAGCCCAACTTAGCAGCCATCAAATTAAAAATAAATATGTGGCTAAAGTAAAACCGGGCAAACATAGTTTAGTGATTCCGTTAGGAGCAAAAGCAGTTTTAAGCTTTACCAACAAAAAGTTTAAACAATTACCTAAAGGCAATTACCAACTTAAACTCACCGATATTAGTGGAGCTAGTTGGTCACAAAAAGTACTGAAAAACTAAACGCAATCCTCAGGGAAATTGAAAAATTTCCCTGAGGATATATTATACCAAGATCATTCCAACACCTATTTTTTCTAACAAATAAGGATTGTGATCGATCACTAGCAAATCATTAGTGGTACTGAGTTGCTGAAGAATACTGAACAACAAATCAATATCGGCATAATGCAATCCGGTACTGGGTTCATCTAAAATATACAATTGATTTTCTTCAGGTTGCTGAAGCCAATTTAGCAATAACAAACGCTGTTTTTCTCCGGAAGAAAGTGAAGTAACCGCTTGATCGATCGCTAAATGTCCTAAACCAATATCGGTGAGCTGCTGCAGGAATTTTTCTGTAGTAGATTTTACAGCAAAGTTTTGCAGCCAATCTTTTAATGCTGAAATGCTAAACGCAAGAACATCGGCAATACTTTTCGCTTCGACCTTCACAGCCAAAACTTCCGCTTGATAGCGCTTGCCTTCGCAAACTTCACAAACTTCCACAGCATTAGCCACCACATCTAAACTGGTTTCTACAAATCCTTTGCCTTTACAGTTCGGGCATTGGCTGCTCTTGGTTTTATAAGAAAAATAGCGAGACGGTTGTTCGCTGTGATCAGCAAATACTTTGGTGATTACTTTCAGGAGATCTAAATAATCGACCAACAAGGTTTTGTGATGCGCGCGTAATTTTTTAGGTTCAAAATAATCAACGCCGGCATAACTAGTAGGAAATTCAATTTGCGCACAATTCACCGGTTTTCCTCGTTCCATACTGGGAATTAAAATTTCTTTGACCAACGTGGTTTTTCCTACGCCCGATTTTCCGGAAATGGCGGTAATTCCGCCCACAGGAATGGCTAAATTTGCTTTCTTTAAACTGTGTTTTTCTAATTGCTGAAGCTGAATTTGTTTCGTTCCCGGTTGAAGCTGAATCGCCTCGGGAACTTGTTTCAAAAATGGATGACAATGTTCGGCTTTCAAATATGCTTGCGGACTCCCTTCAAACATCAACTCACCACCTAAACTTCCGGCTTTGGGGCCAATCTCGTACAAGCGATCGGCCGCCAAGATAATATCTTTATGATGCTCGATCACGATCACCGTATTCCCTTTCGTTACCAATTCTTTCAACAACCGAATTAAATCGGGAATATTAGCTTGCGATAAACCGGCCGAAGGTTCATCTAACAAATAGGTGATGCCTTGCAACGGACTATTTAATTGCTTGATCAATGCGACGCGTTGCTGTTCACCCCCACTTAGTGTTTTCGATTTTCGGTTCAACTGTAAATAATCGATATGTAATTGCTGCGCGCGTAAAAGTGTCGTTTGTAAATGTTCGGCTAAACGCTTCACTAGATCTCGATCGATTTTGGAAAATGAAGAAGTTTCATTTAAAAATTCAGCAAATTCTTCAAAATTCATCGATTTTAAATCGTGCATCGACTTGCTACCAATTTCAATGGCTAATCGCTCCGGCTTTAAGCCGCTACCTTGACAATGACTACAAGTTTGTGCAGAAAGTAAAGCCTGCAAAGCTTTTATGCGTTTGTTCTTTCGCGTTTTTAGATATTCATCACGCAAATAGGTAAACAATCCTTCCCAAACCATCTGCAGTTCTTGGGTTCCGGTTCGGGTTTTGGTTTTAAACTCCCAAGTAGCTTTCCACTTTTTATCGGGAATTCCGTTGAAAATGATTTCTTGTTGCGCAGGCGTTAAGTCTTCAAAAGGCGTTTGCAAATCGAAAGCATTCGCCTTCCCTACTTCCTTCAACACCGCCATATATTGACTATCAGGTTGCCCATAATACGCCAGCGCTTTATTATGGGTAAAAACACCTTCTGCTATACTTTTCTGCGCATCGATCACCACTTTTTGCGGGTCGGGCAATTGCTCTTCTCCCAAGCCATCGCAAACCACACATTTTCCTAATTCGTGCTGATTAGAAAAGTGACTCGCCGTCCAATCTTTTCCTTCATATTGTGCTTTTCTCGAAAAGGCAAAACGTAAACTTTTATCGATATCGGTTTGCTTAGCAAGATCGGAGCGTTCGGTAAAATTTTTCTCTTTTCGGCTAATGCAAATACTGGGCGTTAAACCTTCAATATGTTCCACTTCTAGCTGAAAATTAACACCAACACGAGATTGCTCGTAACTTGAAAATTGCTTGGTCATTTCTTGCAAACCGTAACCGTGTAAGGTATCGATCACCAATGACGATTTACCTGAACCTGAAATACCGGTCACCACCGATAATTTTTGCTTCGGAAATTCAACATTCAAATCTTTCAGAGCATGGGTTCGCGCTCCTCTTACCGAAATGACATCTTGCCGCTGAACCGAAGGAAGGGTTGGTTCTTGATACGAAATCACTTCAGCATTATTGAGCCAAACATCGGCCGCTTGCTGAAAAAGTTGATGATTCTCCACACAAATAATCCCGGCTGTTTTGGCTTTTAATTGCTGCAAGGCTGCCAGTAATTGGGCTACATTTTGCTGATGCAAACCAATACTGGGTTCTTCTAACCACAACAAGGTTTTCTTAGCCGATTTGGCAAAATGCTTTGTGAGTTTAATACGCTGTGCTTCTCCTCCCGACAAGGTGTTCGAGGCTTGCCCGAGCTTGAGGTAACCCAAGCCCAATTGATGCATTAACGATAAAATGGCTGCTAATTTTTTTTCTTCGGAAAAGAAATCGAGCGCTTCATCGATGCTCAGCTCATAAATATCGGCAATGTTTTTTTGGTTCCAAGTGACTGCTAAGACTTCAGGCTGAAAGCGTTTTCCTAAACAATGCGGACAAGTTTGATTCACCGTTCCCAGCATACTCATCGATAAAGTGATCACACCGGCGCCTTCACAATGCGGGCATCGCCCGGCTTTATTATTAAAAGAAAAAGCACTTTTTGTGAGTTTCGCTTCTTTGGCAGCAGTAGTTTTGGCTAGCAAATCCCGAATCTTATCAGCCAAACCGGTATAAGTCGCAGGATTGCTTCGGGGAGTTTTCCCAATGGGTTGATCGTCGACCTGATGCAATTGAAAATCATTGTTCGTACAAAAAGAAACTATTTTCTCGGTAACCGCTTTCGTTTTTTTACTGATCACATGCAAACCTTCCACCTGAGGTTGAAAATCTTTTAGCTGTACCGCTTTAACTTTTTCAACAGTCAAACGATCACGATCAAAAGCTTTTTTCGTTGGAGTAGTGATTTCTTCCGCAGCTAAAAAATCTTTTAATTGACCATTAAACAAGACTTCGCCGCCTTCAACTCCCGCTCCCGGACCTAACTCGACCACCCAATCTGCCGATCGAATAAATTCGAGATCGTGCTCGACCACCATCACGGTATTTCCGTTGCGGATGAGTCGGCGTAAAATATGAAGGAGATGTTTTTGATAAGCTTCTGAAAGTCCGATCGACGGTTCGTCAAATACATATAAAATACCTTGCAAGCTACTGTTCACTTGCTTGATGAGTTTGATGCGCTGGCCGTCGCCCGAAGAAATCTCAGTACTCGGCGTAGCTAAACGGTAATGCTCCATTCCCAATCGAATAAAATCGAACAATTGGGTATTCATTTTATCGACCAAAACCTGTTCGCCTGCTGAAAGTTCTAACGTTTGCAAGCGCTCATACAGTTCGGTTAACGGAAGTTGCATCCATTCTTGAAAATTTAATCCGTGCCACTGAAATGCTAAATGTTCCGGTTTAATTCTGGCTCCCCCACAGTTGGGACAGGTTCGTGAACTCACAAAACGCAAAATACTTTTGTTACGATCGAGTCGAAGAATGTTTTCCATAATGGGCATTACACCTTTGTAATAGCCTTCTTCTCGGGGTTTGGCCTTAAAGCCTTGCCAACGCAAACGCGATTCAATACTGTGTTTGCCATAAAACACCTGAAGGCGATCACTGCCGTAGAGAATTACATTTTTTTGTTCTTTGTTTAAGTCTTTCCAAGGCATATCGACGTGAAAACCGTGCGCTTGGCAAACTTTATTGAGCTCTTCAACGGTGACTTGCGAATAGACAATATAACCGTTAGGTAAAGTGGTGACAATCGCACCTTCACGCAGGGTTTTATTTTCATCACCGATCAGTTTGTTGATATCAATATATTCTTCCTCTCCAATCCCACGACATTGGGCACACGCCCCTTTGGGATGGTTAAAAGAAAATAACGATCTACTCATCTTCTCTTTACCGGCATAACGCGCAAATAAAACTCTAAAAATAGGGGCGAGTTCAGACAACGTACCAAAAGTAGCTTTGATGGATTGAAAGCGTTTAGATTGTTCTACCTTCACTACCGGAGGCAAATCGCTAATCGCATCGACTTCTGCCGTAGGAATAGCGATACTGTTTTGTTGATAATAAGCCGGTAAACTTTCTAAAAAATAACGATAACCTTCGTTAGCGATCGTGCCCATCGCCAGCGAAGACTTGCCCGAACCGGAAAGCCCCGTAACCACAATTAATTGGTTTTCAGGAAGTGTTAAAGAAATATTTTTAAGGTTATTTTGTGTAGCGTTTTGAAGGCGCATAAAATGCAATTTTTCTTAGTGCAACTTCAAAGGTAAAAGAATTTGTAGGATGTGAATAAATTCGATTAGGATTGTCTAACGAGTTAACATTATATTTGAATACTATTTTTTCAAAAAAACTTCTCTCTATGAAATTCTATATAAGAATTAATTTATTAATTCTAATTGCTCTTGTACTCACAAACTGCAAACAAAAAGAATCAGATCATAATACTTCTCAAAAAAAAACAATTAAAGAATCTTTATCTCAAACAATTGCAAAACCTACGGATATCGAGACTCCAAATGGTATGGTTTGGGTTTCAAGCAAAACTTTTACTCAAGGTGCTAAAGAAAATGATCAGTATGCAATGCAACACGAAAAACCTGCGCATCAAGTATTTGTCGATGGTTTTTTTATAGACATTCACGAGGTCACAAATAAAGAGTTTAGAGCGTTTGTAAATGCGACTAATTATAAAACTGTTGCGGAAAGACCTATTGATTGGGAAGCGATGAAAAAGCAACTCCCACCCAATACGCCTAAACCTGCCGACTCTGTCTTACAGCCGGGAAGCTTGACATTTGATAAATCGATCGAAAAAGTAGCTTCAATGAATAATTATATGCAATGGTGGACGTGGCAATTAGGTGCAAATTGGAAACAACCTTATGGCAAAGGAAGCACTATTGAAAATAAAGACGATTTACCGGTAGTACATATTGCTTACGAAGATGCATTAGCGTATTGTAAATGGGCTAGCCGAAGACTCCCAACCGAAGCTGAATGGGAAGCTGCTGCTCAAGGTTCCAACAACGATCAGATTTTTACTTGGGGAAATGATGTTTCGGTATTAAACGATCAAGCCAATACTTGGCAAGGCATTTTCCCTACCCAAAACAAATCACAAGACGGTTACAGTTATATTGCACCGGTAGCTTCTTACCCTGCAAACAGTATCGGCATTTATGATATGTTAGGAAATGTGTGGGAGTGGACGAGTGATTATTATAATGTAAACTATTATAAAGAACTAGATACAGCACAAGTAATTAATAATCCACGTGGAGCCGAAAAAGGATATAGCCCACAAAACCCTTATCAACAGGAAAAAATTATTAAAGGCGGTAGTTTTCTATGCCATGCTTCTTACTGTGCAAGTTTTCGAATTTCAGCAAAAATGGGAATGAGTCCGGATTCGGGATCTGACCACGTTGGCTTTAGAACCGTTGCTACTCCGGAAATGTTGAAGTAAGAAAGATATACTCATTAAAATATTCAATTTAAGCTGATAGCAATAACAAAAGCTTAGTTTTTACAATGCCTTTACTAATAAACACTATTTTAGTAGAATGAGATATTCCCTACTTATATCGCTATTACTGCTATTTTTTAGTAATAATTTTAATGCTCAGAACACTACGCCTTCAGACAGTCTCAACAACTATGTTAGTAAGGTAAATAACTCGGCTAAGCCTCAAGAATTATTAGAAGCTTTTAGGTATTTTAATGCAAAAGCAAAGAACGATCAATCAGAGCTTTCAGAGGTTTATCACCTCATCTATATTGCCAGAATTCAACAAAAACTAGGGGTTTTACAAGAGAGTGAGGCAACAGCAACAAAGGCGCTTCAGGTTTTAGAAAAAACTGCTTCCTCTTCAACTAAAAAAGCATACCAAAATACCTTATACAATCACCTAGGTAAATTATATAAAGAAACCGGGAAGCTTAAACAAGCTTCATATTTCTATAAAAAAGCAGTTCCAAATGCTTCTGCTAAACAAAAAGCGATCCTTTACAATAACCTCGGAAATATCGCACGCGATCAACAAAATGATTCTACGGCTGTAGATTATTATACCCAAGCCATCGCTTTAAGCGAACAAACCGAGAATCTAGAAAATTTAGCTCGAGCCAGAGATAATTTAGGCTATCTGTTTCGAGTTTCGCAACCTCAAAGAGCCTTGAATGAAATGCGATCTGCTCTTGCGCTCAGAGAAAAATTACAATTAAAAGAAGGCTTATTTACCAGCTACATTCATTTAGGTGAATATTATCAACTTCAGCAACAACAGCAACTCGCCAAAGCCTATTTTATAAAAGCACAAGACATCGCAGAGCAATTCAAAAATTTAAAGTATAAAGAAAGTGCGCTTAAAAAATTAGTAAGCTTAACCGAAATGCCTTTAGTAAAAAACTACCTTCGGGTAAAAGATAGCTTAGATAGGCTGAACAAGAAAGCAGAAAGCAACTATTTGGCGATTCAGTTTCAACTTCAAAAAACAGAGCGGGAAGCCGCTTTATTACAAGTTGAAAAAGAAAAGGAAAGGCAAAAAACATTTTTATTTCAATTGATTGGGATCTTAGTATTTATCTTAGCCCTAGCCATTTTTGCCTACCTAAAAATTAAACATCGCAAAGAAAAAATAGAAGAGGTTTTCTCTACAGAATCTCGCATTGCTAAAAAAATTCACGACGAAGTAGCTAACGATATTTATTACTTAATGGCAAAACTTCAAAATTCAACCTATCAAAAAGAAGACACTTTAGATCGCTTGGAAGATATTTACCATACCTCTAGAAATATTTCTCGGGAAAATAAAAGTTTTCCGACACAGGAAAATTTCACGGAAGTCTTACAAGAAATGTTGAGCCACTACCAAACCCAAACCATTAAAATTATCACGAAAAACCTTAGTGCGATCGATTGGAAACATACTTCAGCCTTAAAAAAAGCGACCTTATACCGAATTATACAAGAGCTATTCACCAATATGAAGAAACATAGCGAAGCTTCTTTAGTTCTATTAGACTTTCAGCAAAAAGGAAAAAAACTAGTGATCAATTATACCGATAACGGTAAAGGAAGTGAGCTAAAAAAGAAAAACGGACTGGTAAATACGGAATCCCGTATTCGAGCCATTAAAGGAAGTATTACTTTTGAAACAGAAATTAATAAAGGCTTTAAAGTTCAAATAATTTGTTAGGGGATGTACGATAAAATTATAATTGCAGAAGATCTAGGAAGTATTAATGAAGGAATTCTTCAACTGGCTAAAAAATTACAAATTGAAGAAATAGACCAGGTACAGTATTGTGAAGAGGCGTATCTAAAGATTAAAAAAGCGTTTCAGGAACAACAGCCTTACCAACTTTTAATTACCGATTTATCGTTTAAAACCGATTATCGACCGCAACAAATTAATTCGGGCAAAGAGTTGATCACCAAATTAAAAGAAGAACATCCTGAGCTTAAAATTATTGCTTATTCGATAGAAGACCGCAAAGCCAAAATCGAGCAATTGCTAAAAAAAGGCATCGAAGCTTATGTTTGCAAAGACCGTAACGGACTCGTAGAATTAGAAGAAGCCATTACACAAACGGCTAACAATAGAACCTATTTGTCGCCACAAATCCAAAAAATAATAGCAACCAAAGCCGATTTTGAGATTGAAGAATACGACATTTATTTATTAAATAACCTGGCAGAAGGCCTGAGCCAAGATGCGATCAGTAAACAATTGAAAGCAAAAAATATTTCACCCAATAGCTTAAGCTCGGTAGAAAAACGGGTAAGTAAATTAAAAATACATTTAGGCGCTAAAAACACCTACCAACTCATTGCACTCAGCAAAGACATAGGCTTGATCTAATCACCTAGATATTGTAAGAAAGACCAATAAAAAACCCCTCTTGTCGAGGGGTTTTTGTTTTTATTTCTTCGATTCTGCAATCGAAACTTTACGAAATTCTTTTAAAAGCTTTTCTAAAGCTAAAGAAGATTTTCTTGCTCTAGTTCCTGCAGCTTTGTTACCGCTTTCTAATTGTGCTTGAGCATCGTTATCAAAAGATTCGAATTCAGTTTTGATGTTTTCAATAAGTTCTTTCATAAAAATTGATTTAAATTTTAAAAAAGCGAAAATAGAATTTTTATAGAGAAATAATAAGCCTTTGGCGGTTTTATATGAAGATTTAATGAGATTTTTATACGATTAGATTTTCTAATAGATAAGTTTTATCTCGAACTCACAACTCCGCCATTCTAATCTCAACCCGGAATCTCATGAATCAGCGCACAAAATAACTTCCTCAACCAAATCTAACGTCTAACTTCTATACTCTAGGTTCTAAACTCTCCAATAGAACTGTCATCCTGAGCCTGTCGAAGGACAAACACTAAAAGCTAATCGCTCACTGCTCACCGCAAACTGACCACTGAACACTCCCTCACACAAATCAAAAAGTCTAGGCTCTAGCCTCTAATATCTCCCCTCTTACTCAAACCCTGAGCTTGTCGAAGGATCATCCTGTACTACTTCAATATTAAATCAATAAAACAAATAGATCCAGATAGTTCTTGAAAGCCTAAAATTAAAAGTACTTCCTAAAAAAGCCATTCCCGTAATAATGAAAAAAACGTATAAAGGCTGTAAATCGAAGATAAGCCAGAAAAGAACAAGGCTAACAATCATCTCTGCAACCGCTAATGCATAGCTTACAAACATAGCTCCGAAGAAAAATCCGGTTTCCTTTTCAAATTTAAAATTGCACTCTTTACACCTTTTATTCATCACCGGCATACGTAACAGAAAAATATTTCCTTTGGTTTCAAAAATAGCAGCTTGCTTACAATTCGGGCATTTTCCCTTTAAAATACCTATAATATCATTCATAACCTCATATCTTTACCAGACAAAGCTAAATACAACCCATAACATTAACCTTATAATTTTCACTCAATTATTTGTACTTTTAAGACATCTATGAAGATTCCCGTTTTAAATATCAAGCAATTTCAATCCTCAAAAGAAGTGCATCAGGTATATGTGAACTCGTTTGCGAATCACATTAAAATAAATAAGCATTTAACCAGTACTCCTCATAGTCATAATTTCTATTTATGTGTCATCTTCACGAAAGGGAGCGGTGTGCACGAAATTGATTTTAAAAGCTATTCTATTTCTCCCGGAAAAGTATTTTTTCTAAAACCTGGACAAACACATTTCTGGAAATTTAAAACACCTCCAAACGGATTCATTTTTTTTCATTCAAAAGAATTTTACGAAATGTACTACCTCA
Organism: Mesonia mobilis DSM 19841; assembly: GCF_000423405.1. Taxonomy (GTDB): domain Bacteria; phylum Bacteroidota; class Bacteroidia; order Flavobacteriales; family Flavobacteriaceae; genus Mesonia; species Mesonia mobilis. The sequence continues at coordinate 7,417 of NZ_AUHX01000016.1, read as the reverse complement.
CGCATCAATTGAGTAATTTTCCTTTTTATTACTCCTACCAAAACCCACCTGTACTAGAACTTACTGATTCATTAAAAGGTATTGAAAATAAGTTTCGAGAACTATTACAAGAGTATCATGAAACGCAAGCCTTTAGAAATTTAAAAATGGTCAATAGTATCAACGATATTTACATTATCTTAACTAGAGCCTACACTTCAACGCTTAACTTAGCAGACTATGCAAGTGTAAATTATCTAAAAATTCTAGAACAGCTCGAACAATATATAGAAGAATATTATCACCAAGAGAAACTTCCTAAATATTATGCGGGTTTACTCAACATCACTACAAAACACCTAAATAGAGTAACCAAAGAAACACTCAACAAAACCACTCACCAATTGATTGCAGAACGGGTTATTTTAGAGGCTAAAAGATTAATCGTGCATTCGCAAAATCCTTTGGCGAGGATTGCTGAAACTTTAGGTTTTGAAGACTACGCGTACTTTTCTAGATATTTTAAGAAGAAAACAGGAACCAGCCCGATTGACTTCAAAAAAAGTTATCACAAAAAATAAAGATGACCCGAAAAATTCTAAAGCCACTCTCGAATAACAGCCACCGCTACTTAACTATACTCCCTGTTAAACAAACAAAAGTCTATCTTCTATTCTCTAGAAGCCAAACTCCCCCTTAAAAAAACTCTAAAACTTACTCCTCTTAACTTTCAGTCTGGGGGGTTTCTTCATCAAAATATTCTACAAATTGGTAACTTCATATATCAGTTACGGCTAAAAATAATTATCTTCAAATTGAAAAATTGCAGCCTATGGAAACTACTGAACTTAAATTAAGAGAACGCATTAAAGAGCTTACCTGTCTCTATGAAGTTTCTTCCATTATCAGCAATACAGATATAGACTCATTAGAAACAAGTTTAACAGCTATTTTAGTAAGTATTAAAAAAGCCTTTCAATTTCCAAGTGCTACAGAAATTTCAGTGGTTTATAAGGATGTAAATTATGCAACCGGAGTATTAAATGATCAACTTACCATAAGTAGCAAAATTCAATTATTCAACCAACCTAAAGGAGAACTAACAGCTAGCTTAACTAGCAATAAAAGCTCATTTTTAAAGGAAGAAAAACAATTAATCGATAGTATAGCTTTAAAGATGAGTAGTCTTCTTGAGCGTATAGAAATTAAAGAAAATGAAAAATCCTTAAGAAGACAAATTGAACATACAGATCGTTTAAACATCTTAGGAGAAATAACCGCAGGTATCGCACACGAATTAAATACACCTTTAACCAATATTTTAGGATTTTCTGAATTACTGCAAGAAAATTTTCCAGAGAAAAGTGATTTTCATACAGACTTAGATAAAATTATTAAAAACGCGATCTATTCAAGAGAAGTAGTAAAAAAACTAATGTTTTTTTCTTGTAAAATGCCACAAGAATGGCAAATAGCAGACATAAAACCAACCTTAAAAAGTGCTATTGACCTGTTGAAACCTAGTCTTCGAAAAAAAGAAATAAACTGTGTATTAGACATAGAAGATCATTTAGTACTAAAAGCAGATGTTTTACAAATCACTCAGGTTATTTTTAATTTAGTAATGAATGCCATTTATTTTACACCAGTAAATGGGACCATAAAAATCAAGGCTTACAAAACCAAAACAAACATCATTATTAAGGTAATTGATGAAGGTATCGGATTTAATAAAAATACAAAAACTAAACTTTTTGAACCTTTTTTTTCTACTAAACCGGTAGGAGAAGGGTCGGGTCTAGGCCTAAGTGTGGTACATGGGATTATAGCTAGCCATAAAGGAAAAATTACAGCGAACAACAACCCTCATCAAGGAGCAACATTTAAAATTAAGCTACCGGCAACTTTTTAAAATGAAATTAAAAGAAAACATATTAGTCGTAGATGATGATCTTTCGATCCTAGAACTGTTACATCGGCATTTAAATAAGTGGGGGTTCCACGTATTTAAAGCAATATCTGTAAAAGAAGCGGTCACCATACTAAAAGATACAAAAATAGATTTACTTGTAACCGATTTAAAAATGCCACAGATAGATGGGTTTGAACTAGTGACTTTTGTAAGAGAAAATTATCCCTACATTCCAATACTCATCGTAACGGGTTACCCTTCTGTTCAAGACTCCTTAAAAGCTATTAAAAATGGGGTTGCAGATTATCTTACCAAACCCTTTACTAAAGAAGAACTTAAACAGGCGGTCGAAAAATCTATTCATTATAAATCAAACGTTAATGAATCTGCACCTATAGAAATTCCCAAAGAAATTATAGGAAAATCTTCAGCAATCAAAGAAATTTTTGAAGTGATAGAACGAGTAAAGAACAATAAAGCCACCGTCTTTGTAGAAGGAGAAAGTGGTACCGGTAAAGAGCTCATCGCTCGAGCAATTCACTACGAAGGGAAATTTTCAAAACAACCTTTTATAGCAGTAAATTGCGGAGCCATCCCCGAAAATTTGCTTGAAGCTGAACTTTTTGGCTATACCCAAGGAGCTTTTACCGGAGCAGAAAAAAATAGAAATGGATTTTTTCAAGCAGCCAATGGCGGAACTATTTTTTTAGATGAAATTGGTAATGCTTCACTTAGTGTTCAAACAAGATTATTAAGAGTACTACAAGAAAAAGAAGTTATTAAAGTAGGTGCTCAAAAACCAGAAAAAATCGATGTAAGAATTATTGCAGCTACCAATAGCAACCTAAAAGAAATGAGCAGAAAAGAGCTCTTTAGAGAAGATTTATATTATCGACTGGTTGTGGTAGAAATTAAAGTACCTCCGCTGCGTAATCGAAAAGAAGACATCCCAATGCTTATCGATAAATTTTTACTCAAATATGGATTAGAATATAAAGATAGATTTATAAAAATAAACCCTGCAGCATTAGAGGTTTTAAAAAGATACGATTGGCCGGGAAATATTAGAGAACTCGAAAATATTATTCAAAGAGCAGTAATCCTCTGTGATAAAATCATTGAAATAGATCACCTCCCAGATCATTTGAAATATAAAATTGATTTTCCTGAAGCAGAGACTCTTCTTACTTTAAAAGAAATGGAGAAAAAATACATTGAAAAAGTTTTGAGAACTACTAATAATAATAAAACTAAAGCTGCGGAAATATTAGGGATCGATCGCAAAACCATTAGACTCAAGCTTAACGAATAAAATGGGGTAAATTTTCCCGGCCGATACATTTTACCCCGATTCAAAATAATCAAACAAATATTCCTAAACAAATAAGTCGCTATTTTTCAGCGACTTATTTTATTTCTAGCAAAAACTAAATCTTTCTGGCATTCGTATTGAATCTTAGTCTTCAAACTTTAAAATGTATGATGACTGCCCCAATTAATTCTATATGCAAAAATTGTTTACACCAATCTTATTGTGTGCTTACAATTCAAAAAGATCAAGTATGGTCTTGTGAAGAATATGATTTAACTACAATAAAAAATAGCTAGAAAATTTATGAATGCAACGATAATAAATAATAAAAAAACCGGAAAAAAAGTAGCTCAGGGAATGATGCAGAATGTATTAGAGCAATTTAATAGCGCGGCAGAATATATTGATCTGCATCGTGATATACAGAAAATATTAAAAATCACCAATAATGAAATTGTAGTACACTTTCCTGTAAAAATGGATGACGGAACTGTGGAGGTATTTACCGGTTACCGGGTGCAACACAATAATGCTTTAGGGCCTTACAAAGGAGGACTTCGTTATCATCCCACAGTAGATATAGATGCCGCTAGAGCCCTAGCTATGTGGATGACTTGGAAAACCTCTTTAGCAGGATTACCATTTGGCGGCGGTAAAGGCGGAATTCAGTTAGATCCCTATAAATATTCTAATGCAGAGTTAGAACGAATTACTAGAAGATTCACCTATGCTTTAGGAGACAATATAGGTCCGGAGCACGATATTCCTGCTCCCGATGTAAATACCAACAGCCAAACGATGGCTTGGATTGCAGATACTTATATGAGTAGCCAACTACCGGCAAAACGTTCTAATAATCAGCATGTAGTCACAGGGAAACCGGATGGTATTGGCGGTCTGGAAGGCAGAGATCGTGCCACGGGTTACGGAGTATACATCACCATTAAAAAATACCTTCAAAACCAAAATGAAACTTTAAAAAATAAAACCTTTATCGTGCAAGGTTTTGGTAACGTTGGGTATTGGGCTTCAAAATTCTTAGAAGATGAAGGTGCGGTATTAATTGCGGTGCAAGATGCTTCGGCTACCTTATACAATTCCAACGGCATAGAGGTAAATTCTTTAAACGATTATAACTATATCAACGAAAATCGAATAGCTGGTTTTCCTCATGCAGAAATGATCGAGAAAGAAGAGTTTTTCTCAATCAATTGTAACATTATAATTCCGGCTGCTCTAGGTAATCAAATCACTCAGGAAAATGCTTCGGGCATCAAAGCTAAACTTATCGCAGAAGGAGCAAATGGTCCAATAGACAATGAGGCTGAAAAAATTTTAATAGCTAATGGCGTAGATATCATTCCAGATATTCTTTGCAATTCCGGAGGGGTAATAGCCAGTTATTTTGAATGGCTTCAAAATAGAAATGGAGAGCATTGGTCACTAGATAAAACCCTAGTAAAACTTAATCAAAAATTAGAAGAATCGTTCAACAAAGTATATACCTATTCTCAAGAAGAAAGTATCGATATGCGCAAAGCCGCTTATTGCATAGCTATTAAGAGAATTGAAAAGGCCTATATACAAAGAGGGATTTTTCCTTAATACCTAAAATGCTATGAAATATGGAAGCTACATCATCGAAAAAAGGGAGTACGTTTATATAAAGAGACTCCTAAACATTTCAGGATATGATCATACGTTAGCGCATAAACTGGCTTTAGAAAAATTAAAGCATAAAATTGAAGATGCGATAATCGTAGAGGAAAATGAAATGCCTTTAGAAATTATCAGAATAAACAGTAGTGTAAAGATTAAATGTCTTCGCAACTCATCGGTAATGCCTTTACAAATTGTAATCCCTATGGATGAAGACCTTAAAAAGCAAAAATTTTCAATACTAAGTCCGTTACCGGTCTCGCTCATAGGTTATTCTAAAGGAGACATCGTAAATTTAACCTTTTCTAAAGATAAAGAAGAGCAATATATCATAGAAGAAGTCAAACAAGATACCACAGCAAATATCCCCATATAACGATGAACAGTGAATCAAAGTCAATTTTTTTACATGATAACGAACATTTAGTTTCTCACAAACGAAATAACAAAGAACTAGAAAATTGGATTACACATTTATTATTTATAGAAAAAGAGATCCGGTACTTAAAAAAACTTTGTAAAAAAAACCATGTAGAAAAAGATGTTTACTCCCTAAAATTAGAGTTAGACAGAAAAGAACAAGAGAGTGATAAATTGGTGACCACCTTAAAAAAGTATCACAATAACCTATCTATGTGGAATGAATGTGATGACATTGCTTGTGATCGGTTATTTATTCATGAACACGAACTGTATAGAGCCAAATACGATCAATTCACAGCTACCTACAGAAATAAAAAAGAAGTATTGTTTAACCTAATCACGCAAAAAATGGTATGATTTCAAATTCTATTCTTGATCAAATGAGTGCTAACAAAATATTAAGTCTAAAAAAAGATTTGATAGAACTTCAATATTGGCAAAACAAACTAGAAGAAAATCATCAAGAGTTAGATGCTATTAACTGCATACAGAAACAAATAATACAGGAAACAGAAATAGCGAATAAGATACAAAGAGTAAGGCGAGAAAACACAATAAGCTTCGCCTCCTTTTGTAAATATGAACAAGAACTACTGAAGGAACTGGAATATGGTCACGGAAATTATGATCTAACGCTAGCCAAAAAACATGAGAAGAAACGAGCTGAATTTATAAGTGTTGAAAAAAGCTTTTATGAACTAAAGCTGAAATTCTATAAAAGATTAAGTAACTATAGTATTCGATAAAAAGCAAACCCATGAGTTTTCGAAAATTCGCAGCAATTATAATTATTATTGGCATTGCAATAATGGCAATATTAAGTTGGATTGTTCCTGCACCTATATTTTGTAAATAATAAACAAAGTTAAGATACTCATGGGGTAGTTAATAAAAATGATAGTTGTTTAAATAAAACTAAACTTCAAATAATAGGTCTATCTTTCAACATAAAAAATTCAACATTCAAAATAAAATCTGCAATCCACTCACTAATTACTGCCAACTAACTACTGACTACTGATCACTGTAAACTGTAAACCGCCAACAATCCACATCCATCCCGCCTTTCAGGCACCCCTCCTTCAAATGAGGAGAGCATGTTTCAGTTCGTATGAAAACCTCCGGCCTACCGAAGATGAGTCGTAAAATTCCAAAAGATGCTTCACTACGCTATCGCTTCGTTCTGTATGACAACACAAAAACACGAATACTCGAACACTGCAAACTGTCAACTGAACACTCCCTCACCCAATTCAAAAAGTCTAGATTCTATACTCTAGAATCTATATTCTCACAAAAACTGTAAACTGAACACCCCAAGTCAACCACCCCGCCTTTCAGGCACCCCTCCTTCAAATGAGGGGAGCAAGATTGAGTTCGAATGAAAACCTACGGCCTACCGAAAATTTATCGTAAAATTTGAAGTGAAATTGCCGTAAAATTTTAGGCTGTTTGAGTCCGATTCTAATCGGGCGAGTTCCTAAAATTTAGGTACTGAACAATAAATTTAGACGAAATTCGTAAGCCTAGATTTCATTGCATCCGACGACCGCAAGGGAGAGGAATGCACCCTTGGGCAATGAAAAAAAATGAACAATCCCAATCCGGAATCCCATGAACCAGCGCACAAAACACCTTACTCAACTAATTCTAAAAGTCTATTTTCTATGCTCTAGAATCTCTCAAAAACCGTTATTTCAAGCGGAGTCGAGAAATCTTTCAATTTCAACTTTAATTTCGAATTCAACTTCCCAACGTCATTCTGTGCTTGTCGAAGGATCAAAAGATGCTTCACTACACTATCGCTTCGTTCTGCATGACAATTCAAAACCCAATACCCGAACACTGCAAACTGTCAACTGAACACTCCCTCACCCAATTCAAAAGTCTAGATTCTATACTCTAAAATCTATGATCTCACAAAAACTGCCAACTGTTCACTAAAAACTGATCTCTGAATACTGTCAACTGTACACTGACCACTGAAAACCGTAAACCGTAAACTACCAACTATAAACAAAAAAAGCCTCTCCTTAAAACAGGAAAAGCTTCTCATTGGTTGAAACACATACAACCTATTAAATACCAAATACTTAAATTCAGTATTCACAACACAACTTCGTAAAAAAAGC
>NZ_AUHX01000015.1 GCF_000423405.1 Mesonia mobilis DSM 19841 | reverse complement strand
CATTATTTTTGATTTTATGGAAACTTATCCTCTTAGGTTCTACTACACAAAAATCCAATGTAGCTTTACTAATATCAATGCCAACATAAACATTTTTCATAACTTTGTTTTACTTTGTTGAAGAGATGCTTTTCATCAATAACTCGACTCCTTGATAATGGGCTTTAAATCCCGAATTTCTATTAGAGATTTTGATGAAAGTCTGAACTTGAGTCTGAATCGAACTTTGAACTTTATGTTCTGAGCGAAAATAGTGTACTCAAGTTCAGCTCTCTTTTTTATTAAACTTACTATGAATTTACAAATACAAGTCTAAAGGAGTGATTTTGTGTATGTAATGAAGTAAATTGTATCGAGAACCCAGTTAAGATTCGTTTCTTCTTTTCGAAATAAAATTCATAAGATTTTCATTCAAACAAAGTTAATTTACCCTTTTTAAATCTCCCACTACCTATCTCCTAACACCTCAAACCTATTCCCTACTTCCTAAACTTATTCCACATAAAATAAATCGGCAGCAATACCATCACTTAAAAACTTTCCTTTTTTGGTGATCAATATTTTTTCGTTTTCCTCCTTCAATAATTCTTTTTCAAAAAATACGCGAGCTTCTTTTTCAAAATAAAGCGCTAATTTTTCTCCGAATAAATTTTTAATTTCCTGTAAATTCACGCCAAACTGCGTACGCAAACGCGTCATCACATATTCGTTATAACGATCGATCACGCTTAACTCTTCCACTTCTGCAGGAACAATTTGCTGCTGAATAGATTTTATGTATTTGGTATTGTTATTTACATTCCAACTACGATGTTCGCCATCAAAACTATGTGCAGAAGGTCCGATTCCCAAGTAAGGTTTCCCCAACCAATACGCGGTGTTGTTCTGAGAAAAATAACCGGGTTTCCCAAAATTTGAAAATTCATAATTCACAAAACCGGCTTCTTCTAACGTAGCTAATAAAATCTCAAAATGTGCTTTCGATCGTTCTTCATCGACCGGTTTTACTTTTCCGGTTTCGATCATTTTCTTTAAAGCCGTTTTTGGCTCAACCGTCAAGGCGTAACTCGAAATATGCGGAATCTCTAAAGCCAATGTCTGAGCTAAATTTTCTTGCCAACGTTCATCGCTCATTCCCGGAATGCCGTAAATTAAATCGATCGAAATATTATCGAAATGCTGTTTCGCTAATCGGATAGATTGCAAAGCTTCTGTGGCGTTATGCGCACGATTCATTAATTGTAAATCTTCTTCAAAAAAAGATTGCACACCAATACTGAGTCGGTTAATGCTAGAATTAGCCAATTCTTTTAAAACCTCAACATCTAGATCGTCGGGATTGGCTTCTAGCGTAATTTCAGGATGTTCACCTACGGGATAGTTTTCATAAACAGCATTTAAAATAAAGTTGATCTCTTCCGCAGTTAATAAACTTGGCGTTCCGCCGCCAAAATAAATGGTTTCGACCGCTCCTTTATTCTCCTCTTTTCGCAGCTCCAATTCTGTCACCAAAGCTTTCACCAATTCTTCTTTCTTTTTTAAAGAAGTTGAAAAATGAAAATCGCAGTAATGGCAAGCCTGCTTACAAAAAGGGATATGTATATAAATGCCCGACATCTATGATTCTAATTTATTTTTAGCCTCGATCCACTTCGACATATATTTCGTGCTTTGCAAAGTATGATGCATAAGCATCGCTCCCAAAAAGTTCTGATTTCGATGCTTTTCTAAATCTTGCTGAATGTTGTTTAATACTTCAAAAAACTGTTCGGCAAACCTATTCTCTTGGAAACGCTCATTAATGATCTGAAAGCCGTTTTGCTGTACTTTTTGCCAACGTTTTGGTTTATCGTAAATTTTAATCGCTTCTTCTACGATCGCTTTTTCGTCATTGGCAATTTCTCCAGGCCACGGATATTTCCCACAAATTCCTTCAGCTCCAATAGTCGTGGTAATACTCGGCGTTCCTGCTAACATTGCATCGATAAATTTCCCTTTAATGCCGGCTCCAAAACGTAAAGGCGCTAATAAAACTTTCGCTTTCTTTAAAACATTTTGTGCATCTTCTGCCCTACCTTTCACAATAAAACCTTGATGCTTATTTTGCAATTGCTCTACTTTTTGAGAAGCATAAGCTCCGTAAATTAATAAACGTGCTTTGGGTAATTCTTCACGAATGAGCGGCCAGATCTTTTCTTTTAAATATAAAACTGAATCCCAATTGGGTTGATGCAAAAAGTTACCAATAAACACAAAATCTTTGCGCTTTTCGTATGTAGGCAATTTCTTGATTTTTTCTTCAGAAATACTTGGCGCCAATAATGGTATATAATGCAAGATCGACGGATTCACTTTAAATTTTCTAGCTAACAGATCCACTTCAGCTTCAGAAATAATTAACGAAAGATCGCAACGCAATATACTGGCAATTTCTCGCTTGGCTTCATCGGAGTGTAGATCTTCTCGTACTAAAGTTCTTCCTTTTTTTAGAGCTTCGTAACGTGCTTTTCTAAAAAAATGTAAATCTTCTGTATCTAAAATTCGAATCGCATGCGGGCAATTTTCAGCAACACGCCAACCAAATTGTTCTTCCATCATAAAACGATCAAACATCACTATCTGTGGCGAAAGTTCTTTCACGTAAGCATCAAAATCGGAAGAATTGGTAGTTATCTTTTTCTTTGTAATTCCTAATTCTTCAAAATTTATGGCGTATTCACTAGCTCTCGCCGGGCTTGCATAAATCACCTCATAATTGCGAGCTAAAAATAACTTGATAAGCTGCATCATTCTGCTTCCTGCGGCAGATGAAGTGGGCTCAGGCCAAACGTAACCAATAATGAGTAATCGCTTCATTTTATGTTTTTTTTCACAATGTTTAAAAACAAATGCTAAAGTTTCTTCGTAATTTTACCGCAAATCTACGTTTATTCATGGCAGAAAACACACATCAGATAAATCCGGACCGGTGGGTCGATGACTATTCTGACTATCTGTTTAATTATGCCATTGTGAGAGTGAACGATAGAGAGATTGCCAAAGATCTTATTTCTGAAACTTTTTTGGCCGGTTTGCGTTCTAAAAAATACTTTAAAGGTGAAGCCACCGAACGCACTTGGCTTATTTCGATCTTAAAACGAAAAATTATAGATCACTACCGAAAGATCAATTCTAAAAAAGGACAAGCAGAAGTAAAAATAAACTACACCGATGAAGACCAAGAAGGTGAATGGCTAGAAGAAAAAGTAGCCGATAATTTTGAGCAATCTGCAGAAGACAATTTGGTGAACAACGAATTAGGTGCGGCCATCTACGATTGTCTAGACAAGATTAACCCCAAACACGCCAAAATTTTTAAGATGAAAACCATCGATAACTTTGATACCGAAGTTATTTGTAATGAATTTGGCATCACTCCGTCTAACCTATGGGTAATTATTCACCGTGCAAGAACTGCTTTAGCAGAATGTATGGAAGAAAAATGGTTAAAATAATTTATGAGTTCAGAGAAAACCGATAAAGAATACTGCAAATGTTCTGAGGCAAATTGCTATTGCGATAAGGCTCAATATAACGAAGCTGAAGATTGGGAAAGAGCACAACTACTTACACATTTAGACAAATGTCCTAAGTGCAAAGATTACTCTGAGCGCAATAAAAAACTTACCGAGCTTTGCAATAAAGCCAAACTAACTTCACTTCAAGAAGAAGAACGTTTAGAATTAAAAAGACTACTTCAGGAAAATTTAGAGAAATAAATTTTGGCTTCCCCACAATAATGCCAACCAAATTATCGGAATTAATTCTACCCAAAAAGAAGCATAATACGTTGATTGCTTTTTAGAAGAAAAGAAAATCATTACTCCTAACGTAACAGCGATGATTGCTGCTGAAAGTAAATTTTCAGTTTGCGTGGTCAATACAATTTCTAAGATCAAAAAGACCATTAAAAAAACATAACCCAAACCTTTTGTTTTGGTTACTCCTATTAACTGCGGAAGTGTTTTTAACTCCATACTATCGTAAGAAAGATCACGAATTTCAAAAGGAATGATCAAGGCTAACACGAATACAAAAAGCTGCAAAAATCGCAGCATCACTTCAACAGAAAATACAAAACTGAAGTTCTCTAGCGGCAACCAAACTGCTGTTCCTGCCCACACAAAAGCGATGATAAAAACTTTGATAGTTTGTAAACTGCGTAAATTTTTTCGGTGAGGCAAAAAAGGAACCGCATAAAGTAGCGTAAAAACTCCTAAAAAAGCTGAAACTAAAATCACCTCTAACCGCTGATAGGTTGCCATCACTAGTAATCCTACGAAACAAGCCAAAGAAAACAGTTGGATCACGCGCAGGTTCTTTGCTAAACTCATATGATGCAACCTCGCTACCCCAGCAAATTTCACAAAATTATAACCGGTAATCGTGCTTAAAAACACAAAAGCAACTAATTCTGTTGAGATTTGTACAGGCAACACATACGCACTGGTTAGCATTAATGCACAAACCGCTAAAGATACGTGAATGCTACTATCGATGTAAAATTTAAAAATTGCTTTTAGCCATTGCATATCGCAAAGGTAAGTGAAGCGGAGAAAGTCTTGGTGGTTTATGAAGTATAAATTAAACTTTAGTTTTTCAATAACAAAAACTAATTTTAAAGAAATCTGCCAAAAAGTTGGAATAACTTTATTAACTATCCGACCCTTCCGACTTATTTCACTCTCGTTACATAAGCCACCTTCCCTTCAAAGGGAAGGAACTATTAAATATTCAATTTTAAACACTTAATTCAGCATAAAAATTCAAAAAAAAGATTTTAAGAAATATTCAGTTAAGAAATTGTCAACAATTCATTCATTTAAAGTGAATAACTTCGATTAAAAATCATTTTTAAAATTGTATTTTTGCGCACCACAATCACAACAATTTTTAAAGCTGATGAATACAGATTCTTTTGCGTTAAGACACATAGGCCCAAGGCCTGAGAACATTTCAGAAATGTTGAAAACCATCGGAGTAGATTCACTCGACCAGTTGATCTACGAAACTTTACCTGATGGCATTAAATTAGAAAAAGAATTAGACTTACCGGAAGCGTTAAGCGAGCAAGAATATTTAGAGCACATTACCAAATTAGCTCAAAAAAATAAACTTTTCAAAACCTATATTGGGTTAGGATATCACCAAGCTATTATTCCGCCGGTTATTCAACGAAATATTTTAGAAAATCCGGGTTGGTATACCGCTTACACGCCTTACCAAGCAGAAATTGCGCAAGGTCGTTTAGAAGCCTTAGTAAACTTTCAGACGATGATCGTCGATCTTACCGGTTTAGAATTAGCAAATGCTTCTTTATTAGATGAAGCGACCGCAGCTGCAGAAGCGATGACGTTGCTTTTTGCCGTAAGAGATCGCGCTCAGAAAAAAAATAAGGTCGTTAAGTTTTTTGTTTCTGAAGAAGTATTACCACAAACACTTTCTTTATTAGAAACCAGAGCAGAACCTTTAGCCATAGAATTAGTTATAGGAAATCACGAAGAATTTGATTTTTCTTCTGAATTTTTCGGGGCCTTAGTACAATATCCGGGAGCTTCAGGTAAAATTTACGATTACGCAGGTTTTGTTCAAAAAGCGAACGATGCAGGAATTAAGGTTGCGGTAGCAGCAGATATTTTAAGTTTAGTAAAATTACGTGCTCCGGGAGAATTTGGAGCCGATGTAGTAGTTGGTACTACCCAACGTTTCGGGATTCCGTTAGGTTATGGCGGACCGCACGCTGCATTTTTTGCGACTAAAGAAGCCTACAAAAGAAATATTCCCGGAAGAATTATTGGAGTTACCAAAGATGCCGATGGGAAACCTGCTTTAAGAATGGCGCTTCAAACGCGTGAGCAACATATTAAAAGAGACAAAGCAACTTCTAATATTTGTACTGCTCAGGTTTTACTAGCGGTAATGGCAGGAATGTACGCGGTATATCACGGACCAAAAGGTTTAGAATACATTGCGAATAAAGTGCATCGTTCTACCGCTGAATTAGCAAATGCGCTTGAAAAATTAGGTTATTACCAAACGAATGAATTGTATTTTGATACGATTCAGGTAAAAGCGGATGCTGAAAAAATTAAAGAAGTAGCTGAAGCTAGTGAAATTAACTTCTATTATCCAGATGCCGAAACGGTTTCGATCTCGATTAATGAAGCTACAACCTTAAACGACTTAAACAACATCGTTGCTGTTTTTGCACACGTTGCCGGAAAAGAGTCTATAAAAATTGAAACTTTAGAAAAGAGCGTTTTAGAAAACCAATCGGTTTCTCGTGATACTGAGTTTTTGACGAATGAGGTTTTCAACAAATATCATTCAGAAACTGAATTGATGCGCTACATCAAAAAATTAGAGCGCAAAGATTTATCGTTAAACCATTCGATGATCTCGTTAGGTTCTTGTACGATGAAGTTGAATGCGGCTGCAGAAATGCTTCCGTTAAGTTACCCACAATGGGGTAATATTCACCCGTTTGTTCCTGTAGATCAAGCTGCCGGTTACCAAGAAGTATTGAAGCGATTAGAAGACCAGTTAACAGAAATTACAGGTTTTTCTGCAACTTCACTTCAGCCAAACTCTGGAGCGCAAGGAGAGTTTGCAGGTTTAATGGTGATTAAAGCTTACCACGAATCTCGTGGTGATCACCATAGAAATATTTGTTTAATTCCTTCTTCAGCTCACGGAACCAATCCGGCAAGTGCAGTCATGGCAGGAATGAAAGTGGTCGTAACCAAATCTACCGATAAAGGAAATATTGATGTAGAAGATTTACGCGAAAAAGCCATCAAATATAAAGACAATCTTTCTGCCTTAATGGTAACTTATCCATCTACACACGGGGTATTTGAATCGGCTATCCAAGAGATCACGCAGATTATTCACGATAATGGCGGACAAGTTTACATGGACGGAGCCAATATGAACGCTCAAGTTGGTTTAACCAATCCCGGGAAAATTGGTGCCGATGTTTGTCACTTAAACTTACATAAAACTTTTGCGATCCCTCACGGTGGTGGCGGACCGGGAGTTGGACCAATTTGTGTTGCCAAGCAATTAGTACCATTTTTACCAAGTAACCCGATCATTAACACCGGTGGAGAAAATGCAATTTCAGCTATTTCTGCCGCGCCTTGGGGGTCTTCTTTGGTTTGTTTAATTTCTTACGCCTACATTTCAATGCTAGGTCCAAAAGGATTAAAATCTGCTACCGAACACGCCATTTTAAACGCAAACTACATTAAAGAACGCTTAAACAATCATTTTAAAACGCTTTATTCGGGAGAACGTGGTAGAGCAGCTCACGAAATGATTTTAGACCTAAGACCTTTTAAAGAAAAAGGAATTGAAGTGGTCGATATTGCTAAGCGTTTAATTGATTATGGTTTCCATTCACCAACCGTTTCTTTCCCGGTAGCCGGAACGATGATGATCGAGCCTACCGAAAGTGAAAGCAAAGCCGAATTAGACCGTTTTTGTGATGCTTTAAATTCAATTAAAGAAGAAATTGACGCGATCGAAGATCAAGAAAACAACTTATTGAAAAACGCACCACATACGATGGAAATGCTAACAAGCAATGAGTGGAATTTACCTTACTCTCGCCAAGAAGCCGCTTTCCCGTTAGCGTATGTTGCCGATAATAAATTTTGGCCTTCAGTAAGACGTGTAGACGATGCTTATGGTGATCGTAATTTAATGTGTACTTGTGATCCTATTGAAACGTATATGGATTCTGAATAATTTCAATATTCATAATAAACCAAAAAGCCCAATCCATCGATTGGGCTTTTTTTATGAACTGATATTTATCATTTTCTCAGAAAAATGATTCATTTACTTTTAAAAATTCAACAAATACATTTCTCTTCATTTTTCTATTCATTCTAAAAAATATTATGCTTAGTTTGGTGTTTAGATAGGTAAAAAAACAGTTATGTCGATAAAAATAACAGGAGTAGGCAGTTGCATACCAGAAACCAGAGTTAAAAATTCTGATTTCTTAGAACACGAATTCCTTAATGAAGACGGAACTCCTATTCCCGGCGGGAATGAATTGATTATTAGAAAATTCAAAAAAATCACAGGAATAGAAGAACGCCGTTATGCTCATAACGATTTAACCGCTTCAGATCTGGCCGGTAAAGCTGCAGAAAATGCAATCGAAAATGCCGGTATCGACCGAGAAACCTTAGATTATATTATTGTTGCCCAAAATTTTGGCGACGTAAAATATAAAAATACCCAGAGCGATGCCGTACCAAGTTTAGGAAGTCGTGTAAAAAATTACCTGCAAATTAAAAATCCTTCTTGCGTGGCTTATGATGTGGTTTTTGGTTGCCCGGGTTGGTTAGAAGGTGTTATCCAAGCGCAAGCATTTATCAAAGCAGGAATGGCAAAAAAATGTTTAGTGATTGGTGCTGAAACGCTCTCTCGCGTGGTTGATATTCATGATCGTGATAGTATGATTTTTAGCGATGGTGCCGGTGCAACGATTATTGAAAAAGTGGAAGATGAACACGACAATGGTATAATTGCTCACGAAAGTGCTACTTATGCTACCGATGAAGCTTTTTATTTAACTTTTGAAGCTTCGTATAACCAAGAACTGAAAAGAGAAACCCGTTACATTAAAATGAACGGAAGAAAAATTTACAACTTTGCATTGAGTTACGTTCCGCAAGCGATGAAAAATTGCTTAGATAAAAGTGGCTATGGAATTGATGAGATTAGTAAAATTTTCATTCATCAAGCCAATGAAAAAATGGATCAAGCCATTTGTGAACGTTTCTATAAGCTTTACGAAAAAGAAATGCCTGAACACGTGATGCCGATGAGTATTGCTGAATTGGGAAATAGTTCTGTAGCGACACTTCCAACGTTATTAGATCTAGTCAAAAAAAATCAACTGGAAAATCAACACATAGAAAAAGGAGATGTTGTTATATTTGCGAGTGTCGGCGCTGGAATGAATATTAATGCGCTGGTTTATAAAATTTAAGCTTTGTACGAAAATACTTATCCCGATAAACGCTACCAGAAAACATTAGAATTTTTAGAAAAAGTTCATCCTCAAAAAACGCAAGTGTTAGATTTAGGTGTGAAAAATCCTTTTTCTGAAATAATGCAAAAAGAAGGTTTTGAGGTTGAAAATACCAAGGGCGAAGATCTTGACCTCGACTTTTCGAGTGTTAAAGAATCTGATGCAGAACTAGTCACCGCTTTTGAAATTTTTGAACACCTTATCGCTCCGTTTAATGTACTTCGAGAAATTAAAGCGCAGAAATTAGTCGCTTCCATTCCGCTTCGGTTATGGTTTGCCACAGCTTATCAAGGTAAAGAAAAATGGGATCGGCATTACCACGAGTTTGAAGATTGGCAATTTGACTGGTTGTTAGAAAAAGCCGGCTGGGAAATTAAAGCACGCGATAAATGGACCAATCCAGTAAAGAAACTTGGTATTCGACCAATACTTCGAAAATTCACGCCGCGTTATTACATTGTTTATGCGGAACGCAAGGCTTAGTTTATGAAATTCTATATTGTTATTCCTGCGCATAATGAAGTCGATTGTATTGAAAAAACGCTACGATCGTTAGCTTCCCAAACGCTTTTACCCAAAAAAGTGTTGGTGGTGAATGACAATTCTACCGATGAAACGGCCGCTATTGTAGAGAAATTTTCAGCTGAATTTCCTTTTATTCAGCTTTTCAACAATACATCTTCTTCGAAGCATTTACCGGGAAGTAAAATTATAAATGCTTTCTACAAGGGTTTTGAGCAACTCGATGAAAATTATGACGTGATCTGTAAATATGATGCGGATTTAATTTTTCCGAAGAATTATTTAGAGCGTTTAGCAGAAGAGTTTCAGCAAGATCAAAAATTGGGAATGGTCGGTGGTTTTTGCTACATCGAAAAAGATGGTGACTGGAAATTAGAGAGTTTAACCAATAAAGATCATATTCGCGGAGCTTTAAAAGCTTACCGAAAAGAATGCTTTAAAGCTATTGGTGGACTCAAACCTTCAATGGGTTGGGACACCGTTGATGAGTTGCTTTGCCTTTATCACGATTGGAAAATTAAAACCTTACCCGATCTAAAAGTGAAACACTTGCGACCTACCGGAAACACCTATAATAATGCAGCTAAATTTAAACAAGGAGAAGCTTTTTACAAATTAGGTTATGGTTTTTCGATTACCTTTATCGCCTCTTTAAAACTAGCAATGCGTAAAAAACAACCGCTTTTGCTGAAGGATTATTTACAAGGATATGTACAGGCGAAACAAAAAAAATTGCCTTCTCTGGTGAGTCCAGAAGAAGGCAAATGGATTAGAAAATACCGTTGGAAAAAAATAAAAGAGAAACTCTTTTAATTTCTTTACCTATTAATTTCAACAGTCATGTTCAAGATTTAAAATACCTACAAGGTTTCTAAAACCTTGCAGGAAAATTATTCAACCTAAAGTAATCCGCTTATTTATCGATAATTTTATAAAGTACTTTTCCCGTCATTCCGTTAGGGAAAGAAATTCCTAATAAAGCTGAAATAGTAGGCGCAATATCTGTAATTTCTGTACGTTCTGTCGTTGCTCCGGCATTAATTCCTTTACCGAAGAAAATAAGCGGCACGTGCGTGTCGTGACTTAAAGCACTTCCGTGTGTTGAACCTTTCTCAGGGTAAGAAATGTAAGCAGGATCAAATTCAAAAGCGATATCTCCACTTCTTTTTTGATTGAAACCATTTTGCACCAATGCTTCAATTCCGTTTTGGTAAGTTCCGTTTTCTAGCATTTCACGCGTAAAAACTTTGTAAATATGCTCGTAAGTAAGCATAAAAGCTTTTAAATTTTCAGCTAGATCTTCTGCTTCAATATTTCTACTTTTTAAACTTTCGTAATTGAAAAACACTTGATTGTTCGAGATATTTTCAATGAGATCGATCGCACCATACTCGTTCCCTAAATACGTTTTTACATCTTTTTCAAACTGATGCATCGGGAAATAGCCTGAAGGTATTTTCTTCTGGCTTAAATATTTCGGAACATCGACCGCACCGTGATCTGCCGTAAGAAAAATAGTATAATTTCCTTCGCCTACCTTTTCATCTAAATACCCTAAAAATCTAGCGATATCTTGATCTAATCTCAAATAAGTATCTTCAACTTCTTTTGAATTTACGCCGAAATTATGCCCTATATAATCGGTACACGAATAACTTAGCGTCAACACATCGGTAATTTTATCTTTACCTAATTGTTCTGCATCGATAGCGGCCAGTGCAAAATCTGTGGTTAAGCTATTTCCGAAGGGTGTATTTTTCAAAATACTGGTGATCCCGTTATCTTTACTTAAAGCCTTTAAATCGTACGGAAATGCTGCTGTTTCATTATTTCTAAAGCTATATTCGTAGGTGTTTTTATCGATTCCGCTTTCGGTATAAGTTTCAATCGGGTAAAGTGTATTCCAAGTTTTCAGGTATTTTTCAGCATGCTTTTCAGCATTAAAATCTTGCACCCAAGTTGGTAATTCTTCAAAATAATAGGTACTCGAAATAAAGTTTCCGTTTTCGCCACCTTCAAACCAATAAGCTCCGTTAGCCGAGTGACCTGCCGGCAAAATAGCTCCGCGATCTTTTACAGAAACCCCAATGGTTTTTCCTTTAAACTGTGTATGTAAACGGTTTTGATCGGCAAAACTGGTAGAAACCATTCGGTGTGGCGACATTTTCCCGGCGCTTGATGCGGTTCCTAAAGGTTCAACATTCGTATCTCCGGCGCAATACACCATTTGTTTTTCAAACTTATTGTACCAATCGTTCCCGATAATTCCGTGGTTTTTTGGACTCGTACCAGTGAATATCGATGCGTGACCGGGAGCAGTTTTAGTGGGTGCGTAATTGTAATGGTTATTTTTACAGTTGAAACCATCGTTTACTAAACGTTTAAATCCATCATCACCAAATCTATCCCAAAAGCGAGTAAGGTAATCGTAACGCATTTGGTCGACCACGATGCCCACCACTAATTTTGGAGTTTCATTTATGGTCTTAAGACTATCTTTTACTTGAACTGTTTGTTCTGTGGTTGTTGAAGTTGTATTTTCTGAAGTTTTACAGCCAAATATGAACAAGCTGCTCATCAAAAGAAAAACTTGAATTTTTTTCATAAGTATTATTAAGTTAGAACTGCAAAAATAGAAATGTTGAAACTTTTAAAGATTAATTCTTAGTTAAATACTTTTGTGATAATTTTTTCTATTTTAGTTTTACAAAAACTGTGTGAATGAAGTACCTCCACGATATTGGTGAATATTTTATAATGTTGAAGAAAGTCTTCGGTAGAATGACGAAAACTTCTGTTCTACGAGGTCTAATTTTTAAAGAGATTGATGATTTAATTATTAGTTCTTTAGGGATTGTTATTTTTATCTCTTTCTTTATTGGTGGAGTGGTTACCATTCAAACTGCATTAAACTTAAACAATCCTTTAATTCCTAAAAGTTTAATTGCTTTTACTGCAAGACAATCGATTATCTTAGAATTTTCTCCTACGTTTATCTCTATCATTATGGCGGGTAAAGTAGGTTCTAATATCACTTCAAGTATCGGTACGATGCGAGTAATGGAGCAAATTGATGCTTTAGAAGTAATGGGAATTAATTCTGCCAACTATTTAATTTTTCCTAAGATTATTGCAATGCTATTCTACCCGTTTGTGATCGCTATTTCAATGTTTGTAGGAATTGCGGGAGCTTATGCTGCCGGAGTTCTCGGTGGTTTTGTAGCCGGGGAGCAGTTTTTAAATGGTTTACAAAACGATTTTATTTCGTTTCATTTAGTTTATGCATTTATCAAAACTTTTTTCTTTGCGATTATTTTAGCAACCATCCCGGCTTATCACGGCTATTATATGAAAGGTGGAGCGCTAGAAGTCGGTAAAGCAAGTACGACTGCCTTTGTTTGGACAAGCGTTGTACTCATACTAGCAAATTATCTACTAACCCAATTACTTTTAAGCTAATGATACAAGTAAATAATTTACATAAAAGTTTTGGTAAAGAAGAAATTCTAAAAGGTATAAACACTCAGTTTTATCAAGGAAAAACAAATTTAATCATCGGTCAATCCGGTGCCGGGAAAACAGTATTTCTTAAATGTCTATTGGGTTTATTTGAACCTACTGAGGGAACAATTGAATATAATGGTCAGGCTTATTCTTCTTTAGATGCTGAAAAACAAAGAGACTTGCGCCAAAAAATGGGAATGGTTTTTCAAGGTGGAGCTTTATTTGACTCGATGACGATTGCAGAAAACGTAATGTTTCCCTTACGGATGTTCACCAAACAGAAAAAATCTGAAATGATGGATCGTGTAGATGAGGTTTTACAGCGTGTAAATTTAGAAAACGTCAACCATAAATTCCCTTCGGAAATTAGTGGAGGTATGCAAAAAAGAGTCTCTATTGCCCGTGCGATTGTTAACAAACCGGAATATCTTTTTTGTGATGAACCTAACTCGGGTTTAGACCCTAAAACTGCTATTCTCATCGATAATCTTATTCAAGAGATTACTAAAGAGAATGACATTACTACCGTCATTAACACCCACGATATGAATTCGGTGTTAGAGATCGGAGAGAATATCGTGTATTTAAAAAACGGAAACTTAGCTTGGAACGGCTCTAAAGATGAAATTTATAAATCTGAAGACGAGTCGCTTACCAATTTTGTTTACTCTTCAGAATTGTTTAAAAAAGTAAGAAAAGCACAATTAAAAGGATTGTAGTTAATCTCTTTTAAACACCAAGGTATCCAATTCTAAGGTAAATTGTAACCACTCTTTTAGTTTCATTTCATTTTTCTGAATGTCTTGCTGCGGAATCGAATCTGCCCAAGCTACACGAAACTCCGGAATCGTATCGGTAGTATTGAAGTTGGAAATAATTTTATCGGCATAGCTAAAACTTGCCAAACCATCATAATTGATCTTGGCTTCTTTACTCACCTTATTAAACGGAATTTGATGCTCTGCTAATTTTGAAAGCTTCTTCAATTCGGTTTCTAAAAATGAAATACGTTCATCTTTATTCAATATACTCAACGAATCTCTACGCTTAAATTCTCGCATATACTGAAGTTGATCGTAAGATTCTGTATTTTCATTCTGAAGAATAATTAAAGATGCGTCTTCTAAATTCTTGTAGTTCTTCATCTTAGTTCGCCACAAACTAATCACTGAACTCGGTATTTCTTTCCCCAGAAAAGAAACTTCAATTTTAGGGTCGGTTCCGCCATTGTAAGCAAATATGGTTGAATTTTTCTGCAAAAAAGAATCTTCGTAAATCATTAATTCTTCTTCTACAAATCGGGTGGCTTCTTGTTTAAAATACGACTCTTTCAGCATATTATAAAACAAGTAAATACTCGGCACCATCACAATGATCGCAATAATAGAAGCAATTTGCGCGGTCACTCTTCTTCGCTTAGAATTAGCATATCGCACCAACGGAAATCCTAAAAGTTTTGAAACTACAAATGTTGAAAGTGCAATAAACGTAGCATTAATTGAAAATAGATAAAGCGCTCCGCCGGCATCAGAAAAATTACCTTGCGCCAAGCCATAACCAACCGTACAAAGTGGCGGCATTAAAGCGGTAGCAATAGCTACCCCAAAAATCACACTTGCAATGGTTCCCTTTTTGGTTTTTGCCACAATAAGTGCTAAACCACCAAAAATAGCTACCAAAACATCTAAAATTGTCGGATAAGTTCTTGCTTCTAACTCAGCATTACTTCCTGTTAACGGAGAAACCCAAAAATAGAGAAAAGCGGTAAATACGCTTAAACCAACCATTACGCCTAAATTAATAAGCGAACGTCTTAAAGTATCGATATCATTAATCGCTACAGATAGTCCAATCCCTACGATTGGACCCATTAACGGTGAAATAAGCATCGCTCCGATAATCACCGCAGTACTACTTACGTTTAGACCAATCGAAGCCACGAAAATGGAGAAAATAAGAATCCACGCATTGTGCCCTTTAAAGGTAATATCTTTCTTAACCGCTTCAATAGTAGAATCTCGATCGGTATCGCTACGAATATCTAATAAATCTGAAAGAAAACTTTTAAAGCTACCAAAAGTACCTTTTAGATCTTCCGATAGTTTTTCAGATTTAGAAGTAGGTTCAATATTTTCTTTTTGTTCTTCTTTCATTTAAATAAGGTCTTCCCCAAACTTTTCTTTTGCGAGATTTCTCACTTCTTTAATTCCTTGCTCGTCACCTCGCGGGTAAACCAGCAAAACTTCTTCATCTTCAACAATGATATAGTTATCAATATCTTTTAAAACTACTAATTTATTTCCTAACGTACGAACAATATTATTCGATGCATTTTGAGTTAAACTTTTAGCGTTGATGAATACATTTTCGTGTTCATCACGGTCTAACTCATCATGCAAAGCTCCCCAAGAACCAAGATCGTTCCAATCGAAATTTGCGGGGATCACACAAACATTTTCAGCCTTTTCCATAATTGCGTAGTCAATGGAAATATTTTCGGCATCCTCATAGTTTTCGTTAATAAAACGCTGCTCTTGTGTGGTATTATAATACGATTCTCCTTCAGCAAAAATTTCGTACATCGTCGGATTATGAATTTTAAATTCTTCGGTAATTGCTTTCGCGCTCCACACAAAAATACCGGCATTCCACACATAATTACCTGCTGAAAGATATTCTTTTGCGGTATGATAATCGGGTTTTTCTTTAAAATTCAAAACTTTATTAATGGCAGAAGAAGTATTTTCCTTATACTGAATATAACCATATCCTGTATGTGGAAAAGTAGGCTGAATACCTAAAGTCATTAATAAATTATCTTGTCGTTGACAAGCATCAAAAGCCGTTTGTAAGTCGGCCACAAAAGCATCTTCATCTTCGATCCAATGATCACTTGGTGCCACGACCATCATGGCGTCTTCATTTTGCTTCTGAATTTTTAAAGCAGAAAGTAAAATACACGGTGCGGTATTTCGCATTACCGGTTCTAAAACAATCTGATTATCGGTCACATTTGGCAGCTGCTGTTTCACCAAATCGTTATACATACCGTTGGTAAGAATAAGAATATTTTCTTCCGGAATAAGTTTTGCCAAGCGATTAAAAGTTCGCTGAATAAGTGTTTCTCCCGTCCCTAAAATATCATGAAATTGCTTCGGAAACTTCTTTTTACTCACCGGCCAAAAACGAGATCCTACTCCACCGGCCATTAAAATTGCATAATAATTCTTATTCATCTATACGACTTTTACTAATTCTACTTCTACATTAGGCTGAAAAATATAAACGCTGCCCGAAGAGACCTCTTGGCATTCGTAACGTTTAATTCGCTTTCTTCCTTTTTTAAAAACCCTTCCGTTATCAATTCTAAATATACTTCCGTAAGGGATTTCAAAAATATAATTTTTATTGTTTTGTGCATCAAATTGTTTTAACGCAACTGAAAGTCTCGCATCGGTATCGCTACTCGCTTTCGGGTTTCTAAAATGATGAGCAACAATTGGCAGTACCGATTGCGGAAAAATACCCGGATTTATAAACGGTAACATTAATTGCTGAAAGGTATATTTCCATTCTTTACCGTGAGGTTTTATAAGCCTTCCATACTTTTCAAAAGCTACAGCGTGTGCGATTTCGTGAATCAAAGTTATTAAAAAACGATATGGATTTAAATTGGCATTTACCGTAATTTGAGCAATTCCGTTTTGCTTTCTGTAATCGCCATGACGCGTTTTACGCTCATTAACGATTTTAAGGTAAATTCCGTTTTCAGCAATAAGGAGAAAAGCAGGTTCTACCGCTCGTTCAGGAAGGTATTTCGTTAAAATATCTTTCACTTACGGAGTAGAATTTGAAACTTGAAGCAATTTACCGTTATAAAATTGAGCTCCTGTTTGCGCAAAATTTGCGATATACGATGCCATTTCACGAGCGGTTGTCGGTGGTTCGTAACCCGGAAAAGCTTCAGCTAACATTTCTGTTTTCACGGCTCCCAAAGCTAACACGTTAAATGAAGGTCCACTTTCTTTATATTCTTCTGCTAATAATTCTGTTAAGGTGATTATCGCTGCCTTGCTTGAACTATAAGCCGATAAACCCGGAAATTTCAAACTTCCTTGTACGCCGCCCATAGTACTGATGCTCACCACGTGCCCATCAGATTTCATCATCGGAACAACTTTTTGAGTAAGCTGAAAAGTCCCCACTGCATTAGTTTGGTAAACAGAAAATAATTCTTCTGCAGTGATCTCGGTAAACGGCTTGTTCACTAATTTACCCGCGTTATTGATTAAAATATCAACACTGCTCCAATTTTCTTTCAGAAAACTTTCTACGTTTTCTAAATCTTTGGTTGAAGCTAGATCAAAAGGCAAAGCGGTAACATTCGATAAATTTAATTCTTGAACAGGTTTTGGGTTTCTAGACAAAGCTAAGATCTCACAATCTTGTTGAGCAAAAAGCTGAACCATTTCAAAACCAATCCCGCGGCTTGTACCTGTAATAACAATTCGTTTCATAAAAATCTTACTGCTTATTATTGAGTTGAATTTCTTTTTCTGCTGAATTTGCCATTCCTTCGATCCCTGGAATAATATCTTCCAACAAAGTCTTCATATGAGAAACATTCATCAATTCTGCTTCATCATCGACGTGATGATAATAAGGGTAATTAGAAAAATCGAACGTACATAAAGTCTGCGCAGGAATATTCATTTCTTGATAAAACGGATAGTTATCACTTCGTTTAAAGAGTTGAAATTCTTTAGCTTTTTCAAAGAAACCGAACACTTCTTTTTCAGCATATTGATTAAATTTTCCAGCTAAATTCGATTCTTCAAAACCGGTAACATAAGCCGAATAAGCTTGATTTTCTAAAGGAACACCGATCATTTCAAAATTAAGCATTACATAGATTGGTGCACTTTCTTCAGCTAGTTTTTGTGCTAGGTGTTTTGAACCGATCAAACCTTCTTCTTCCGCAGAAAAAAGTACAAATAGTAAACTTCGTTTAGTTTCCTTAGCTGAAAAATACTTTGCTAACTCTAAGATAGAAGCGGTTCCTGCCGCATTATCATTGGCACCATTGGCAATAGAATCTCCGTTTACTTGTTTGCTTTCCGGAACAATCCCAATATGGTCGTAATGCGCTCCCAAAACAATAATCTCATTTTTTAGTTGAGGATCATTTCCTTCTTTAAAACCTACCATATTGTATCCGGTTTTGCCGTTGTGGGTAAAACTATCCCGATAGGTTGAAAAATAAGGCTTTAAATCAGCTTTCTTAAATTGTTTTTGAATATAATTCGCTGCTTTTTCAATTCCCTCTGTTCCAAATTGTCTTCCTTGTAATTCATCTGACGATAGATAACTCAACGATTCTTTAATGGAAGCCTCTCTAATTTCTGTCAATTCGTTTACAGTTTCAGTTGTTTCTAATTCTGAAACCTCTCTCTTGTTTTCGTTGCTTTTGGCTTTACCACAACCATAAATTAAGATAGGCAAGGCTAAGTATAGTAAATATTTCTTCATCTTTAAATATAAAAAAATCCCGTTGGTTAACGGGATTTTAGATTTATAAATTTAATTAGATTATGCCAGCATAGTTACCGGGTTCTCTAAATAAGTTCTTAAGGTTTGTAAGAATTGAGCTCCGGTTGCGCCATCTACAGTTCTGTGATCGCAAGCCAAAGTTAACTTCATCGTGTGTCCTACTACAATCGCTCCATTTTTCACTACCGGTTTTTCTACGATAGCTCCAACAGATAAAATTGCTGAGTTTGGCTGATTAATGATACTAGTAAACTCCTGGATACCGAACATTCCTAAGTTAGAAACCGTAAAGGTACTACCTTCCATCTCTTTAGGCTGAAGCTTTTTGTTACGTGCTTTACCGGCAAGGTCTTTCACATTTGCCCCGATTTGCGTCATTTGCATTTGATCTGCAAATTTTAAAACCGGCACCACTAGACCTTCATCTACCGCAACCGCAACCCCCATATGAATGTGTTTTGCAATTTTCATGCTATCTGCACTCCACGTAGAATTTACTTGCGGGTGTTTACGCAATGCCATTGCAGAAGCTTTGATTACCATATCGTTAAACGACACTTTTACATCTGGCATTTCGTTAATTTGCTTTCTAGAAGCCATCGCATTCTCCATATCTACCTCAATCGTTAAGTAGTAATGTGGAGCGTTAAATTTAGATTCTGAAAGACGTTTCGCAATAGTTTTACGCATTTGCGAGTTTTTAATTTCTTCAAAACTTTCTTCACCTGCCGGAGTGTACGTTTGTACGGCCGGAGCAGAAGCTTCAGAAGATTTCTCTTCTTTCTTCGCTGCCGGAGCAGATTTTTGAGAAGGCTTAAAGTTTTCGATATCTTTCTTTACAATTCTTCCGTTCTCTCCAGAACCGTCAACATTGTTTAAATCGATACCTTTCTCTTCTGCCATTTTCTTAGCTAATGGTGAAGCGAAAATTCGACCACCATCGTTTGAAGAACTACTAGAGCTTTCTTCTTTTTTATCTTCTGAAGAAGATTCTTCTTTAGCTGAATTGTCTTCCTTAGAATTTGATTTTTTCTTACCTGAAGATTTTTTACCTGATTTAGCTTCATCTAAAAAGGCTGAAACATCGGTTCCTTCAGGGCCAATAATTGCTAATAAAGCATCTACCGGAGCGCCATCACCTTCTTCAATACCAATATGTAATAACGTACCAGAATAGAAAGATTCAAACTCCATCGTTGCCTTATCGGTTTCGATCTCTGCTAAAATATCTCCTTCTTCTACTTCGTCACCTTCTTGTTTTAACCAAGAGGCAACGGTACCTTCTTCCATGGTATCTGAAAGACGTGGCATAGTGATAATTTCTACTCCTTCAGGAATTTCTCCTTCTGAAGTATCATCATTATCATCGCTAGCTTCTTCTGAAGCTTCTTCTTCCTTATCCTCTGAAGAATCTTCTTTGCTATCTTTTTCTTCTGAAGAGTCGCTATCGCTTTTACCATCGATTAGGTCTGAAATATCTTCACCTTCTTCACCGATAATTGCTAATAAAGCATCTACCGGAGCGCCATCACCTTCTTCAACCCCAATATGAAGTAACGTACCTTCGTGAAAAGATTCGAACTCCATAGTAGCTTTGTCGGTTTCAATTTCTGCTAAAATATCTCCTTCTTCTACTTTATCTCCTTTTTGCTTGAGCCATTTTGCAACAACTCCTTCTTCCATAGTGTCGCTTAGGCGCGGCATATTTATTACTTCAGCCATACTATATTATTATAATTTATGAGGTAAAAACGGATAATCTTCTTGTTCGTAAACTACGTCGTACATAATGTTTTTGTCCGGGAAGTCTGACTCGTCTGCAAACTGCTCACACTCTTTCACTCTGTCTTTAACGCGCTTATCGATTTTTTTAATTTCGTCTTCGCTTGCCCAATCGTTCTCTTTGATCTTATCTAAAACCTGAGTGATCGGATCTATTTTTTGATATTCTTTTACTTCGTCTTTCGTTCTATACTTTTGAGCATCACTCATCGAGTGACCACGGTAACGATAAGTCTTCAAATCTAAGAAGGTAGGACCTCCACCAGAGCGCGCTCTCGAAATGGCTTCATCCATAGCTTCTGCAACTTTTTCAGGATTCATTGCATCTACAGGTCCGCAAGGCATTTCGTAACCTAAACCTAACTTCCAGATATCTTCGTGACTAGCCGTTCTTTTTACAGAAGTTCCCATCGCATAACCGTTATTTTCAACACAGAAAACTACCGGTAACTTCCAGTTCATCGCCATATTGAAAGCTTCGTGAAGTGTTCCTTGACGGGCAGCACCATCACCAAAGAAACAAAGGGTTACGTTATCTCTTTTGAAATATTTATCTCCAAAAGCCATTCCTGCACCTAGCGGTATTTGCCCTCCTACGATCCCATGACCTCCAAAGAAATTCTTCTCTTTCGAGAAAATGTGCATTGAACCTCCAAGCCCCATAGAAGTTCCTGTTTTTTTACCGTATAACTCAGCCATTACACGTTTAGGATCTACTCCCATCCCGATTGGCTGAACGTGATTACGATAAGCGGTAATCATTCTATCTTTACCTAGTTCCATCGCATGTAGAGAACCGGCAAGAATAGCTTCTTGACCATTATAAAGGTGTAAGAAACCACGAACTTTTTGTTGAATATATACTTGGGCTAATTTATCTTCAAATTTACGCCAGAAGAGCATTTCTTCGTACCAATTAAGGTAAGTGTCTTTAGTTATTTCTTTCATGAATATCGTATTTATTACGCTCAAAAAAATTGCGAACCACAAAAATAAGATAATAAGTCTTAATGAGAAAACACTTTTAAATTAATTAATGCTGAATTTACAAATAAGAGCCATCAAATGCTAAGGGCAAGATATCTAAGAGGGCGTTTACTTTAATCACCTTTCCTATTTCTGCCATAAACATAATTTTTATGGGGTGTTCTTGTTTAAATTCATATTCTGCGATCGCTTGACGGCAAGCTCCGCAGGGTGCTGCCGGAACAATTACTTTTTTGCGTTGTGATTTTACCGTGATCGCTATTGCAAGTATTTTTTCTTTAGGATATAAAGATCCTGCTTGATAGATCGCGTTACGTTCTGCACAAAGTCCGGAAGGATATGCTGCATTTTCTTGATTACTTCCTAGCACAATTTCTCCATTTTCTAATAAAACTGCTGCCCCAACCATAAACTGAGAATAAGGCGCATAAGCTTGATCTCGAATTGTGCAAGCTTTATTCATAAGTTGAATGTCTTCTTCGGGCATTTCATCTAATTGATCGTAAACTTGGTAAGAAGTGGTAAATTGCTTTTCTATCATTATAAATTGTATTGTCTGAACAATATAAAACAAAAAAGCACCGAATTAAAACTCGATGCTTTTCTTTATCATATAATTAGCGTTTATTTATCTTTCGTTATAATTTTCACCAAATTTAAATGAAAGACTGAAACGTAAGCTTCCTTCTAATGGATTGTTAACCGCTTTCGCTGTCGAGAATAAGTAAGAAACGTCGATCGTAGTAATATTATAATTAAAACCGGCACCCAAGGTTAAGAATTTTCTAAAACCTTTATCCTGGCTTTCATTGAAATAACCTACACGAAAAGCAAAACTTTCTCTAAACCAGTACTCAGCACCTAAAGCCCAAGTGATCTCTTTTAACTCTTCACTCATTCCTCCCGGCGCATCACTCCAAGATGAGAAAATTGCTCCAAAAGAATTCGTGTTCTCATAATCTTCTAAATCTCTTTGACTTTCTTCTGTCAAATCTTCTGTTTCTTCATTTATATAAAGTTCTGGAGGTGTTGGCACCAACAACTTGTTTATTTCACCATAAACCCCGATGGTATTATCGGCATCTAAAATAAAATCGAATCCGGCACCGGCTTTAAAATTGGTGGGAATATAGTTTTCATCACCCGCATCATCATAACTAATTTTTGGACCAATATTTGAAATATTGATACCTCCTCGCCAACGACCGTTAAAATCTCGATAGGCAATTTCTTCACTTTGATAAAATGCAGAAATATCTACGCCGAAAGAGTTAGCTGCTGTCCCGTCACTATTTACCGATGGTATTCTTAAATTAGAATTAATGTAACGCCCGGTTACTGCCATCGAAAAACGCTCACTTAAACGCAACGCATAAGTCACATCTAGACCTAATTCGCTTGGCTCTACCAATTGCGGTTGTTGATCTGGCGTTTCTCTAAGTTCAATTTCTCCTTGACCAAAATAGCGTAAACTTGCCGCTACAGCACTACGTTCATTTAGTCGGTTATAATAACTTAACACCCCTAAGTTAATATCTCCTACTAATTCTCTTAAATAAGGAACGTAAGAAACACCTACTCCATTTTTAATTTCAGCAAAAGCAAATTTAGCAGGATTCCATTGTGATGAATACGCATCTGGTGAGGTTGCTACACCTTGATCTCCTAAACCGGAAGCTCTCGCATCACCGGAAATTAACAGGAAAGGAACCGAGGTTGTTATCACCCTGCTATCATCTACAAGCCTAGTAGTAGGTTGATCATCATTCTGAGCATAAAGGTAACTCGACAAAGAAATTAAAGTAATGAGGGATAGTATTGACTTTTTCATATATTTTATTAAATATTTGGCAAATATAAATTATTATTTAAACTAGAGAATAACGAGTTTTTCAAATTTCTCTACTTTCTTATTAGTTAACGTCGATTTTACCGTAAGCTTGTACACATACACACCTTTTCCTATCGCTTGCCCAAAATCGTCTTTACCATCCCAAGTAATTTCTCTTGCTAAAAAGCCATCGGTGGTAATGGTTTGGTTTTGTGTCCATACAATTTTACCGGAAACCGTAAACACTTGCACTTGCACTTCTAAAGGTTCAAATGGCCGATTATGGTTAAACCAAAACTCGGTATAATTATGAAACGGATTAGGATAATTTAAAACTCGGTTGATTTTTAGATCATCATCGCTAGCTACTCGAAACTGAATTTCTGCAGTGCTTGAATTATTATAGACATCCCAAGCTCTAAATGTTAAGGTATGCAAACCTTCTTCTAAATCTCGCAATCTATAGTTCACATTACCTCTGGTGTAATCGTCTAATTCAGTTTCATAATAATCGTTTACTACAAACGGATTGGTTTCATCGCCATCCAAAATCGCTACTAAATCGTGCCCAATTCCGCTAGCGGTGTTAATTCCGTTTTCATCGCTAAGTTTCGCTAAGAGAAAAGGACTTTCGTTGGTAATTCCGCCGGAAACAAAACTTTCATCATTCATATAAAGCTGAATTTCCGGACCAAGATTATCTTCGGGAGCATTTTCATTAATTCCGCCGATAAGAATTTCATTGGTATAACCTTGTTGATCTTCTAAGATCGAATTTCTTTCCGCATAAAAACTCACCCGACCATTACCGACCGGCACAGCAATATCTCGCGGCACTACAAAATCGAATTCAAACTGACCATTGCTTACGGAAGCTTTTCCTCTAAAAATTATCTCACCTAAAGTAGTAAATTCAAAAACGCCATTTCCGTCGTTATTGAGTGTACTTCTATCAATACGCTTATCAAAAATTGAAGTTGAAAGCTCTCCGCTATAATTCGACAATAAATTACCGTTTTGATCTTGCACTTCACCTCCTAATTTCACATATTCTAAAGCCGATAAAGTATCTGACGTTTGCGTAAAAGGAGCTTCATTTATAGATGTTAACCTAATTTGAGGTTCCGGTAATTGCAACTTCATCGAAGGGTCGCCAAAATAAAAAACAACTCTAATATTACCAGTTCCTTCAGCATTTTTAGCTTTCCGAACTGACTCGGCAATAGAATCATCTTCATTATTATAATTAAACAGATAAGGCGCTAGCAAATGGTTAAAAGCTGTTCCTGTACTCACAAATATCGATCTCGTTGTCGTTACCATGGCTACAGAACCTGCATCTTCTTTTCTTAAAATATACTCCCCAGGAGATAAAAGCGCCGGATTATCGAATCGTGTAAACTCACAGGTTACCGTCACAAATAAATTATACTTATCGGTGTTTTGCCAGCTTAAAATATCATCAACGGTTACGATGCGTTCTGAAGACAAGCCATTTTCACCACCGTGCCCAAAATAATTAATCACCGAAGCTCCAACCTCTACAACTTCAGTTATCGCCTCATTCACATCGGGATAACGAAAACCTCCCGCAGAAGAAACTTGCTGATAAGCATCTGAGTGAATTTTCTTCACATTAACAAAAGGTTTATTAGCAGAAATTTCGTCACCGATTTGATCTAACTCCACCTGCAATTCATAACCGCCGCCACCAGGTTCATCTGCATCATCAGAAATCAACACAAAATTATTTCTCCATGGCCCGAAAGATTCTCGACTTTCATAAGCAATTATTTTATCGACCGCATTTCTAGCCATCGATGGTGTATCGGCTAAAATTCGACCCACCGCAATATCTAACAAACCGGTTACACTATTTAAATTTCCTTCTTGCGGATCCATCAGTCCATAAAAATCATCGGAAGCAAAAGCTGAAGAACCTGTGCTAAAACTAGCCATCGACTCATAAGTGGGCACGATATTATTATTTCCTGAAATTCGATCTTTATAATCTATCGATGCGTCACCAAAAAGACACACATATTTTAAACGAGAGGAAGCGTTAATCGCATTATCATACACATACTTTACAAAATTTCTAATCGCTGAAATGTCTTGTTTACCCGAACTAAATTCTTCATAAATATCTTCTAGCAATACCACTTTAATATTTAAGTCATCGCGATTGGAACGGTATTGAGCTAATCGATTTGCTTGCTGAAAAAGCAAATCTGAAGTAATAATTAGGTAATCTACATCTTCTTGATTTCCATTAAAACTAAAAACATTTCCTTTTAAATTCTGATTGCTTACCAAAGGACTCGAAGCTCTTCGTGGCGTATAAAAATCTGAACTGACAACCGCTATATATTCTCGAACTTCACCTAAATTCGCTCTAAAGGAAAAAGAGTTCGATGCTTCTGTATTCGGAATACTGACCACTTGGGTTGGATTTGTCACATCCCATACTTCGCTAACCTGTGACGAATTACTTAAAACATATTCACCCAAACCTGAGAGACTAGCGACTTCATAATTTCTAAAACTGAATTGATCTGAACCAGCATTCAGCTCTCTTTTTGCCGTGACATTAATATAATCGAGATAACCTAAGCTTGAAGGATTCCCGTTATTACTATATGTGACATCAATCTCAATTTCATCTGAATTTGCACTATAAGAAAAGTTAGCACTTTGACCACTTCCATAATTACTATCTGTAATGACACCAAAATTTAAAGTTCCTAATTCTGAACCTCCAGCAGCAAAACTCATCGAGGTACTTATTCCTGAAACCGAAGCTCCGTAAACTTTAATTTGCACCGGTTCATTTTGCACCAAATCAGGAAAATTAAAACGATAACTGCGTTCATTCTGAACATCGAAACGATCACCAAACCACCTTCTACCTATATTAATGATGTTATACTCATCTACTTCATAATATTGGTAATCATCAAAAGTTGTAATGGTTTCTGTAATCGTCCCGCTAGGTTCGACATAATCTGCAACGCGATTACCTCCTAAACCATTCGCTGAGATATAATAATAGGAACGATCTGCATAAAGATTTAGATTAGTATCACTTTCTTCATTCCATTCATCATCTACCGCTTTTCCATAGAAAAGAATATAATCGCCATTATCAAAACTGCCATCTTCACCACCTATTACTTTTATAGAAACTTCCGGCGGATCAAAATATTGATTCTCACTATTTCGCAAGGGTAACATATCTCCACCGTGACCAACAATTTTTAAACTATTAGGGTTAATAGAAGAAACATCCATCCCGAGACTAGACAAAAAATTTCTAGTAATACGATGTACACCGGTACTTTCCACATAAAACTTATACCAATTCCCGGTTGAAAAGACAGAATTTGTAATTGTATTAATTCCATTTACCGTAAAATTTCTTTCCGAAGAACTACTCCTTTTATAAGTAACAGAAAAAGATTTCACTAATTGAACCACCCCATTCTTAATAACTACCGGAGAGATTGAAACTGAAGAATAACTCAACTCTCTAGCTTTCATTTCTGCGTAAGACAGATTATAATCTTCACTTAATTGCTCTACGTTAATTTTATTTATGATTTGCTGCGGAGCAGGTTCGAGTTGAACGTTTGTTATTTCTACATTAGAAAGACGGCTATTATTTTGCCAGTTTTTGGAGAACTCAAAAGATTTTGAACTTTCATTATAGTATAATCCAAAATCATTTTCAGTAAAAGTAGAAGTTTTTTGAACATCGGAAGCTGAATTCACCTCATTTTGGTAGCGACTCCAATTCACAATAAAGTCTTCCTGCTGCGCTACAGAAGACCAAACCGAGCTTAAAAAAAATAAGGTAAAAATAAACTTCATCAATAGAAATAACGAGATTTAAATAATTGTATTATATTTAGAGCTTCAAAAATACTTTTTTATTTGAAGAAAGTAATAATAATGTAAGATTTACGTTATTTACACATAAGATTTTTTAAGCTTTAACACTAATTGACAAAAGAACGTTGTTAATTTAGCGTTAATTGTTATATTGCGAACCCAAATTTTACAAACATATTGAGGATTATGAGATTTAATTTTGCTCTAAAAACTATGTTATTTGTTGCGGTTACTACTAGTTTAGTAAGCTGTAACAAGTCTAAAGACTACCAAGACAACTCTAGAGCTACAGGCTGGAGACTCGACGGAAAAGACGGCTCTATGAAATACCAAACCGATTATCAAGGTCAAGAAACAGGACCAGGTTTAGTATTTGTAGAAGGCGGTACTTTTACCATGGGTAAAGTACAAGATGATGTGATGCACGACTGGAACAACTCTCCTACTCAACAACACGTTCAGTCTTTTTATATGGACGAAACTGAAGTTACCAACAGAATGTATCTTCAATATTTAGATTGGTTGAAATTCACTTTCCCACCAACAGAGAAAAAATACGCTAACATTTACAAGGGAGCACTTCCTGATACTTTAGTTTGGAGAAACCGTTTAGGTTACAACGAAACGATGACCAACAACTACTTACGTCACCCGGCTTACCAAAATTATCCGGTAGTTGGTGTAAACTGGATCCAAGCTACTGAGTTTAGTAAATGGAGAACAGACCGTGTAAACGAATTACAATTAGAGCAAAAAGGTTATGCCGCAGAAGGCGCTAAATATGGTGCAGACGCAGAAACTACTTTCAACACAGAAACCTACATCAATGCTCCTTCTAAAGTTTACGGCGGAAATGATTCGTTAAGCAAAGGAAGAAACAACGAAAGATTAACTCAGGTTATTAAAGAAGACACGGTACATAACTACGTACAACGTAAAGATGGTGTTCTTTTACCAGCTTACCGTTTACCAACTGAAGCTGAGTGGGAATATGCTGCTTTAGGTCTTGCAGGAATTAGAGAATACAACCAGTACAGAGGTAGAAAGAAATATCCTTGGGATGGTCAATACACTCGTCAAGGCGGAAGAAGAAAAAGAGGAGATCACTTAGCAAACTTTAAACAAGGAGACGGTGATTACGGCGGAATCGCAGGATGGAGTGATGATGGAGCAGATATTACTGCTGAAATTAAAACTTACCCTCCAAACGATTTCGGATTATATGATATGGCAGGTAACGTTGCAGAATGGGTTGCCGATGTTTATAGACCAATCGTAGATGATGAGTTTAACGACTTTAACTATTTCCGTGGTAACGTTTATACTAAGAATGCGATTAACCAAGATGGCACTGTAAAACTAGTGACTTCAGATTCTATCGTATTTGATACGTTAAGTAACGGTAATATTGTTGCCAGAACACTTCCTGGTCAAATTAAACAAGAGCCGGTAAATTCTGAAGATACTTACTTAAGAACACAATTCTCAGAAAGTGACAACAGAGACTTTAGAGATGGTGATAGAGCTTCATCTAGATATTACTCTGGAAACGGAACCGATAGCAAGAGAATGTATAACTCTCCACAGCACAGTGTTTCTGCCGTTAAAGACTCAACAGGAGTTGCTAAAGGTTTAGACAGACAATACGATACTAATTCAAGCAGAACTACTTTAATCGATAACGAAGTAAGAGTATTTAAAGGTGGTTCTTGGAGAGATAGAGCATACTATTTAGATCCTGCACAGAGAAGATACTTCCCACAAGATATGGCAACAGACTATATCGGGTTTAGAAATGCAATGTCTAGAGTTGGTTCTAAATCTCAAAAAGGTAAAAGAGCAAGAAACTAATAATATTTTTGTAAGATTTAAAAGCCCTTTCTTTCTGAAAGGGCTTTTTTTATATCTTTATTTTTATGAAAGAATTAAGCCAACTACACCAGTTATTTTTAGAAAGTACAGGCATCTGCACCGACACTAGAAAACTAAAAAAAGGGAATTTATACCTTGCTTTAAAAGGTGATAATTTCAACGGAAATAATTTTGCAGTTAAAGCTTTAGAACTAGGCGCAAATTATTCCATTGTAGACGAAGAACCCGAAGAACAAAACGATCATATCATCAAAGTTGAAGATGGACTTGATACACTACAAAAACTCGCTGCTTATCATCGAAAATATTTAAACTTACCTATTTTATCAATAACAGGAAGTAACGGAAAAACCACTACCAAGGAGTTAATCAGAGAAGTGCTTTCAAAAAAATACAAAACCGTTTCTACGCAAGGTAATTTAAACAACCATATTGGCGTCCCCTTGACTTTATTATCGATGAATAAAGAAACGGAATTTGGCATTGTTGAAATGGGCGCAAATCATCAAGGAGAAATTGCTTCCCTATGCAAAATCGCGCATCCCGATTACGGCTACATCACAAACTTCGGAAAAGCCCACTTAGAAGGTTTCGGCGGAGTTGAAGGAGTGATTAAAGGCAAAAGTGAATTATACAATTACCTCATTAAAAATAATAAGACCATTTTCATTAATTATGATGATAAAATTCAGGTTGAAAAAAGCAAAGGAACTGATATTATTTCTTTCAGTGAAGGTAAAAATGCCAGCCACCAAATTACCTTTTTAAAAGCCGATCCATTTGTAAAAATTAAGACCGAAGACACCCAAATAAATTCACAGCTCATCGGGACTTATAACGCTAAAAATATTGCAGCAGCAATATGCATTGGCAAGTATTTTAAAATACCCGCAAAAGCAATTAAAGAAGCTATTGAAAGTTACCAACCTACTAATAACAGATCGCAGATCATCGATCAGAACTCTAACCAAATTATTCTTGATGCTTACAATGCAAATCCTACAAGCATGAAAGCTGCCTTAGAGAATTTAGAAGCCATTCCTGCAAAAAATAAAATTGCCATTTTAGGTGATATGTTTGAAGTTGGAGATACCTCAGCAGAAGAACATCAAATCATTATTGATCTTTTAGAAAAACTTGAATTTTCTAACATGATGGTTTGCGGAAAAAATTTCTATCAAACTTCAACACAAGAGGTATTAAAATTCGAAAATTTCGAAGATTTAAAAAATTACATTCAAAGAAATAATTTTAAGGAATCCACCATCCTCATTAAGGGTTCTCGAGGAATGGCATTAGAAAGAATTCTAGAAGTTCTATAAAAAGAAGTGGGTCATACTGGATTCGAACCAGTGACTTCTACCCTGTCAAGGTAACACTCTGAACCAACTGAGTTAATGACCCGCATTTATTAAAAGAAAAACCCGAAGTTTTCACTTCGGGTTTTTTGTGGGCAATGAGGGATTCGAACCCCCGACCCCCTCGGTGTAAACGAGGTGCTCTGAACCAACTGAGCTAATTGCCCTCTGTTGTTGTAATGCGAGTGCAAATATAAGTGTTTTTTACATTCCACCAAATAAAAAAAATATTTTTTTCAAATTATTTCTGCGACCGTAAATGTACTACCGCCAACATAAATTAAATCGGTGTTTTTAGCCTTCTCATTAGCAGCTAAATAGGCTTTTTCAACAGAAGAAAAAGCTCTTCCCAACAAATTAAAACTTTTTGATTTTTTTTCTAATTCTTTTTCATCAAGTCCACGAGGAACGTTCGGTTTACAAAAATAATAAGTGGCGTTTTTAGGAAATAAAGGTAAAATACTCTCTAAATCTTTATCGTTTACTACTCCT
Organism: Mesonia mobilis DSM 19841; assembly: GCF_000423405.1. Lineage (GTDB taxonomy): Bacteria > Bacteroidota > Bacteroidia > Flavobacteriales > Flavobacteriaceae > Mesonia > Mesonia mobilis. The sequence goes on along the minus strand of NZ_AUHX01000015.1, from coordinate 34,176 downwards.
AAAACAATGTGTAATTGCTCAAATGGCTCTTCTTGCAATTGTTGGAGTACAAATTTTAAGCCTTCTTTATTATGCGCGGTATCGCAAATTGCTTTAGGCTCGGTTTGTAAAACTTCCCAACGTCCACGCAAACCGGTATTTTTTACAGTGTTCGCAATTCCCCTGCTTATGGATTGATCATCTAATTGCCAGCCAACAGACTTCAGCACTTCTAAAGCAGTTAAGACGGTTCTCTTATTGTAAATCTGATAGCTTCCTTTTAGGTCTGAATCTATTTCAGTAAACTCATTATCTTCCGCAAAAACAATACAACTATTCATAGCATTGGCTTTCTGCTGAAAAACATTTTTTGTTTCCGCTAAAGTTTCTCCTATAACAACCGGAATATTATTTTTGATGATCCCGGCCTTTTCATAAGCAATAGCTTCATAAGTATTCCCTAAAAACTGCGTGTGATCTAAGCCAATATTTGTAATTACTGAAACTTCCGGAGTGATGATGTTCGTCGAATCTAATCTTCCGCCTAAACCTACTTCAATTACTGCAATATCTACCTTTTCTTCAGAAAAATACTGAAAAGCCATGCCTACACTCATTTCAAAAAAAGAAAGTTGTTGTGTAGCTAAAAAATCTTGATGTTGCTGAATAAATTCAACTACAAAACTTTCAGAGATCATTTGCCCGTTGATCTTAATTCGCTCTCGGTAATCTTTTAAATGAGGTGAGGTATACAAACCCACTTTGTAACCTGCTTCTTGCAATACCGAAGCTAACATATGACTGGTTGAACCTTTACCATTCGTACCGCCTACGTGAATTGTTTTAAACTTTTCTTGCGGTTGCTGAAGTTCTTCTGCAAACTTTAAAATATTGGTGAGATCTTTTTTAAAAGCCGTCTTTCCCTGTTTTTGATACATAGGAAGTTGCTGAAACATCCAATCAAGGGTTTCTTGGTATGAAGCCATGAAATAAAAATTAAATTCTTACTCGGAAAGTTTAAACTCGTATTCGATATAACCGGTTTGCTTTACAGGCGCATCGGCATCGCTATTAAATTTGGTAGCCAAAGCTGCTCTTCTAGCCGGCTCCATTAAACAACTCGCATTATTGGTGGTTCCTTTAGCTCCGGGAACAGCATTAATTACCTGCCCGCGTTGATTCACTTCAATTTTCACCACGACAATACCCGACTCGTTACAATCTTGAACAAATTTCTCTTTATTCAAGGCTTTTCTTCCGCCTAAACGATAATTCCCATCACCATCCAACCCTTTACCTTGCCCATAATAACTCGAAGCATTAGGATCACCATTGGGATCTCCTTTATCACCGGGTTGATTATCGTTACCTTCTCCTCCGTTAGCTTTACCGTCTTTTTTAGGTCCGTTGATTAAACTATTCAACGCATCTGAAGTATTTTTATCAGGTTTAGGATCAGGCTTTTTAACCTCTTTGGTTTCTTTCACCTCTTTTGGAGTTTCTGTAGTTTCAACAGGTTTCTCCTTAGGCTGTTCTTTAGGTTGCTCTTTTTCAACTTTCTTTTCTTCTTCCTTTTCAATTACCGGAGCTGTTTCTGTATCTTGAGTAACAACCTCATCTTTTACTTCGGGAGTAGTTTCTGTAGGTTGTGGTGGCGTAGGCTGAGCAGTGTTTTGCTGCGGAGCAGATTGTACCGGTTCTGTTGGCTGAACATCTCCTGAACCGACATCTGATGTACCAAAATTAACCGCAATTCCATTTTCCGGTGGCGGATCTAAATAGGTGAAACCAAACAAGAAAAGCAGGATTAAGATTAATCCTGAAATCACTGCAGTGATCGTAGCAGATTTTTTCTCGTATTTCGTTTCAAATAAAGCCATAATGATTACGGTTTAACCGCTAATACAATTTTATATTTATTACGTTTTGCAATATCCATCACATTCACTGCATCTTGAATAGGCACGCTTTGCTCTGCTCTCAAAATAATGGTTGGATCTTCTTCGCCACGTAAACGTCTTTGCAATTCTATTTCTAATTGATTTTTATTGATTTGTTCTGAATTAATAAAAACCTCTAGATCTTTGTTGATACTTACGGCAACGTTTTGCTGGTTACTTGTTTTTCCTTTCGCTTTTGGTAAAAGTAAATCTAAAGCTTCGGGAGTAACAGCAGGAGAAGTCAACATAAAGAACACCAATAATAAGAATACAATATCTGTCATCGACGACATATTGAATTCTGGACTTACTTTATTTCTTCCTCTTAAATTCATATTAAGCGGGTTCGTTTAATAAGTCTAAGAAATCTACTGCGGTAGCTTCCATTTGATGAACAACTTTATCGGTTTTCACTACTAAGTGGTTGTAACCAATATATGCAATAATCCCGACAATTAATCCGGCAACGGTGGTAGTCATCGCTACGTAAATACCTTCAGCTAAACTTCCCATTTCTGCTTGCCCACTACTTGATGCTAATTCGTGGAATGCCAAAACCATACCAATTACAGTTCCTAAGAAACCAATCATTGGTCCCGCTCCTGCAATTGTTGCCAAAACAGAAACGTTCTTTTCTAAGTTATAAACCTCTAATCGACCGGCATTTTCGATAGCAGTATTGATATCTTCTAACGGACTACCGATTCTAGAAACTCCTTTAGCAGTTAATCGCGCTACCGGAGAATTTTCTTGCGCACATCTAATTTTAGCCGCTTCAATATTTCCATTAGCTACGTGATCTTTAATTTGTGACATGAAATTCACATCGGTTTTCGAAGCTGCCTTAACTGCAAAAAGACGTTCAAAATAAATATATAATGCCACAATAAGTAGAACAAATAGAATGGCAATTACAACTGTACCTGCAATACCACCATCTAAAATCAATTCTATAAAAGACAAGGTCTTTTCTTCCGGCATTTGCTCGGCTGTTTCTTCAACCGCTTCTTGCAAAAATGTAGCTAGCATAAGTTCTGTTTAGTTTAAAAGAATAACGTTAAATATTTGAATAAATTATATTCTTGTGATAAAGCTAAGTTATTTATTATTGATTACAAAAAAAACCAAATTCCTAAAAAGCCAATTCCGGCTAAAACTATTGTGTACGGAAGTGCCATTTTTACCATCTTAAAATAAGATAGATTAATAAGTGGTGCTAACGACGAAGTTAATAAGAATAAAAATGCTGCCTGACCATTTGGTGTGGCAACACTTGGTAAATTTGTACCTGTATTGATCGCGATCGCTAATTTTTCAAAATGTTCTCTTGAAATATTTCCCGCATCGAAAGCATCTTTTACTTCACCAATATAAACGGTAGCTACAAAAACATTATCACTAATCATCGACAATAATCCATTTGCCGCATAAAATACGGAAGGCTGCGTTGCGGTATCTAATGAAAGCGCCCAATGAATGATCGGATGAAATAAATGTTGATCATGAATCATTGCTACGATCACAAAAAATACTACGATTAGACCTGTGAATGGCAGTGCTTCTTCAAAAGCTTTCCCGATACTGTGTTCATCGGTAATTCCCATAAAGGCAGTTTGCACAATGATTAATCCCAAACCAATAAAGCCTACGGGAGCCAAATGAAGCGCCAACCCGATAATTAAAAACACCGCAGAAATCGCCTGAACAATTAAACCGAATTTTTGTGATTTAGTTCGCTTACGATCTTCTTCTTTCGTATAATTTTCAATAATCGTTCGAGCAACTTTAGGTAGTTTTTGTCCAAAACCAAACCAACCGGTCGTTTCTAAAATAATAGTTGTTAATAATCCGGCAAATAAAACAGGAAGTGTTACCGGAGACATTCTTACGAAAAAGTCGATAAAGTCCCAACCCATTTTCTCACCGATCAACAGGTTTTGAGGTTCACCCACCAACGTACAAACTCCACCTAAAGCAGTACCTACCACTCCGTGCATAATTAAACTTCGAAGAAAAGATTTAAATTCTTCCAAAGTTTCTCCACTTAATTCTTTACGGTCTAAAACTCCACTATCATTATAATCGGTATTTGCCGATTGTATTCTGTGATAAACACCATAAAAACCTACGGCTACACTAATTAAAACCGCAGTCACGGTAAGTGCATCTAAAAATGCTGAAAGCACCGCCGCTAAAATTAAAAAGAGTAACGAGAGAAAAAGCTTCGACTTAATTTTGGTGAACACTTTACTAAAAATAAACATGAGTAAAGGTTTCATAAAATAGATCCCTGCCACCATAAACATCAAGAGGAAAATCACTTCAAAATTCTGAATCACTTCTTCTTTTGCGGCTTCCGGAGAGGTTAACTTTAGAATGAGAATTTCTAAAGCTAACAATCCGCCGGTTTGTAACGGGTAACATTTTAAAGCCATCGCTAAGCAGAAAATAAATTCTGCTATAAAAATCCAGGCTGTAACAGTTGGTCCTAATAAAAAATTTGCAAAAACGTTAAGAACCAAAAATGATAGTATGGTATATTTTAACCATAAGGGACTATTCCCCAAAAAATTTTTAAGCATTTTTCTCGATAAAGTAGGTTAATTTTATAATTACACTAATTGTTTTAATGCAATCTCGAAAGCGGTTTTGCTAATGTTGGTTTTACTGCTGTTATTATCAAATGTATTTTGAATGGCATTTCTAATCGTCATCGAAGTATCATTAAAGATCGCTTCATCGGTCATTTGCACTCTTCTTTCCATAAAATAGGCAAACACACGTGCCATACCGCAATTAGAAATAAAATCTGGAATTAAACTCACACGCTGGTCGGTATCTTCCATAATACTTCCGAAGAAAATTTCTTTATCGGCAAATGGGACGTTTGCTCCACAAGAAATCACTTCTAAACCGGTCTCGATCAACTTAGAAATTTGTTCTTGCGTGATCAATCTTGATGCTGCACAAGGAGCAAAAATTTCTGTTTCTAAAGCCCAAACTTTTTTATTCACTTCTTCAAACGGAATTAAATTTTCAGCAGCCAAGGTATTTCCTTTTTTCTCTAAGAATAATTGCTTGATCTCTTCAAAAGAAAAACCTTCTTCATTAATTAATCCGCCGGCACGATCGATAATTCCTACCACTTTAGCACCCATTTGCGCTAAGTAATAAGCTGCCGCAGAACCTACATTACCAAAACCTTGCACTACAGCACGTTTTCCTTTTACATCACCACCGTAAATTTCGTAATAATGACGAACAGCTTCTGCCACACCATAACCGGTAATCATATCGGCCACGGTATATTTTCTCGAAACATCTGGTGAGTAAGTCGTATTTTCTAAAACTTTGATCACTCCTTGACGAAGCTGACCGATTCGATTAATTTTATCGGCATCTGTGGGTTGAAAATGACCTGCAAAAACACCTTCTTGCGGATGCCAAACTCCACAATTTTCAGTAATGGGGATTACTTCGTGAATTTCATCTACATTTAAATCGCCACCGGTACCATAATAACTTTTTAATAATGGCGAAACAGCCTTATACCAACGCTCCAAAACTCCTTTTTTACGCGGATCTTGCGGATCGAAATTAATTCCCGATTTTGCTCCGCCAATTGCCGGACCAGAAACCGTAAATTTCACTTCCATCGTTTTGGCTAAAGAAAGTACCTCGTTCATATCTAAACCTTCACGCATACGTGTACCACCGCCGGCAGCACCACCACGCAAAGAGTTGATCACCGTCCAGCCTTCAGCCTCGGTTTCAGAGTCTTTCCAATTAAAAACGATTTCAGGTTGTTTATTTTCGTATATCTCAAGTAATTCTTTCATATCTAAAAAAATCTTAATTTTCGCTCACAAATATAGTTAAACCTTAAGGTGTTTGTGAATGAAATCTTAATTTTTTAGACTTCAAATATTTTCCCAGAAGAATGGTTTTTTGAAGCTCCCGTTACACTTGCTAAAACGTTAATTTCATTTTCTAAACGTAAGACTCCCAAAAAGCCAAAAATGAGTGCTTCCTTAAATTCGATAAGATTTTTCTGCGGAAGAATAATCTGAGCTTTCGTCTTTTGCTGAAGTAGTTCTATTAGATAAGTATTAAAAGCGCCACCACCGGTTACCAATACTTTTCGAGAGGAATGATGTTGAATATTTTCTGAAAGCTGAACCGCCACATGCTGAGTAAACGTGGCAATAATTTCTTCGGAAGTGCTTTCGCTTTTTTCCAGAATTGGAAAAATCACTGAATTAACCCATTCAATCCCTAAAGATTTTGGCGGTTTTTGTTGGTAGAAACTCAACGCATTTAACTCTTTTAATAAGTTTTGATTTACCTCAGCATTTCGGGCAATTGCTCCATCACGATCAAAGGCAAAACCCAATCGAGAAGCATATTCATTCAATACCGTATTTACCGGACAAATATCATACGCGATCCGCTTACTTTCAGTTTCAGTTTCAAATTCAATTTCCCTCGAAATATTGGCAAAGCCCCCTAAATTCAAACAATAATCATAATCAGAAAACAATAAACGATCCCCAATAGGCACTAGCGGAGCTCCTTGTCCGCCCAATTCTACATCTTGCACTCGAAAATCACAAACTACTTTTTGCTGAAGTATTGTTGCCAGCTTGGGTAAATTCCCGATCTGAACAGTAAAACCTTCTTCCGGTTGATGCAAAACCGTATGCCCGTGAGAGCAAACCGCATCAAGCTTTTCTATTTTATTTTTCTGAATGAATTGCTGAATAATTTCAGCTAAGTAATCAGTATATTTTTCATCTAAAGCAGTAATTTCAGGTCGAGATAATTCCGAAGAAGCTTTTAAAACCTCAACCCATTTTTGAGGATACGGAATCGTTTCCGCCTTTAAAATAGAAGCTTCCCAGCCATTTTCCCTTGTAAACGCTAAGTAAGCCAGATCGATACCATCTAACGAAGTCCCCGACATTACTCCTAAAATACGAAATTGTTTTCTTCTCATATTCGCAAAAATAACCGATTATCATTGATAATTTCATTACTTACAGCTATATTTGCGAAGTTTCACTAAAAATTTGACAAACACAAAATATAATGGATTTTAAGCTTACTGAAGAGCATCTAATGATTAGAGATGCAGCAAGAGATTTTGCGAAAGCAGAGTTACTTCCGGGAGTCATCGAAAGAGATAATAAACAAGAATTTCCTGCAGAGCAGGTAAAGAAGATGGGAGAACTTGGCTTTTTGGGCATGATGGTTTCTCCAGAATATGGCGGCGGCGGTATGGATACCATTTCTTACGTGTTGGCTATGGAAGAGCTTTCTAAAATAGATGCTTCTTGCTCGGTAATTGTTTCTGTAAACAACTCTTTAGTTTGCTGGGGATTAGAAACTTTTGGTAACGAAGAGCAAAAACAAAAATACTTAACCAAATTAGCAACCGGAGAATCGATTGGTGCTTTTTGTTTAAGTGAACCAGAAGCAGGAAGTGATGCAACTTCTCAAAAAACTACAGCGATCGATAAAGGGGATCACTACATTTTAAATGGTACTAAAAACTGGATCACCAATGGTGGCAGCGCCGATTATTATTTGGTAATTGCCCAAACCGACCGAGAAAAGGGCCATAAAGGGATTAACGCTTTTATCGTTGAAAAAGGATGGGATGGTTTTGAAGTTGGTCCTAAAGAAGATAAATTAGGAATTAGAGGTAGCGATACGCATACGCTAAACTTTAACGATGTAAAAGTTCCTAAAGAAAATAGAATCGGCGAAGATGGTTTCGGATTTAAATTTGCGATGAAAACACTTTCCGGTGGAAGAATCGGTATTGCAGCTCAAGCTTTAGGTATTGCCAGCGGTGCTTACGAATTAGCGAGAGAATATTCTAAAATTAGAAAAGCTTTTGGCACAGAAATTTGTAACCACCAAGCAATTGCTTTCAAGTTAGCCGATATGTATACAGAAATTGAAGCAGCGCGTCATTTAGTAATGAAGGCAGCTTGGGATAAAGACCAAGGCAATAACTACGATATGTCTGGTGCTATGGCAAAACTTTACGCTTCAAAAACCGCGATGGATGCGACGGTAGAAGCGGTGCAAATTCATGGCGGAAATGGCTTCGTAAAAGAATACCACGTAGAGCGTTTAATGCGTGACGCAAAAATCACTCAAATCTACGAAGGAACATCAGAGATTCAAAAGATAGTGATTTCCAGAGGATTACTACGCGATTAAGAATCGTTATAAATTACTTGTAAAACCCGATTTTTAAAGAATCGGGTTTTTTATTTCTCAATATTTCAGCATTTAAATCTCAAATTAAGATTTTATCGACTTTTTATTCAGATATTATTAAAAATTCAAGATTTAATTAAAAAAACGTGAAATAATCTGCGATTTTAGGATATAAACCTCTTTTTCTTTACTTTACGTTTCCTTTAAACTGAAAAATTTAAGCTAAAGAAAAAGACTATATGAAGCCACAACAACAGGGACTTTACTCACCGGAATTTGAACATGATAATTGTGGAGCCGGTTTTATTTGCAACCTTGAAGGGAAGCAAACTAACGACATTATTCACAAAGCCATCGATATTTTAATTCGGCTTGAACATCGTGGTGCCGTGGGCGCCGATGGAAGAACCGGAGATGGCGCCGGGATACTAATTGAAATTCCGCATCAATACTTCAAAAAAGTATGCGATTTTGAGTTACCCGATTTTAAAGAATACGCTGTGGCGATGGTATTTTTACCCAAAAGCAGCAATCAACTAAAAATTTGTAAGGAGATTTTTGAAGAAGAAATCGAAGCTCAAGAACTCGATTTAATTGGTTGGCGAGAAGTACCGGTAGATCGCTCTTGCTTAGGAAGCATTGCCGAACTTTCTGAACCTAAAGTTTATCAAGCATTTATTGCCAAACCCAAAGAAGATTCAGCAGAAGCATTCAACGCCAAGTTATTCGCTGCTCGTAAAATTGCTGAACATCGTATTGATGATTCAGAACTTTCAGAAAAAGACAATTTTTACGTTTCTAGTCTTTCTACCAATACCATTATTTATAAAGGGCTTTTAATGCCTAACGATATCAATATTTATTATCCAGATTTAAATGACGATGATGTTGTTACCAAGCTTGCTTTGGTTCACCAACGTTTTTCAACCAATACTTTTCCTACTTGGGATTTAGCGCAACCATTCCGCTATATGTGCCACAACGGAGAAATTAACACCCTTCGCGGAAATTTAAGCCGAATGAAAGCGCGAGAAGAGTTATTTGAAAGTGAATTTTTCGGTGAAGATCTCAAGAAGATCATTCCGATCACGATGGAAGGAAAATCAGATTCTGCTTCGATGGATATGGCTTTAGAATTATTACTGCATACTGGTCGCTCATTACCCGAAGCGATGATGATGATGGTTCCGGAAGCTTGGGAAAAAAATCCGGTGATGTCTGACGAGAAAAAAGCCTTCTACGAATACAATGCTTGTATTATGGAGCCTTGGGACGGTCCGGCTTCCATCCCATTTACCGACGGAAATTACATTGGTGCTTTACTAGACAGAAATGGCTTACGACCTTCTCGCTACACGGTAACCAAAGATGGTTATGTGATTATGGCTTCAGAAACAGGCGTAACCGATATTAAACCGGGTAACGTAGAATTTCACGGTCGCCTAGAACCGGGAAGAATGTTCTTGGTCGATATGGTAAAAGGTCGAATTATTGAAGATGAAGAAGTAAAATACGATATTGTTACCAAGCGACCTTACCGAGAATGGCTAAACGATAATCTACTCCCGTTAGCCAATATTCCCTACACCGGAAACAAAACGCCAATAGAAAAGGTTGAAATCAATAAGCGTCAAAAACTATTTGGTTACACCTTAGAAGATATTAAAACCATCATCACGCCGATGGCCACGCAAGGCAAAGAAGCAATTGGTTCGATGGGAGCCGATATTCCTTTGGCAGTTTTATCAGATCAGCCGCAATTGTTATTCAACTACTTTAAACAACTATTTGCTCAAGTTACCAATCCGCCGCTCGATGGGATTCGTGAAGAAATTGTTACCGATATTAGCTTAACGATTGGGGAAGACAAGAATTTATTCGACATCGTCCCCGAGCATTGCAAAAAGTTAAGAATTCAGAATCCCGTCATTTCTAATGAAGATTTAGATAAAATTAAATACATCGATCATCCCGATTTTAAAGCGAAATCTATATCGATGTTATATGAAGCTGAAAAAGGCTTGAACGGTTTAGAAGCTCGTTTAGAAGAAATGATTTTTGAAATTAACGATGCTGTCGACGAAGGTTGCAACATCATTATTCTTTCCGACCGTGATGTAAGCGACAAACTCGCTCCGATACCTTCCTTACTAGCTTGTTCTTTTGTTCATCACCGTGTAAAAGATCACGATCGTCGCTCTTCCTTCGGAATTGTGATTGAATCTGCTGAACCAAGAGAACCACATCATTTTGCGTTATTATTTGGTTATGGAGCTAGTGCGATCAATCCGTATATGGTGAATGAAATTATTTTCAATCTCGCTAATGAAGATGAAATCGAAGAAGAACCGGAAGTAGCGATTCAAAATTTCAACAAAGCTATCGGAAAAGGAATCGTAAAGATCATGAACAAGATCGGAATTTCTACGCTACTTTCTTATCGAGGTTCTCAGATTTTTGAAATTCTCGGGCTCAACAAAAAGTTTGTCGATAAATATTTCTGCAACACGCCTACCCGAATTGAAGGAATTGGCCTTTATGAAATCGAAAAAGAAATCCAGAAACGTTACCATAAAGCTTTTTATCCCAAAACAACAGAAGTTGGTTTAGACCTAGACATTGGCGGTGATTATCGCTGGCGAAGAAACGGTGAACGACACATGTTCAATCCGGCAAGTGTAGCAAAATTACAACAAGCCGTTAAACAAAATAATCCCACAAGTTATAGCGAATATTCTAAGCTTATCAATGAACAAAATGAACGCTTGATGACACTTCGCGGCTTATTTAAATTCCGCGATCTTAATCCGATTCCTATTGAAGAAGTTGAACCGTGGACAGACATCGTAAAGCGTTTTAAAACCGGGGCGATGTCGTTTGGTTCCATCAGTAAAGAGGCCCACGAAAATTTAGCCATCGCGATGAACCGATTGAAAGGAAAAAGCAACTCCGGTGAAGGAGGTGAAGATGCCGACCGTTTCCATAAAGACCTTAACGGAAACTGGCGAAACAGCGCCATTAAACAAGTCGCTTCCGGAAGGTTTGGCGTTTCCATTAATTATCTGAGTAACGCGCAAGAAATTCAGATCAAGATGGCGCAAGGTGCAAAACCCGGAGAAGGCGGACAATTACCCGGCGCAAAAGTGAATCCGGATATTGCCAAAACAAGAAATTCAACACCTTATGTAGGATTAATTTCGCCACCTCCGCACCACGATATTTATTCCATCGAAGATTTAGCGCAATTGATATTCGACTTAAAAAATGCGAATCGAGAAGCACGAATCAACGTAAAGCTAGTTTCTAAAGTTGGTGTTGGAACGATTGCTGCCGGAGTTGCCAAAGCAAAAGCCGATGTCGTACTCATTTCTGGTTACGATGGTGGTACCGGAGCTTCACCACTAACTTCTTTGCGTCACGCAGGTTTACCTTGGGAATTAGGAATTGCAGAAGCGCAGCAAACTTTATTACTCAACAACCTTAGAAATAGAATCACCGTGGAATGTGACGGACAGTTAAAAACAGGTCGCGATGTTGCGATTGCCGCTCTATTAGGAGCCGAAGAGTTTGGCTTTTCTACCGCTCCGCTTGTCGCCTCAGGTTGTATTATGATGCGCGCTTGCCATTTAAATACGTGTCCGGTTGGGATCGCCACCCAAGATCCCGAGTTGCGTAAAAACTTTAAAGGAACACCGGAAGACGTGATCAATTATATGTATTTCGTCGCGCAAGAACTTCGCCAGATTATGGCAGATTTAGGTTATCGAACTTTAGATGAAATGGTGGGACAAAGTCAGAAATTAGATATGAATCGAGCCATTAAGCATTACAAAGCGCAAGGCATCGATCTATCGAATATTCTTTACAAGCCAAACATCCCTGAAGATATGCCGCTTTACCGAACAGAGAAGCAAGATCATCAATTAGAAAAAGTCTTAGATTTTGAAATTTTAAGCAAAGCGCATCCGGCGATTTATAGAAAAGAAAAAATGAGTCTCGATTTCCCAATTCATAACATGAACCGAACTACCGGAGCGATTGTGAGTAACGAAATTTCTAAAATTCACGGAGAAGCCGGGTTACCTGAAAATACCCTGAATATAAATTTTACCGGTTCAGCCGGACAAAGTTTTGGTGCTTTTGCTACAAAAGGACTTAACTTAAAGGTGATCGGAAACACGAATGATTACTTCGGAAAAGGACTTTCCGGCGCGAAATTAAGCGTGCGCAAACCTGCTTCAGCAACATTTAAATCGAACGAAAATATCATTATTGGTAATGTAGCGTTGTACGGGGCTATTTCTGGAGAAGCTTACATTAATGGAATTGGTGGTGAGCGTTTTTGTGTAAGAAATTCCGGAGCTAAAGCTGTGATCGAAGGAATTGGCGATCATGGTTGTGAATATATGACCGGTGGTGTAGCGGTGATTCTCGGGAAAATCGGAAGAAATTTTGCCGCAGGAATGAGTGGCGGAATTGCTTACATTTTCAACCCGAAAAATGAATTGGATCATCATAATTTCAACATGGAAATGATTGAATTAGAAGATCCTTCCGAAGAAAATAAAAATGAATTAAAACAGCTGATTAGCAATCATTTCAAATTCACCGAAAGTAAAGTTGCTAAAGAAATCTTAGAAAACTGGGAAGAAACATCTCAACAGTTTATCAAAGTGATGCCTACAGAATTTAAAAAGGCATTGAAAAAAATTGAAGAAGAGAAAAAGAAAAATAACAAAGAATTAAAAACGGCGTAATGGGAGAGTTAAGAGGATTTATTGAACACGAAAGAAAGACGGAAGACAATATTGACCCCGCAGAAAGAATCAAGAATTATAAAGAATTTGCAAAACCATTAAGTGAAAAAGAACTCAACACGCAAGGCGCTCGTTGTATGGACTGTGGAATTCCGTTTTGCCACAGCGGTTGCCCGTTAGGGAATTTAATACCCGATTTTAACGATGCTGTTTATCAAAATGAATGGAAAAAAGCGGTGCAAATTCTACATTCAACTAACAATTTTCCAGAATTTACCGGAAGATTATGTCCAGCTCCTTGTGAGTCAGCTTGTGTTTTAGGGATTATTGAACCTCCCGTCGCTATTGAACTCATTGAAAAATATATTGCCGAAAAAGGTTTTGAAGAAGGCTGGATCAAGCCCAAACCACCACAAACCGAAACCGGTAAACAGGTCGCCGTTGTAGGTTCTGGCCCGGCAGGATTGGCTGCTGCACAACAACTACGAAGAGCCGGTCATACCGTGACTGTTTTTGAACGTGATGAAAAAGTAGGCGGATTATTACGCTACGGAATCCCGGATTTTAAAATGGAAAAACATGTGATCGATCGTCGTGTACAACAACTAGAAGCTGAAGGTGTCAATTTTAAAACTGGAATTCACGTCGGAAAAAACTATGACGCAAAACAACTAGAAGAGTTTGATGCGGTCGTTTTATGTGGCGGTGCTACACAACGTCGTCCGCTTCCTATTGATGGAGCCGACGCTGATGGAGTGGTACAAGCGATGGAGTTTTTAGCACACAATAACCGTGTGGTCGATGGTTTAGCAGAACCTAAAGAAAGACTATCGGCAAAAGGCAAACACGTGATTGTAATTGGTGGTGGAGACACCGGTTCAGATTGTGTGGGAACTTCGAATAGACACGGAGCAAAATCGGTTACTAATTTTGAAATTATGCCGATGCCAACTGAAAATAGAACTAAAGAACACCCTTGGCCATATTGGCCTTTTACCCTAAAAACCAGTTCTTCTCACGAAGAAGGGGTTGAACGCAATTGGAGCATTCTTACCAAAGAGTTTTTAAAAGATGAACAAGGAAATTTAAAAGCCTTAAAAACGGTAGAGGTCGAATGGATTAAAAATGAAAATAACCGTCCGCAACTCAAAGAAATCGAAGGATCTGAAAAAGAATGGCCTTGCGATTTAGCCTTATTAGCTTTAGGCTTTACCGGTCCCGAGAAAACCTTAGCTGAACAATTAGGTATACACACTACCGAGAGAAATAATTTTAAAGCCGAAAAAAATTATCAAACCAATAAAAAGAAGTTTTTTACCGCAGGAGATATGCGCCGAGGGCAATCTTTAATTGTCTGGGCTATTTCTGAAGGTCGAGAAGCAGCTTTCGAAGTAGATAAATTTTTGATGGGCACTTCTGAGCTTTCGACGAAAGGTAAAGGTGATCTACCAAATGTATAAATTAGCCCAGAAACAAACTTGAAAAGTTATCGATTTTTCACTTTAACAAATATTTTATGACTTTATCGAAAACATAAGTTATTATTATGAATAAATAGTATAGCATAACTATCTTTGAATCGAATAACTATTTTTCCATTTATCTAAACAAGTCAATTTTAATAAGTTAGTCTTATTTAGATAAATTTAAAAAATTTTATCAAAGATAATGAAAAACAAATACGCAATTTATAAATGGCAAATTATCACCGTGCTGATATTTGCCATTTTTTCTGTTGAAACTTACGCACAACAGGTTACAGGAATTTACACAGATTATTTAGGGTATTGGCATTCGACAAATTCTAACCAAAACCCTATCAAACCAGAGAATTCACATAATGTAATTGGTTTCACGCATAATGGAACCACTTACTCTACCGGTGTGAATGATGTCATTTTAACCAATCATAGTGTTCTCTATTATCCACAAGAGTTTAGAGCTTTACCAGTTTTAAATTTACCCACAAGTGGTGGCGGATCCTATTATATAGGTTTTGGTCAGCTGTATGATGGAATAAATAATGGAGCTGACACAAGTTCGACTACCCCGTTTAATGCAAACCCTACTGGCAGTGAATTAGCAAGCTATTTAACAACCGGTCCGCATGGTCTTGATCTAGGTACTTACCTAACAAACATTCCTAGTGGAACTAATAATCGCTTCGAATTAAGTAATGCAGGATTAGACCTAGCTAATATTGGCGATGGTATTCCAGATATTTTTGTATCTCAAATTGCTCAACCCGGAGGTGCAGATCAATTAAAATTTGTAAATTCTTCCGGAGCTACTGTAGGTAACTCTGTAAGTCTATCATTGTCTACAGCACCTTCATTAGGTACTTGGAGAACCGATCTATATCTTTTTAACAGCCAACCTAGCTCTCAAATCAATGTTACAAAATCAATGCGATTTGCTGCAATTGAACTTTCTCAATTTGGGATTGACGCCTCTAATATAGCAGACGCAGTAGCATTAATCTACATACCGGGAGGAAGCGCTGATCCGGCGTTTATCGCTTATAACGAACCTTCTATACCGGTGGCAAGTAGAATTGATATTACTGCTCAACCAACTACTTCTAATTGTGATGGTACGATGCCTTCATCATTTACAATTCAAATTACCGATGACGCAGGTTTTAGTGTAGCACAAGCTGGTTTCGTAGTAACGGCTTCTATTAAAACAGGTCCGGGTGATTTATTTGGTACAATTACTCAAACAACCGATGCTTCAGGACAAGCGACCTTTAACGACCTTGTTTTTGAAGTTGGTGGTGATCACACCATCGCTTTCAACTCTTCCAGTTTAGAAGAAGTAGTTTCTTCTACTATTGCAGATGCTACCGGATGTGGCGATGCTACTTGGACAGGTAATGTGGATACTGACTGGAATGATGTTGGTAACTGGAGCAATGCTGAAGTTCCTAATGCCAATTTTAATGTAACAATTCCTACTGGATTAACCAATTATCCGGTGTTAGATATCAATACAGGTGCCGATAACTTAATTATGGGAGATGGCGCTACAATCGATCTTAATGGATATTTATTCACCATTCAAGGAACGATTACAGCAGGAACCGGCGCTTCTATCGATGGAAGCACTCCTGATTCAGAATTAAACTTTTCAGGACAAACAGCACAAACTATCCCTAATGGATTTATTAGTGGTGATGTTGCTAATTTAACTATTGAAAACCCTAACGGAGTTTCTGCAAATACTCCAATTACAATTACTGAAATTTTAAATGTGATCTCTGGAGAGTTAACCACGAACGGAAATATTACGTTAACTTGTGACTTTTCAGGAAACACTGCACAAATTGATGAAGTAACCGGAAGCATTAACGGAACTATCACTACTGAACAATGTTTCCCGGCAAGAAGAGCATTTAGATTTGTAACCTCTTCAGTAACTACCACAACAAGTATAAGAGAAAATTGGCAAGAAGATGCCAGCAGTTATACCGATAACCCTCATCCTGGCTACGGAACTCACATTACCGGTGTTTGGCAAAATGCAGATGGTTATCATGGGTTTGATTATACCCCTTCAGGAAATACCTCGATGTACGAGCTAGATAATATCAATCAAAGCTGGTATAATATTGATAACACAGATGCAACAACCCTTTTAGCCGGTAAACCTTATCGCTTGATGATTCGAGGAGATCGAAGCATTGATGTCACAGACAACGATACCGATAGTACAGATACTAGACTTCGAGCAATTGGAGAAATTAACGCAGGCCCTATTAGTTATTCATCTGGATTTAGTGATGTTGAAGACTATTTCAATTTCTTCGGAAATCCTTATCACGCTATTGTCGATATGTCACAAGTTTTAGCAAATGTATCTACTTCTAATGTGAATACGCTTTATTACTATATTTGGGATCCTACCGCAGGAACGAGAGGTTCTTATTCAACCATAGATGTTCTAACCAATACAGGTACGAATGGCGATGGAAATAAGTTTATCATGCCGATGCAAGCCGGATTCTTTTTAACGGCTGATGAAGGAACCACTCCAACATTATCATTTATAGAAGCTAATAAGAATGTAAATCAAACAGCTACAAGTGTATTTAGACCTGCTAATTCAGGAAACGAATCATTTCTTCAACTACATATTTACCAAGAAAATTTATTTAATGATGGTGAACAATCTTCAGACGGTCTAAAAATAAAGTTTCAGGAATATGGTGATGATGCATTTACCTATAAAGATGCTCCTAAGATGTTTAACCTAGATGAAAATATAGCTAGAAACATTGACGGCGAGATTACCTCTATTGAAGTAAGAAGTTACCCTGAAATTTCAGAAGTTCTTCCGCTATATATTTCTACATACAGAACCACGAATTACATCTTTGAAGCTCAACTTGAAGGTTTAGAAGAATACGATGTATATCTGAAAGATAACTATTTAAATCAAAGCACTTTATTAACTAATGGAAGTACTTATAGCTTTCAGGTTAACTTTAATCAAGCTGGTGACGCTACACTAAACAGCGACCGGTTTGAATTAATGATGAGCGCTAACAATTTAAGTGTGGATGAAGATTTAGCTCAAGCATTTCAGTTATTTCCTAACCCGACTTCATCAATCTTAAATATTAAATGGAACAGCACTGAAACGATTGCTTCAATTTTAATATACGATAATTTAGGAAGAACAGTAAAAGAGATCGAAGCGACGGAAAACTTCAACCATCAAATTAATGTTTCAGAATTAAATACCGGTTTATACGTGATTCAAATAAACACGATCAACGGAAAAACCTTTACTCAAAAAATTGTAAAAGAATAAAAGCTATGCTAAAATTTTCATATAAATTTAAAATCGTTCTTGCCTTAGTAGCATTGGTATTGATCACGAGCACAATGAAAGCTCAAATTGGTTTTGAACCTGATGTTGATGATGAAGTTGCAGCTCCTATTAACGGACTTTTATGGCTGCTCATGATCGCCGGCGGTTCTTTAGGGATCTCTAAACTTAAAAAGAAATAAGATTTCTTTTTAAGAAAAAAAAGCTACTTCAGTTGAAGTAGCTTTTTTTATTTGGTTATTATTTTTCCGGGTATTCCAACTACAGTTGCCCCATCAGGAATATCATGGAGCACAACACATCCTGCTCCAATTGTACACCACTTTCCTATTTTTACACCCTGTATTACTTTTGCTCCTAAACCAACAAATGTTCCCTCTCCTACTTCTACATTACCCGCTAATAAAGCTCCCGGACCTATATGAACAAAATCCTCAATCTTACAATCATGCTCCACTATAGATGCTGTATTTACGATGACATGTTGGCCAATAATTGCTTCAGCATTGACAACCGCTTTTGCCGCAATTAAAGTACCAAACCCAAGCTGAGCAGATCGAGAAATATGAGCTGCAGGATGTCGAAGAGAGTCTATAAATACAATATTATTTATTCTTCCGCCAAGTTTCTCTACAATTGATTTACGTACTTGATTATTACCTACAGCGATAATTAGTGAATTTTCGTGTGCATGTATATGGGCTGTATCGTGATTTACTTTAATTTCTAAACAACTAACCTTAGTAGTATCATCATCATAAAAATTAATTTTACCTTTAGGGAATTGTGACAAAAAAGCTTCTCCAACCACTTTCGCATGTCCATTTGCCCCATATATTGTAAGTGCATTCATAAATTACCTTTAAACGGTTCGGTAGTTGCCTGACCTGCAGTATTAATTCCTTCAGACCTGAACACTTTTTTTACCGTTAAAAATAAGATTTTTAAATCTAACCCAAAAGACTGATTTTCTACATACCATACATCAAACTGAAATTTATCTTTCCAAGAAATGGCATTACGCCCATTGACTTGTGCCCAACCCGTGATTCCGGGTTTTACTGCATGTCGTTTTTTTTGCTCTTCATTATATAAAGATAAATATTCCGGCAATAGCGGTCGAGGTCCCACTATGCTCATCTCTCCTTTTAATACATTGATTAGCTGTGGCAGTTCATCTAAAGAAGTTTTGCGTACAAATTTCCCTATAGAAGTTAAACGTTGAGCATCTGGAAGCAACTTCCCTTCCTTATCTCTCCTATCATTCATCGTTTTAAATTTGATGATTTTAAAAAGCTGCTCATGTTTACCAGGTCGAACTTGAAAGAAAAAGGGTTGACCGTTATTCGCAAAAAACAAACCTATAGTCACTAGTATAAAAATAGGACTCAATAAAAGTAAACCGATGAACGCAGCTAGGAAATCGGTTAAAGGTTTTATGATGTTAGTGTACATTGTTAAAAAAGTCTAAAATGCTAAAATAAACCTTTCTACCGAAAGGCAGGAACTATTGGATAATAAGCATTTGTCATCCTGAACTTGTTTCAGGATCTGTCGCTAAAGGTTTATATAAATCTTTCCATTCAGGATTTTCTTGCTCTATTAAATTAATCTTCCATTGCCGATGCCAGTTTTTTAGTTTTTTTTCTCTGGCTATAGCATCTTCAATATATTGAAATTCTTCAACATACACTAAGCGCTTTAGTTTATATTTCGAAGTAAACTGACTAGCCTTGCCTTCTATATGACGTTCCATTCTATCATCTATTCCTCCAGTTACACCGATATACAATACACCTTTAGGTTTATTTGTTAAAATATATACCGTATAATTGTGGTATGTTCGTTGGGGCATAGATCTATTTTATTTAGATGCTGAAACAAGTTCAGCATGACAAGGCTTTTCTTTCTTCCAAACCTCTAAATCCTTATGTGTTTTCATATTTTATTCAATTCTCCTAGTCCCTAATCTCTAGTTCCTAATCTCTAGTTCCTAATCACTAGTCTTTATTCCCTATTCTCCCAGTCCTTTCTCTTTTAATAAAGTTTGATACTCTTCTAACAAAGCTTGCCAAACCTCTTCTCTTTGGTACCGTCTTATAATCATTTTACGAGCATTTTTCTGAAGCTGGGTGTATATATCTCGATCATCGGCTAAAAGTCTCATTGCTTTTTGTAATTCTTCTCTATTTTTGGAAGGAATAATGAGTCCGTTCTCTCCTTCCACTATAATCTCGTTGCAACCATTAATATCACTTACAATACAAGGTAAACCCATAGCACCCGCTTGCATCACCACATTAGGGAATCCCTCTCTATAACTAGGAAAAACCAACGCATCGCTAAGAGCAAAATACGGACGTACATCTTCCTGGTAACCTACCGAAATGATATTCGGGTTTTTGTCAATTTCTTGTAAAGTTGAGGGTTGTAGGGGATCTAGGTCAGGTTCTTGAGGCCCCACCAATAATAGTTTTGAATTTTGAATTTTGAATTTTGAATTATTGAAAGCTTCTACTAATTCATTTATGCCTTTATCTCCTACTAAACGCCCCACGAATACAAAAACAAAGTCATCCTCTTTAATATTTAAGTCATGACGTAAGCTTGTTTTTTGAGTTCGACTAAACAAGTCTGGGTTAAAATGAGACGTATCAATTCCATTAGAACTCCCCTGCCCTATAATTTTCAATTTTTCGGTTGACGTAAATCCTTCTTTTTCGATAAAATCAAATAAGCCTTGCGAGTTAGGATAAACTTTTGTTGCGCAGAAATAGGTAAGTTTCTCCACTTTATTTAGCAACCAACGCTTTTTACCTGTCGCTTCCATTAGGGGTAAACCCGCTACTGTATGTAAACGATGTGGCACTCCCGTTATTTTTGCCGCCAACATGCCTACGATTCCAGCTTTAGGCGTATGTGTATGCACTATTTGTGGACGTTCTTTTTTTAAAAAATACACCAACCTGACCAAGGCATTTAGATCTGCCCAAGGGGTAATTTGCCGCGTCATTTCTAAAGGAAAAACTTTAAGTCTATTTTTCTTACCGAATACTCTTAGCCTAGACTCATCTGCAGCAATAGCTGTAACCTCAAAATGCTCTTGCATATAGTTTAATTGTCCTTCCAACAATTTTTCTAAAGAAAGCGGTACTGTGGTGATGCGAATGAGTTTAGGTTTGGACATTATTACTCGTTGATAAAATCAATCATATTTGTAGAGGTGAAATTATATTTCTCCTTTAGTACTTTAAAATGCTTAATTAATTCTAATAATTGTGTTTTATTATTTTGAATATCCTCTCCAAAATTATGAGGATGCCACCATAAATGATAGATCTTGTTATTTTTGGCTGCATAGGTCATCTCGCTTTTAATTCTATTTATTTTATACCTTTGAATCTTCTTTTCACTTTCCTTATAAGGTCTAAAAAATCGGCTAGCAGGTAAGTGTATTAATCCACTTTGTTCTTTTATTAATGAAAAGCATAGTGACCTACTAATTGGTATTAGTGTATCTAAAGCCCTAAAAACAGGGGCTAACTTTCCATAGTTTCTTTTCCAAAACCAAACATCTGGATTTGACCGAACCACTTGAATTCCATTTTTTTTAGCAATTTCTAAATAGTTTTCATTAAACTGGTTTCTAGGAAATATCAAAGATTTTAAGGTAACGCCATAGTTCTTTTCAGCGATGTGCTGAGCAGCTTCTAAATCCGCTTGGAATTGCTCAATTGTTTGTCCCTTTTCGTTACAATAATAATGAGAAAAAGTATGCGAAGCCAATTCTTGTCCTGGAGTATTTAAAATGAGACTAATCAAAGTTGGTGCAAAGTGAAAAGGATCCATAACTTCATTATTTCCAAGGCTCTTAAAAATATTATAATAAGACAATTCTTTCCGCTTGTAAGAGGGGATAAGATCTGGAGAAAAGTCCAATAATTGTTTTTTATCGTCCGCAAATAAAAACCCAACCGTAGCCCAAGTAGCTCTAATGGAATTCACCTTAAAAATTTCCAAAAGCTCTGGAATAAATTGAATAGTATCTGAAAAATATTGGTGCTTTTCTTCTATCTTCCACTTTTCTACTCCACCCCAATGCAATTCAAAATCAAGGGAGATTACCAATTTACCACCTTCCATAATTAAACTGTATCTGAATCTGAATAACTCAAATACCAGTTTTTGCGATTTAAAACCAAATCGTTGAGTTTTTCATCAAATGCTCTTGCACCAAAATGCAACTCTATTGGTCTCAATTTTTCTGGCATTTTAAAGAAATTTTTACCTTTAAAAATCTTATAATTTGGAGAATGTTCTAAACACCAAGATAAAATGCAATCTGCATTTTGTTGCTTGATTTCTGAAATTGCTTTTCCTAAAAGTTGTTTTGCAGCAAATGGATTACTTAAATCATAAATAAGTTCCATAATATATCCAATCTTACCCCCATGTTTACCTTTTATAGTATATACGATAAAGCCTAAATATTCTCCGGTATTAGAAAAACAATGTAGTATTTTATACACTTCATTAGGTTTTGTTATATATCTCCAGTCCAAATACTCTTTATCCCTATTAACAGCAACAAGGATATCCTTTGAAAAAATTTTCCAAATATTGTTAACCTCCATTGGAAATTCATTCTTAAAATCCAACTTATAAGCTTTAGAAGGTTTAAATTTTGAAAAGCTCAAACTCAAATTGGGTATTAAAGTTAAAAATGGAAAACGTTTTGTAAAATATTTTGTTTTTAGAGGTTTGATAAGAAATGGCACAGGGTCTAAGACTTGCCATTTTAGTTTTTTTTTAAAACCATAAATAGAATTTCCGTTTGGAAACCCATAAACTAACTTGACATTGCCCTCCTGTGCTTTTTTATACACACTATTGGCTAAGTTTATAAAAAGTCCTTGACCTCTATAATTTTTATCAGTCATAGTATCTAAGGATTGAGAACCTAGCAATAATCTATTGTTAAGCTTAAATTTCAACGGAGATATAGCATAAATGGCGGCAGTCTTATCCTTTTTTGTATCAATCGCAATGTTTACAAATTGTTTATTGATGGGATTTTCTAAAAACTGCCATTCTACCTTATTAATGCTTTTTTTACTTCCGTTACTATTAAAACAAGCTTGAAAATATGGAAGTGTTTTGTAAGAAATATTCTTTATATCAAATGTTTTCATAAACTTAGATATTTTTTATTATACGCGCAGGATTACCTCCTAATAATGAACAGCCTGGATAAGATTTTGTTACAATAGCACCTGCAGCTACTACAGTTCTTGTATGGAGTCTAACACCAGATAAAATTACACAATTACAGGCTATCCAAATATCATTCTCAATGACTATTCTGTTCGAATATAAAGGGTTTTCGTTTATAGGTAAATTAGTGTCACTCCAAGTATGATTAAAACTATGAAAAGCAGACGTGTGAGCTATAGATACATTACTTCCAATTGTTATTTCTCCAGCTAAATAGCAATTAGGGTTTATAGAAACATTATTACCAAAACTCATCATCTCTATAGCGTCAAAAATCACACCTTCATAAATTATAACATTATCACCACAAGAAATAGATAGGTTTCTAAGTAAAATATATCTTATTAAAACTCCTAACTTGAAAGGTATATTTCGAAAAAGAATTAGTATAAATTTATTAATACTGTCTGGAAGAAAAGAATCAAGCCAAACAAAGAAATTAATAATATTCTTAAACCGATGAAATACTGAACCTTTCGCCATGAATTTTACTTTTTTATCAAAATAAAGATATAGAGAATTAATCCAAACGGAAGGGACAATGCAGTCAAAACCTTCTGATTATTATCTTTGAAAAAATTTTGTTTCGCTAAAATTGATTCAGCCACCAGATGAATGGCAAGTATAAATTTTTCTTTTATAGTATATATAGATTTTAATGATTGTTTACGACTGAAAGAGAATCCATTGGGATTTTTATAATATTGTTTGAACATGTTTAAAGTAGATCCATCCGGCATATATTCTACAATACAAAGAACTTTGTTTAAAAATAACATATCATATTTTTTATCAATTAAACCATACTTATAACCAAGAGGAACGAACTTTTCATTTTCAAAAGTAGGATAGTCTGGATATTTACGAATTATTTTTGTTGAGTATACGAATTTAACATCATTTACAATATTATATTTACTTTTCAACTGTGTGTATTTACCTTGTTTAATTTCTTCAGGGAATAAATTGCTACTAACTATTTTGCCATTACTGTAGCTATTAAGCCCCAAAATTCCTGCAAGACCCTCATCCTTATTTTTATTCCAAAAATCAATAACAATTTCAATCGCTTGGTCTGTCAAATAATCATCTGAATCAATACACACATTTAACTCAGTATTTATTAGCTTAAGAGCTAAATTATGCCCCGTATGCATGCCCCCATTTTCTTTATAAACATAATGAATTTCTATTTTATTATCTAATTTCCAACTTTGGATTAACTGCGCAGTATCATCTTTAGATCCATCGTCTATAACTAACCACAAGAAATCAGTACAGGTTTGTCTACATAAACTTTCGTATAAACGAGGCAGTAAATAAGCTCTATTATAGGTAGGTGTAAAAACGGTAATACTTTTCATTAGCTTAACATAACATTCATAAAAAAGGTAAATGCAAATTGCAAAACTAACACAAAACCCACTTTTTTATATTGATTATTTAAAATATTCTCCTTCAATAGGGGATAAATAATTACTAATCCAATCATAAACCATGAGAGATAAGCAAAACGATTGGAAAAATTAGCTCGAATGACCAAAATCCAAAAAGCATTGGCAAAAATATAAGTATTAAACAACCAATAATAAACTTGATCATGGAAGCCTTTTTTAACAATATAATACCATCCTGCGTATATAGCCGTAGCACTATATAATACAAAGTCCCATCGAAAACCAGTACTACTAAAGTCGTCATCATTGACATTGCCTTCGGTTAAATAACTTAATCGATCATCGAAGCCTAAAGAACCGAAAAAGGTTTCAAAAGCCCCTCCAGCCAATAAGGATATAGGAATACACAGCGCCCAAAAGAAAATCATCTTTTTGGGTTGGTTAAAAAATTGAGCCAATATAAATCCCGCAGTAGGTAAAAGCATAGATTTATGAACACTTACAGCTAAAATAATCCATAAAGTTTGGATGATTCTTTTTTCCTTCGAAATTCCTAATAACAATAAAGAACCAGCTATTCCATTTCTTATCCCGTTTGTTCCTGCTGCCCAAAAGGAAAAAGCCGTAATTAAAAATAGGAAACCAAAGAACCATAAGTCCTTAAACCATTTTTTACAGACCAAGTATAATGGTACTACATATAATAGTGCGCATAAAAAAAAGAAAAAATGTACATTTATAACATAAGAACTGATTTTCATTAAATTATGAAATAAAAAATCCTTATCAGATGTAATATCAGCGCCATTAAAATAATTATTAAAAATAGACGCATAGGTACTGGTATCGCCAAAATACCTACCACTTATGGGTCGAAAACCCATATATAATACTAAAAATATAATTAGTAAAAATCCAAAGCGCTGCATCTTATCATTTCTAGGTATACGATTTAGATGAGAATCTACTAAAATCATTAGCACTATTCCTAAAAGGATATAATAGTATATCGGAGAATAGAGTTCTAATGGAATCCAGTCAAACATATTATTTGTTTAAATCTTTAAATAAATCTTCCCACATACCCATCACATTCTCTGGGCTAAATTGCTTCACTTGTTTAACCGCACGAGCCCCCATTTCCAATCTTAGGTTCTCATCTTTTAGCAACCGCTTGAGACTTGCAGCAAAATCTGGAATCGAGTTGGGTTGCGTTAAGATACCCGACAAATCATTTTCAAGGATATTTCGTGGTCCATTTGGACAATCGTAAGCTATAATTGAAATTGCTGCGGCTTGGGCCTCCAATAAAACCATGGGAAAACATTCATTAGCCGAAGTCATCGCATAGACAGAAGCGTTTTGCATCTCTTTATCTAACTGATTAGTTGAACCCATCAATTGAATATTATTCACTTTT
This sequence comes from Mesonia mobilis DSM 19841, assembly GCF_000423405.1. GTDB lineage: Bacteria > Bacteroidota > Bacteroidia > Flavobacteriales > Flavobacteriaceae > Mesonia > Mesonia mobilis. The sequence continues at coordinate 8,345 of NZ_AUHX01000015.1, read as the reverse complement.
AAACTATTAATCTGATGTTTGAGTTCATTTGTTAAGATCACGTCCCCTTCTCCAAAAATCTTTACCTGCCAGTCGGGAAAGTAAGAACCTATCCTTGCCCACACTGCTATTAAATGATCAAATTGTTTTACAGGGGCTATTCTCCCCGCTGCCAGGATTATTTTTTGTTTGGTGGGTTCTATTTTAAAACCTTTCTCTAAATTTATAAAGTTAGGTATAACTTTTATATTTGAAAAAGGGTAGTACTTTATTTCATCTGGATTCAATACTACTAAACAGTGATAATAATTAAATAAACTAAATAATTGTTTTTTTAACATCCCAATTAAATTGTTCTTAAAATATAAGGTATCTCCAGAAGAATGAAACTCTTTGACTTTAGGAATCTTCTTTTCTATAAAAGGTATAAAGTACTGCTCTGGCGTATAGTTTACTGATATAATCACATCTGGTTGTTCATGGTGGATTATCTTTTTTAATCTTCTAAAATGTACCCAAGATTTTATAAGATTTTTAGGATGGAAATAACTTTTATTCCGTATATAATCCACTTTTAAATCAATGTGTTTTAATCTTTTATTTAAAGGGTAAACATATTCTCTATTTTGATGTTCACTTGTACATAAAACTACTTCATAACCAGCATCGAGTAGATAATTGATTTTTTGACTCAATATCTTTTCGATACCACCATGAAGATAAAACTGATTGGTAAGATAAAGTATTTTCAAGACACCAAACTTTTAAATAATTCATCCCATTGGCTAACAATAATTTCAGGAAGATATCTTTTGACATTTTGTTTAGCTTGAGCCCCCATTTCAATTCGTAGATCTTTATCTTCGATTAATTTCAGAAGTTTTAAGCTTAATTTTTCAATATTTCCATTTTCAACTACATAACCATCTTTTCCATCTTGTATGATATCTGAGGGTCCATAATTACAATCAAAACTCACACAGGGAACCCCACAAGCCATAGCTTCGACCAAAACCATTCCAAACCCTTCGAATCGTGAAGACATCACATATATGGACGAATCCAAGTATTTAGCTTGGATATCTTTTTCCGGTTTATAAAAAAAAACAGAATCTTCTAGATTCAAATTGCGCCGTATTTTATCTAAATTTAAGGAAGGTTCTAATTTGCCGTAAAGTACCAAATTCCAATCAGGATGTATTTGATTCACTTTTTCCCATGCCCTAATTACCAGATCTTGTCCTTTTTGATAAGATTGTTTTCCCACACATATTACTTGTTTTTGTAATAAACTGGACTTTTCGTTTGGGTAAAAAGAAACTGGATTCGCGATGACCTCTAGATTCTTTAGACCCTTCCATTCTTTCTTGTTTCCTTCCGTAAGTACAACGTATTTTCGATATGACTTCGCCATACGTTCCATGAGCCTCCACTTTGATTTAATTATAGTTTTCTTAATAAAACTATAATCATCTCGCATTTCTATTTCTTTGGATACGTGCCGCTCATAGATAAGAGGAATTCTTTTAGAAATTATTTTTGGAATGAAGTATGCTTTTAATCCGTCATCACAAACCGAAATCACGTCGGGTTTCATTTGATTAACGGTTTGAGTTATTCCTTTTTTATAAGCTTTTATATATTGAAATGGATTTCCATCCACAGTAATACTTAGCATTTTTATTTTATCTGAAAACTCATAGAAAGGGTTGATATGATTATCATTTAAAGATAATATACTAACCTCATAATTATAATGCTGTGCAAGATAAGAAGCCTTAATAGAAAGCACGCGTTCTAAGCCTCCAGCTCCGTTTATTCCGTTTGTAATGTAGAGTAATTTCATTTAATATAACTGTATACTTTATTATAAATCAAATTAACTAATAATGAGGCAGCCAGACACCATAAAACTAGCCAAATAAAAATTAATATAGGATATTGCGGTACATAGATAATCTCCTCAAAATAAACCATATAGAAAAAACATATGAATTAACCAGAGATTTGTAGAATGAGGCGTAAAAAAGCTTAAACCTTTCTCAAAAAATTTGCCTAGCTGAATTTGAAGAAATAGAAATATAAAGCCTAATGCAGTTATAGGGGCTATAATAAAATTAGGCACTAATCCATGAAGAATAATCAAACCAAGTATTCCTATAAAAGACCATAGATTAACAAACCTAATTTTATCAAAAAGTATGGATACTTTATTATGCCATTGATATTTTAAGGCAAAAGCACCTAACATAAACTGAAAAAGCGTGCAAAAATACAAAGCGATCTGCGTCTGGAACCAATGTAAAATAGCATTGTGAAAAATATTGGTTTTATATATTCTGAAATAAAATGCAACTATATAAATAAGTAATAAGCCGCTAATAAAAAAATATGGATTTAACCTATCAATTAATCTAAACCAAAACTTAGAAGTGAAAACAAATAAAATATAGATGGTAAAAAACCACCATGCACCATTGTAGGAAGGTCTTAAACCCGTAAGATTTAAAATAAATTTCCGCAAATCCCCTGGATAGCCCGGCTCTGTTACAAACCATCCCAATAAAACGACAAATAATAAAATTATAATCCAATAGCGAAGGTATAATTGTTTAATTCTTCCAATATTCTTTTTATAATAACCTTTTGGATTATTTATATAACTAAAATATAGACCGTATCCACTAATGAACGCAAAAATAGGAACACACGCATCTGAAAATATAGATATATAATAGGATAAAGGTTGATTACCCATAAAAATTAAAGGTTGGAATAGTCCTGAATAATTTCTATTAAACAAATGCAAGCACAACATCATCAAGATTGCGATAGATTTAAGTTGATTTGATTTTTGTCTAGATACTATCATCTTCTATAATGCTTTAGTCTAAATAAAAAATTCAAAACATCATTCATCAAAAAAGGAAAATTATTTAAACCTATCTTAAAAATCTTATTTTTTCTTTTAGCATTATATCTTAAAGGATAAAACCCATTAGATTTAAGCAAATTTATAACCTTGAAAAGCGTTTCTCTATCATATGTAAAATAAACAAGGTGATTAAAAACAATTTGATGTAACATTTCCGTTTTTTTTATCAATCCAAATTTTAAATCATTATTACCTTTTACCTCTGTCTTTAAAAATTCTTTTAGGGAATTACTTACCACAATAATAGATTTAAAATAATTTAAACGTTTATCGCCATCATTTGAATTTGTAAATGAGTTAGGATGTTGCACGTAATTATAACAAGGCCTTTTCAAAAATGAAAGCCTCTCAACATTTGTTAATAATCTTGGTAATATCTCAGAATCCTGCATATTTATCCCTTCTTTAAAAAGAATATGATGATTATCAAATAATGATTTTTTAAACACAAAGCTCCAAGAATAACTTTTTGAGAAATTAAATCTATAAAATTTGCTCCCTGTAATAGTACTATTGTCAATTTTTACATCATTGGCCCCATGCTTAAACAATTGGTTGTCGGACTGGACAATGTTATAATTCAATACTAATGTATCTAAATTAAAATCGTCAATTTTCTTTATAATTTCAGTTAAGATTTCTATTTCTATATAATCATCGCCATCTATAAACCAAATAAAATCTCCCTTAGCTTGTTTTAATCCAATATTTCTAGCCCCCCCCAAACCTTGATTGGTTTGGGTTATTAAAGTAAAGTTAGAATATTTATTTCTGTATTTATCTAATATTGCAGAGGTATTATCCGTAGAGCCGTCGTTCACGCAAACAACCTCATAATTTTTTGTGGGGTAATTTTGCGACATGCAGGATAAAATGCATTTCTCAATAAATTTATCAACATTGTAGGCAGCTATAACGATACTTAATTTCATTTCAAGAGTTTTTTCACGATCCCTTTTTCAAATTTGTTAAAAAACAATATATAATAAAACACTACAAAACTGAAAAAGAAGACTAAACATTTTAAAGTAAGAATTAACCAACTATTAGAATAGTTTAAATTGGAATCAACATATTTAAAAATTAACAAAAGAAGTATTAATGGTATTAAAGCTTGAAAACAGTTCCAAAAAAAAGTGCCAATATTTAAACCAAGAATTCTAATATAGAAATAATTTAAAATAGCTACACCTATAAGCCAAAATAAACATATACAACTTATGACTCCATAAATGCCAAACATTGGATAAAAAAAATATCCCAACAAAGTACCCATTGGAATAACTATCAAATAAGTAATTGATTTATAGTGAATTTTATTTTTAGCCTCTAATACGGAGGTAGCAAATGTTTGGGTCAAAGGTATTGTATAGGCAACCATAATAAGCATTGCGATTCTGTATGCTGGCAAATAGCCTTCATCTAACCACAAAACAATAAAATCTTTACCAAAGAGATAGAAGCCACCAAGAATTAAAAGAAGAACTACACAAGTCAACCTCCCTATTTTAACAAAAACAGTAGTTAAATTTTCATTAGATTCGAGGTTCACTACCATTTTAGTAGCTTTGGGTAAGAATAAGGATGAAACCGCTGATGAAAAAGAGCCATAATAAGTTCCTAGTAAAATTCCAATAGCATATATAGCTACCATTTCAGAGCCTCCCCTCATCCCCACTATGACTTGGCCTCCCTTCCATTGAAATTGACTAACTAAACCCAAAATAAACATCCAGATAGAAAACCCAAATATACCTTTTACTTGGGCAATATTAAATGAAGTAAACTTAAAGGTTACTTTTAAATAATTACGTCCATATAGAAAATTTATTAATAAATAAAGTATATTAATTACGGTATCTATTGTTACTAAAGCTAAAGCACTTTCAAAATAGTTCAAACTAACAAAAATAGCTAATGATCTTATTAAATATTTGATAATCAAAACTCCACGAGTGTATATGAATTGCTCATAAGCATTTGCAATACCCAGAAATATATTGCCAGGTAACGATATACCAAGATTAAACAAAAACAATATGAACATTAATTTCCCTTTATTTATTTCAGCACTACTAAGAGCCTTCCCAAATAACACTTCTAAATTAAAATACAATATAACTCCCAGAATAATAATTACTAAAGTTATCAAAGAATACAATTTCAATACCGTACCCAGAAATTCAGCTTGTTCATCAATTTGCTTTTTAACCCTAAACTTAGCGACAAACCTAATTACAGTATCTCCTAAACCAAAATCTACAAGGGTAAAATATGCTATTAAAGACCCTATTAAACTATATAATCCATATTCCGAATCACCTAATTTTGATATTATATAAGGAGTAATAAAAAGACCTATAATTGTGGTTATAAGAATATTTAAATACGACAATAAAGCACCATTCTTTATTTGACTCATGTGTTTAAAATAATTTAATAATATTTTTCAAACCAGTTTACAAAATGACGAACACATTTTTGTATCGGCGAACTTGAATTATAATCATAATCTCTTTTCAAGGCGGTAGTATCTGCCCAAGTTTGTTCCATAACAGCAAGTTGCTTAGATAACATTTTCATATCAGCTTTTCTACCTATTTCTATTTCAAACGCTTTAATAAAGTCTAACAATTACACTGGACTTCAATTACCTATATTGTAGACAGACGACTGCCCTTTAGACACTTCATTAAACACATCATAAACACCTAATTCTGAAACTCCTATAAATTTACCGATTAAAATAGAGTCTAACTGTGAGCTTAGAAAATTTACCAAAAAAGAACCTGTTCTAAATGAGCCAAAACTTAAAAAATACTTTACCTCTTTTAGGTTAAAATATAATTTGGGCTGATGCAATGACCATCCACAAACTAACGAGACAAGAGATTTTAAGGCACTTCGAATTAAATTCCCCCAAACTAAAGAAAAAACACCATACCCTTGATAAGCCAATAAAAGTGTAGAACCAACATAACCTATAAAAGCAATGACATCTATTACCGCCATTTTTTTAAAAAGCATTTCTTTCTGAAAAAGCGCTTGAAACTGCGCTCCCAAACCTGTAAACAAGAAACTTAAACTTATCCATTTTAGCAGCAAACTTAATTGCGGACTTTCATAGAAATCTGCAATTAAACCACTTGATAAGAAAACTACTAAAAAAACCAAAATGGCTAAGCCAATATTTATCCAATAAAGTGAAGAAAGTTGTTTAGAAGTAATTTTTGATTTTTGAATGATAGCTTGACTTATACCAATATCAACAAACTCAGCTGAAAAGCCCACCACTACGTTTACCAAGGCAAATAATCCAAAATCACTTTTACTTAAAATCCTAGTAAGTAATAGAATCAGCAAAAAGCTACCACCAGCTATAGTTGTAGAAGAAAGACCCGTCCATTTAACTCCAGAAACCGCATCCGTTTTATAACTACTCTTCAATTCGTTTTAAGATTAACTTTATAAAATATAAAATTCAAAGAAAACTAATAATAATTATATAATCACTAAATTATAAAAGAATTTAAAATGCACGTGTAATATTTAAGCCTCTACTTTTTCTTAATATTAAAAAAAGTATAATTCAAGCTGTTTTTTTTTATATATGAAATTTGTATTCTATCTTTACCCCAAATCTCTAATTAGGAGTAAACTACTATATTATGAAAAAAATTACGCTATTTTTAATTTGCGCTCTTAGCACAATGATTACTGCCCAAGCGCAAGAAGAAACTAAAACAGAATACAATCATTGGTCGATTGAAGTAATGGGAGGCTTAAATAAGCCTACTAGACCATATACCGACCTTTATTACTCACCTACTTTTGGTGCTTGGAATGCCGATTTAGGAGTTCGTTATATGATTAACGAAAAATTCGGTTTCAAATTGAATGCAGGTTACAATAATATTAATGAGGGAGATGAAGTACCTGAATTCCAAACTCAATACTATCACGCAAGCCTTCAAGGAGTAGTTAACTTAGGAAATCTTTTTAAGTTTAGAGACTGGACGAATACTTTTAACCTATTAGGTCACGGTGGCGTAGGTCTTGCTCAAATGCGATTAGACGAAGATGCCTTTTACAGCGATGAAGAAGACTACATGACTGTTTTCACTGTAGGATTAACTCCACAAATTCGCTTAGGAAATCATTTTGCGCTTGTAGGAGATTTAAGCCTTTATGGTAATGTAAACCAAGATTACACTTGGGACGGTAATACTGAAACTCCGAATAGAGGGTTTGACGGAATGTTAGTTAACGCTTCAATTGGTTTTCAGGTCTATTTAGGGAAATCTGAAAAACATGCAGACTGGGTAGATAACAGTGAAGAAACTGAACTAAGAAACCAATTAGATTCGATTCAAGGTAGAGTTGCAGATCTAGAAAGCGATTTAATGGATGAAGATCAAGATGGTGTTCCCAACTATTTAGACAGAGAACCAAACACAATGAATGGTGTAGCTGTTGATTCTAAAGGAGTTGCCGTAGATAAAAACAATAATGGTATACCAGATGAAATAGAATCCTCTTTAGATGAGCGCTATACTTCTAAAGAAGAATTCCAAAAAGAAGGAGGTTCAGGAAGCATGGGCATTAAAAAACTTTTAAACGATGGTTATGTAAATGTATATTTCCAATTTAACAGCGACAAACCTGAAACCTATTCTTTCGAAGCTATTAATTACTTGGTAAGATACATGCACGAAAACCCTAGCGCAAATGCTGACTTAGTGGGATATGCAGACGAGTTAGGTAATGCGGAGTACAACAAACAACTTTCTGAGCGCAGAGCTAAAAGAGTTTATGACATTATCGTGGCATCAGGTATTAACGAATCTCGATTAAGCTACAGAGGTGAAGGGATTGATGATTCTGTTGACAAATCTTCTTCTGATGCTAGACAATTGGTAAGAAGAGTTACTTTCAAATTAAAATAAAATTTGAGATAAAAATTTATAATAAATAAAAAAGCCAAAACGATAAGTTTTGGCTTTTTTATTTATTATATAATATCAGACTAGATATTAGTTGAGAGCTCACAATATTAAATCCTATTTTAGAATTGCTTAATAGCTGATTCTTTTAATCATAATGTAAAGAAGAGAATTAGAGATAAAATCAATGATCATTAGACTGTAGTAGTCCGACAAATACCACTTCTTACCTTATTCTGCCAGACTAATAGAAAATAGTAGGTTACTAGCATAAAAACATTGATAAAAGAACAAATGATATTTGCAAATATTCCTTGAGACATTAGTTTAGAATAGATTTAATTGAATATCATTTTGAATGTCCGTAATGCATCATAAAATGTTTCGTCTCCCTGAACTTGATTCAGGGTCTCATCTGATAAGCTTTGATTTTTAGCATTATATGAGATTCTGAAATAAATTCAGAATGACGCAGAAATTAATTATTA
>NZ_AUHX01000014.1:17598-70833 GCF_000423405.1 Mesonia mobilis DSM 19841 | reverse complement strand
TTGTTGGTCTGCGTAAAGTAAACACTATAGGCTTAAGACAAGCTAACAAGTGTATGCAGCTCTCAGCTATAGCCTACAACCTCAAAAAATACCTCAAGTTCACTCAAAACCGGGTGAAAAATGGAGCAGGAATGTTCGCCTTGTTTTTTAAAGTTCACAATGACCTTAAATCAGGAGTATACGTCATTTTAAAAACACTTCATTCTTCTAATTTGCAAAGGATATAAAAACAAAAAACCTCCTAAAAGCGGTTTAAATAAGTGAGATTTTCTAAGAATTAAAGGCTTGTGCAACGGTTACCATTGTTGTGCAACGTTTTTTATTTTCTTTACCACGAATGAAAGTAATACATAAAACTTCCATCGTTTTTTAAATATAGTGTAAATCTTTCTCCTTCTGAATACATATGAGCAACAGTCGCAACAGAATTATATTCCATTGGATTTTCGGTAAAATGTAATTCGGTTAAATTTCTGTCCGACAGTCCAGTAATTGACTTCTGCCAAATTGTGTTTCCGTTTTTATCTTTACTCGCAAGTATTGTTTTATCATCAGCTTTTGAAACAACTAAAGTTCCAAATTCAGTTTCCTGGGTTTTGATTGGTTTTAATTCCGATTTTTCTGTGTAGTCAACTCCGTAAAAAGGTCCGTCATCAAAAGTTGCTGTCATTTTCGGCAAATAATCCACATTTTCGACTTGCGAATAGAAGTCAGCACGCAAAAAGTCAATCTTTTCAGCGATTGATTTTTTTAGAAATTCGGTTGAATCAATTTCTCTAATTTTTAAATAGATTTCTGAAATTTTATTGAAATAATTTGTGTCAATATTTTGATTGCAATTCGGATGATATTCAGCTAATTGGTAAACAATCATCGGAATTATAAAGTTAGTCTTAATTTCAGATTTGCCTCTGTCTTTGGCAAAATCCATTTTGGATAATCCTTCAAGTTCAGATTCTGGCCATTTTATAATTTCCATTTTGTCCAAACCAAAAAAGTCGAGATACTTTATTTCATAACAGTCTTGAGCATCTTGACCGAATAAAGTCAGATTTATAGCTAAAAATAATATTGTTAAAATTCGATTTTTCATTTTTTGGTCAAATGTTGCACAACGGTCTTGTATAACAAATGTAGCGGGTTAAAATGCGCTGATCTGTCCGTTGTGTTTTGGTTTGCTGTTTACTTTATTTGGCGGCGAAACAACTTAACCGCTATTTTTGGTATACGATGTTGGCTACAGTTTTTATGAAATCTCTAAGTCTAATTGGGTATTTTTCACTCTCTGTTTAGAGGTCAATCTCGATTTGTCATTTTTAATTCTTGATTTCATTTCTGAATTTGATATACTATCTTTTAACTCAACGTTAGATAATAAAGCTTCATAGACTGCATTTCGATTAGTTTCTTTACCTCCAACGTGGTAGAAATGTTCTTTTGTAGCTACATAACAATTTTCCCAAACAGAAAAAACATAATCATTAGTACGATATTTATTACTTAACCAAGTCGATAAAATGAATTTACAGTTTGATTTTTCCAATCCACTATTTAATAAAATTTCTTCTTCCTCTGTCCAACTATCAAAATAATCAACGTGTCTGCCGATATATGGTGGGTCAGAATAAACAAAATCGGTACTTTTTAATTCTGACAAAGTTGCTTTAAAATCTTGGTGTTTAAATTCATAATCTCCTTGCTCAATTATTTGTGAGATGTTTTCTACTTGGTTAGTTATTTTTGTAACCAATGCTTGTGCAAAACGATTTGGTTTTTTACAAAACGGAACATTGAAACCACCTTTTTTATTGAATCTCATCATTCCATTAAAACAAGAGCGACTTAAAAATAAAAAGTCTAATGGATTTCCTTTTTCATTGAAACGATTACGTACTGTATAGTAATACTCTCCATCTGTTTCTAATAGTTTTTGACCTTCTTTATTTAAAAAATTTCTTACAATATTGCTCGTAATTTCTTTGTTTTGAACTGCCTTATAAAACTTTATTAAGTGTGGATTGCTATCACAAAGTAATGACCTTTTTGGACGAACATTAAAAGCAACAACACCTGTTCCCATAAAAGGCTCAACCCAACGGTCAAATTCTACTTCATCAACGTTTGTAGAAATCCATTGAACAAGTTTTGTTTTAATTCCTTGTGATTTTATTGGTGGAACAAATGTTTTCATTTTTTACTTTTAATTTTTAAATTATTAATCTTATCGGTGGGTTCACCTCTATATTCAAGATACGATTTTAAATCTGTAATTTTCTTAATTTTATCATTTTTAGTTCTAACGGGTTTACCTTCTTTGTCTTTTTGGTCAATCTTATCGTAATCTATCCAATACTCATCGAACCATTTCTCACCTAAATTTACAAAAGTACCATTTCCATTTACTAAGCTTTCTATATGATTTATACTGCCTATATTAGCTGTATTCCCACTTCCACTTTTATCGCTTGCTATCAACCATTTTTCTTGAACAAAGAATATTAAATCTTTAATTACTGAGGATAATGTATCTATGTTATCTATTTCAACTATAACCGTCTCGTCTATATCTTCAATTTTTGCTCTTGTATAAATAATACCTAAACAAACGTGTGCGGTATAATCTCCATATGGGTACTGAACATTTTTTGTACTTGTCCTATCTCTAAAATATTTACCATGTGAACCAAGTGTAAATTTATTACAATATCCTTTCCTTCTAATTCGATATGTTGTTTTAATGTCAACAGCAAATTTAATAGACTCGTCTTCTTTGTTTACAAAAGATAAATCTGGATACCAATTTTGATGTTCGGCTAATACTATTTTATAACCTATGGAGTCGGCGAACTCCTTAAACTTAGGAAACAATTGTATCTCTAAAATCTTAGAAATTATTTTAGTGTCTGATGATATTGAATATATACTTTTATCAATATCTATAAAACCCTTTATTCTCCAATCTCCTGAATTATATGAAACATATTCAGTCAATGTTTTTGCAAACTCCTGTAAGTTTTTAATAAAATCTTCTTTTGTTTTTACCATTATCAATATTTTATGGCAATATAGTAATGTTATAATTAAACTAAAAGCGGAGTGTTAGCTTGGCTTTTATTATATTTATCAATCTAATCTTAAAACCAATTTATTATGACTTACGAAGAAGCTTTATCAATGAAAAACGCAATAGGAGGTAGTTATATTCATAACGGACGTAAATTTGTTCCAAGAGTAGCTCCATATAAAGAAAAAGATGATAACAAATTTATAGAAGCTATTAAAGATAGATACGTAAATGAAGAAGAAATGAAATCTTTTTCAAGTGACGGAAAATTTAAAGTTAGAGGTTTTTGTGTGATAACCTATCCTTACTCAATTTAAATCAGGAAGAGGAGGATTATTGTGGATACCTTTATTTAAAATAAATACACTTACTCTTGTTCTAGGTAACTCTGTTTCAATTCTCGGAGCTACGCAATATTTATTTTCAGTTTCTTCTATGAGTCGGTTTATTTTAGTCGCCAACTCTTTTTCCATTTGTTCATATTGTTCTTCTGTGTAAGAATCAACATCGTTTTGTAATAGATTGTTACATTTTGAATTTTCCATTTTAATTACTTTTTTAGTTTGTTAAAACGGTCTTGTTATACTTCTATTGGCTTTTTTAAATTGTTGCCAACGGTCTTGTATATTTGTCAGTTGTGGGAATTTAGGAAATAAAGATAGTAAAAGAACTGACTTTGACGCATGAGCGTCTGTGTCCGCAGGACACAAAACCACAATTGGAAATATACGTTGTTAGGCAAAGTATTATTTTTTATTTTCAAAATTTTGAATTATTGAAGATATTAAAATACCGCCCGTGGTTCCTGCTAAAAATCCCCATATTCCAATTGCGCCTCCAAGTCCTGCAATACCGATTCCTCCAGTACCAAAAATCACTAAACCGCCTATTGTACCTAAAAATCCTCCTACAAATAATTTTGTCGTAGCTGATTGCTGTGTCCATAAAATTGATTTGATTTTAGAAGATTTTTCACCATTTTCCAAATTAGAGTTTTGAATTTTGTTCACATATTTTAATAATTCAAGTATTTTTATTCTGTTTTTAGTAGAAAGCTTTAATAGAAAATTAATTCCTTTTATGATACTTTCATTAATAGATGATTTATCCGTTTTTAGATTTTTATTTACGGAAAAATCATCAGGATAAAAATTTCGATTGACCATTCCGACATCATCATCAAGGTTACAGTTAGTAATAATTTGAAATAACAAACCATACTCTTCCTTATTAATATCAATTTTACCTAATTTCATTAAATCGTAAATATTCCATAATTCTTTTTGAATTTCAGTTAATTCATTCTTTAACTCTATATTTTTTTGTCTAACTTTTTTGTATACCTCAATATCATTTTTATGTTTTTCTTTAAATTTTTCGTAGTTTTTTATTTCTCGATTATAATTCTCTAAATTTTGTTCATAAATTTTAATTTCATTTTTATAATTCATTAAATTCTTATAAAAAAAATAATATCGTGTTGATAATGACAATAAGACTGTAATTATAGTTATGTAGGTAAAATTTATTTCAGAGAATATTAATAGTATTATAAATACAGGAATTACCCAAAAAAGAATATTTTGTATTATTAAACCAACTTCAAAAAACTTTGGTCTTTTAGTAATGATGTTTTTTTTTAGTGGCGGATAGGGTTTTTTTGGGGGAATTGGAGGAATTTCAAAACGAATCTTCGATTTTATTAGTTCTGATTTTTTTTTGAGCTGATGTATTCTTAGGATAATTTCTTGTTTCATATTTTGCCTAACGGTTTTGTATAACAATCAGTTGCGGATTGTTTGAAAACTAAGATAGCTAAAATTACCGACTTTTATGCTTGCGCGGTTGTGTCCGCAGGACACGAAGCCGCAATTGTTGTTATACGTTGTTGGCGTTAGTTTTTTTATTTTAATTTGTCGATTTCCTCTTTAAGTTTAATCAACACTTCTTTTTGTTTTTCTATGTCCAAATCATTACAGATATAGTCACATAATTTTGACTTGTCTAATTCTCTTATTAAACTTTCAGCACCATACTTATCTGTTCTAGTTTTTTCTTTGTAAAACAATTCTTTGTCAAATCCTTCTGGCAATACAAGTAAATTCTCAATCCCAATTAAATAGAGATTATTATGTTCATTTTTTGGCATTTTTCGGATTTTTAAATCGTCAAATGTTTCTTCTGGCTTTTTTGTGTCACTATCGTAAAGTAAAACAACCTTACCTGTTAGCATATTTGGATTAGCTCTAAAAAATGTTTTTGCTTGGTTTAAAGCAGAATCTCCAGTGTTTTCAGCATTCCCATTCTCATTAATCCTACCAATCCACTTAAAATCAATGGAATTTTTATCTATTTCGAAAATCTCAACCGCCTTGTTATAATATTTCTCATCAGTTTCTCCTTCTAATAAAACATTGACCGTATCAGGTTTTAAAATATGAGTAACATTAAATGCATTTTTAATCTTTTCTTCAGGTGTCCAATTATAAAATTCGGGATTGTTAGATGTAACAATAATACCATCATCATTCCTTTTTAAAACAATTACTTTATCATTTAATCTATTTGAATTGTGAATAATAAAAGGTGAATGAGTTGCTATTATTATTTGTGAAGTTTGTTCCGTCTCGTTTGTAAAAAGTTTTTTAAAATATGTAAGTATTTTTAATTGCCAAGTTGGGTGAAGACTTATTTCTGGCTCATCAATTAAGATTAATGCCCCTTTTGAACTTTCCTTATCTTTTAATAGAAAACTACCTCTAAAAACTATTTGTTTTTCTCCAGAACTTAATTCATTTATAGTCATTTCCTTTTCTCCTTCGGAAAAAACTATTTCTTTTTGATTATTTCTGTTTTCAATTCTATTATATTTTTTTGATGGAAATATAGACTCAAAAGCATTAGAAAACCTTTTTGTCCTTATATCTATTTTAGTTTCATCTATAGGTTCACCAGTATTTTTTCTTGCCCATTCTGTAAACTCTAAAGCATCTTGACTTTGTATATCAATTAATAGTTGAGCAATCTCTGTTGATAATTTCGAGTTTGAACGCTCACTAACTTTCTTTTCATTATCTATACTTTTCGATGTTACATTCCTTATTTGTTCAGATTTGAAGTTAATTTCTACATCAGAAAAAATAGTTTTAAGAATTGGTCTAGTATCATTTTGAGTAAATAAATATCCTGGTAGATTTATAAAAGAGTTGTCGTCCCTTTGAGCTGTTATTTTAATTTGATCCCAATTGTTGATTATTGAATAGTCAAAAAGTAGTGTAATAATATTATTCTTTAAAGGTTGAGTGAAAAATTTTTTTGATAATTCACCTTCTTGAAGCATATTAATATCATCCTCAGATAATTCAATCTCGAATATTCTTTTTTCCTCTCTTTTAAGGTTGTCTGTATTGTAAATTGAAAAATCAAAAATTGTATTTAAAGTTACCGATTTTCCTGTTCCATTTTCACCTGCTAATATTATAGTATTTACTGTGTTTCCGTTTTTATCAATAAAATCTAGATTTATATTGCCTAAAATCGGATGATTTTCAAATTTTACTTTTCGTATTTTCATTTTTCAAATTAACGCCAACGTTTTTGTATAACAATCAGTTGCGGATTGTTTAGAAACTAAGATAGCTAAAATTACCGACTTTTCTGCTTGCGCGGTTGTGTCCGCAGGAGACAAAGCCGCAATTGTTGTTATACGTTGTTGCCCACAGTTTTTTATTCCACATTGTAATTTCCATTTGCCCATTTTATAGTCGGTTCAATCCATTCTTTTAAAGGTTTGAATAAAAATCCGTGTCCCAATCCTGTATTGAGTTCGATTTCTTTAAAGTGTTTTATTTCGCAATTCGAAATTTTCTTTCTTTCTAATGCAGAAACTCCAAATGGGTCGGACTTTTCGTAAATTGTTAAAATATTTCCGCAAAAATTAATTTCAGGTATATTTTGAATATCGCTACTCCTGAAGCTTGCAACAAACACAAAATTCAAGTTTGGGTTATTTGCTAACGTCGAAACGTATTGAGCGATATAACCACCTTTTGAAGTTCCAACAATTGTTATTTTTTGAGGTTCAACTCCTGTTTTAATTAAATTTACAATTTGATTTACAATTCCCACTGCGTAATCTCTTGCGTTAACATTACCGTTTCTTTTTTCGCTAATTACATTTAAACCACTTTTTTCAAATTCGCTAATAATTTCTTTGTATTCAGTTGTTCCGTATTCAGGATGCAGCTCATTCAAATCGTGCTCTTCTAAAAATCGGTTATGAAGGAAAAAAATAAATCGTTCATCATTTTCGTTTCCGCACGCAAATAAAGTTGAGTAAAAAAAAATTCCAATTAACAGACTTATTTTCATTGATTTACGATTTCTCTCAAATTGTGGGCAACGTGTTATATCCAAACAAATATAACGGTTTTATAATTAAAATTCGCCGGATAAACCAACTTTTTGCTTGTGGTTATCAGTTCCTCTTAGCTGATTTACAACACGATCTAGCGGACTCTGAATGTTCATCAAGTCACGCTGAGTTACGTGTGTGTAGATCATTGTAGTCTCCGGTTTGCTATGGCCGAGTAGCGTTTGTATATAGCGTAAATCAACACCGTCTTCCAGCATATGTGTCGCAAAAGAATGGCGTAAAGTATGCGGCGTTACTCGCTTTACAATACCTGCCTGTTTACACGATTTCTTTAAAAAACTCCGAATAGCTTCCGGGCTGTAAGCACCACCATGTTGGCCCTCAACAAAATACTTTTTTGGAGTATAAGTATTCAAATAATTGTAGATCAACGGCAATATACTTTCAGCTAAAATTACAGTGCGATCCTTTTTACCCTTACCAGACTTAATAAAAATTTGTTTTCGATCTACATCGATCTCCTGTAATTGCAAGCTCAACAACTCCCCAATACGCAATCCAGAACTATAAATTAATCCTAAAACCGCCCGATGCTTTAAGTTTTTAGTGACTTGTAAAATCCTAATTACTTCGTTTCTAGATAAAACCGTAGGTAAATTTCGAGTCTTCTTTGGGCGCAACATATTCAGATCCTTATCTCTAGGATCAATAGCAAAAAGATCAGAAAAATGTTTAATAGCACTCACACATTGCCGATGAGAACTAATAGAATAATTTCCTTTAGCGATCACCTGCTCTAAAAAAATTTCAAAATCACGATAGTTTAACTCCTCAACAGGCTTATCGGTATAATCTACCAGCATCAATACAAATTGATAGTAAGTTTTTACCGTACTTTCGCTATATCGTTTACCACGTAAGTAATGCACATATTTCCATAAATTCTTCTTATCTCCGGCACTCAATTTCTCACGATCAACACGGTAATAATTAGGCAACCTCTCCCGCTTAATGGGCTTTTGTATCTGTAATTTTTTATAATCTACAAAATAGCCTCGATCATTAAAAAAAGTAAACAAAACCTGTTTGTTTTCTAACGAATATGGTAAATAATAACAACTGTGCGTTTGCGTATATTTAATGTTGGGCAATAATTTTAAATCTTTAACAACCTCTACACGATAAATAAATTTAATCATGATCTGCAAGTTACCGCGATGTTCTAAAGGCGATAGATCTACTGTATTTCTGGTGGTTATCATAAATTAAATAATTTGGGCAAAACCCTCGCTAAAAAAGCTCAGGTCGGGCTTTCGCGAGTCGCTTTTTTAAATTCTTGCACTGCAGAAATTTAAAAAGAGCTCCAACAAACGCTCAATCCCTTTTGCATTTCTAAAACTGTTCGAGGATAAGTATTTCAAAATTAGAGAAATAAAACCATAAAAAAAAGCTCTGAATAGGGATTTTTCCATAAAATATGATTTTTTCCAATTTCCGCTATTGTAATTCTTCCACTAACTGAATTTGATTTCCGCATTCATCATTAAAAATCGCCATCTTTACATTTCCCATTTCAGAAGGCTTCAGGGTAAAAGAAACTCCTATTGTAACTAATCGATCAAATTCTGCAGCTAGATCTTCCACCAAAAATTGCGTGTAAGGTATGCCGGCTTCTAATAATGCATCTTGATAAACTTTAGAAGGTTCAAAAAGATTGGGAGCCGGTTTCAACAAAAGTTCCGGCCCGTCTTGCCAATCTTTAGCCACTAAAGTGATCCAGTAATTTCCGTTTCCAAGATCTTCATTCTTCTTTACCAAAAAACCTAATTTTTCAGTATAAAAAGCTAAAGCCTTCTGTTGATCTCGAACGGGATACTTATTAAGGTAACTTTCTTTTTTTTAAATTTTGTAATACTAATTAATACCAATCTAAAATTTCTACCTCAATTTCTGGATTGTTAGTGGTAACGATATTTTCAAACTGTTCTACATCGCTCATCCCATCTTTACCGCGGTAGTGATATGGGTAAACTTTTTTCGGTTTAAAATCTAATACAGCATCGGCTGCTGAATTTACAGGCATCGTGTAAGGTAAATTCATGCAAACAAAAGCCAAGTCGATATCTTTTAAGTTGCGCATTTCGGGTATGTCTTCGGTATCGCCAGAAACGTATATCTTTCGATCGTTCACATTAAATAAATAACCATTGCCGCGACCTTTTACGTGAAAATCTTTAGCTTCTTCACGCAAATTATACATTGGCATCGCTTTTACGTGAACCCCTAAAAAATCTTTTTCTTCATCATTACTCATCACAACTATGCGGTTACGTAATTCTTCCGGAAGTTGTTTGCGTACCGCTTTTGGGCAAACAATTTGTATTGCTGAATTCTCTTGGGTAAGCGCTAGTAAAGTTTCGGCATCCATATGATCGCCGTGAATATCAGTTACAAAAATAATATCGGGTTGGGGGAGTTTATTGTATTTTTCGGCTCCGCCAACAGGGTCAACATAAAAAATTCTGTTATTAAGCTTCATCGCAAACGAGGCGTGTTCTTCCGGCATTACTTTTATAGCATCTTCTTGGCTTTTTTCTATTTTCTCTGCTACGGCAGGAGAGATCTCTTGCTTATTTTCGTTTTCTTTAGCTTCTTGTTTGCAAGCAAATAGTGATACACTTAAAGCGCTTACTAAAAGTATTTTTTTCATATTTATAAATGGTTTGGTCGGTAAATCATTTTAATATCAGCTCGTTCATACGGAGCATTTTTTTCTAATTCAACTTCTTGAAAACCGAATTTACGATAGAGGTAAATGGCGTTTTCTAATTGTCGGCTAGAATACAGTACATATTCAAATTCTGGATGTTCTTTTACATATTGCTGAAAATACTTCAGCATAAATTGTCCTATTTTCTTTCCGCGTAGCTTTTCATCGACCGCCATTTTAGTGAGTTCTAACGTTTGCTCGTCGAGTTTAAGTAAAGCAAATGTCCCTACGATTTCTTCATCTAATTCAGCAAAGAAAATTTTACCTCCTTTGGCAATAATTTCTTCTTCACAGTTATAGAGTACGTCTTTGTCGTGAGGTTCTACTTTAAAAAATTTCTCTAACCAGGCTAAGTTTAGATCGGCAAATTGTTGGGCTAGAGGCGGGGTAAATTCTTTAATTTTTAAATTCATTTATTTTTCTTCTTCTCTTATAAAATCTGATACAAAATAACTTAAGGCTTTCCCGATCATCGTATTGTTTTCGGGAGAAGCTTCACATAAATGTAAGTATAAGACTTTTTGTTTTTTAGAAAGTTTGATGAAACTTCTAATCTCATTTACACCAAAACCACTTGGTGTCATCGCGCTGCTATCAAAGTTTTTAATGCTGTCGCAATCTATTTCTAAGCCAAATTGATTGCGTACAAAATCGGTGGCTTTTTTAAACTTGATGAGTTTTTCGATGGTCGTTAAATGTAAATAATCTTCTAGAAAAGAATATTTTATGTGCTTATCGGCATTCATATAATCAAAAATATACTGCGGCGTATAATTTTTATGAATCCCAACCATCGCATAACGATCTAAATATTCTTCTTCTTTTGCGTAACGAAAACCATTACCGCTATGTCTGTAATCGGTTTCACGCAAATCGGTATGTGCATCTACATTTAGAACATGAATTGAGCGATCTAAAGCTTTTGAAGTTCCTTTAATGTTACCATAAGCGTTATTGTGGCCGCCACCAATAATGACCGGTATTTTACCATAGCTAACGATCTTTTCTACCACCATAGCGACTTGCTCATCGATCTCTTGCACAATTTCACCCAATTCAAATTTAGTGTATGTGGCTAAAGATGCCTTCATAAACGAAGAGCAATTGATCTCGCCTAAAACCAAACAATTCTCAGGTTGGTTATATTTGTTTACCTGAATATTACAAAATGAATTTAAAAATGCACTCCAGGCTTTCGAAGTTCCCGGTTTACCAAAATTACCACGAACGCCAATATCTTCAGGAATACCGAAAATCACGTAGTCAACGTCGGTAGTTTCTAGTTCTTCAAAATTTTTGACAAACTGTAAAGCTTCTCCAAATTTGGTTTCACCTTTACGATGGTTAATATAATTGGTAATTCTATCTTTAGTATAAAAGTCGAAACTTTCCATCTTTGTTTTCGTATTAATTATTGAACTAATTTTCCGCCTAAAATCACCTGACTTATATGGTTATTACCAAAAGAATAAGGTAAAAAGCCGTAACTTGGTACTTGATCGGTAATAAGCAAGTTAGCAATTTTTCCTTTAGTAATACTACCGTGAGTTTTTTCGATACCCATTGCGTAAGCAGCGTTTAGCGTAGCAGCATTGATGGCTTCTTCAGGCGTCATTCCCATTTTTATACAAGCTAAAGAAACGACAAGATTCATATTTCCGTTAGGTGAACTTCCCGGATTATAATCGGTAGCCAAGGCTAAAGGCAAATCGGCATCGATCATTTTTCGAGCCGGAGCGTAAGGAATTTTTATAAACAGAGAACACGAGGGTAATGCTACCGGAATGGTATCGGTATTTTTTAATGCTTCGATGTCTTCGTCTTTCATCACTTCTAAATGATCTACAGAAAGTACGTTGTAATCAACACCGGTTTTTACGCCGCCGATCGAGTTGAATTGATTTACGTGAATTTTTCCGCGAAGGCCATATTTTTTACCGGCTTCTAAAACCTGCTCGGTATCGTGAATGTCAAAATAACCTTGTTCACAAAAAATATCGATAAAATCGGCTAAATTTTCTTCAGCAATTTTAGGAAGCATATCATTACAGATCTGGTCAATATAACCTTGCTTATTGTCTTTAAATTCTGCGGGTAGAGCGTGCGCACCTAAAAAAGTTGTTTTAATAAGGATAGGATGTGCTTTTTGAAGCTTTTTTGCCACACGCAACATTTTTATTTCTGCTTCTGGTGTTAAACCGTAACCCGATTTAATTTCAATAGCGCCGGTTCCCATTTTTATCACTTGCTCTAAGCGTTGTAAAGATTGTTGGTAAAGCTCTTCTTCGCTGGTGTTTTGTAATTGGCGAGCACTGTTTACAATTCCACCGCCTTTGGCAGCGATCTCCTCGTAAGTGAGTCCGTTAATTTTATCGACAAATTCTTGTTCGCGATGACCGGCATATACCAAATGTGTATGAGAGTCGACCCAAGAAGGAAGCACAAGTTTACCGGTGGCATCTATTTCTTGATCGGTTTCAATGTTCGGGAGTGTTCCCATCCCGCCAAAATTTTCAATTTTATCTTCGTTAATGAGTAGCCAGGCATTACTAAGCGTTGGTAAATAAGACATTTGCTTGCCTTTAAGCTTGGTGATATTTTGATCTCGAACCTGTACGAGCTGCTTAATGTTTTTGATAAGTGTTTTCATAAAAATAAAAATACATAATTGCGAATAATTTTTTCCGCTAAAAGAGATTTAAAACTCGTAAATAACTTTAAATTATAGGTTTTTGCTATTTCGATAATCAAAACTTATAGTGAAATAAAATTTAATAAGTAAGAATCGTTTTTAGAAGTAGATATTCGTCTTATTTTTGCAGTGAACAAAAACGAAATATTAACTTAAAAATAAAAACAACTATGTCTATTGTAGGTAAAAAATTTCCAGATTTAGAAGTAAACGCAATGAATGAAATGGGCGATACTTTTAAAATTAACGTTTTAGAAGAAGCTAAAAAAAATAACAAGAAAGTTGTTCTTTTCTGGTACCCAAAAGACTTTACTTATGTATGTCCAACAGAGCTTCACGCTTTTCAAGAAGCTTTACCAGAATTCGAAAAAAGAAACACAATTGTAATTGGTGCTTCTTGTGATACTGCAGAAGTTCATTTTGCGTGGTTAAACACTTCAAAAGATAATGGTGGTATCGAAGGTGTAACTTACCCAATCTTAGCAGATTCTAACAGAAACCTAAGTTCAAGATTAGGGATCTTAGACACAACCAACGAAAGATATGACGAAGAAACAGGAGCTTACACTGTAGATGGTGACAATGTTTCTTACCGTGCAACTTATTTAATCGATGAAGAAGGAACTGTATTTCACGAAGGTGTAAACCATATGCCATTAGGAAGAAATGTAAGTGAATTCATTAGAATGATCGATGCCTATACTCACGTGCAAAAACACGGAGAAGTTTGTCCTGCAAACTGGGAAGAAGGAAAAACTGCGATGAAAGCAGATAGAGAAGGAGTTTCTTCTTACTTAGCAGCAAACTAAGATTTTAAAAATTGCTAGAAAAAGAAAATTAATTTACCGGCAATTCATTTTGCCGGTAGATTTTAACCAACAAAACAAATAAGCTATGTTACAAGAATTAGAACAAGATAATTTAGGCGAAATCGTATCAGACAACGATACAGTAATCGTACAATATATGGCCGGATGGTGTGGAAACTGCCGTTTAATGAAGCCGAAATTTAAAAAAATGGCTTCAGAAAATGAAAATGCAAAATTTATTTTGGTAGATGCTGAAAAATATCCGGAATCAAGAAAATTAGCAAAGGTTGATAATTTACCAACTTTCGCAACTTTTAAAGGCGGAAGTTTTGTAAACCAAGTACAAACTAACAAATTAGAATCTTTAAAAGAATTAGTAGATGAAGTTACCAGTAATTAAACACTTACAGAAAAACAACGAGAAAGAAAAGCTGGAACACACTGTTGAGGTTCTAGAATCTTTTACCGAACACCGTTCTTGTACAGACGAAGATATGGATGTGATCGGTGAATTAATTACCAATATTTGTGGCGCCATAGAAGTTCACAATATGGTTGAAGAAGGAGTTCCAGAAAGAGACGCGGCCAATAACTTTGTGAAAAAAGTTTTAGGCTCTATAGATAAATAATTATCCATAATTATTAGATTGAAGAAGGTTGCCAGATGGCAACCTTTTTTTATGATAGCTTTAATAAGTTTTGCCGGCTTAATTTGTACTTTTAAAATAAAAATGGCAACCATAACTTTAAAAGGCGAAGCTTTTAACACCGTGGGAGAATTACCCAAAGAAGGCGATAAAGCTCCAGATTTTCAATTGCTCAATTCAAGCTTAGAAACCGTAAAACTTTCAGATTATAAAGGAAAGCGTTTAGTGCTCAATATCTTCCCTAGTATCGACACGAATGTTTGTGCAACCTCAGTGAGAAATTTTAATAAACGCGCCAAAGATCTAGAAAATACAGAAGTACTTTGTATTTCTCGCGATTTGCCTTTTGCGCAAAAACGCTTTACCGATGGTGAAAGCTTAAGTGAAGTAATTACACTTTCAGACTTTCAAACGCAACAATTTGGTAAAGATTATGGCCTTGAGATTGAAAACGGACCATTTAAAAATTTACTCTCTCGTGTGGTGATTGTTGTCGATGAAGAAGGAAAAGTTTTACATTCGCAACAAGTTATAGAAATTGCCGATGAACCCGATTATCTTTCGGCATTAAAAACACTTTTATAATGCAAAATTCCTTTCTGGGGAAACGAATAAAAGCCTGTGGTTACGCCTTAAAAGGAGCTTATATTCTTATAAAGACAGAACCTCCTATTCAGGTGCAAATCGTGATATCGATCATCATGGTCGCTCTGGGTTTTTATTTTGAAATAACCACTGCAGAATGGATTTTTCAGACTTTCGCGATGGGAATGGTATTAAGCCTGGAAGCTGCCAATACTGCGATCGAAGAAATTGCAGATTTTATTCATCCAGATTTTCATCACAAGATCGGACTCATAAAAGATATGGCTGCCGGAGCGGTATTTTTTGCCGCGGTAACCGCAGTGGTAGTCGGTTTTATAATTTATATACCTTATTTATTTTAGAAAACTTGTTGCTGTTTATAATTAAATGAGCGATAACTAAGTTTTGTTATCTTTAATTCAGTTGAATTTGTATTTTTGCTCCTTAGCGAGAACTAATTCATGGCAAAGAAGAAAAAGACCACATCTAAAACTAAACAAAAAGCAAGCACTAAATTTAAAAAGCCCAACCTAAATTTTAACCGAAAACAAAAGGTGATTTTAGGGAGTTTTTTAATTCTTTTTGGTATCGCATTGTTGGTGGCTTTTACTTCCTTTTTATTCAATTGGCAGGTCGATCAAAGTACGCTTAGTAACCTCTCAGACCGAAGTGTAGAAACCAAAAACTGGCTCAGTAAATTTGGAGCCGGCATTAGTAATTTCTTTATTTATAAAGGTTTTGGAATTGCCGCTTACAGCATTGCCGTTCTGGTAAGTTTAACCGGTTTTTATTTTTTCTTCGGAATGAATAAAAAGAACCTGAAAACTTTTTGGTTTTGGGGTGTTTTAGTAATGCTTTGGTTTTCTACTGTTCTTGGTTTTTTTGCTGAAAGTAATGCACTTTTAGGCGGAATGATTGGCTTTGAAACCAACGATTTTTTACAAGATTACTTAGGTTTTGCAGGAACGGTTTTACTATTAGCTTTTATTTTAATTGTGTATTTAGTAGCACGATTAAATGTAACGCCGGAGATGTTGGCAAAATATTTCCATAAAACGAAAAAAGAAGTTGCTGAAGATTTTGATGAAGCACAACAAGAATCTGCTACTGCAAGCAACACTACCGAAAATACTTCCGAAGAAATACAAGCACCAATTGTAAAAGAAAACGTGCAAACTTCAGCTTCAGAAGAAACAGAAGCAGAATTGGCGATTAAGTTTGAGCGTAAAGATGGGGAAGAGGAAGAAACTACTTCCGCAAAAAATTCAAATAAAATTGAAGAAGAACAAGATTCTTCTATCGATTTAAATACAGAAACTAATTCAACAGAAACATCAACGCCTTCAGAAAAAGAAAAGATCGTGATCAAGTCGAACGACGAGGAAGATGTTGCGATGGAAGTAGAAACGGCGGAAGAAGAAGAGGTAGAAGAAGATAGTCTAAGTAAGAAGATCGTAAAAGATTTTGGAGAGTTTGACCCAACTTTAGAACTTTCTAACTACAAATTCCCAACTATTGAATTATTAAAAGATTATAATGCCGGTGGTTCTAGTATTACGATCGATCAGCAAGAATTAGAAGAGAATAAAGACAATATTGTAAATACGCTAAAGAATTACAAAATTGAGATCGCGCAAATTAAAGCGACCGTCGGCCCAACGGTTACACTTTACGAAATTGTACCCGAAGCCGGAATTAGAATCTCCAAAATTAAAAATTTAGAAGACGATATTGCCCTTTCTTTAGCAGCTTTAGGTATTCGTATTATTGCGCCGATCCCGGGTCGTGGTACTATTGGTATCGAAGTGCCTAATAAAAACGCAAGTATCGTTTCGATGCGATCTGTAGTGGCATCTTCTAAATTTCAACACGCAGAAATGCAATTACCTATTGCTTTGGGTAAAACTATTTCTAACGAAACTTTTGTGGTCGATCTTGCTAAAATGCCTCACTTACTAATGGCAGGAGCAACCGGGCAAGGTAAATCTGTAGGTTTAAACTGTATTTTAACTTCGTTACTTTACCAAAAGCATCCGGCAGAAGTAAAGTTTGTATTGGTCGATCCAAAAAAAGTAGAACTTACGTTATTCAACAAAATAGAAAGACATTAT
This sequence comes from Mesonia mobilis DSM 19841, assembly GCF_000423405.1. Taxonomy (GTDB): domain Bacteria; phylum Bacteroidota; class Bacteroidia; order Flavobacteriales; family Flavobacteriaceae; genus Mesonia; species Mesonia mobilis. The sequence continues at coordinate 53,780 of NZ_AUHX01000014.1, read as the reverse complement.
TTAGCTAAACTTCCCGATAGTGAAGAGGCGATTATTACCGATAATACCAAGGTAATTAATACGCTAAATTCACTTTGTATTGAGATGGATCATCGTTACGACTTGCTGAAAGATGCAATGGTGAGAAACATAAAAGAATACAACGAGAAGTTTAAAGCAAGAAAATTGAATCCGGAAAACGGACATAAATTTTTACCGTACATCGTACTGGTTGTCGACGAGTTTGCCGACCTTATTATGACGGCAGGAAAAGAGGTAGAAACTCCGATCGCTCGTTTAGCGCAGTTGGCTCGTGCTATAGGTATTCATTTAATTATTGCAACGCAGCGACCTTCTGTAAATGTAATTACGGGGATGATCAAAGCTAACTTCCCGGCAAGAATCGCCTTTAGAGTAACTTCTAAGATCGATTCGAGAACGATTTTAGATAGTGGTGGCGCCGACCAGTTGATAGGTCGTGGAGATATGCTTTACACACAAGGTAACGATTTGGTACGTTTGCAATGTGCTTTTGTCGATACTCCAGAAGTTGAAAAAATCACCGATTTTATTGGTTCGCAAAAAGCCTATCCGGATGCTCATCAATTACCCGAGTACGAATCTGAAGATAGTGGCACAAGTCTTGATATAGATGTAGACGAACGTGATAAACTATTTAATCAAGCAGCAGAAGTGTTGGTGACTGCACAACAAGGATCAGCTTCACTTTTACAGCGAAAATTAAAAGTAGGTTACAACCGCGCCGGTAGATTGATCGATCAATTAGAAGCGGCCGGAATTGTAGGTCCGTTTGAAGGTAGTAAAGCAAGACAAGTTTTAGTGCCCGATTTAATTGCGTTAGAAGAACATTTAAATAATGAATAAAACAAGCATACAACAAATGAAAAAATTAACCTTTATACTCAGTTTTTTTGTAGCATTTAGCACCGTTTCTTTTGCTCAGAATTCAGAAAAAGCAAAAGCTTTGTTAGATGAGGTTTCTAAAAAGGTAAGAGCCTACGATAATATTGAAATTGAATTCTCTTACGTTTTAGAAAACACCACAGAAAATATCAAGCAGGAAACTCGTGGCGATGTGGCACTAAAAGATGAAAAGTACCGTCTAAACTTAATGGGGACCACGCGTTTATTTGATGGGAAAAAATTATACACCATTATTCCTGAAGATGAAGAAATTAATATTTCAACCTATAATCCAGAAGACAATACCGGTATTACTCCTTCAGAAATGCTTACGTTCTATGAAGATGGTTACACTTACAAATGGGATATTAAGCAGAACGTAAAAGGAAGAAAAATTCAGTACATCAAATTAACTCCTATCGACTCTAATGCTGAAGTAAAAGAGATTTTATTGGGTATCGATGTACAAACCAAACATATCTACAATTTAATACAGACGCAAGACAATGGCACTAAAGTGACTATTAAAGTAAACAGCTTTAAAACCAACCAGCCTATGTCTTCGATTCTGTTTTCATTTAACGAAGAAAAATACCAAGGTTATTATATTAATCGTTTAGATTAGTCTATTGAAGATTTTAGATCGCTACATATTTTCAACTTTTGTAAGAACGTTTTTAGCTGTATTCGTCATTCTGATGTTCATTTTTGTACTTCAGGGAATATGGTTACACATTTCAGAACTTGCCGGTAAAGACTTAGATTACGCTATTATCGGTAAGTTTTTATTATACCTTACCCCAAGTTTAATTCCGCTGGTATTACCCTTAACTATTTTGGTTTCTTCCATTATGGTTTTTGGTGGTTTTGCAGAGAATTATGAGTTTGCAGCTATGAAGTCTTCCGGGATCTCGCTCCAACGAGCAATGCGAAGTCTCATCTTTTTCATTTCATTTTTAAGTGTCGTTGCGTTATTTTTTGCTAATACGGTTATTCCTTGGGCAGAATTTAAGTTAATTAATTTACGTTACAACATTCGAGAATTAAAACCTTCGATGGCGATCGTAGAAGGCGCTTTTAATGAAATTGGTGATGTAAATATGAAGGTTGCTGAAAAATATGGCGATGAAGGCGATAAGTTTAGAGATGTGATCATTCATAAAAAAACGCCTAAGAAAATCGGTAATTTCACCGTGATCAAAGCTGAATCTGGTGAATTGATAAATACGGGAGACAAAGGCTTGGCATTGGTTTTATATAATGGTAATTATTATGATGAATTACAGCCAAAAGATTATAAAGAGCGACGTAAAAAACCTTACCTGAAGAGTTATTTTGAAAAGTACAATATCAATATCGATCTCTCTAGTTTTAATGATGTCGATTTAGGTGAAACTAAGTATAATTATTCTTATAAAATGCTCAATATCCCTGAGTTGAATGAATCCTTAGATTCACTTTCGGGAGATTTAAATCAAGACAAGCTTAATTTTTCTAACAATATTATTTCAAGAAGTGGAGCCAGAAGATTAGGCGATGGCGAAAAAGAAAAAGATACTTCAGCTTTAAAGAAATTAAACAAGCCTAAAAATTTAAGCAGTAGTAAGATAAAAAGTGTTCAGTCTAAAGATACAATTACTTACGAGGTAAATACGATTGAAGAGTTTTTTGATAGCTACGATCTACGTCAAAAACAACAAGTAACCAATATTGCGTTAGGAGCTGTTCGTGGTACATTATCGAACATTAAAGGCAAAGAAAGTATTTTAAAGAAAAAAGCCTCTCGTTTAAATAAAACAGAAATCCAGCTGCACGAAAAATATGCACTAGCTGTGGCGTGTTTTATATTGTTTTTTGTAGGTGCGCCATTAGGAGCAATTATTAGAAAAGGAGGTTTAGGTTTACCAATGGTAGTGGCGATTTTATTGTTTTTAACTTATCATTTTGTGGGTATTTTTGCCAAGAATAGTGCAGAAGATGGTACTATTAGTCCGTTTGTAGCCACTTGGCTTTCAACTTTTATTATGTTCCCATTAAGTATTTATTTAACCTATCGTGCAACTACCGATCAAGGATTTATCAATACCGATGTAATTACAGAACCTATCAAGAAGTTCTTCTCAAAAATTGCCGGTATAAAAAAGAAAGACACAGAATAGATTGTGTACCTTTGCAGCAAGAAAATTTATAAGAAATGTCTGCAGATATAACTACTGAAAATAAAATACAATTAAATACCATTCCTGAAGCGATCGAAGACATTCGTGAAGGGAAAGTGGTGATCGTGGTCGATGATGAAGATCGCGAAAATGAAGGTGATTTTGTGGCAGCTGCTGAAAAAGTGACTCCAGAAATGATCAACTTTATGGCAACTCACGGCCGCGGATTAATTTGCGCGCCACTTACCGAATCGCGTTGTGAAGAATTGCAATTAGATATGATGGTTGGTAATAATACCGACGTGATGGAAACTGCATTTACCGTTTCTATCGACTTAAAAGGTTACGGTTGTACCACGGGTATTTCAGCATCAGATCGATCAAAAACGGTTAAAGCTTTAACCGACGATTCTATTAAGCCTTACGAATTAGGGCGTCCCGGTCATATTTTTCCTCTAAAGGCAAAAGAAGGTGGCGTTTTAAGAAGAACCGGTCACACTGAAGCAGCGATCGATTTTGCTAGATTAGCAGGACTTTCACCGGCCGGAGTGATTGTTGAAATTATGAATGAAGACGGAACAATGGCACGTTTACCTCAATTGGTTGAAGTAGCAAAACGTTTCGACTTAAAAGTAGTTTCTATTGAAGATTTGGTGGCTTATCGAATGCAACACGATTCGTTAATCGAGAAGAAAGAAGATTTCGATATCAACACTCGTTTTGGGACTTATCGTTTAAGAGCTTACAAACAAACGACGAATGATCAAATTCATATTGCTTTAACCAAAGGAAGTTGGACGACAGAAGAATCGGTGATGGTTCGGGTAAATTCAACTTTAGTGAACAACGATATTTTAGGTACGTTAACTAATGATGCCGATAAGAAATTAGACGATATGTTTAAGGCCTTACATAAAGAAGAAAAAGGCGCGATCGTATTTATTAATCAAGAAGTTTCAAGTTTAAATCTTTTAAATCGTTTACGCGGATTAAAAGAGAATCAGGAAAACGGAGAAATTAAAGCGCCGCGTTTAGCGATGGATAATAAAGATTTCGGGATCGGAGCGCAAATTTTACACGATCTTGGGATCCATAAAATAAAATTACTTTCAAACTCTCAACAAAAAAAGAGAGTCGGGATGATCGGCTACGGCTTAGAAATCACCGAATATTTAAGTTATTAAAATAAAAAAGCCTCTCGATTGAGAGGTTTTTTTAAAAATTTACAAAAGCGATTTACTCTTTTATTTCTATAACTGTTTCCCTCAACGGTCTTCTTACTTTTTCAAAATCTGCAAAAATGTCGTCTTCGGCGCGGTAACCGACCGGTAATATTAAAACTGATTTTAAGTTTTTTTCTTTCAGCTTTAAGATTTCATCATATTTTTCAGCATCAAAACCTTCCATAGGGCAAGCATCGATTTTTTCCTCAGCACAAACCGTAAGCAAATTTCCTAATGCCAAATAAGCCTGATTTATGGCCCATTGTTCTTGTTCTTGTTGAGGTTTAGCTCCAAAATCTTTCAGTAAAAATTCTCGAAATGGCTTTAAAATCTCTTCCGGAGTATTTCTTATATTTTTAGTCAATTCAAAATATCGATTGATAAATTCAGCATCAATATTTTTTTCAATACAAATTACCAGTAGGTGTGAAGCAGTCACGATTTGTTGTTGCTGAAAACTATGAGGTAAAAGTTGTTCTTGTAATTCTTTATGCTTAATTACTACCAATTGCAGCGGCTGCAAACCGTAAGATGTTGCGGTTAGATTAAAACATTGTTTTAAAACATCAATTTGTTCAGGAGATAATTGTTTGCTAGCATCAAACTTTTTAGTTGCGTATCGCCATTGTAAAGAGGTAAGACTGCTCATAAAATATTCTTCGTTAAGGATTGCAAATATACGTAAGCCTGTTTCGATGAAAGAAGACTTGTGGTAGAATCATAAAACTTTTTTAAATCTATTTGTAGTCATGTTTTTATGGTGCAACTTGCATTAAATTAGATAAAGATTGATGAAATTAATTTGCTCCGCCATTCTGTTTATTTTTCTACTGAATATTTCTCAAGTAAAAGCACAAGACTCTTTACAAAACCATTATCGGCATCAATTAAATTTTGGGACCGATAACGACTTTTTTGCTGTACTTACCAATAAAGATCGGTCGTATACCTTTGGGGTGAATGCCGCGTATCGATTTGCTCCGGAACAAGAGAATTTTATTTCGAAAATCTTTCCGCAGAAAAAAGCTTTTTTGCACGATATTTCTATTCATTTAGAAGCATATACGCCAAATTACGATTTTGAAACGGGTATCCCGACCGGCGATCGACCGTTTGCGGGATGGAGTTATGCAACTTTTGCAACGCGATATATTTTTGAAAATTCATTTTTCACCCTAAAAACTGATATTGGGGTTTTAGGTGAAATTTCTAAAGCAGGAACAGTTCAAGATTGGTTTCATAGTAACATATCAGGCGACACGGTTTTACAAGGTTGGGAAAATCAAATCCCGAATATGTTAGGCGTAAATTTAAAGGCGAATTACTATAAAAGTATTGTTAATAAAAATTGGTATGATTTCTTCGGAAGTGGTGAAGTTTCTTTAGGGAATGTTCGCTCTTATGTGATCCCAAAATTGTATATGCGTGTAGGAAGATTTTATGACCTGGGGAAAACTGCTTCCTTGAATAATTCGATATTTCAGCCGAAAGATGCTGTTGAATATTATGTGCAAGCTTCTGCAGGGTTTAAGTATATTGCCAACGATGCAACTTTACAAGGTAACATTTTTAGCGATACTCCCGATGCACGAACCTTAGATGATATTGATCATTCAACATTTCACGCAAATGTTGGAGGTTATGCAGCCTATCATCGTTTTAATTTAGGAGTGGTTTATCACTTTAATAGCGGGGAGATTGATACAATTAAAACGCATAGCTATGTTTCTGTAAATCTTGATTATAAATTTTAATCATTCCTTAATCTTGCATCCAATTCTTGTTGCTTACCTTTGCACTCTTAATAAGAAAGCAAATGAGAAAAATTTTTACCCTACTATTACTTTTAGCGATTACCTCTTTAAAAGCTCAAGTAGTTATTAATGAGCTAGATTCTGATACCGATGGTGTTGATGATCTAGAGTTTGTAGAATTAAAAACCGATAATCCTTATACATCTTTAGACGGTTATGTATTAGTGTTTTTTAACGGTTCGACAAGCGGTAACGATAGCAGTTATTATACGATAGATTTAGATGGTTTTACATCTGATATTAATGGATTGTTTGTTATAGGAAGTATGGGAGTTTCTCCTGTTCCTCAATATTTTATTTCAGATAACACGATTCAAAATGGTGCCGATGCGGTCGCAATTTATCAAGGTGACGATTTCGATTTTCCTGAAGGTACACAAGCGACAACCATCAATTTAATTGACGCTTTGGTTTACGATACCAACGATGCAGACGATACCGGTTTAATGAATTTATTAGGAGTTTCAGTTCAAATAAATGAAGATGAAAACAACAATAAAGATTTTGAATCGATACAACGTAATAATGACGGAACTTACTTTGTTGGTGCACCAACTCCTAGACAATTAAACGATGGAAGCGGAGTAATTTTAAATGGTGTTTCGATAAACGTAAATGCAACTGAATATAATGAAGGCGATACTTTCCCGATACAATTTACCACTCAGCAAAATGTTACAGGAAGCGACTTAACCATTACTTTTAGTTTGAGCAACGGAGGTTTTGATGCTTCAGATTTTTCAGGAAGTACGAGTGTAACTATTCCTCAAGGTCAAAATTCAGCAACAACAAACATTACCATTATCGACGATAATGATGATGAAGGTGATGAAGAGTTGATCATTGCGATGGATCCGTTACCAAATGAGTATGTTGAGTTAAACAACAACATTTTAATTCGAGTAGTCGATAACGATTATACAGTAGCTGCTTGGGGAACTCCTGTAAACCCAACTTATACTGAAGTTGAAAGTAGCGCTCCGGTAGGTTATTATAACTCATTAGATGGAGAATCTGGTCAAGGATTGCGTGATGCTCTGCAAGCTATTATTGCTGAAGAAGGAGTCGTGCGCGCTCAAACTTATACCGATGTTTACGATATTTTAGAAGAGGCAGATCAAAACCCGGCTAACAGCAATGAAGTTTGGTTGGTGTACACCGAGCAAGGTCGCCCAAAATTAGACAGACAAACTTCTTCAGACAATACCAGTACTTGGAATAGAGAACATACGTACCCGAGATCTCGCGGAGGTTTTTACAGCATCGAAGAAGATGACATTGCCGATGGTATTAATGTATATTGGAATACCACTGCAGATTCTTTACGCCACGGAAATTCTGACGTTCACGCTTTACGCGCTGTAGATGGTCCTGAGAATAGTTCTCGAGGAAATCAGTTTTACGGTCCAACTGAATATACCGGCCCTGCGAATACGCAAGGAAGTTTTAGAGGTGATGTAGCAAGAAGTATTTTGTATATGGCGATTCGCTACAATGATCTAGACGTTGTAAATGGTTACCCTGATGGAAATGTAGGAGAATTCGGAGATTTAGCTACTTTATTACAATGGCACCAAAACGATCCGCCAGACGATTTCGAAATGAATAGAAATAATGTAATTTACAATTGGCAGATGAATAGAAATCCGTTTATCGACCAACCGGAATTGGTAGATTACATTTGGGGATTACAAGCCGGCCAGACTTGGGATCAAGAACTTTCAACACAAGAAAATAAATTTACCGAAATTAAGATTTTCCCAAACCCAACTGCTGCTGAATTAAATATTGTAGGAGTAAACGGTGATTATCAAATTGAAATATTTTCAATTTTAGGAAATAAAGTTTACAGCAAAAAAGCTACAGGAAACATAACCATTAACCCAGAATTATCTTCTGGAGTTTATTTGGTGAAGATCAATACTACAACAAGTAGCAAAGTACAAAAAGTGATTGTGAGGTAAGCTTTCTAATCCTATATAAATCAAAAACCTTCATTGCAAAATGAAGGTTTTTTTATGCTTAAAATTTATGAAATATTTTCATTTCTCAATTCAATTTTAAATTACATTTACCCGGTTTTTTAATAATGTAAATGAACAAATATATTGTCGTAGACAATCCCAAATCCTGGAAGTTTCTAGCAGAAAACATTCAGGTAGTTTCGGCTCAAGAATACCTTACTAATGCAGATTTTGCGAGCCAGAAAAACCTTCGGGTGTTTAATCTTTGTAAAGATTATTCGTATCAATCTAAAGGCTATTATGTTTCGCTTTTAGCAGAAGCACGCGGACATTCTCCAATTCCGAACAGCAAAAATCTCGTCGATTTACGAGCGCCAAAATTGGTGAAAGTAATTTCAGAAGAATTTGAAGATTTAATTCAGCAAAGTTTAAAAAGTATTAAATCTCGAGAGTTTGTTTTGAGTATTTATTTTGGGCAAAACGTGGCTCAAAAATATAAAGAACTGAGCGCAACTTTTTTTAAGAATTTTCAGATTCCGTTTTTACGAGTAAAATTCAACTTTACTCATAAATGGAATATTCAACATATTCGTGCGATTGCTTATGCTGAAATTCCACAGGAACATAAAACGAGCGTCGAGCAATTTGCACTTCAATATTTTGCTAAAAAACGCTACGATACGGCAAAACCTTCTAAGTTTTTGTACGATTTGGCAATTTTGGTAAACGAAAACGATCCTGCGCCGCCAAGTAATGCTAAAGCTTTAAAAAAGTTTATAGACATTGCTGAAAAGAATAACTTTTATGTAGAAATGGTCTCGCCGAAAGATCTTTCACGGCTTTCGGCTTTCGATGCATTATTTATTCGTCAAAGTACAGAAGTAAATAACGAAGCTTACGCTTTTGCCCGAAAAGCCCAGCAAGAAAATATAGCGATTATCGATTACCCCGATGCTATTTTAAAATGCTGTAATAAAGTATTTATGGCAGAAGCTTTGCAAAATGCTCATATTGCTTCCCCTAAAACTAAAATCGTACATCAAGAAAATATACAGCAAGTCTTGGAAGAAATTAAGTTGCCGTGTGTGTTAAAAAGTCCCGATTCTACCTTTTCATTTGGAGTGAAAAAAGCTCAGACTAAAACTGAATATCTAGACTTGGTGAAAGAAATGCTGAAAACTTCAGATTTAATTATCGCACAAGAATTTACGCCTTCAGATTACGATTGGCGGATTGGTATTTTAGACGGAAAACCTTTTTATGCTTGCCGATATTATATGGCAAAAGGGCATTGGCAAATTTACAATTGGGCAGCAGAAGATAAAGAAGACCAAGATGGTAATGCCGATTGTTTGGCGATAGAAAATGTACCGCAAAACATAATTGATGCCGCGGTAAAATCTGCTAAAATTATGGGATTGGGATTGTACGGAATCGATATTAAAGAAGTTAACGGACAGCCGTTGGTGATCGAAATTAACGATAACCCCAACATCGATTATGGAGTAGAAGATGTGTATTATGGCGATGAAGTTTACCAACAAATTATTAAAGCTTTACTCAAACGAGTAGAAGAGAAGTAAGATGAAAAAATACCATCTTTTTGATGTTTTCGGGATCGAGTTAGAATACATGCTTGTGAACAAAAAAGACTTAAAAATCGCTCCGCAAGTAGATGAGTTGTTGCTGTTGAAGCAGGGTGAAATCACTTCTGATGTTGAAAACGGAGAAATCGCTTGGAGTAACGAATTAGTTGCGCACGTCGTCGAACTAAAAACCAACGGACCTGCGAAAGATCTCAAAAAACTAAGCGATCAATTTCATCAAAATATAGTTGAAATTAACGAGTTGCTCGCCGCAAAAGAATTACAATTATTACCAACGGCGTCTCACCCAATGATGAATCCGTTAACAGATACTCAACTTTGGAAACATAGCTTTTCTGAAGTTTATGCGCTTTATAACCGAATTTTTAATTGCAAAGGTCACGGTTGGGCAAACGTGCAAAGTATGCACATAAATTTGCCATTTTATGAGGATTTAGAGTTTGAAAAATTACATGCTGCGATTCGGGTTTTGTTGCCTTTGTTACCGGCTTTAGCAGCGAGTTCGCCGATTTTTGAAAGTAAGTTGACGGGTTTTAAAGATAGCCGAATGCAAGTCTATAAAACCAACCAAAAAGAAATACCGGTATTGGCCGGGAAAGTGATTCCGGAGCGGGTTTTTAGTAAAGCAGCCTATTATAAGGAAATTTTCGAACCAATTAATCAAGCGATTCAACCTTACGATACCGAGAAAATTTTAGAGCATCACTTTTTAAATTCTCGTGGAGCTATTGCTCGTTTCGATCGAAATGCGATTGAAATTCGAGTGTTAGATTTGCAGGAATGCCCAAAAGCAGATTTAGCGATCGCAATGTTTGTGGTCGAAGTTCTAAAATGGATGATCGATCTTTTAGATCTCGAAAAATTAAAGCTTTTACACGAAGATGAATTATTTAAAATTTTAAATGAAACCATTCGTTCTGCGGAAGAAGCAAATATTGAACATATTGAATTTTTATCGGTTTTTGGTTTCACTGAAAAGAACTATACCGCTCAAGAAATTTGGAAATTGTTCTTTGAAAAAGTAGCTGAAAAATTGAATGAAGAAACCCGACAAACTCTTCAAGTGATTTTAAAGAACGGTTCGCTTTCTATGAGAATTTTAAAAGCTTTAGGTGAAAACTTTTCAGAAGAAAATATGGTAAAGGTTTATCAAAAACTAGCGGATTGTTTACATAAAAATAAACTGTTTGTAAGTTGAAATTACTTATTACTTGTGAACACGGCGGAAATGAAATTCCGCCGGCGTATCACGCTTTTTTTCAACATCAACAACAAGCATTAAATTCTCATCGTGGTTACGATCAAGGAACTTTAGATCTGTTTGAAGAAGTGAAATTTTTAGCCGATTTTAGTCTTAAATCTGAAGTTAGCCGATTGCTTGTCGAGTTGAACAGATCTTTGCATCATCGGCAATTATTTTCTGAGGTATCCAAAGAATTTTCAGCAGAAAAAAAAGAAGAAATACTTCAGCAATATTATTTTCCTTATCGAAATTCAGTAGAAAAGCAGATAGAAACTTGGGTTCGTTTCCAAGAAAAAGTGATTCATTTGTCGCTTCATTCATTTACTCCCATATTCAACGGAATAGAACGAAATGCTGACGTTGGGATTTTGTATAACTCTTCAAAAACGAACGAGAAAAATTTCAGCAAAAACTTTAAACTTCAGCTTCAACAGGAATTGCCGGGATTTAAGATAAGATTCAATTATCCATATTTAGGGAAAGCTGATGGATTGACGACTTACCTTCGGAAGAAATTTCCAGCAAATTACACGGGAATTGAGTTAGAAATTAATCAGAAATACGTTGTAGAGAATCAGTTTTCAGCAGCAATAAAACAAGCTATTGCTTGTGTGCTTGAGCGACTTCGGGAAAATGAGCATTCAATGTTTTAGTCACTTCTTCAACTTCTCCGGCTTGCATATTTTCAATCGTCATTTGGTCTACGCGATAACGCACCAAGCGTAAAGTTGGGAAGCCAACAGCAGCGGTCATTTTCTTTACTTGGCGATATTTGCCTTCAGTAATAGTGATCGAAACCCAAGAGGTTGGTCCGTGACGTTCATCTCTAATTTTTTTAGCACGTTCAGGTAAAGTTGGCGGTTCAATTTTTTGAGCTTTACACGGTTGTGTAGTGTATTTTTTTCCTTGAATGCCAATTTCTACGCCTAGTTGTAATGCTTCAATTGCTTCATTGGTAATTAAACCATCAACTTGTACATAATATTCTTTTTCAACAGAAGTGCTCAAAATCGCAAAACTCATTTTACCATCGGTACTTAATAAAAGTAAACCTTCAGAATCTTCATCTAATCTTCCGATCGACATGGTTTCTTCAGGGAAATCGTACAATTCTCCCAGCATTTTTTTCTTCTTGGCTTTTTGCTGATTGGTGATAAACTGACTCAGATATCCGTAGGGTTTATACAATTTAAAATGGCGGTGCATAATTGTTGTTGCTGTTTGGAGAATGATACTTCAATTTCTGAAAATTTCCAAATATGAATACAAAAACTACTTTTAAAATTAATCGGAACTATCTTTTTAAACTTTAGAAAGTGACGAGATGTAATTTGATTTGTAATATTCTGTTGGACGTTTACCTACAATTTTGGTGAATGTATTGCTGAAGCTTGGTAAAGATGCATAACCGACCATCAAGGCAATTTCTGCAATGGTATATTTTCCTTCAATAATATATTCGATCGCCGTGAAAATGCGGAGTAAGGTGTAGTATCGAATAAAGGAAATATTCATATCTTTTTTAAAAAGACGATGCAGTGTACGTTCGCTAATAGAGAATTGTTGGGCAATTTCTGCAATGCTTCGATTTTTACTTAAATCTTTCCGAAGTAAATGGGTAACTCTCTTTAAACGTTCGTCACGAGCAACCGGTAAATTAAGTAAAACGGGTGTGTTTGAGATCTGCGGAAGTAAAACCTTAAAAGCCACTGCGATCGGGAATTTCTCTTGGTCTTGTGGTAGTATATCGCCATTCCAACTTTCAGTAAACAATAAGAGTTGTAATAGCATATCGTTTACCGGATAAATACCTGGCTGAAAATAAAAGGCTTTGTCATTTTTCTGTACCGGGAAGTAAAGGTTACGCATTACCACTTTTGGAGAACTCGGGAAAATGGCGTGTTCAACTCCGGGCGGGATCCACATAAAATGTCGCGCCGGAAGATAAAATTCTTCCAACTCATTCTTAACATACACCAAGCCGCCTTCGGTATATAAAAATTGCGCTTTTTGGTGCGAATGCGATTCAATAGAAACTTCGCCCATCGGGTTGTGGTAACAGTAGATGCTTCCTGGTTCTTTATCTACTTCGGTGAGGTAATATTTTGGCTGAATTTGGTTGATAGAAAGCTTTTGTCTTGTTTCAATAACTTATTGGCTGTTTGCGATAATAATTGATTATCAACTTTATATAAATTGCTATGAAATAATTAATAATTCATATTATACTCCTTTAAAAATCTATGATTCGATACTTAAAGAGGTGTAATTTATAGCAAATACATAATAAATTATGAGAGATGATCGATTATTATATGCTGCCTATAAAAGTAAAGTTTTTAGTGCAGATAAAGCCGCAAATTTAATAAATAATCACGATGTAGTTGGCGTTAGTGGTTTTACAAAAGCCGGTGATAGTAAAGCCGTTTTACCAACCTTTGCAGAACGCGCCGGAGAAGAAAATATAGAAATTACTTTGATTAGCGGAGCATCATTAGGTTATGATACAGATGGTAGTTTGGCCAAAAATAAAGCCTTGTATAAGCGAATGCCTTTTCAGGTAGATGCTACTTTAAGAAATGAAATTAACCAAGAAAACATTTTGTACATCGATCAGCATTTAAGTGAAACTGCCGAGCAATTACAAAACGGACACCTGCCTAAAATAGATATTGCTATTGTCGAAGCGGTTGGTGTGACAGAAGAAGGCCATATTATCCCAACGACTTCTGTAGGAAATTCTGCTACCTTTTTAGCAATGGCAGATCGAATAATTATTGAGATTAATGAATCGGTTCCCTTAGCTTTTAAAGGAATTCACGATATTAAAGTTCAAAAGGCAGTTCCGCATCGTGAGATTTTACCAATTACCAGCTGTGATAGTCGAGTAGGAGATCCTTTTATAAAAATAGACCCTAATAAAGTTGAAGCTATTGTTTTTACTCAAAAACCCGATGCGCCGGCAACTATTGCAGCACCCGATAAGAAAACGATTTCGATAGCAGAACATTTAATGAAGTTTTTTGAAGATGAAGTCGAAGCAGGTCGTTTAGGTAAAAGTTTACTTCCGTTACAAGCAGGAATCGGTAAAATTGCTAATGCCGTGCTAGCCGGATTTTTAAATAGCCCTTTTGAAAATCTTTCTATGTATTCTGAAGTTTTACAGGATAGTACCTTTCAGTTAATCGATTCCGGTAAAATGAATTTTGCTTCAGCTTCATCAATCACCGTTTCAGAAGAATGTTACGATAAGCTCATTGAAAATTTTGAAGATTATAAAGATAAAATTGTTTTACGACCACAAAATATAAGTAATGCTGCTGAGGTAATTAGACGTTTAGGCGTTATTGCGATTAATACTGCTATTGAGTTTGACATCTACGGAAATGTAAACTCTACGCATCTTACAGGAACACGAATGATGAACGGTATTGGTGGTTCTGGAGATTTTGCTAGAAATGCGTATTTAAGCGTGTTTGTTTGTCCTTCAATTTCTAAAGGCGGAAGTATCTCTCACGTCGTTCCTATGGTTTCTCATACCGATCATACAGAACACGATGTCGATATTTTAGTGACTGATCAAGGATTAGCAGATTTGCGAAATTTAGCTCCTATTGAAAGAGCACAAAAAATTATAGATAATTGTGTGCATCCCGATTACCGTGAGCAAATGCAAAGCTATTTTGATCAAGCAAAACTACAAAAAGGGCATACGCCTCATATTTTGCAAAATGCTTTTAGCTGGCACACAAATTTAAATGAAAATGGAACGATGATGATAAAACAAAATTCGACAAACCTATATTGTGGGAAGGTGTGAGGTTTTTAAGTGGTGTCGATTATTTTAGAATTTCGGCACCTCTTTGATAATCTGAAGGTCTCTTGCCAATTACTTTATAAAAAGTATTACTAAAAGTGGGAATACTAGAATATCCAACTTTTGAAGCTATTTCGCTAATGCTATATTTCTTTTGAGATAAGTAATCTATAGCTTTATACATTCTAATAATGGTGAAAAATTTGATGAATGATATATTGGTATCTTTTTTAAATAAACGGTGAAGAGATCTTTCATTAATATCAAATCTTTGTGCTAGATCTGATAGCATAATATTTTGATCAAGATTGTCGTCTAAAAACTGAGTGATTTCTTTTAGTTTTTGATCTTTAACTTTTGGTATGGTAAAGTTAATTGGTGTTTTAGAGAAATCTGGCAGCAAAACCTTAATCGCTTGAACGATCGGGTAAAGTTTTCTGTTAGATTCTTCAATATCACCTCGCCAGTCTTTAGTATGCAACAGCAACTGTAATAATAAATCTGTAGCAGGATAAACACCCATCGTGCTGTAATAATCTTTCTCATCCTCTTTTATAGGAATGTAAAGTGTTCTCATAAGTACCGTTTTTGAGTTCGAGTAGATCCCGTGAATTTCTCCTGCCGGAATCCAAACATAGTGATTACCCGGTACAAAAAACGTTTTCTTGTTGGCTTCAACTTGAATCGTGCCACCTTCTACGTACATAAGCTGTCCTTTCTTATGTGAATGTTTAAAAAAGGTAGACTGTTCTTCGACGTTATGCAAATCGTGATAGCAATAAATGCTCTCAGGATTTTCGTCTACTAATGCTAAAAATTGTTCTTGATTATTTATCACTTAATTGTGTCTAAAATTAATAATTACCTATTTTTTGTATAATTTTAATCAAACATTAACTAAATATAGATAATTTTAAGATTTTAAATATAGGGGTTATACAACTTTTTTTCAGTTAAAGCATTAAATAGGTAATTTTAAATAAGTATCAATATAATTTTTTTGAGAAAACTGGTGAAATTTTTAATTTTTGGGTTTAGGGGTATTTAATTTTCTGTATTACAATATAATAACTAAAAAATCCTCTTCGTATATGAAGAGGATTTTTAGAGTAGATTATTTATTAATCTTATTTTCTTTTGATAACCTTTTCAGCAGCATTTTTAATGGCGTTGGCGTTTAAACCGTATTTTTCCATTAATTGTGCCGGAGTTCCGCTTTCACCAAATGTGTCTTTAGTCGCAATAAATTCTTGCGGTACAGGTTTATTTTCAGCTAAAACTCGAGCAACACTTTCACCTAAACCTCCTAAAAAGTTATGCTCTTCAGCAGTTACCAAACATCCTGTTTTTGCTACTGAAGCTAAAATAGCTTCATCATCTAAAGGTTTAATGGTGTGAATGTTAATTACTTCAGCAGAAATCCCTTTTGCCTCTAATTCTTCAGCAGCTAAAAGAGCTTCCCATACTAAATGTCCGGTTGCAACGATAGTTACATCATTACCTTCTGTAAGCTGAACGGCTTTTCCGATTTCAAATTTTTGATCTTCAGGAGTGAAGTTAGCTACTTTTGGTCTTCCAAAACGTAAATAAACCGGTCCGTCGTGTTCTGCAATCGCAATGGTTGCGGCTTTGGTTTGGTTGAAGTCGCAAGTATTAATTACCGTCATACCCGGTAACATCTTCATTAAACCAATGTCTTCTAAAATTTGGTGAGTTGCCCCATCTTCTCCTAAGGTTAAACCTGCGTGAGATGCACAAATCTTTACATTTTTACCAGAATAAGCAACACTTTGTCTTATTTGGTCGTAAACACGCCCGGTAGAAAAGTTAGCAAAGGTTCCTGTAAACGGAATTTTACCTCCAATGGTCATTCCGGCAGCCATCCCGATCATATTTGCTTCTGCGATACCAACTTGAAAAAATCGCTCTGGATGATTTGCTTTAAACTCATCCATCTTTAAAGATCCGGTAAGGTCGGCGCAAAGAGCAACTACATTTTCATTCGTCTTGCCCAGCTCTGCTAAACCTGCTCCAAAACCTGATCTTGTATCTTTTTTTCCTGTATCTGTATAATTTTTCATCTTATTTTGATTCTGAATTAATAATGGTTGAAATTGATTTCTAGTAATCTCCTAAAGTTTCAGGATTTTGTTTTAATCCTGTTGCTAATTGCTCATCGTTAGGAGCTTTACCGTGCCAAGCGTGGGTATGCATCATAAAATCTACGCCGTTACCCATTACGGTTTTTAGCAATATACAAACTGGTTTACCTTTACCGGTCAATGCTTTCGCTTCTTCTAAACCTTTAATAATTTCAACTATATTATTTCCTTTTTCAATTTCTAAAACTTCCCAACCAAAAGCTAAGAACTTGTCTTTTACATTACCCATTGGTAAAACGTCGTCGGTAGAACCATCGATTTGCTGACCATTTAAATCTACGGTCGCAATTAAATTATCTACTTTGTGACCGGCAGCATACATAATTGCTTCCCAGTTTTGACCTTCTTGTAATTCACCATCACCGTGTAACGAGTAAACGATATGTGAATCTTTATTGAGTTTTTTAGCTTCAGCAGCGCCAATAGCAACCGACATTCCTTGACCTAAAGATCCCGATGCAATTCTAACACCCGGTAAACCTTCGTGAGTTGTTGGGTGACCTTGTAAACGAGAATCGATGTGTCTAAAAGTAGCTAATTCTTCCACCGGAAAAAATCCGCTACGAGCAAGAACACTATAAAAAACCGGAGAAATGTGACCGTTAGATAAGAAGAATAAATCTTCATTTAAACCATCCATCGTGAAGTCTGTGCTGTACTCCATAACTTCTTGGTAAAGGGCTACAAAAAATTCTGCGCAACCTAAAGAACCTCCCGGGTGACCCGAGTTTACTTTATGTACTTGTCTAAGAATATCTCTTCTTACTTGCGTAACAAAATCTTCTAACTGTTGTGTGTTGTGTGGCATCGTTATAAAAGTGTTGTTTCAATTTCTGCAAAAGTAAGTCTATTTAAAAGCCTATAAAAGAAAATACGATTCAATTATTAACTTTTTATTGTGAATAATTCAAAATTGAATTTTGTAGCTGAAGAAAATTTAATTCAGCATTAAAAATATTCGGCATTTATTTTAGATAGTTATCTTTGCCGCATATTTGATATTATGAAATTTGATCTTTTAACTACCGATATTAATAGTAAAGCTCGTGCAGGTGAAATTACTACCGATCATGGGAAAATAGAAACTCCTATTTTTATGCCGGTAGGAACCATTGCTACCGTAAAAGGAGTACACCAAAGAGAATTGAAAGAAGAAATAGATCCTGATATTATCTTAGGGAACACCTACCATTTATATCTACGTCCACAAACCGATATTTTAAGAAAAGCAGGCGGGATTCATAAATTTATGAATTGGGACCGTAATATTTTAACCGATAGTGGTGGTTACCAAGTATATTCGCTTTCTGCCAACCGAAAGATTAAAGAAGAAGGGGTAAAGTTTAAATCGCATATCGACGGTTCGTATCACTTTTTTACACCAGAGAATGTGATGGAAATTCAGCGTACGATTGGAGCCGATATTATTATGGCTTTTGATGAATGTACACCTTATCCGTGTGATTACAGGTATGCTAAAAGATCGATGCATATGACGCACCGATGGTTAGATAGATGTATCAGACATTTTGAAAAAACTCCGCCACTTTACGGGTATGAGCAAACGCTTTTCCCGATCGTGCAGGGAAGTACCTATAAAGATCTAAGAAAACAATCGGCAGAATATATTGCAAATGCAGGAGCTGCCGGTAATGCCATTGGAGGTTTATCTGTAGGTGAACCTGCGGAAGAAATGTATGCGATGACAGAAGTGGTTACAGAAATTCTTCCGGAAGAAAAACCACGTTATTTAATGGGCGTAGGAACACCTATTAATATTTTAGAAAATATTGCGCTTGGTGTCGATATGTTCGATTGCGTAATGCCTACCAGAAACGGTCGTAACGGAATGCTTTTTACCGCACACGGAACGATAAACATTAAAAACAAAAAGTGGGAAGACGATTTTTCTCCGCTTGATGAAATGGACATTACTTGGGTAGATACCGAATATTCTAAAGCCTATGTACGACATTTATTTACCGTAAATGAAATGCTTGGCAGGCAAATTGCTACAATACATAACTTAGGATTTTATCTTTGGTTGGTTCGTGAAGCCAGAAAACATATTTTAGCAGGAGATTTTAGAGCTTGGAAAGATAAAATGGTAAAACAAATGGATAAACGATTGTAAGTTGAAAATTTTAGATTGGTACATACTTAAGCGCTATTTAGGAACATTTATCATGCTTTTGCTGTTATTTATTCCTATTGGGATTACCGTAAATCTTGCTGAAAAGATCGATAAGATTCTAGAAAATGAAGTTCCGTTTATAGAAGTCGTTTATTATTATATCGATTTTACGATCTACTTTGCCAATCTGTTATTTCCTTTGTTTTTATTCCTATCGGTGATTTGGTTCACTTCAAAACTAGCCAATAATACAGAGGTCATTGCATTTTTAAGTTCTGGAGTTTCTTTTTATCGATTTTTGAGGCCTTATTTTATTGGCGCAACCATCGTATGTTTTGGAGCTTTAATTTTAAGTATGTATTTAGCGCCGCAAGCCAGCGCCGGATTTAACGATTTTAAATACAAATATTTGAAGCGCGGTTCTGAGGCTCAAGAAACCAAAGACGTTTATCGTCAAATAAATGATAATGAATTTATTTATGCGACTAACTTTCAGCCGAAACAAAAATCTGCTCGAAATTTTACTTTAGAACATTTTGAAGGGAACGAGTTGAAATTTAAAATAAGTGCCGATCGTTTAAATTTTAACGAAGATTCTACCACGTATACATTAACTCGCTACGAGAAACGTATCATCGGAGAAAAAAACGATGAGCTGATTAGTGAGACGAAGTTTGATACCATTTTACCATTCGAGATCGATGCACTAACACCGGTTTCTTACATTGCTGAAACTTTAAATTACCAAGAATTGAACGAATTTATCAAGCAGGAAAAACGTAGAGGTTCAGGAAATATTAATATTTATCAGGTAGTCGCTTACAAACGATGGAGTATTCCTGTTTCTGCATATATTTTAACAATTATTGCTGTTTCTGTTTCGGCGATGAAACGTAGAGGCGGTATGGGAGTGAACCTTGCGGTAGGTATCGCTATTGCCTTTACATATGTATTTATGGATAAAGTTTTTGGGACCATTGCAGAGAAATCTACATTTTCTCCATTAATAGCTGTATGGTTTCCAAATATCGTCTTTGGCATCTTAGCATTTTTCTTACTTAGAAAAGCAAAAAGGTAAATTCTTGATAATTTACTTATTTATATTGTAGATTTTCAATTTGCAATCTTATAAGTTTTATATCTTTGTAAGCTAAAATTATAAAAAGCCTCATTCATATTATGGAATATTTAGATTTTGAGTTGCCCATTAAAGAGCTTCAAGAGCAATATGAAAAAGCTTGTGCAATAGGAAAGGATAGTGAAGTAGATGTTAGCACAACTTGCAAGCAAATTGAAAAAAAGCTAAAAGATACTAAAAAAGATATCTATAAAAACCTTACTGCTTGGCAACGAGTTCAGTTGTCAAGACACCCTAATAGACCTTATACGTTAGATTACATCAACGCACTTTGCGATGGTAATTTCTTAGAATTACACGGTGATCGTAATGTAAAAGATGATAAAGCGATGGTTGGTGGTTTAGGTAAAATTGGTGATCAAAGTTTTATGATTATTGGTCAGCAAAAAGGGTATAATACCAAAACGCGCCAATACAGAAATTTCGGGATGGCAAACCCTGAAGGTTATCGTAAAGCACTTCGTTTAATGAAGTCTGCAGAAAAATTTGGTTTACCAGTACTTACCTTTATCGATACTCCGGGAGCTTATCCTGGTTTAGAGGCTGAAGAACGTGGACAAGGAGAAGCAATTGCGAGAAATATTTTAGAAATGACTCGTTTAAAAACGTCGATCTTTGTAGTAGTAATTGGTGAAGGAGCCAGTGGTGGTGCTTTAGGGATTGGAGTAGGAGATAAAGTAATGATGCTAGAAAATTCTTGGTATTCTGTAATCTCACCAGAAAACTGTTCTTCTATCTTATGGAGAAGCTGGGATCATAAAGAACAAGCGGCAGAGGCTTTAAAATTAACTGCTAAAGACGCAAAGAAATTAGAAGTAATCGACTCGATTATAAAAGAACCAGTTGGTGGTGCACATAGCGATCGTGAGCAAATGTTCAGTACGCTAAAAAAAGTAGTTTTAGAATCTTTTGAAGAATTAAAAAACTTATCACCAGAAGAATTGATTAAAACCAGAATGGAAAAATATTCTAATATGGGAGTCTTTAAAGGCTAATCACTTCTATTTAAAACTTCTTGAAAAAATCCGGATGTTAAATCTGGATTTTTTTATACTTATTAACAGCAAATTTAAGTTATTAACACACAGATTGTTCATAAACAGTGAATTATCTGGGCGGGCATAATCTGCTCTTGTCTTAACATTTTTTTTACATTCGTAATATGGAGAAAGTACAGGTGCAAAAACAAAATTATTATAATCAGGGAAATGTAATTAACCTTGAAAAAGGTAAAATACCTCCGCAAGCGGTTGATTTAGAAGAGGTTGTGCTTGGAGCGATGATGATCGATAAAAAAGGGGTAGATGAGGTTGTGGATATTTTACACCCCGATGCTTTTTATAAAGAAGCGCACCAGCACATTTTCGATGCGATCTTTAAACTCTTTAAAGATGGTTCGCCAATCGACTTATTAACGGTTTCTAACCAATTGAAGAAAGACGGAAAGTTAGAAGCTTGTGGCGGTGATTATTACATCATTCAGTTAACTCAAAAAGTATCTTCTTCTGCGCATATCGAATTTCACGCGAGAATTATTCTTCAGAAATACATTCAGCGTAGTTTAATTAAAATTTCAAATGAAATTATTGAAGACTCTTACGATGAGTCGACCGATGTTTTCGATTTATTAGATAAAGCAGAATCTAAATTATACGAAGTTACCCAAGGAAATATCAAGCGATCTTCAGAAACTGCTCAAAGTTTGGTAACTCAAGCCTTAGCTAAAATTGAAGAAATCTCTAATAAAGAAGGTTTAAGTGGTATTCCTTCAGGGTTTGAGCGTTTAGACAAACTTACTTCGGGTTGGCAGCCTAGTGATTTAATTATTGTGGCAGCAAGACCGGGTATGGGTAAAACCGCATTAACACTTTCGATGGCGAGAAATATAGCGGTAGATCAAAATGTACCGGTAGCCTTTTTCTCGTTAGAGATGTCGTCGGTACAGTTAATTACGCGTTTAATTTCTTCTGAAACTGGTTTATCTTCAGAAAAATTAAGAACCGGTAAACTGGAAACACACGAGTGGGAACAGCTCAACGTAAAAGTAAAAGATCTAGAAAAAGCACCACTTTTTATCGATGATACGCCATCGCTTTCTATTTTCGATCTTAGAGCGAAAGCAAGACGTTTGGCCTCGCAACACGGTATTCGATTAATTGTAATTGATTATTTGCAGTTAATGACAGCAGCAACAGGTGCTAAAGGTGGTAACCGTGAACAAGAAATTTCTACGATCTCGAGAAACTTAAAAGCTTTAGCGAAAGAATTGAGCGTTCCGGTAATCGCACTTTCACAGCTTTCTCGTGCGGTAGAAACGCGTGGTGGGAGTAAACGACCTTTACTTTCCGATCTTCGTGAATCTGGAGCGATCGAGCAGGATGCCGATATTGTATCGTTTATTTACCGACCGGAGTATTATAAAATTGAAGAATGGGATGATGAAGAACGTTCACCAACCGATGGTCAAGCTGAGTTTATTGTAGCAAAACACAGGAATGGTGGTTTAGAAAATATTAGATTGAAATTCGAAGGTCACTTAGGTAAATTCAGTAACCTTGAAACTTTTGATTCTCCGTTTGAATTTCATTCAAAAATGAATGACGGTGAAGAAGAAAATCCGTTTAGTACGCCGCCAAATTTCCCTTCAGCAGATGAAGCATTTGGTAGTCCAAGTGGTCCGCCACCAGACGATGATAATGAAGTGCCTTTCTAATTCTTAAAGATTTAGAATTGATTGGAATAAAATTTGTTTATTTTTAGGTTGAATTGATTTTGGTATATAAACTGAAACAATTCAACCTTTTTAATTGAAATTCATTTATGAAAAAATACCTCCTTATACTTTTTCTGTTTTTTATTCCATTC
Organism: Mesonia mobilis DSM 19841; assembly: GCF_000423405.1. Taxonomy (GTDB): domain Bacteria; phylum Bacteroidota; class Bacteroidia; order Flavobacteriales; family Flavobacteriaceae; genus Mesonia; species Mesonia mobilis. Next base: position 30,751 of record NZ_AUHX01000014.1, on the reverse strand, counting down.
CAACAGTATGCTTCTTATGTTTTAATTCCGATGGATGCCGAATCGCAAACTGATCATTTAAAAGCCTACGGAATTACCTATTGGGTACTCAATAAGCAGCAAAAAGTAAAATGGTTACTTAATTATCGTGGCGGTTCTTTTTTAATGCCCGATACAGAAGAATTAAAGAAAGAATGTAAAATTCGAGGAGTTTCTTTTGAAGTATTGAGTGACGCTAAAACGCAAACTATTTTAGATGAAATTTCGAGTCCGTCACAAAATCAAGATGCGGTAATTTTAGAAAAAGCACCTAGAATTGCAGTTTATACCCCAAAAGGAAATGCGCCTTGGGACGATGCGGTCACGATGGTGTTAACTTATGCTGAAATTCCTTACGATAAAATTTACGATACCGAAGTTTTAGATAATAAACTTTTACTATACGATTGGTTGCATTTACATCACGAAGATTTTACTGGCCAATACGGTAAATTCTACAGAGCTTATCGAGCAGCACCTTGGTATATTGAAGAAAAAAGAGCCGCAGAAGAACTCGCTGCAGAATTAGGTTACGATAAAGTTTCTGAAGAAAAATTAGCCGTCGCTCAAAAAATTAGAGATTACGTGATCGGTGGTGGTTTTATGTTTGCAATGTGTAGCGCGACCGATAGTTTTGATATTGCGCTTTCTGCTGGTGGTGTAGATATTTGTGAGCCAATGTTTGATGGCGATGCGAGTGAAGCGGCTTACCAAAGTAAAATAGATTACAGCAAAACTTTTGCGTTTACAGATTATACTTTAGAGCGAAGCCCGATGGTTTACGAGTTTTCATCGATCGATATGACTACGCAGCGAAGAATACCCAAAGAAACCGATTATTTTTCATTGATGAATTATTCAGCAAAATGGGATCCTATTCCAACGATGCTTTGCCAAAATCATACTTCTTTGGTGAAAGGTTTTATGGGGCAAACTACTTCGTTTAAAAGATCTGAAATTAAGCCTACCGTTTTGGTAATGGGAGAAAATAAAATCAACGGAGAAGCCCGTTACATTCACGGTATAAAAGGCAAAGGTTTTTTTACATTCTACGGTGGCCACGATCCCGAAGATTATCAGCATAAAGTAGGCGATCCAAAAACCGAACTTTCTTTGCATCCAAATTCACCCGGTTACCGACTTATTTTGAATAATGTTCTATTCCCGGCGGCGAGAAAGAAAAAGCAAAAAACCTAATTTATCGAGGTGGTTTATAAAAATCTTCAGACGGGATCACGATAATTTCTACCCGTCTGTTTTTTTGTCTACCTATGGCAGTTTTATTGGTCGCAATTGGTTGAGTTTCACCTTGTGATTTTACTTTAAACTCATAATTTTCAGCTTTCTCTTTTAAATGCTGAAGTAAATATTCTTCAACACTTTTAGCACGATTTAAACCTAATTCTTGATTGTATTCGTGAGAAGCTTGCGCATCGGTATGACCTTCAATAATCACTTCGGCTTCAGGAATTTTATGGAGCCCGATTAAGAAATTATCGAGGGTAGAAAGCGCTTTACTTTTAAGTTGAAATTTATCTAGATCAAACAATAAATTAGCATCGATATTTACTTTTAAAACGCCGCCAATCGTTCCGATAGCATCAATATCTGCACCGGCGGTCGGGCCATCGCAAAACGAACCTAAATCTTTCAATTTAATATAATAGTAAATGTCTTTGGTTTTACCTTTTTCTACGGAAGCAATATCGACATAACTCGAACCCCCGGAAGTATCTTGCACGTAAATCCAGTTTTTACCATCCTTTGAAATATAGACTTCAAAAGCTTCAACAGAAGGACCTACTTCAAAAAAATATAGATCGGGACCATCGATATCGATAAAACCATTGTTTTTAAACTCCACCACTAATTCGCCTCCGCAACCTAAAGATAGATAGGTTTTGTCGGGATATTTCACGTAATCGGGAGCTCCTAAAGCGTGATCGGTATTAGTGTAAGCTTTTTCAGCTTTTGGATCTCCTTCTTTAAAATAAGTCACTTTATCGACAAAAGAAATATCACCTAACGGAAGAAAAACTTCATCAGATTTGCCAATGCGATAAAACTTTTGAAAGTCGATATGCGTGAAATCTACTTGTTGCGCAGCAATACATTGAATGATGAAAAAAGAAATAAAAAAGGCAAGAAGTTTCATTGACGTTGAATAAATTTTAAATTTAAGCAAATTCAAGAAAAATAAAGATGAAAGTGATTCAAAAAGAAATTCGGCTTCAACCTAAATCAAGAGGTTTTCATCTCATTACTTCAGAAATTGAAGCAGAATTACCTGAGTTAAAAGAAATTTCCGCAGGAATTTTAAAAGTGTTTATTAAGCATACATCTGCCGGCTTAACCATAAATGAAAATGCCGACCCAACTGTTCGTGACGATTTTGAAAGCCATATCGATAAAATGGTTCCCGAAAATATGCCTTATTACAAACATACCTATGAAGGTGCAGACGATATGCCTGCACATATTAAATCTTCATTAATGGGAAGCAGTATAGAAATACCGGTAACCAACGGCCATTTAAATTTAGGGACGTGGCAAGGGATTTATTTGGGTGAATTTAGAAATCACGGCGGTGCTAGAAAACTTGTCTTAACACTTATGGGAGAATAACTTTTTCTAAAATACTTTCTACGCCTAATTCATCATTACTTTTGGTACTGTAATTTGCCGTCTTTTTTACATTAGGATGGGAATTAGCCATGGCGAAACTAAAATCTGCCAGTTGAAGCATTTCTAAATCATTATTATAATCGCCAAACACCATCGTTTGAGATTTATCGACCCCAAGTTGATCTTGAAGTTTTTGTAGCGCATTACCTTTATGTGTTTCTAAACCCGATAGGTCTACCCAATGCTCACCAGAGACTTTCACTTTAAATTTATGTTCAAAATTTTGTGCAGAAGGGTAGATGTGCTTTTCAGCATCGGTTGGGTGGTAAACCGCAATTTTAAAAAAGTCATCATCTTCAACATGTAAAAGGTCATCAACTTGGGTGTATTCTACATAAAACTCTTTAAAGAATTCGATAAAATCTTGGTCTTTACTTTCGATGTAAGCTCTTTTCTTTCCGCAGATCACCATTTCTGCCTGATCGATCTCACGAATGGTTTTGATGATTTCTTGTACTTCGTTTAGGGGAAGTGTGTACGTATTTAAAACCTTTTCAGCTTTTAGCGTGATCCCGCCGTTTTCAGCAATTACATAGATTTCATCTTTAATAGGAGATAGTTTTTCTTTGATACTGAATAATTGCCTACCGCTAGCTGCAACAAAATGAATATTTCTCTTTTTTAACTCTTCATAAATTTCAAAAAATCGAGGACTTACTTCATTTTTAGAATTGAGTAAAGTGCCGTCCATATCGGTAACAACGAGTTTAACTTGAGAAAAATTCATAGGTTGAGGTTTTAGTGGTTAAATTAAAAATCCGGTTCAAAATTTTTGAACCGGATTTTTGATATAAGTGAGATAATTGGTTTGTTGTATTTATTTTACTTTCTCTACGATGGCTTTAAAAGCTTCCGGGTGATTCATTGCTAAATCCGCAAGAACTTTACGGTTTAACTCAATCTCGTTAGCTTTTACTTTACCCATAAACTGAGAGTAAGACATTCCGTTTAAACGAGCTGCTGCGTTAATACGAGCAATCCATAATGAACGGAAATTTCTTTTTTTAGCTTTACGGTCTCTATAGCTATACAACATTGCTTTTTCAACCGCATTTTTGGCTACAGTCCAAACGTTTTTACGACGTCCGAAGTAACCTTTGGCTTGCTTCATTACTTTTTTTCTTCTAGCTCTTGAAGCAACAGAATTTACTGATCTTGGCATAATTTATTATTTTTTGTAGCAGGCGTCCATCGTTACAATGGCACTTTAATTGAGCCCGACTCCAGGGTTTAAAATTTAATTGAACCGGTTAAACCGTGATTACTTTAAACGTAATTGTAGTTTAACATTATTTTCATCAGCCTCATGTACTAATGTACTATGGGTTAATGCAAGCTTACGCTTTTTAGACTTCTTGGTTAAGATGTGACTTTTAAACGCGTGCTTTCTTTTAATTTTACCAGTACCAGTTAACTTGAAACGTTTTTTGGCACTAGATTTAGTTTTCATTTTAGGCATTGTTATCCTTATTTTAATTATCTCGACTTATATTATCTTCAACAGAAATAACTGTTATTTTGTTTTTTTAGGAGCCATAAACATGGTCATACGCTTTCCTTCTAACTTAGGCATTTGCTCTACTTTACCAAACTCTTCTAAATCTTGAGCAAGACGAAGTAATAAAATTTCACCTTTATCTTTAAATACAATAGAACGCCCTTTAAAGAAAACGTAAGCCTTAAGTTTAGCGCCTTCTTCTAAGAATTTTTGTGCGTGATTCTTTTTGAATTCGTAATCGTGATCGTCTGTATTAGGACCAAAACGAATTTCTTTAATCACTACCTTAGTAGCTTTGGCTTTGATGGCTTTTTCTCTCTTCTTTTGCTCGTAAAGAAACTTCTTGTACTCCATTGCCTTTACAACAGGAGGGTTTGCGTTTGGTGAAATTTCTACCAAATCTAACCCAAGTTCTTCAGCGATGGCAAGAGCTTTCTTAATAGGGTAAACATCCATTTCGACGTTATCACCTACTAAACGAACTTCTTTCGCACGAATTTTATCATTAATTCTATGCGGATCTTCCTTAATTTGTCTTAACGGACCTCTCGATTTTTTTCTACGTATTGCTATGACTATATAATTTTAAATTAAACTTCAAATGATTTTAGAGATGAATTTACTTCTGCATTGATCAATTCAGCAAACTGCTCAACTGTCATTGCTCCTAAATCCTCTCCACCGTGTTTACGTACAGAAACCGTGCCGTCTTTCTCTTCTTGTTCACCAACTATTAGCATATACGGCAATTTATTCATTTCTGCCTCACGGATCTTTTTACCCATGGTCTCGCTGCGATTATCAGCAAGGCCGCGAATTTCGTGATTTTCTAACAAATTTAAAACTTTTTTGGTATAATTTTCATATTTCTCACTCAAAGACAGAACGATAGCTTGTTCTGGCATGAGCCATAATGGAAAATTACCACCGGTATGTTCTAATAAAATAGCGACAAAACGCTCCATACTTCCAAATGGTGCTCGGTGAATCATGACCGGGCGGTGAAGATCGTTGTCACTACCTTTGTAAGTTAAATCGAAACGCTCCGGTAAATTATAATCTACCTGAATGGTACCTAACTGCCAGCTTCTTCCTAAGGCATCTTTAACCATAAAGTCTAACTTAGGGCCGTAAAAGGCAGCTTCACCTGTCTCGATGACATAGTTTAAACCTTTTTCTTTGGCAGCATTGATAATTGCATTTTCTGCTTTTACCCAATTTTCTTCTTCACCGATATATTTTTCTTTATTCTCAGGATCTCTTAATGAAACTTGAGCCGTAAAGTTTTCGAAACCTAATGAACCAAAAACGTACAGTACCAAATCGATCACTTTCTTAAATTCTTCATCTAATTGATCTGGCGTACAGAAAATATGCGCATCATCTTGTGTAAAGCCTCTTACACGAGTTAAACCGTGTAACTCACCGCTTTGCTCGTAACGATACACTGTACCAAATTCGGCAAAACGTTTTGGTAAATCACGGTAACTCCACGATTGTGAATTAAAAATTTCACAGTGGTGAGGGCAGTTCATCGGTTTTAATAAAAACTCTTCGTCTTCACTCGGTGTTTTTATAGGCTGAAAGCTGTCTTCACCATATTTTGCGTAGTGACCGGAAGTTACGTACAATTCTTTCTGACCAATGTGTGGAGAAACTACTTGCTCGTAACCGGCTTTTTGTTGTGCTTTTTTCAAGAAGTTTTCTAAACGCTCACGTAAAGCGGCTCCTTTTGGTAACCAAAGTGGTAAACCTTGACCTACTTTTTGAGAGAACGTAAATAATTGTAACTCTTTCCCTAATTTACGGTGATCACGTTTTTTTGCTTCTTCTAAAAGTTCTAAATATTCTTTTAATTCTTTTTGCTTCGGGAACGATACTCCGTAAACACGAGTTAATTGTGGGTTATGCTCATCACCGCGCCAATAGGCTCCGGCAATGTTCATTAATTTTACCGCTTTTATGATTCCGGTGTTTGGAATGTGGCCACCACGACATAGATCGGTAAACGTATCGTGATCGCAAAAAGTAATATCTCCGTCGGTAAGATTTTCAATTAATTCAATCTTAAACGGATTGTTTTCTTTTTTATAGAAATCTAAAGCCTCCTGTTTAGAAACTTCACGCATCTTAAACTCGTGTTTACCACGTGCGATCTCTAACATTTTATCTTCAATTTTCTTGAAGTCGTTTTCAGAAACTTTATGCTCTCCAAAATCTACATCGTAATAAAAACCATTATCGATCGCCGGACCAATAGTTAATTTTGCACCCGGATACAAGTCTTGAATCGCTTGCGCCATCACGTGAGAAGTACTATGCCAAAACGCTTTTTTACCTTCATCATCTCTCCAGGTAAAAAGTACTAAAGAACCATCGGTGGTTAGCTTGGTTTTTGTCTCTACGGTCGTACCGTTATATTTTGCAGAAATTACATTTCTGGCTAAACCTTCGCTAATACTTTTGGCGACATCAAGTACAGTTGTGCCGCTTTCAAATTCTTTAATACTGCCGTCAGGCAAAGTTACGTTGATCATTGATTTTGTTTTAAAGCTGCAAAGATAAAAGTATAATTGTTCTTTACAATAGCTATTTACAGGGTTTAAGATAAATTTATCGCCCGATTTTTATAGCATTTTCCGGCACGTCGAAATTGGCTTGATCTGCCGATAAATAATTGAGTTTAGAAATTTCTGCATCGCCAATCGGTTCGCCGTAAATGCCTTGTTCTTCATTCCAATTATAAAATTTCCAGTATTTGGCAACGGGAACACTTTTTACCGTGAAATAACGATCGTAAACAATGGCATGCGGATTTTCTTCTGCCGTGGCTATATCTTTACCAAAGGTTACAATATATGCCGCTGCTTTGAGCAAATGTGTTCTTTTATCTGCATAAATTACATACCAATCGTCGGGCGCATCACCTACATTATTTTCAAAAGTAAGTTTAGCAGAATGATAAGCTGTGCTATCTAATTTCAAATCTTTTTTTTCTTGCCATTTAGTGCCTTCATCGGTTAGTTTAAAAGGCATCGCAAAAAAGTAAGACCAAGTAAACATATCGAAACAAGCGCCGTCGTAATTATTTTCTTCAGGATATAAAAAAACTTCTTCGCCATTAAAAATTAAGGTCGTGCCATCTTCTTTTTCAATTTTAATTTTGGTTGAATTGGTGAGCATTGTTACTCTTCCTTTTAAACGTTCTTTCCCACCAAAATTAATAGCGATATCGAATGCAACTGCTTCATTATTAAAAAAATCTTGTTGATGATGTGTAGTTGAAATCGTTTCAGCTAAATTGAGTGCAGGATTTACTTCTTTTTCTTCTGTTGAAGTTTTTTCGATTTCTTCGGAAGTATTTTTAGGTTCATTTTTGCAGCTGATGAAAGCTAAAACAAAGAGTAGGAGGTAAAGGTTTTTCATAAATTTTTCGTTTTATTTTAAAAGGTTGAAAAAAATAGCTCCTATAACTGTAGATAAAGCTATTCCGACAATGGTTTTTACTTTTGAGCCTTGAATATGCAGATGAAGCATCAATGCGAGTTGGTGAGGTTTAACTTCTGTAAAAGTTTTAAATTCGTAAATACCTTTATCTATCCAAGCACTTTTATTATTAAGTTTTACCAAAAATTTATTGTTTTCGTCAACTAATTTTGTTCCTCCTTCCCAACTGGAAATTCCTCTAATTTTAAAATTGGAAATATTAGATTTAAAATTCATAAAGGGTTTAGATCTTTCAAAATCATCTATCTTTTTTTCATTTTTTAAAACTTCAACCTTATTTTTGCTAAGTTTGAATTGGTAATTCTCATCGAGAGAGGAAAATCTTATTTCATTATCGTTTACAATTTTTAGCTTACCGATTTCTTCAGAATATTGATTGCTGATAATATATGCATCCTCAGTATAAGTTGCTGTAAAACTTTGCATAAGTATTTAGGTTTTCACAAATATAAAAAAACCGCCTTAGGTATCTAAGGCGGTTTTTATGATTTCAACGATTTAAAACCTTATTTAATCATCTCAAAGCTTCGTTTTACAAAGTTGGTTAACTCTTCACCTTTCAATAGGTTTTGAGAAAGTCGAGCTAAGTCTAACGATTGTTTAATGATGCGTTCTTGTTCAGCTTCTTCTTTGCCTACTAAACTCGAGATCAAATCGTTGTTGGTATTGACTACAAGATTATACATTTCTGGCATATTACCCATACCAAACATACCGCCACCACCGGTTTGTTGCATTTCTTTCATACGACGCATAAACTCAGGTTGGGTAATAATTAGCGGAGCCGCATTACTATCCATCGCTTCTAATTGTACAGTGTACTTTTCTTTAGGAACAACTTTTTCAAAATCGGCTTTTAATTTTTCTTGCTCTTCTTCAGAAAGTTTAGAAGTTTTATCTTCATCTTTCTTTATTAAATTATCTACGTGATCGCTATCTACACGAACAAAAGAGATATTTTCTTTAGAGCTTTCTAATTTCTGAATTAAATGCGGAACGATTGGCGTATCTAATAACAATACTTGATAACCTTTTTCTTTTGCAGCAGAAATATAACTGTGTTGTTCATCTTTGTTAGAAGCATAAAGAATCACCATTTTCCCATCTTTATCGGTTTGGTTGTCTTTAATTTTTTCTTCTAATTCTTCGTAAGTGAAATATTCTCCATCAACGGTTGGGTAAAGCGTAAACTTCTGAGCTTTTTCAAAGAATTTATCTTCGGTAAGCATTCCGTATTCGATCACTACTTTAATATCGTCCCATTTCTTTTCGAAATCTTCACGATTGTTATTGAATAAAGATTTTAATTTATCGGCAACTTTACGCGTAATGTAACTTGAAATTTTCTTTACCGCTCCATCGGCTTGTAAGTAAGAACGAGAAACGTTTAATGGGATATCCGGTGAATCGATAACTCCTTTCAGCATCGTTAAAAATTCAGGAACAATACCTTCTACATTATCGGTTACGAAAACTTGGTTTTGGTATAACTGAATTTTATCTTTTTGCATCGCCATATCGTTGCTCAACTTCGGGAAGTATAAAATACCGGTCAAGTTAAACGGATAATCTACATTTAAATGAATGTGGAATAATGGCTCTTCAAATTGCATTGGGTACAACTCACGATAGAAGTTTTTGTAATCTTCTTCTTCTAGATCGGTAGGTTGCTTCGTCCAAGCCGGCTCTGGATTGTTGATGATATTATCAACCGTAACTTTTTTTGCCTCTTCATCTTCCGGAGCGTCTTCTGCCTTAGGAAGTTCTTTTTCTTTGGTACCAAATTTAATTGGTATCGGCATAAATTTGTTGTACTTCGTAAGTAGTTCAGAAATTCTGTTGTCTTCTAAAAACTCTTTTTCATCATCATTTATGTGAAGAATAATTTCTGTACCTCTTTCTGTTTTGTCTGCTTCTTCTAAAGAAAAATCGGTCGTACCTTCACAAATCCAGTGTGCTGCCGGTTCATCTTTGTAAGATTTGGTAATAATTTCAACCTTATTGGCGACCATAAACGCCGAGTAGAAACCAAGACCAAAATGACCGATAATTCCGCTATCTTTTGCAGAATCTTTATATTTTTCTAGAAATTCTTCCGCACCAGAAAAAGCAACTTCATTAATATATTTTTCAACCTCTTCTTTGGTCATCCCAATTCCTTGGTCAATAATATGAAGGGTTTGTTTGTCTTTATCTGCTTTTACTTCGATCACGGGATTACCGTATTCTACAGAAGCTTCACCAATACTAGTAAGGTGTTTTAATTTTAAAGTCGCATCGGTAGCGTTAGAAATTAACTCTCTTAAGAAAATCTCGTGGTCGCTGTAAAGAAACTTCTTTATCAGCGGGAAAATATTTTCTACCGAAACATTAATCTTTCCTGTTGCCATATCTATTGTAAATTTTATTAATAGTTGTTGGCTTACAGAAAGTCAAAAAAAATACCATTAAACAGAAAATGACAAACTGACAGCGATTAAGAATAGATTGTCATTTGGTGAGAGTTATTAGTGAAGGTTTAATGAACTATAAAGCAAAAAGTTCCTTCCCTTTCGAGGGAAGGTGGCTTATGAAGCGATAGCGTAATAAGTCGGAAGGGTGATTTTTAATCTGAATCAGAATTTATTTAAAAATAAATACTTAAGAGTAACCTTTCCTTTAGTTCTCTTTTAGCCTTGTAGATCTTTATGACTGATGATTAAATACCTACAAGGTTTCCAAAACCTTGCAGGAAAATAATTCGAGAAATTTTAATAGAAGTATTTTGAAATTCAGTTACTTAAATATTGAAATAGGAATGAAAGTTGCTCTATATTCAGTAGAATTATTTAACAAATATTTTGTTTAAGTTTTTAATCAATAAATTAAACAAAGTTGTAAATTTGAAGAAAGAATTGAATTATGGCGACAACGAAGAAAACAACAACAACTAAAAAATCTACCGTAAAATTAACTAAAGAGCGAGTGATCTCTCTCTATATGGATTATGTTTTAGAAAATGAAACGACTCCAAAAACGGTTTATAAATTTTGTAAAGAAAATAAAATGACCGAGGAAGAATTTTATCAGTTCTTCGGAAGTTTTGAAGGTTTACAAGAGGAAATCTGGACTACTTTTTACCAAAAAAGTGTCGATCTAATGCATAAATCTCCGGAAGTTGAGCAGTTTGAAAGCAGAGAAAAGTTACTTACGTTTTACTTTACCTTTTTCGAAATGCTAACTGCCAATAGAAGTTATGTGTTATTTACGTTGAAAGAACATCGCGAGCCACTGAAAAATTTGAGTCAGTTAAAAGGTCTTCGCAAAAAAGTAGTTGGTTTTGCAAAAGGCTTGATTGAAGACGATAATAAAGAGAAAAACGTAAAATTATTTCAACGTAACGAGCGAATTTTTTCTGAAGCAGCTTGGTTGCAAACCTTATTTCTACTGAAATTTTGGATGGATGATAATTCTCCTCAATTTGAAAAAACCGATGTAGCGATAGAAAAGTCTGTCAATACCGTTTTTGATGTGTTCGACAACACACCTTTGGAACGTGTACTCGATTTCGGAAAGTTTTTATTTAAAGAAAAGATGGCGTAATGAAATCGATAGACAAAATACCCACGGGTAAAATTGGGCGAACTTCTGAGCTGGTAAAAACCGGCGTAAAAATAGGAGGGAACTACCTTAAATATTACGGTAAAAAAGCCTTCAATAAAGAACTTACGCGCGACGAGCTCGATAAAGATAATGCTGAAGATATTTACGACGGTCTCAAAAACCTAAAGGGAAGCGCGCTAAAAGTTGCGCAAATGCTCTCGATGGAAAAGAGTTTGCTGCCAAGCGCTTATGTAGAAAAATTTAGCTTGGCGCAATTTAGCGTTCCGCCACTTTCGGCGCCTTTAGTAAGAAAAACTTTTAAAAATTACCAAGATGCGTATCCAGAAGATTTGTACGATACTTTTACGCCAAACTCTGTAAATGCCGCGAGTATCGGTCAAGTACACCAAGCGACAAAAGATGGGAAAAAACTTGCTGTGAAAATTCAATATCCCGGTGTGGCCGATAGCATTAGTTCAGATTTGGCAATGGTAAAACCTGTAGCGATCAAAATGTTCAATTTACAGGGAAAAGATTCTGAAAAATATTTTAAAGAAGTAGAAGGAAAGTTGCTCGAAGAAACCGATTATAAATTGGAAGTCGAGCAAAGTAAATTTATTTCTGAAGCTTGTTCGAAAATTGAGCATTTACGCTTTCCGAAGTATTACGAAGAACTTTCGAGCGAACGCATTATCACCATGGATTGGATGCAAGGTGAGCATTTAAGCGATTTTGTAAAGAAAGATTTTAGTAAAGAAGAAGGCGACCAACTTGGGCAAGCTTTATGGGATTTTTATATGTTTCAAATGCACGAGTTAAAAGCCGTTCACGCCGATCCGCATCCCGGTAATTTCTTGATTGATAAAGATAGAAATTTAATAGCCATCGATTTTGGATGTATTAAAAAAGTACCGGAAGAGTTTTACAAACCTTATTTCGAATTGGCGGTACCGGAAAATATAAACAATCGAAAATTTTTCTTGGCAAAACTTTCTGAATTAGAAATTCTCAGACCCGACGATACCGAAAAAGAAATCGATTATTTTTCGAATCTTTTCTACGAGATGTTAAGCTTATTTACGAGTCCGTTTCACGGGGAGACTTTCGATTTTTCAGATGAAAGTTTTTGGAGTAAAATCACTGAACTAAGTGAAAAGTATAGTAAAGACACCGAGCTTCGAAAAATGAATGGTAACCGCGGAAGTAAACATTTTCTTTACATTAATAGAACCTTTTTCGGATTATATAATTTGCTTCACGATTTAAAAGCAGAAGTGAAGATCAATAATTTTAAGAAATATATCGATTAAATAGCGTTCATAATTTGATTGAGAAAAGCAGGTCTTAGTAATAAAGCTTGCTTTTTTTGTTGAAGTTGAAATAGAAGTTGAAACTGTTCGCGTTTCGTAATTCCGGACTTGCTCCGGAATCACATCACAGATAATGAAAGTCTAGTTTTCTTTTTTCATTTTTTTATAAATGAGTTTAAATAGATAGAAGAGAGAAACGATTATACCTAAATATAAAATAACTAAAAAAGTTTGCCACAATATTAATCCGACTTCAGGTTTAATTAATTCCATAAATAAAATTTTCATTGAAGTTAATGAAAATTTTTCAATTGCTATTTTTCAACTTGTGATGTAAACTTAAAAAACTGAATTTAGAATTATTTTCTCTTCCGTCATTCCGGACTTGATCCGGAATCACATCCTGCGAAGAATGGAGGATAACTTTTCAAAAGTTTTAATTTGAAAACTTTGCATTGAATCTAAAAAATAAAATCTTCCTAACTCCTAACTCCTAACTCCTAACTCCTAACTCCTAACTCCTAACTCCTAACTCCTAACTCCTAACTCCTAA
>NZ_AUHX01000014.1:0-17588 GCF_000423405.1 Mesonia mobilis DSM 19841 | reverse complement strand
TCCTAACTCCTAACTCCTAACTCCTAACTCCTAACTCCTAACTCCTAACTCCTAACTCCTAACTCCTAACTCCTAATTCCTAATTCCTAATTCCTAATTCCTATGCGCGCATACAATAACTAAAGGCTATTTTTCCTATCAATTTTAATAATATGTATATTGCTTGGGTTGAATTTTAAGATTCTTCTATTTTTGTTTCAAAAAAATTAAAAAGAAATACGAATGTTATATCAATCAAAAATTGCCGGATTAGGCTATTACGTCCCAGAAAATGTGGTGACCAACGACGATCTTTCTAAAAAGATGGAAACCAACGACGAATGGATCACCGAACGTACCGGTATTAAAGAACGACGACATATTAAAAAAGGCGACGGAAATTCTACCGCAATTATGGGGGTAAAAGCCGCTAAAATTGCATTAGAACGTGCCGGCATCGATAAAGATGAAATCGATTTAATTGTGTTTGCAACGCTGAGTCCCGATTATTACTTTCCGGGTTGTGGCGTGCAAGTGCAAGAAATGTTAGACATTAAAACCTGTCCGGCTTTAGACGTGAGAAACCAATGTAGCGGTTTTATTTACGGACTTTCGGTTGCCGATCAATTCATTAAAACAGGAATGTATAAAAACGTGTTGTTAATCGGGAGTGAAAATCATTCCGGAGGTTTAGATATGACAACTCGCGGTCGCAGCGTTTCAGTGATTTTTGGCGATGGAGCAGGAGCTGCGGTTTTAACAAGAAGCGACCATAACGGACAAGGAATTTTATCTACGCATTTACATTCTGAAGGAAAACATGCTTTAGAACTTTCTTTAAAAGGACCGAGCACGATGCATTGGGTTCCGGAGATTATTGAAGAAAATCCGCAAGAAGATATTCCGTATTATCCTTATATGAATGGTCAATATGTATTTAAAAACGCAGTGCAACGTTTTTCTGAAGTGATTATGGAAGGTTTACAGGAAAACGGATTAGAAGTTTCAGATATCGATATGTTAATTCCGCATCAAGCTAATTTGAGAATTTCGCAATTCATTCAGCAAAAATTTAAACTGAATGACGATCAAGTATTCAATAATATTCAGAAATACGGAAATACAACAGCAGCATCGATCCCGATTGCTTTAACAGAAGCTTGGGAACAAGGTAAGATCAAAGAAGGAGATCACGTGGTATTGGCAGCTTTTGGTAGTGGTTTTACTTGGGCAAGCGCAGTAATTAATTGGTAAAAAAAGAACCCCTTGAACTTTTGCTCAAGGGGCGTATTTAAACACATTTGTTAGTTTATAGATTTTTTAAAGGCTAATTCAAACAAATTATAACTAACACTCACTACTTTAATAGACGAAAATTATTTCAAAAAGTTGCATGGATTAACATATTTTAACAATTTGGTAATCAATGCTTAATATTTTAAAAACCCGTCAATTTTTCGACGGGTTTTCTATTAACCAAATAATTTTATTTTCCTCAACTATGAAAATTTGGTTAAACTTTTCTCGCCTTCATTGCTTCTTTCTATCTTAATGACGAACCAAATTAAACGATGTTGCAACTATGTCTAAAAAAAATGAAACTTTAGTGATCGGCGCTTCTTTAAAGCCTAATCGATATTCGAATATTGCGATCAAAAGACTACGTGATAATAATCAACCTACCAGAGCAATTGGGCTGAGAGCAGGTGAAGTTGAAGACGTGAGCATAGAAACTTCTCTTAAAGATTTTAAAAATATAGATACGGTTACACTTTATGTAAACCCAAAACGTCAAGTAGATTATTACGACTATATAATTGGCTTACAGCCGCGTCGCGTGATTTTTAATCCCGGTACCGAAAATCCAGATTTTTATAAAATGCTTCGCAATAATGGTATTGAAGTTGAAGTAGCTTGTACGTTAGTCTTGCTTTCGACGAATCAATACTAAACCTAAGAAAGTAATAAGTCCGTTAACGATTAATAGTTCATAATTAAAATGGTAACCGCCAAGATATTCAGCAGGTAAATTACCTAGAATTGCGGTGATGATTACTGAAACAATTGCGACTAACCAAACCAATTGATCTTTAATTTTCCATTTGGTAAAAATTCCGAAGCTAAATAAACCAAGTAAAGGTCCGTAAGTATAGCTTGCAGCAGTCAGCAATGTATCTATAACGCTCGTGTCTAGTAAATATTTAAATGAAATAATTACAACGACTAATAAAAGACTAATGAGTATATGAATGCGTTTTCTAAGTCCTTTTTGTAAGGAAGCATCTTTCTTTTCGATATCTAAAAAGTCAACACAAAAACTGGTGGTAAGTGAAGTTAATGCACTGTCGGCACTAGAATAAGCTGCCGCAATTAAGCCTAGAAGAAAAATAACGCCAAGTCCAAGTCCCATATTTCCGTTAAGCGCAATTTCCGGGAAGAGAAGATCTGTTTTTTCTTTTCCGTCTAACACCGGAACACCAATTCCTTGCTGATCGGCGTAAATAAAAAGTAAAGCTCCTAAAAATAAGAATAAAATATTCACGGGAATAAACACGAAACTATACGAGAGTACATTTTTCTTCGCATCGCTTAAGGTTTTACAAGTGAGGTTTTTCTGCATCATATCTTGATCGAGACCCGTCATACAAATGGTAATGAACATTCCGCCGAAGAACGCTTTGAAGAAATAATTCTTGTCGAGAATACTTTCAAAGTGAAAAGTGCTGGTGTAACGATCTAATTCTGGAGCGGTAAAAAAGTCGTTGAAACTCCACTGCAATTCTTCAGCAATAAAAAAGATGGCAATAATTACCGAACCCAGCATAAAAAGAGTTTGCAGCGTGTCTGTCCAAACAATAGTTTTAATTCCGCCACGTGAAGTATAAATCCAAATCAATAAAATTGAAATCACTACGGTTACCCAATACGGAATATTCCACGCATCGAAAACAAAATATTGTAAAACGGTCGCTACTAAAAATAAACGGAAAGAAGCGCCCAAAACCCTAGAAATGAAGAAAAAGAAAGCTCCGGTTTTGTAGCTTACATTGCCAAAACGTTCTTTTAGGTATTGATAGATTGAAGTAACATTCAAGCTATAATAAATAGGAAGCAATACAAAAGCAATTACAAAATAGCCAAATAAATAACCCATCACGACTTGCATATAGCTAAACTCTGCGTCGCGAACCCAACCGGGAACCGAGATAAAAGTTACTCCGGAGAGTGAAGCGCCCACCATCCCGAAAGCTACCACATACCAAGGTGATTTTCCTTCAGCTTTAAAAAAAGCATCGTTGCTATCATTTTTACCGGTAAAGTAAGAGATAAGCATAAGCACCGCAAAGTATAAACCGATAAGTAAAAGAATATGAATAGGCTTCATTCTATATGAATTTTATGCAAACTTAGTAATTATTGAAGTGGTATTACTGAAATATTTAGGCTTATCTATAAAGTTTAGATTACTTAGAAGATTTAATAAAAATTTTTAATTATATTGAGGCGTTATTTTATTTATGTTAACGAAGTAGGAAAAATTTGATTTCGTTTGTTAACTGTTTAGAATATAATTAACTAACTAACATCTTATGAGAAAATCTTTACTTTATTTTGTTTTTTTAATATCCAGTGTTTTATCTACCACTATTTATGCTCAACAAAATACTTATGAATGGTCGTGGGCAAAGAGAGGTGGCGGAGGTCGAGTAATTTCATCTAATTCTAAAGATAATACTCAACGCGTTCATAGTATAGATGTAGATCGCAATAATAATTATTATTTTTTAAGTCAAATTGGGGGAGAGAATTTACAAGGTTCTATCCCTACGTTTGGAAACGTGCCGAATGATACTATTGTAATCAATGATTATAGTGAATCTACTGATGTATATAGTTATCAGAAGAAAAGAGACACATATTTAGTATCTACCAATTGCCAAGGGGATTTTCGATGGCAAAAGACAATTGGAGGCTCAGGAGATGTTTATGCTTATGGTATGGGGGTAGATAGCCTAGGAGGAGTATATGTCGCTGGTAATTCTTGGAACATTTCATCTTCACCAACAGGTAGTGTTCCTTTACATTATGATCAAGATACTATTCGAAATACACTAACTCCCGATAAGAATATTTTTCTTATTAAATATGACTCGATAGGAAATTATGAATGGCTAAGGGAACCTCAGCCTTTTGATTCAAATCCTGATTGGGGTTATGCCAGTAGCGGAGAGATTTTTGTAGAGGAAGATGGTACCGTACACTGGATGGTTATTTTAGACCCTGGGTCTACTTTAGAGAATGGAGCGATCACTGCCGAAGATAATTATCTTTCGGTTTCTAATTCTCAGGTAGGAGATGTAGGAGTAATTAAATATGATAAAGATGGTAATTTTTTGGGCTATGTGCGATTAAACATAGATATGGACAACCATATTGGTATGCGTACAACTTCAAAAATAGACTTTAACTATAACAAAGCAAGTAATACATATTACCTTGCAGTATCTTCGAGATTTGGAGACGATCTTTATCATCCCGCAATTATTAATAATACAGAAATTACCGGTGCTTATTTTGTTGCTGCTTTTAATTCTACAGCTGGTAATGCAGAATGGTGGCAAGAGTTTTCAGAAGATTGGGGTGGAACGATACGGGATATTGTAATAGATAAAAATGGTGATATTTATATTACCGGCTATTTTGCAGCATTGTTAGAAAATGGTCAAATTGCTGGGTATCCTAGTTTTGCGGGTTTAACTTTTGGTGGCTATTTAAAAGAAACATTTTGCATGAAATTAAACGCGACTAATGGTCAAGGTATTTGGGTAAGCTATTCAGATGGTTCTTGTGCAGAGGGAGAAAGTTTAGCTGTAAATGAAGATGGTGTTTTTTTAGGTCAAGGCTATTGTACCCTTGGTGGTGGTGGCCATTATTGGGGTAATGCATATTTTACTAGGCCTTCGGGACATGGTCAAGATCCCGTGGTCATTCAATTAGATAAGAATACAGGAGATGCTATAAAAATACATGATATTATGGGAGCTGGCTACGGAGAAACTGATGAAATCACAGCAATAACTACCGATAAATTAGGAAATATCCTTGTTGGAGGCTATATGAAAAGTTCACATATATTTGACAATCATTCGGTTGTACCTCAATTAGATAAGAAAGTAACACACCCCAGCGATTTTTTTATCGCTCAACTAGGTAAAGATGGTGTGAGCTGTAGTGATCCAATTCTAACGGTAGCTGAAAGTGAAAAATTAGCTATTAAATTATGGCCAAATCCCACGCAAGGTAGAATACATATTGAATCTGAAAGCTTTATTAATAGCATTAATATTTATAACGTATTAGGGCAAAAAGCTGACGTGTCATTAGATAACACCTCTACTGCCAACGGTCAAATGATTGATATTTCTTCATTAAGTTCTGGTATTTATTTTATAGAAATACAATCTGGGAAACAAAGAGAAATAAAGAAAATAATAAAAGAATAATCGATATTACTTAACTAACTTTTTAAAATAAATTTTCACATATTTTAAGATTTACTAAGGATACGACAGAAGCTCTACAATTTCAAACAGATTTATCTTCTATAGAAAATGGTGTTTATTTTTTAAAAATCTATACTGATAAAGGGTATCAAATAGAAAGGATCGTAAAGAATTTATAATACTAATGAAAATTTGGATGGATAGCCGATTTTTCTTTCAAACCAAATTATCTTAAAAAACTTTCATAAATTGTAAGCTTTATCCTTAAACCCAACGAGAATTATGATTAAAAAATACTTGATCTTAGGAAGCTTTTTAGCAAGTGGTTTTCTATTTGCTCAAAATAAAAACACCGAAGAAGCCGACGAGCTATTTGCTAATTACCGCTATGTAGATGCGATCGATGAATATTTAGAATTGGTAGATAAAGGCAAGGCTAATACTTATGTCTATAAACAATTAGGCGATAGTTATTACAAGATCTTCAATATTCAGGAAGCTTCAAAATGGTATAGTAAAGCCGTGCAGAAAAAGCAAGATGCAGAAACGTATTATAATTATGCACAAACTTTAAAATCGCAAGGAAAATACGAAGAAGCCAATAAGCAACTCGATGTTTTTGCAAAGATGGAACCTAAAGATCCGCGTGCCATTATACATTTAGAAAACCCAAATTATATTCCGAAGTTATCTTCAGACGAAGCAAAATTTACGGTAGAAAAACTTCCGTACAGCAGTAAAGAATTTACCGATTTCGGACCTATTTCCGTAGGGAATACACTTTATTTTGTAAGTACAAGAAATAAAAGTAACAAAAAAGACAAATGGTCTAACCAACCCTTTTTAGATATTTTTAAAGTCGACCAAAACGGCAAAGCAGAACCAGAACCTATAGAAAATTTAAATACCAATCATCATGACGGTCCGGTATCCATTAGTAAAGATGGTAATCTTATGGTTTTTTCTAAAGACGGTCACGAAGAAGGTTTGTTTAAAAAAGGAAAAGGAAGAACAAAAATTGCACAGCAGGGATTGTATTTAGCTAAGAAAGTTAATGGTGAGTGGAAGTACATCAAACCACTTTCGATCAACAGTTCAGAATATTCGGTGACGCATCCGGCGTTGAGTGATGACGGAAAGACATTATATTTTGCTTCAGATATGCCGGGCGGTTTAGGAGATACCGATTTATGGAAAGTTTCATTTTCTGAAAATTCTCTTGGGAAACCAGTGAATTTAGGCGATAAAATAAACACGCCTGCCAAAGAAGGTTTTCCTTCTGTAAGAGAAAACGTATTGTATTTTTCTACTAACGGAAAACAAGGTTTAGGCGGTTTTGATGTATTTAGTTTTGATCTTGAAAACGGAGAGAAAGCGGAGAATATGGGAACGCCAATTAATACTGAAAAAGATGATTTTTCGTTCAGTATGGATCTAGACAATAAAAATGGTTATTTCGCTTCTAACCGTGATGGGATCGATCAATTATATATTGCTGAAGGTATTTGTAAAGCAGAATTACTCAACCTAATTAAAGATGAAGAAACGCAAGCGATCATCGCAAATGCTGAGGTAGCAATCTTAGACGAGCAAGGCAACAAAATTATTTCAACCCAAACGAATGAAAAAGGTGAAGTAAGTTTTGAAGTTTCTTGTGAGCAATCCTATCAATTAGAAATTTCGAATCCGGGTTACGAGACAAAAATGGTCACCATTGCTCAACCGGTAGATGGTGTGAATAAAAAAGAGATTCTTTTAACTCCGGAAGAAGTAGAAATTACAGAAACCGAAGTGAAACTCGATAATATTTATTTTGAATTCGATAAGAGTTTCATCACACAACAAGGCGCAAAAGAATTAGATAAATTGGTACGTGTGATGCAAAAATATCCTGAAATGAATATTATGGTAAAATCGCATACCGACTCTAAAGGAAGTGCGTCTTACAATAAAAAACTTTCTAATGAGCGTGCACAATCGACCGTACAATATCTAATTTCAAAAGGAATTTCAAAAGACAGGTTAAGCGGACAAGGAATGGGAAGCACCGAACCTAAAATAGATTGCGGGGCTAATTGTACCGAAGATGAAGATGCGCAAAATAGAAGATCGGAGTTTATTATTGTGAAAAAATGATAATAAGTTGTTAGATTTGTAAAGCATTATAAATAGTCAGTCTTTTTAAGGCTGACTATTTCGTTTACACCTCTTATGAAATACTTATTTTCCTTAATTATATTAATTTTTTCTAGTGTTCAATTATTTGCGCAGCAACCCAACGATTGTGTAAATGCAATTGTGATTTGTGGTAACAGTAGTTTTAGTTCTAATGCAAGTGGTGCCGGAGTTCAAGAGGTTTCTGGTTGTGCAAGTGAAGAACATAACTCTATATGGATTAGAGTTGATATCGTTCAAAACGGAACTTTAGGTTTCGATTTAATTCCCGATAATACCGATATTTCAGTCGATTACGATTTCTGGATCTATGGCCCAAATGAAGATTGCTCGAGTTTAACTTCGCCCATTCGCTGTTCAACGACCAATCCTATTGCTGCAGGTCAGACAAATAACCATACAGGAATGGGCAGCGTAAGTTCAGAAGCTTTTGAAGGTCCGGGAGCAGATGGAGATAGTTATGTAGAATGGATAAATGTTCTTAGTGGTGAATCGTATTACATTGTTGTAGATAGACCCGTAGGTAATGGAGGTTTTGAACTGAATTGGACAGGTTCTGCCGCGCAAGGAACAGGAGCTTTCCCAGAACCACCAACTGCAAATATGATTCAGGATCTAGAAGAATGTAGCGACACCGGTAGCGCGCAGTTTAATTTAGGGAATTTACGAAGTTCGATCAATTCAGATTTAAGCAATAATGAAGTAGATTTTTATGAAACTTTAGCCAATGCGACCGATAATTTAAACGCTTTGCCCAATAATTACACTTCCACACAAAGTGTAAAAACCATTTATGCAAAAGTCACTAGTAATTCTACACAATGTACAAATGTGACAGAGTTTAATTTAATTATCAACCAAATTGATAATATCCAGATCGAGGCTTCAGAAAACCCTATTTGTGCCCCAAGAGATGTAGAAATACAATTTTCAGGTTCTGCAAATGCAATCGTTGAATATGCAATTGATGGCGGGAGTACACAGCAAATTCAATTAAATAACTCAGGAATTGCAATTTTTGATCTGTTTGTAGATGAAGAGGTCACTATTTCTGTAAGTAATACATATGTTGAAAATCCCGATGGAAGTATTCAGTGTTCAGCCGCTCAAAATGAAAGTTTAACTATTTTGGTTGAAGGAATTTCAGTCGGAGAAAATTTAATCGATTTTTATACATGCGATGGTGACCAGGATGGAAAGGCGATTTTCGATCTAACTGAAAATGATTCTATCGCGTTAGCAAATGTTAGTGGCGGTTATCAAACTTCATATCATTTTACGCAAGCTCAAGCAGAAAACGGAATCAACGCTATCACAACACCGGCTAATTTTGAAAATACACAAAACTTTCCTCAGGAAATTTGGGTGAGAGTAGAAGATGAGGTTTTTACAAATTGTTACGCGGTAAGCAGTTTTGAGTTAGATGCTTATACCGATGCGCCACCAAGTTTTGAGGTAGAGAGAAGCAGTCTTAATTTCGATGAAGAACATGTAATCACTATAACAAATGTTTCAGGAATAGGAATGTATGAATTTAGTATTGGTGATGGGAATTGGCAATTGATAGATGACGCGAATCCCTCGATATCATTTACCGTAGAAGGTGGTGGGCAATTTACGGTGACCGGTAGACATACCGAAGGTTGTGGGATGAGTTTTCAAACCGTAACTTTTATCGATTATCCTAAATATTTCACACCCAACCAAGATGGAATCAATGATTATTGGAATATTGTTGGCTTTCAACAAAATAATAGAAATGCTGAAATTTTAATTTTTGATCGCTTCGGGAAGCTTTTAAAAAGCATTGCTCCTAACTCAAGAGGTTGGGATGGTACTTATCACGGTAAATCGATGCCTTCCAACGATTATTGGTTTTTAGTTAAATACGTAGAAACTCTACCCGATGGTACTACTATAAATAAGTCATTCAAAAGTAATTTTAGTTTAATACGATAAATACTATTTAGAATTAATTATGTTAAAAATTAATTTTTAAGGTAGGAATATTCGATGAGTACTTGTTTTATAGCAAAGGATAAATAACTCTTGTGTGTTTTATTTAATAAAAAGTTAAATTAATATGAGAGTTTTTTGTTATTTTGCGAACACCCTAAATGAAATTAAATAGATTTTACACTTTATGATGAAAAAAATCTTACCCCTCCTGTCATTTTTATTTTTTTCAATAGTTCTTTCTGCGCAAGATGAGTACGGAATTGAAGAAATAGATAATTTAACACAATGTTCACCTGCGACAATTAGTGATAATCAAGATGTGAATATGGGTTATACTTTAGATGGTTCTGAGGTTATAACTTTATGTCCAGATGATCCAGATTCTGTAATTCAATTAAATTTTACAGAGTTTAATATTATAAATTCTTATGATTTATCTATTTATGATGGAGATTCAGAAAATGCACCTTTAATAGGTTCATATACAAGTAATGAAAATCCGGGTACTGTTATAGCTACACCGGTAAATAATTCAGGTTGTTTAACTATTGTTTACACTGGTTCTGGAGCATTTTTTCCTGGTTCCGCATTTGGTTGGAGTTTTGAGTCAGGCTGCTCAGCACCTTGTCAATATATAGAAACAACTATCGAAAATGTTTTCCCTTCTGAATTTCAGGGAGGTGTTTATTCTGTAGAATTTGGTGCTTCAATTACGTTTTCTGGAAGTGCTGAATTTGCAGATGGTATTAGTGATAACGCAACCTACGAATGGGATTTTGGTGACGGTACCGTAGTTCAAGGTCAAAACTTAAGTTACACTTATGGACAATCTGGTGATTATGAAGTCACTTTAACGGTAACAGATGAAAACGGTTGTGTCTCTGTAGTAAATGATACTGTTAGTATTGAGGTTGAAGGTGAATCTGCACCTCTATGCGAAGATATAAATCCATTCTGTGCCGGTAATGATGCTTTAGTGTTTCCTAACTCATATCCAGGAAACAGCGATCAGCCAAGTGCTGAAAACGGCCCTGATTATGGTTGTTTGGGTAGTCAACCCTATCCCTCTTGGTTTTATATTCAAATTGAAGATCCTGGTACTTTAAATTTTACGTTAGAGCAAAATAGTAGTCCTAATTTTAATGGACAAGGTCATGATGTCGATTTTATCATATGGGGACCTTTCGATGATTATGAACAATGTGATAATTTAACAGCTCAAAACACAGTTGATTGTAGTTTTTCTGGTGCAGCAATAGAAAATGTTAATGTTCCTAATGCTCAAGAAGGAGAAATTTATATTTTATTAGTAACTAATTATTCACAGAATCAGGGTTATATAAGTTTACAACAGACTTCCGGACAAGGTTCTACTGACTGTTCTATCGTTAATACTGTATTGGGAGATGATCAAGAGTTTTGCTCAGGAGAGACATTCACTATTAATGGTACAACAGCTGGAGCCGTAGATTATGAATGGTCTATTTTTAATGATGGTACAGGACAATTTGAATTAATTCCCGGAGAAACAAATCCGACTTTAGAAGTTTCAGAAACCGGCTTGTATCAGTTAGAATCTTTTGATATTGATGGAGATTCTTCGACAGACGAGATTGAAGTAACTTTTTATGATGTACCTATCGTAACAGAAATTACTGAAGTTCAAGATTATTGTATATCAGGTGGAGGAGATAGCTCTTTAGATTTAAACCAATTTAAAGATCCGCTTTTAGATGATAGTCAGGATCCTAATTTTTTTAGTTATACTTTTTATGCTTCTGAATCCGACTTTAATAATGATACACCTATAGGAACTCCTGATGATTTTGATACTTCTTCTCAGAATCAAGAGTTATTCGTGACTCTAAAAAATCCTGATTTTGAAGAATGTTCTGTAAATACGAGTTTTATAGTTAATGTTTCAGAAATTGAAATTCAAGATTTAAGTACTGGTCAATATGATTTAGATGTTTGTTATGATCCTGTTGCTAGTCCTGATGGTGCTAGTTTTGATTTAACCATTCATGAATCTGTTCTTTTAACAGGATTAGATCCAGATCAATATTTAGTTGAATATTTTGAAAGTCAGTTAGATGCTGAAAATTCTCAAAACGCTATAACAGATCCTGTAAATTATCAGCAAACAGAAGGTCAATATACTGTTTATGTTAGAGTAGAAAGACAAGGAAGTCCTAATTGTAATGATACTACTTCCTTCTCTGTGTCTTCTTTTTCATCTGGAGAAATAGTAGCTATACCTTCAGTTTTAAATTTATGCGAAGAATTTTTATCAGATGCTTCTTTTGACTTGCAAGATAATACTTCATTAATTTTAGGAGGTCAAGGTGCATCGTCTTTTAATATTACTTATCACCCAACCCTTACAGATGCTGAAGACGCGACTTCGCCTTTACCCTTAACAGGTTATCAGCCTTCTGACGAGCAAGAAACGATCTATATACGTATAGAAAATGTGAACAATACAGATTGTTACAATACAGGTAGTTTTAACATACAAGTGAATTTGATCCACATCGGCGATTTAACAGCAGAAGTGATCGAGGAGTGTGATGAAGATAGCAATGGCAGTGCAAGTTTTGATCTTACCGAGCTAAATGGAGCTGCTTTAGACGGTCAGGATGCTACCGCTTATACGGTAAGCTATTACGAAAGTCAGGCCGATGCCGATACCGGAATGGCAGCAGCGATTACAAATCCTAACGCTTATGTGAACCAATCAGCTAACCCACAAACGATCTTTGTACGTGTAGAAAACAATAACGACCCTTCTTGTTATGAGACGAGCAGCTTTTTAATTCAAAGCTTCCTAAGTGGAATCGCTAATACGCCAAACCCCCTTTACATCTGTGATAATGGTCAAAGCACCAATGTGATCGATCTAACCCAAAACACCCCGATCGTATTGGGAGCACAGTCCTTAGCTGATTTTAATATCACCTATTACGAAACCCAAGCAGCAGCCGATGCTAATGAAGTAGGTATTACAGACCCTTCCAACTATACCTATTTAGAAGAAGACCAGGAGATCTTCGTACGTATCGAAAATATAGAACGAGAAGAATGCTACAACCTAACAAGCTTTGAGTTGAATGTAACTACGGTGGTGATCGGAGCTGTTGATCTTCAACAAGAATGTGATAACGGAACCCCGGGTACGGCCTTTTTCGATCTAACGGAGAACAACATAGCCGCTTTAGCGGGTCAGAGTCCTTCTAATTATACGGTAGATTACTATGCGAGTCAGGATGATCTGGATAATGATGTGGTTATTGCTGATTATACGAACTATGAAAATACCAGTAATCCACAAACGGTTTATGTTAAGGTAAGCTCATACAATCCACAAGATTGCTTTTTAACCACGAGTTTTGATATCGAAGCGACCCCATCGGCAGCGATCTTCGATCCAAGTCCTTTAATGGCTTGTGATAGTGATAACGATGGCTTTTATACCTTGTTCGATCTAAGTTCAAAAGATCAAGAGATTACGGGAGGTAATGATGATGTAAGTGTGAGCTATCACTTAACCTTAAGTGATGCCGAAAATAATGTAGATGCACTCAATAGTCCTTATTCAAACATTTCTGCCTTTAACCAAACGGTTTATGTGCGCGCTTTAGATGAGCTTAACGGCTGTGTGCAGACCACTACTTTAGAACTTCAGGTATACGATCGTCCGATGATCGAGACCCCTGCCGATCTAGAGGCTTGTGATGATGCAACCGCTGATGGTCAGACGTATTTTGATCTTACTTCTGTTGAAGAAGAAGTTTTAGACGGCTTGAACCCTGCTGATTATGAGATCACTTACCATAACAATGAAGCCGATGCTATTGCAGGAGGAAATGCTATTAGCGGTCCGGGAGGTTACTTCAGCCAAGCGCCAACTCAACAAGTATGGATCCGAGTAGAAGACATCGTAACTCCGGCAGGATGTTATAGTGTAGAGCCGTTAACCTTGATCGTTCACCCATTACCGGAGCCGGTACAACCTACAGCGCTTGAGTCTTGCGATGATCTAACAAGTGGTAGTGATACCGACGAACTAGTGGTTTTTGATCTGACCGAGAAAGAAGGAGAGATCACCGGTGGAGATACTTCTCTTAGTGTTATTTGGTATGCTACTCCGGCAGATTTTAGTAATGGTGTATCTATAGCCGATCCTCAAAACTATACCAATGACCTAGATAATGCACAAACCATTATCGCCGAGGTTACCGATGAGCAAGGTTGTAGTGCAACGACGACCTTAACCTTGATCGTGAACCCATTACCATCACCAACTCCAACCGACGAGTTGGAGGCTTATGTGATCTGTGATGATGATAACGATGGTTTTGCAGAATTCGATCTAAGCACCTACGAGGAGGAGATCGCCAATGGCGAGGCCGATGTAGAGATCACGTTCTATGCCACGCAGGCTAATGCAGAAGGAGGAGATCCTGATGATGAGCTTCCTAACCTTTACACCAATATCCAGGTGAACACGCAAGTGATCTATGCGCGTTCGACCAATATCAATACCGGTTGTTACCGTTATGTAGAGCTCACCTTAAGTGTTACTGCTTTACCGGATTTTGTCGAGACCGAAGACGGAGCATTAGATCTGTTTATCTGTGATGGGGAAGATGGGAATAACACAGGGATATTTGACCTGACCCAAAACACTCCGTTGATCTATGGAACTCAATCAGCAGAAGACTTTAGCGTGAGCTATTACGAGAGTGAAGCCGATGCAGCCAATGCAGAAGATCCTATCGGCAACCCAAGTGCTTATTCCAATGCAGGAGTAAGTCCGCTTAGCGTATGGTTCCGTATCGAAGATGAAGATACCGGTTGTTACCGTATCGGTTCGTTTGGCTTGAACGTAGGTAGTGATCCTTCTATTAGTAATCCGAGTAAATTGAGCGTTTGTGATGATAGTGCATTGGCCGCTGATGATGAGATCGGGCTTTTCGATCTTACAGCAGCGATCCCGGAGATCACCAACAACGATACATCATTAAGCGTTTACTTCTATGAAAATGCAGCAGCTTTAGCCGCTGATAACCCGATCGCAGATCCGGAGAATTATCAGAATATTGCTAATGCACAGACTTTAGAAGTTCGTGTGATCGGCGAGAATACGTGTCCGGCTCATACCACCTTAACTTTAGAGGTCACTCCTAATCCGAGTTTAGCTTTAGAATTAGAAGCTATCGAAGAATGTGATGGTGATAATGATGGGTTTACCGAATTTGACTTAGAGGCAGAGATCGATAATATTTTAAATGGAGAGCCTAATGTGACCATTACGTTCCATATTAGTGAGAATGCCGCAAATTTAGGTACTAATCCGATCACCAATACAGATGTCTATAGTACCACCAATATCTATCAAACCATTTATGTACGTGCTGAGAATACCGGTCCTAATGGCAATGATGGTACCGGGTGTTATACGGTGCGTCCTTTAGAGTTGATTCAGATAGCTTCACCGGAGATCCAATTAGAGCTAGAAGATCTCTATGTATGTGATGATGAAAGCCCGAATGGATTTACCTCTTTCGACCTTACTCAGAATGAAGACAATATTTTAGGCGATGTAGACGCGAGTGATCTAGAGATCACTTACCACACTAATGAGCAGGAAGCCATTGATGGAGTCAACGCTATTGCGGTACCAACCAACTATACCAATACGAGCAATGGTCAAACTATTTATGTTCGTTTAGAGAACACCACTACCGGTTGTATCGATACCTTTGGTTTTGATGGGGACAATAGCTTTACCTTAAATGTAAATGAATTACCACCGTTAAGCTACCCAACCGATCTCAATGTCTGTGATGATGATTATGACAATGATCCTTATAGCAGCACCCTTTTTGATCTTACTGTAAAAGAAACCGAGATCTTTGGAGGAGTGCCGGCAGTACCATCTCAATACGAGTTTACCTATTATGCCAATGCAGAAGACCTTAATAACGGAATTGCGATCGATACTCCGGAAGGATATGAAAATATAGCCAACCCACAAACCATTTATGTGGTGGTTGAAGATACTTCGGGAACCACAGTACAATGTAGTGCAGAGGTTAGTTTCGATCTTCAGGTTTTACCATTACCAAGTCCATCGACAACCGATCCTGATGTATTACGTCAAACCGCTTGTGATGATGATAACGACGGAGTCGCTTTAGACCCTTTCGATCTTAGCTTAAGTGGTCAATTGATCAGTCAGGGAGAAAATGTAACGATCAGTTATTACAAAACACTTGAAGCGGCAGAAGATGAAGATGCAGCCGAACTTATTGGTACGCCAACCGCTTATCTCAATGAGCCGAGTTACAATGAAGTCGATCAAACCGGCGCACCTACCAATGTACAGGTGATCTATGCCCGTGTCGATAGCAATGCCACCGGGAACTTCTGTTATGTGGTGGTTCCTTTTGAATTGGTAGTGCAACCGGTACCGGTCTTGAATGAAGCTATCGACGACCTAGCCTTTGGATATACCGTATGTTCAGACGATGCCGGCGGACTTACCGGAGCTTTCTATCCGGAAGATGTAGCCGGGCAAGTGTACGATTATAACGGTGGGGACTTTGATACTTCACTTATCGTTCCATTATTAGATCAAAACACCCCTACTAACGGAGTGATCGAGGATTATACCTTAAGCTTCCACTTTAGCGTAGCAGATGCATTAGCCGGAGAGAATGCTGTACCTTTTGGCTATCAGGCCTCTAATGGCGAGCAGTTCTATATCCAGTTAACCCATACCTTAACCGGTTGTATGCTTACTGAAGAAAGTGACTTGGGTATTTTACATATCAATGTAGCGCCAAGACCAACTATCGCCGATGTAGACCTATCGAGAATGCTATGTTCTAATAATGAAGGAGAAGATACCGCTACGATCAACTTGCAAGATTTCGATACTAATATCGATAATAATGCCACTCCGCCTACCACCGAGGTGTATTATTACGCTAGTGAAGTAGATTATGACAACGGGGACCGAATCCCGGAAACAGCAGAATCAACTTACCTAGCGAGTGATGGCGATGTGATCTATGCTGAAGTGATCAATACCGATACCTTCTGTACCAGCACCAATGTAGTGATGATCCCGATCACGGTAGATGCACGTCCAAGTGTAGATATCAGTGATTATGATCAGTTGTATATCTGTGTAGACAGCGATCCAAGCACACCGGTAACCGATGGTGATTATAGTGCTATTATTATTGACACCGGACTTGATGCCACTGCTTATAGCTTTGA
Source organism: Mesonia mobilis DSM 19841 (assembly GCF_000423405.1). Lineage (GTDB taxonomy): Bacteria > Bacteroidota > Bacteroidia > Flavobacteriales > Flavobacteriaceae > Mesonia > Mesonia mobilis. The sequence goes on along the minus strand of NZ_AUHX01000014.1, from coordinate 681 downwards.
ATGGACCTATGGCGGTACTGTACTTGCCGGAGAGACCGGCCCTAGCATCACCGTAGGAGGCGGAAGCAGCAATCCACTACAAGCAGGAGACTATAGTGTGCAGGTATTCGATCTAAATACCTTAGATGAGAACAACAATAACTGTGGAAGTGATATTGATACGGTCACGATCTTAGAGAGCAACCCACCGGAGTTTGAAGTAGCACCAACTTCTTTAGGCTTTGAAGGAGAGCATAGCTTACAGGTATTTAATGTAAGCGGAATCGGAGAGTATGAATTCAGTATCGATAATGGACCTTGGGTAGATCTTTCAGGTGTAACGATCGACTTTGACGGGCTATCAGCAGGAACGCATATTGTTTACGGAAGAGATAAAAACGGATGTGGGGTGACCGCCTCAGAGGTGATCTCGTTTATCGACTTCCCACCATTCTTTACCCCGAATGATGACGGGTATAATGATTACTGGAACATCATTGGTCTCGATACTCCGCTCAACCGAGGGGCTAAGATCTTTATCTTCGATCGCTACGGGAAACTCTTAAAACAGTTAAGCCCAAGCTCAAGAGGATGGGATGGCACCTATAACGGTAACCCATTACCTTCAGGAGATTACTGGTTCAGTGTAGAATACCAAGACCCGGGAATCCCTCAAGAAGACGGTAGCCTGGCAGAGCCTAC
>NZ_AUHX01000013.1 GCF_000423405.1 Mesonia mobilis DSM 19841 | reverse complement strand
GGTCTCCTGATCAAATTTCAGAAAGATTAAAAGATAAGTACCCAAATGATCCAGAGATGTCAATATCCTACGAAGCTATCTATATGCATATTTACAGACACAGACAGGCTAGTCTAAACAAAAAACTAATCAAGCTACTACCCTATCAAAAATCGCAGCGTAGAAGAGTTAATGCGAAAACAAAAAGAGGTACTAAAATAAAAGATATCATCAATATCAAAGAAAGACCGAAACACATTGAAGATAGGCAAGAAATAGGCCACTGGGAAGGTGATTTAGTCATTGGTAAAGGACAAAAAAGTGCTATTGGTACTATCGTAGAAAGAAAGTCTAGGTTCGTCTGTATTATCAAACTAAAAGACAGAAAATCAACAACCGTAACAAATCAGTTCGCTAAAATACTAAAAGGCTTCAATCAAAATCTTATTAAAATCTAAGTTCAAGTAAGCTGAGTTCAACCCATAAGTGCAAAACATTTGTTTTTTAGGACTTATGGGTTGTACTCAGCTAATAATGAGATTGAAGGTTTTTCACTAAAAGAAATAGAGAGTTTAAAGTAGATGCAATTAAGTTTTAATTAATAAAAACATAAGCCGTACAGAAACCATACAAAAAATTAAAATAAAAAACCTCAACTAATTAAATATCAAATAGTTGAGGTTTTTAGTTGTGGAGTCGGGGAGATTCGAACTCCCGTCCAAACAAGCAATTCAGCTGCTTTCTACACGTTTATTTTTCACTTTAATTGTCGGGAAAAATCTGGCAGAAAACCTCCCAATTTTTCCGTAACCTTTAAAATTTCAATAGCTCTTAAAGGTGTCAAGCTACCTAGATTTATTTTATCGGTGCCTCTTGGTGGAACGCCATAAATCAAGGCTTTCCAGAGACATCTTAGCCCTATGTCTTACATAGGTTAAGGTAATCTTACTATAGTTCAGATTACGCAGCTAAGGCGTAATTATTTTCGCCGTTTAAAAAAGTGTGAAACATGAGATTTACGAGCTATATCCCAGCGCTCGACGTGCTTACAACTCAATTAGACTCGCTGTCAAAACCAGTCGACCCCATTGTATTGTAGTAATAATTTAACTAGCAAAAATAATAGTTACTTGGGCATTCCGCTTGCTTTACCAAGCAAGCGGCGGGCTATTCGCTTCAATTCCTCGCCTTATCAGGCTGTGGGATTTCCACTGCTATCCCTAACGCAAAAATAACTTGTAAAAGAACCTACTTACTTTTAGGTAAGGCTGGCAAAGATACAATAAAATCATATATTTACACAACAACATTTAAATAACAAAGCCTGTGCCAAGAACAATTTGTCAGGCTATTCAATAGAAATTAAAATATATGAAAATAGGAATTATTCGCGAGCGTAAAACACCACCCGATAGAAGAGTAGTTTTTTCTCCAGAAAAATTAAAAGAACTCCAAGAAACATTTCTAGAGGCACAAATAAAAGTAGAAAGCTCTTCTATTCGAATTTTTTCAGATGCAACCTATCAAGATCGAGGTATAGAGGTTAGCGAAAACCTATCAGATTGTGAGGTGCTTTTAGGCGTAAAAGAAGTTCCTATTTCCGCATTAATTCCGAATAAAAAATACTTTTTCTTTTCACATACTATAAAGAAGCAACCTTATAACCGAGAATTATTACAAGCGATTCTTGAAAAGAATATTGAGCTTTTTGATCACGAAACCATTACCGATAGTAAAGGAAACCGACTCATAGGGTTTGGGCGTTATGCCGGGATCGTAGGAGCTTATAATGGTTTAAGAGCATTTGGGATTAGAGAAAAATCATTTCAATTAGAAAAAGTAGAAACTCTTCCCGATTATACAGCGCTCAAACAAGAACTTAAAAAAGTAGAACTTCCTCATTTAAAAATCGTGCTTACCGGTAGTGGAAAAGTAGCCAATGGAGCACGAGAAATTTTAGAAGAACTCAATTTAAAAGAAGTGAATGTTCAAGATTATTTGGTGAACGACTTTGATGAGGCGGTGTTTTGCCAAATCGACGTGTTAGATTATAACAAACGTAAAGATGGGAAAAACCTAGATCGCTACGATTTTTATAACAATCCCGATGAATACGAATCAGATTTTATGCGGTTTGCAGAAGTGAGTGATTTCTTTATTGCCGGACATTTTTATGGCGATGGTGCTCCGTTTTTATTTACTCGTGAAGACGCAAAACACCCCGAATTTAAGATCAATTTGGTTGCCGATATAAGTTGCGATATCGACGGTCCGGTAGCAAGCACGCTAAGACCTTCTACCATTGCCGATCCTTTTTATGGTTACGATCCAACCACCGAAAAAGAAGTCACTTTTGATGCTCCAGAAGCGATTACCGTAATGGCAGTCGATAATTTACCTTGTGAATTGCCAAAAGACGCCAGCGAAGGTTTTGGAGAAATGTTTTTAGAGCATGTGATCCCTTCATTTTATAACGATGATGTTAACGGAATTTTAGAACGTGCCCGAATGACTTTTCAAGGGAAACTTACACCACGTTTCGCTTATTTACAAGATTTTGTTGACGGTAAAGAATAAACGATGAAGAAATTAATTGTAGCGATAATTTTTATGGTTTCGAGTTTTGGTTTACTGGCTCAAGAATTTACAGCGATGAGCTATAATATTAAATACGCGAATGAAAATGATGGCGAGAACAGTTGGTCGAAGCGTAAAGATTTTTTAGCGAATCAGCTTAAATTTTACCATCCGCAAATTTTTGGTGTTCAAGAAGCTGTGAAATCGCAAATCGATTTTATAACTGCTGAATTATCTAATTACCAACATATAGGTGTAGGTCGAGAAGGTGGCGATCAAGGTGAGTTTAGCGCAATATTTTACGATACCACAAAATTTGAAGTTTTAAAAAGTGATACTTTTTGGCTTTCAGAAACACCCAATCAAATTTCAAAAGGTTGGGATGCCGATTATCATCGTATTTGCACTTATGCTTTGCTGAAAGATAAAGAAAGTAGTGAGAAATTCTATTTTTTCAATACGCATTTTGATCATCGTGGTAAAGACGCCAGAACAAATAGTTCTCGATTAATCACTCAGCAGATAAAGAAGATCAACGTAGAAAATTATCCGGTGTTGTTAACCGGAGATTTTAATCTAGAACCAGAAACGGAACAAATTCAGTATATTAAATCTTACTTGAAAGATGCTAAAGATTATTCTGCAGGAATAAAATTAGGTCCGTCGGGTACATTTAATGGTTATGATTTTAAAACTCCGGTGACTAGAAGAATCGATTATATTTTTCATTCCGAAGAAGTAAAAATTAAAACCTACGCCGTTTTAAGTGATAACGAAGATGGAAGATATGCTTCCGATCACTTACCGGTTTTTGTTAAAATTATATTAAAGTAATATTGTATAATTAGTATTTAAAGTGTTAAGTTTGTTTTAATCGAAACGGCTTAACACTTTTTTAATGCGTATAATTTATATTTTTTTGATTTCTTCTGTGTTTTTGATAGCTTCTTGCAGTAGTGATGACTCCTATTCTAGAGTTGAAGAAGAACCTGTTGAAGAAAATCCAGATGAGGATGTTGTGAATTTTGATGTGTCATCGGTTCCTTACCAAACTTTATCAGAATATAATTTTTATGAAGGAAGATTAAATAATATTGAACCGGTTAATAGCGTTTTACCTTATGATTTAATAACTCCATTATTTACCGATTACGCAAAAAAGAAAAGGTTTATTTGGATGCCAAACTCATCAAAAGCAAGTTATGTGGATGATAGTGAGGTTTTTAATTTTCCTAATAGTACGGTGCTTATAAAAAATTTTTATTACGAAAATGTTCTTCCTCAATATGAACAAAAAATTATAGAAACTCGTTTGTTATTTAAAAGAAATGGCAATTGGGAATTTGCCAATTATGTTTGGAATGAAGAGCAAACCGAAGCTTATCTTGATCTAGATGGTAGTTATGTGCCGCTTGAGTGGGAAGAGAACGGTATGGTTAAAAGTACTAATTATCGAATTCCTTCTGGTAATGAATGTGTTACTTGTCATAAAACAAATGAGGTTCCCATACCAATTGGTCCAAAACCTCAAAACTTAAATAGGTTAATTAATTATGCAGATGGGCAGCAGCATCAACTTCAAAAGTGGGTAGATAAAGGTTTTTTAGAAAATTTCCCATCAGAAATAGTATCAGTTAAAGATTGGACAGACGAATCTGAATCTTTACAAGAAAGAGTTAGGTCTTATTTAGATATAAATTGCGCTCATTGCCATTCAGAAAATGCACATTGTTCATATAGAGTGTTACGTTTAGCTTATTCAGAAACTAATGTATTAGATCATCTAGGAGTTTGCTTAGAACCAGAAGAATATATTGCGCCGGGTTTACCTTATATTGTAATGAGCGGCAACAACCAGCGGTCTAATATGTATTATCGATTAAATACGGAGGATGAAGCTTCAAGAATGCCTTTATTAGGTCGAACTTTAGTTCATCAAGAAGGTGTACAATTAATAGAACAATGGATTAACTCATTAGAAAATAACTGCCAATAATTTTAATACAACGCTTATGAAAAAAATTACCTTTTTAATTTTATGTTTTTTGACACTTAATTTTTGTCTAGCTCAAAATACCTGCGAAGATGCAATTGAAGTAGATCTAGGTAATCACTCATATGGTACAATTGATGGGGATGCAGCTCCTATAAATTGTGCAGGAGTCTTTACTAATGGAGACCACGGAGAATGGTATAAATTTACGCCAGAGAATGATTACCACATACAGGTAAGTACAGATTTAGCAAGTAATACCGGTGGAGATTCTAGGTTTCATATTTATGAAGGATCTTGTGAAAATTTAGTTTGTATAGGAGGAGATGATGACTCTGCACCGGGTCCAAGTCTTTTATCTGTGTTTGATTTTAATGTAGTGCAAGGAGTAACTTATTACATCGTATTTGATAATAATTGGTCTAGTGATGGCTATGATTTTGAAATTTCAGAATATGTAGCACCAGAAACACTTATAGACTTTAATACGGTAGCCATAACCCCTTCAACTTCAGGAAATACATTAGGAGTTGTCGATATGAATGGAGATTATTTAGATGATATTATTTCAATTTCGTCGGATAATGTAAATATTTTGGAACAAACAGAAACGAATGTTTTTAATGAAAGAAATATCACTACTTCAAATGCTCAATACTTAGCTTCTTGGAGTTTTGCAGTAGCAGATTTTGATGCTAATGGATATAATGACCTTTTATATGGAGCTGGTAACGGAGTAACATTTATGAAAGCTGCAGACGATGGTAATTCTTTCACTCAAATTAGCGGAAGCGAATATGTATTTTCCCAGCGTTCAAATTTTGTCGACATTAATAAAGATGGTCATTTAGATGCATTTGTTTGTCACGATATTGCTCCAAACGTATATTATATGAATGATGGTAGCGGAAATTTAACTTATAACCAAGGTGGCTTGGGAGATTCTGCTAATGGCGGTAATTATGGTTCTATTTGGATCGATTATGATAACGACGGAGACTCAGATTTATTTATAGCTAAATGTAGAGGTGGTAATAATGAAATAAAAATTAATCAATTACATCGTAATAATGGTGACGGCACATTTACTGAAGTAGGAGAGGAAAGTGGTCTTGCAGATCCTGTACAAGCTTGGTCTTCTGCTTGGGCAGATTTTGATAATGATGGATTTATGGATGTCTTTGTGGGGGCAAATGCTCTTACAGACGGCAGTCATAAACTAATGCGTAATAATGGCGACGGCACATTTACAGATATTACCTTAGGCTCTGGGATCGATAATATTACTTCAACGGGAATTGAAAACGTTGCTTGCGATTTTAATAACGATGGCTATGTAGATATTTTTGGTATTGGTGGAAAAATCTTAATAAATAATGGTGATCTAACTTTTACCGATGCAGAGGTTAACATTAATAATAATCCTGTTGGAGACCTTAATAATGATGGTTTTTTAGATATCGTTTCAAATAATAATATCTATTATAATCAACCCAATGGCAACAACTGGTTAAAAGTTGCACTCATAGGTACAGAAAGTAATCGTAACGGGATTGGCGCAAGAATTGAAGTAACTAGTAGTTTAGGTACTCAAATTAGAGATGTAAAAGCAGGAGTTGGTTTTAGGTATATGAATAGTTTAAATACTCATTTTGGAATAGGAGAAGATACAGAAATCACTAAAATAACCGTAAAGTGGCCTTCTGGGATTATTGATGAAATTGATTATCCAAGCCTAAATTCAACATTAGTTATTGAAGAAGGAAGTTTCTTATCAGTCAATAAAACCGAATATAAAAATCTAAGTTTATATCCTAATCCTGCAAAAAATCAAATAGCGATTAATGCTGCTTTTGGGATAGACGGTGAATCATTTGAAATTTATTCTATAACCGGACAAAAGCAAATTACAGGAACACTATACCAAGATCAGCCTATATCTATAGAGCAATTAAGTACAGGTATATATTTTCTGAGAATTACGGTAAACGGCAAATCTTTTCAAAGAAAATTTGTAAAAGAATAAAAAAAGCCGGTTTTAAAACCGGCTTTTTTTATTTAAGAAGCCGAGCTCCAATCTATTTTTCGGGAAGCGAACATAATGATCGCAAGAATCATAAATAGACCTATACTTCCTATCAATAAAGCATAATTTTCTAGCTGAATGATCACATAAATAAAACTATAAACCGCGGCTAGTGAACAACTAATGAGCAACGGAAATTTAATATTCTTAAAAATGAAGCGGGAATAAATACCAATTAAAACCAAAACTGAACTTCCAGCGATAAGGTAAGCTTTAAAATAGGTGGCGTGTTCAGAAATAGAAATTAACAAACTGTAGAACATCACGAGTGCTAAACCGATCATTAAATACTGAAACGGGTGAATATAAATTTTACTCATTAATTGAATTAAAAAGAATACAATAAGCGTAAGACTAATTACCATAAAACCATATTTGGCGGTGCGATCTGTTTTTTGATAATCGTCTACTGGAATAATCAGATTCGTGCCAAAAGCAAATTGAGTAAGATCGGGTAAATTACCTTTAAATGATTGTTCAAATTGTCGGTTAATCTGTAAGATTTTCCAGTCGGCTTTAAATCCGTTTTCGGTGATTTCTCGCGAGCCGTCTTCGGGTAAAAAGTTTCCGTCAAAACTTGGTGAAGGCCAATTTGAGGTCATTTTAGCTTCGGTGGTTTTTCCGATCGGGATAAATTTTAAACTCTTGCTTCCGTTCATATCTAAATGAAGTTGAAACGGAATTTTCTCATCTTTTACTTCAGCAAATTTCGCAATAGCTTCCGATTGTAAAGTCTTTAAATTCTCTTGATTGTAAATAGGCATCAATTGCGTAGAAAGTGAACCAAGCTGAATTTCAAGCTGACTTTTAATTCCTTTTAAGTTCGAGGTTTTTACGAGAATACTCGCTTTTTCCCAAAGCACATCTTCCGTTGGAATTTCAAATTCTTCCGAAGAAATTTTAGGGAAATAACCTTCTAATTTCAATTGTGAATGATAAACGACAGATTTGTAAATACTTCGTTCTAAAGGTTTGGTTTCAACTTTAGCATCAATATCTAATTGATCTGGGAAATAATATAAATAGGAGAGATGTTCTTCACGTTTAGTGATCATTTCTTCCTGTTTTTTGTCGTATTCTTTAACTTCTGTGTAATAATGATAAGGGATTTTTAAAATAGGTCCCGAGAGTAAAATCTCGTTTCCCCACTTTTGATTAATTTCTGTAATCACTTGCGATTGCCTGAGTGATCGTTCGTAAATGATGTCTTTTACAAAGCTTAACGGGATAAGTAAAATCAAGGCTAAAATGCCAATAACGAGTAGTTTGGCGGTGATAGAATTTCTTAACCAATTGCCGAATTTTCCTTTCTGTTGTTCCATAATGATTGATTTATATTGAATGAATTTGTAAATGAGGTTTAATTATTTTTTCGCTGAAAATCATCGATTTAAACTGAAAATAATTGAGGTGTAGAACTTGTTCGTAATCAAAATGATGAAATGGGTTAGCTTCTTTCCCCACGAGAAACGACTTCACGTAAAAACCAAAATATTCAGGTAGAATAAGCGTACCTAAAAGAATGGCTCCATACATATACGGGCTTTTTTTGCCATTGCCCATACATAAATATTGTAAGCCAATTTCTTCTTCAACCCGAGTGCCATAATTGGTGAGCGTGTGGTAAGCATCGTGGCGTTCAACTTTAGGGATGAGCTGAAAATTATTTTGTTTTAAAAATTCACCTAAATGAAAGCCAAAAGTTTCTGTAGGGAATTGCAGTAAATCTTCTGTAGAAACTTGCCAAGCGATATGATCTTTTTTGAAGAATTTGGTATAAATGTTTTTTGAAATTTAAAATAAAAAGATGACCAATTGTTTTCTCATAATTAAAGTTTTAAAGTACTTTGAAATTCAAAGTTTATAGATAAAAAAACAGTGTTAGTTAGTAATGCGATCGAGCGCTTTAATTTCTTCTTTGTACGTTTTAGGTAAAATAATTTCTTTAAAAAAACTGTCTAATTTTAGCTTTCGGCTTAATTTATAGATTGGGATAATGATTGTTAATATGGAGAGATTTCTAAAATCGAGAAGTTTCCTAATGGGTTGAGGTACCAGCAAAATTTGAGCTTCTAAAACTAACCGGTAACGAAAAAAGCCTAAGTGTTTTTTATACTGAATAAAAAGATCTTTAGTGAACTCACTATACGCGAAATTTTCCTGAAGTTGTTGTTTCCGCTGAATTTCCCAAGCTTCAAAACTTTGAGGTAAACCGGGAACTTGCATTAATTTACCCACACGATTAAAAACGGAAAAAGCTTCTTCTTTTTCTGCGGAAGTTAATTTTCGTTCTAAACTTTCGTAAGCTCTAATAGAATAATCAATGAGCATAAACAGCACATCACGATAAGCCCAATCCGGAATATTATAACCGCGTTTTTCTTCCACTTTTTGGTGAATATGATTCATTTGTTCAATGGCCTGGATGGCTAATTTTTCTTCAGCAAACACAATAACTTTTGCATAATTTACCGTAGAAAATAATCTTCCTAACGGATCTTTTGGCAACTTACCGGTAAAGTATAACCAGTCTACCGCTTTATTTAGTGCAAACTCTGCTGCGGCGCCGGCAAAAATGAACATCACGGTATCGGCGTTTCCCCAGATTTTACGAACAATAGAATCTTGTTGAACAAAGTAAGTTTTCATAGTTTTTGTATTTAATCCCAAAGTCCTACTTGCGCTAATCCAAAAACTAAACTCAGCCAAAAACCTACTAAAAATACAAGTGCACAAGCTGCGTTTATCAAAAATTTATAGTTAGATTTTGCAAACCAATTTTCACTAATTAGGTGAAAAAAAATTCCGCCACAAGCGCTGCCAATACTCACGGTGAACATCGGGATGTAAATCCAGGATTCAACTTCACCAATAATTAATATTAAAATTGAAAAGAGGAGAAGAGCTAAAAAAATCCCTTGTAAAGCTCGTTTACTTAGTTGAGTAAAATTGAGGTGAAATAGTGAGTTGGAGAGTGTCATATCTTTTAGTTTTCACTTTGAAATTCAAAGTAGATGAATAAAATTTTTTAGTTTAGTTCATTTGCTTTTTAATGATGTTCTCTAAAGCTTCAATATGCTTTTTAAATTCGGCTCTTCCGAGTTTTGTTGCCATATATTGGGTGTTAGGTTTACGATCGATAAACGATTTTTCAACAATAATGTATTCGGCTTTTTCGAGCGCTTTAATATGGCTCGCAAGATTACCATCGGTCACTTCTAGCAATTCTTTTAAGCGTTTAAAGTTCACCTTTTCATTCACCATCAAGATCGACATAATTCCCAATCGAATTCGGTGATCAAAAAGCTTATTAATGTTATCTATAATACTCAATCTATTGTTTTTTTTCTGCTCTATACATTAAGGTTCCGTAAACGATATGAAGCACACCAAAACCTAAAGCCCAAAAATATAAACCATAACCGGGAAATGCAGCACAAATTAAACCTAAAATAATTTCAGCATAACCTAAAAATTGAACATTACCAATAGTGAATTTTGAAGCGTTCACTAAAGCGAGTCCGTAGAAAATAAGCATCAACGCGGCACTTAGTCCGAAATGATTTTGATAGGCTTGGATAAGAATATAAACACCGCCTGCTGCCAACGGAACCATAAAATTAAGTAATAGTCGCTGGGTGGTGGCATCCCAAATTTTTTCTTGGTTGCTTTTTGCTTTTTTCATCGTTAAGATAATTGCGGTAACAATGCTAAAAGTGGCGACAAGTATAAGATCTAGAATGATATAGTTTACCTTAATTTCTTTGGTTGAAGAATAATCTATATTAATGGCCGGCGGAAGAAAGTAAAGGTAAGCTACCGCAGCACCGATTAATGCATAACAACCGGCTAAAATACCAGACAAACCACTTAGTGATATAAATCTTGACGATCTATTCATCAAATCTTTAATTTCTGAAATGTCTTTAAAATAATCTTTTTGCATATTTAAAGTACTTTGAAAAACAAAGTAAATTTAAAAATATGAGATTTGCAAGTTGGTGAACGAAAAAAGCCTCACAAATTTTGTGAGGCTTTTTTTGTAGAGATAGTTAAGATTTTATTGTTGACTCAATTCAACCATCATTTGTATTTCTTTGATCATCTGTTCGTTATTACTATTGTAGCCTACTTTTTTAAAGGCAATATTTCCTTTAGGATCAATAATTACTTTAGTTGGTATTCCTTTAATATCGTATAGTTGGGCAACTTTAAAATCTCTAGAATCTTTAATAGGAGTGTCTAATAAAACTCTAAACGGGTATTCTTTACTGTTTAAAAATTCTTTAGATTTAGTAATTCTTTCTTCAATAGGTTCATTTTCGAAGGTGTTGATAAATAGAATAACTACTTGATCGTTATTTTGGTATTGCTCAACGACTTCTTTCATTCCAGGAAAAGATGCTTTACAAGGCGCGCACCAGTTAGCCCAAAAGTCAAGAATTACTGTTTTTCCTTTTAGATCTGATAAACTTAAACTTTCAATATCTAAACTCTTCAGTGTGAAATTAGGAGCAGGAGTGTTCATTTTCTCCTTTTTAAGATCTTCAAAAGCCTTAGTTTCCCCTTTACTTTCAAGTTTGCGTAACTCGCTTTCTAAATTAACGGCACTAGTTGAGGGATTATTTTTTTGATAAGAAACTTTAAAATATTCCTTAATTTTTTCATTAGCCTGATTTTCTTCGATGAATTTTGAAGAAGACTGTTGCGCTGCTTTAAAGTTTTCATCATCGATTAAAAACTGAACAAATCTCTCATTAATATCTGTGTTAAAGCCTTCGCCTACAGCTATTTTTGCATATTTAATAGCTTCTTGGTTTTCTCCTAGTTTGTTTAGAATGAAGGCATAAGTATCTGCATACATTTGGTATGAACTTGAAATTTTTGTTCGATATTCTTTCGTTGTAGTATAACTTGGTTTATTATTTAAACTTTCTTTTTCGTTCTCAAGTAAGCTTAACGATTTTGCACTTATTTTTTTTACTTCTGCTAAATTTTCATCATTTTCTGCTTGGTCCCAAGCAACAGAATTATATAAGCTTGCTAAAGCTACAGGATCTTTAATTTTACTACTGTATTCAAGAAAAAGATCCCAATTTCCTTCTTCTACATAGGTATTTGCAATTTGCGTTAGTAGGTAAGAATTTTTATCTCCTAACTCTGAGGCTTTATATTCTTTCTGAAGACGATCATATAAATACACTTTTTTATGGATATCTTCAACATTAGTGATTTCTGAAATGTACTTTTCTTTCATCATCTCGCCTCTGGGAAATTCTTTTCTAGCTATATTTTCCAGCTCTTCTGCTTTTTCTTTTTTACCTAGAATAGAATATAACTCTATAACTTTAACCTTGTTTTTCTCTACCTTTGGAGTGATATTTTCATAATGAGCAATTCTTTTATTTGCATATTCTTCAGCTGCGTTTTTATCTTTTTCTTTTAAAAGCTGAACATAAAATCTATCCCAAGTACTTTGGGTTTCAGGATATTTTTCAAAATCTTTTTCTAACCAATTTAGCAGTGAATCTGTTTTTGGTTCAGTATCAAATTTATATCCGAAATATTTGTATATATAGGCCTTTCCGGAAGACGCGTTAGCTATAGGCATATTTTCTTGATCATATACATAAGTGCTAAAACCTTGATGATCATTATGTAGAGTTTTTTCGTTATTATTAAAATTAAAAACTAAAACTTGTGCAGAGTCTGGTATTATGACTTTAGCTTCATAGCTTTCATTATTTTTTAAAAACTCAAATTCATTTGCGTAAATGTTTTTGTTTATCGCGTATAAAAAATAGGCTTCATGATCAATAGGATTTTTAGAACTAATGGTTAGTGTGTCGCCAGATTTTGGGTATTTTTTCGAAAAATTTATATCGCCAATATCTTTATCTGATTTCTCTTTAGATGAAGTTTCTTTCTGACAAGAAATAACGAAAAACAAGCAAATTAAATGAAGCAGTAAATATTTAATTTTCATATTGAATTAGTTAAGTTGAATAATTAGGACACTAAAATAATAAAAGCCTTCAATTGAAGGCTTTTATTATGAAGAAAACTCGTATTTCTATAATTAATTATTTCACTATAAGCAGCGGAGCGGTTAAGCTTTCATCAAAAAGTTCTTCGGTTAAGCTACCAATTAATAAAGATGAAATATTGTTGCCGCCTTTATCTGAAAGTACCACTAGATCTGGTTGTTTCTTTTCGATTTCAACTAAAAATTTTTCAGAAATACTCTTATCTTTTGCATAGATTAGCTCAGTGTTTTCTGGTTTAGAAATCACAAATTTGCTGAAGTATTTTGTAGATTTTTGCTGAAGGTGTTTTTCAATTTTAACCATCGCATCGGCTTTAGGAACATAAGGTGAAAATTGAATAGGTACTTGGTAAACATGAACTGCATTTACAGTTAAATCTAATTTACTCCTTAATTGCTCTACAAATTGAAATGATTTTCGAGAATGTCCTGAAAAATCTGTACCTACCCAAATATTATTTAGACTTAAGCGAGCCGTTTTTGGGATACTTAAAATGCTACATTTTAACAGTCGAAGTAATTTAGCAGTTACTACTCCTGTACCTTCTTTCGCATTTTTATTACCAACTAAAGTTAGCTGAATTTGATATTTATTTACGATATAATCAATTAGCGATTCGGTGTTAGAATCTTCAGAGATAAGTACTTCCCAATTGGCGTTTGCTTTAAATCTGTTTTCAATTTTTTCGTTGAGTTCGTCACCAATCAATTGGTCTAAATTAACTTGGTTAAGCTCTTCTTCAAAAAGTTCAGAGATCTCATATTTCTTAATGTTGTGTACAAAGTAAACGTTGTCTACTTCTAATTTTTCAGCTAAATAAGAACTGTATTCAATAAGGTGATTGTCTATTGAAGAGAGATCTAGGGCAACTAATATATTTTTAACATTTTCCATCGTTAGTCTTTTTTATTTCTTCTTGCTACAATTTCTTTAACTACTTCTTCGTAGTCATCCATTTGTTTTTCAGATTTTTTCTTTTCGAGTTTCAGGTAATCTTCCTTCAAGCCTTTGTAGAGCGAATAACACATAATGAGTAGTATGACCGCAAATGGAAGACCGGTAACGATCGTCGCGGTTTGCAAAGCTTCTAAACCTCCACCAATTAATAATACGGCAGCTACGGTACCTTCTGTCACTGCCCAGAAAATACGTTGTCCTACGGGAGCTTCAATTTTTCCGCCAGAAGTTAAACTATCTACCACTAAAGATCCTGAATCTGAAGAGGTAATAAAGAATCCGGCAATTAGTATTACGGCAACTACATTTATAACCATTGAAAGCGGATAATCTTCAAAGAAGATAAATAGCGCAGTAGCTACATCGTCTTGTACTGCCGTAACGATATTAGTGTCACCACCTAAAGCTTGTTGTATAGAAACGCTTCCGAAGGCAGACATCCAAAAGAAAGTTACTAAAGATGGAACCAATAATACTCCTAAAATAAACTCTCGAATGGTTCTTCCTTTAGAAATACGAGCAATGAACATCCCAACGAATGGCGACCAGCCAATCCACCAGCCCCAATAAAAGACCGTCCAATCATTTTGCCAAGAACTTCCTTCAAAGGTTTCACTCCAAGTAGAGATTTTTAAGAAGTTGAAAAAATAACTACCTGTATTTTCTACAAATGAGCGAAAGATGAATAAAGTAGGGCCTAAAATTAACGCAAGTAATAGTAAAACTACTGCTATGCGCATATTCCACTCACTTAAAATTCGAACTCCTTTGTCTACTCCTAAAACTACAGAGGTAGTTGCGATTAAGGTAATACCGGCAATTAAGAGCACTTGAGTTAATGTGCCGTCGGGTACGCCAAAAACGTGATTTAAACCGCTGGCAATTTGTTGTACTCCAAAACCTAATGAAGTTGCCAACCCAAAAAGAGTCGCTAAAACCGCAAAAATATCGATGGCATCACCAATTTTACCGTGAATTTTATCTCCTAAAAAAGGATAAAAAATCGATCGAATCGTTAAAGGTAAACCTCTAGAAAAGGTAAAGTAGGATAGCGCTAAACCAACCAATGCATAAACTCCCCAAGCGTGAAAACCCCAATGTAAAAATGTGAAGTTCATCGCTTCTTGAGCAGCAGCAACGGTATTAGGTTCTGCCGTTGGCGGACTTAGTAAGTGTTTTACCGGTTCGGCTACTCCAAAAAAGAGTAGACCAATCCCCATTCCGGCGCTAAAAAGCATCGCAAACCAAGACATAGTTTTAAATTCTGGTTTGGCTTTTTGTCCGCCAATTCTAAGTTTACCGTATTTACCAACGGCGAGGTAAATTAGAAATACCAAAAACAGGTTAATGGTAAGAATGAAAAACCAGTCGGCATTTTCTGCTACTGCATGTTGAATGTTTGCAAAAGCTTTTTCAGCCTTCTTTTCAAAAATGATCGTAAGCGCAATACTTACGATAATGAAAATGGTGGAGGTGAAAAATACCGGTCCGTTAACATCTAGCCCAAAAATTGATTTTTTTTCGTCGCTTCGAGTAACTTTTTTAGCCATAAATTATATTTTGATTAAAAGTAGTATCCTACATTTATATTAAACCTTGCTTCCCATTTAGCTCCCGGCGTTCCTGTAGAAAAATCGTCTACAAAGTTTCCGCCTAACCAAGAATGGTTATAGCCTGCCGCATAGTCGACAAAGGTAAGTAAGTTACCGGCTGTTATTTTAAAACCGGTTACATTCATTAGAGAAGAATCAAATTCATCTTTCTTTTTTCGCATCCATCCAAAATCATTATAAGCTTCAATTTTTTCAAAAGGACCCCAATTAATATCAAATTTTCTAGAGGCTGAAAGCGTATAAATGTTAAAATCTGCTGCAATTTCGTAAGGCGTTCCGTAAGCACCCATTTGAAGAATATCGTTAGAAGAATCTTCTCCGTTTTCAGGATTATGTGCTACGTGGTTTAAACTAATTTTGAAATTCCAGTCGTGGTAATAAACTTCATAATGAAGCGCAATAGCATAATGATCTCCGTTTTCTTTGGTATCTAAATTATAGAGTTGCCCATATTGAGCAGAGAATCCCATGCGATGGTTAACGTGCCCGCCAAACTTCCATACAAAATTACCATTTACTTGATTTGTTTCTTTATTTCTGCTGACTACATCATAAGCATAGCGGCTAGAATTGTTTTCTTGACCACCAACGAAATTTAATTCTTCAGCATTTTTAAAAAAAGCAAAAGCATATTCAAAATTTTCATCTTCGTGAATATACTTAAAACCCATATCATGATCGTCTTCTAAACCAACGTAATAAGTGATGTTGAAAAACCAGTTGTTTGAATTGTATTGCTGAATACCAAAAGGAACATAAACCAAACCGGCGTGGATCTGATTTTTCTCGTTGAATTTATAACCTACCCAACCTTGTTTTAGAAATCCACCGCCAAAAGCTTCAGAATAAAAACGATATTCGGCATTAAGAAATACACCTTTATAAGAAGCTTTGGGTTTTATGGCGATCATGTCGTAACCAAATTCGCCACCTTTTGTTTTCTATTCTTCTTTCCAAGAAGAATTAATGTAGTTAAATCTTACGGCGCCGCCCAACTCTAGTTTCGGCTTTCCTTTCTCTTCTTTTTCTTGACTAAAGCTGAAAAAAGGAAAAAATAAAAAACAGCTTATGCAGAAGAAAAAAGAAAGTTTTAGAATTTTCAAGATTCTTAATTTTTTGGTTGGAATTGAAAATTAAGATGTAAATTCTAAAACTTTAGAAAAATGCCGAAATATTAATAATATTTTAAAATTTACTAATGGTTTTGCGAATAGCAACAAGATTAGATAGTAATTTCTCTAAATATTGAAGGTCAAGCATATTGGCGCCGTCACTTTTTGCGTTTGCAGGATCAAAATGCGTTTCAATAAAAAGTCCGTCAACATGGTTTACAACTCCCGCACGAGCGATCGTTTCGATCATATCAGGTCTTCCACCGGTTACGCCACTACTTTGGTTAGGTTGTTGTAGCGAATGCGTTACGTCTAAAACCGTAGGCGCAAATTTTCTCATCGTTGGGATACCGCGAAAATCTACGATTAGATCTTGGTAGCCAAACATGGTACCGCGATCGGTAACCATTACCTGTTCGTTATTGCAATCGGTTACTTTGGTTACGGCGTGTTGCATACTTTCCGGACTCATAAATTGTCCCTTCTTCAAATTAACGACTTTGCCGGTTTCTGCCGCAGCGACTACTAAATCGGTTTGACGAACTAAAAAAGCAGGAATCTGCAAAACATCTACATATTCTGCAGCTTTCTTTGCATCATCGATTTCGTGAATATCGGTTACTGTAGGAACATTAAAAGTCTCTGAAACTTTACGTAGAATCTTTAAAGCTTTTTCATCACCAATTCCTGTAAAACTATCAATTCGGCTACGGTTGGCTTTTTTAAAACTTCCTTTAAAAACGTAAGGAATGCCAAGTTTATCGGTGATGTTCACGACTTTTTCTGCAATGCGCAAGGCCATTTCTTCGCCTTCAATAGCGCAAGGTCCTGCTAGTAAGAAAAAATTGTCTTTATCGGTATGCTTTATATTTGGGATGTTCTCTAATTTCATAAATAGAATTTTATTCAGCAAAGATAATTAATTATTCAGTAGTGAAAATTCTATTATTTTTTGAAGTATAATTCTTTAAAATGATCCCAACGCAAAGTATTGAAAGGAATATAAATTTTCCAAATGTCATCTTTTTCGATGCAGCCTTTTTGATAGAGTCGCATTCCGTCTAGAAAAGGTCGATATAGCAAAGCGTAACTAAATATTGAAATTAAAAAAGCATTGCTCGCTATAAATTCGGCATTTTTCAACCAAAAAATGAAAATCGCAGGACAAAGAATAGCGAAATAATAATAAAATAAATTCCTCATAATTTTTGCGATAGGCTTCAAAGCTAAGTATTTACAAGTAGAATTTCAACATTCTATCAACTTAGCGTTATATTTTTAGGTTAAAGCTTTATTTCCAGAAAATTAAGCTTACATTTGCAGCCTTTTAAAAGAGGCTTTTTTATGACAGCAATTAAAAATATTGCAATTATTGCACACGTAGACCACGGTAAAACTACTTTGGTAGACAAGATCATGTATCATTGTCGTTTATTCCGTGAAAACGAAAACACAGGAGATCTTATTTTAGATAACAACGATTTAGAGCGTGAACGTGGGATCACGATTACTTCTAAAAACGTTTCGGTAACTTATAAAGATACCAAAATTAATATTATCGATACTCCTGGTCACGCCGATTTTGGTGGTGAAGTAGAGCGTGTTTTAAACATGGCCGACGGAGTTTTATTATTAGTAGATGCTTTTGAAGGCCCAATGCCGCAAACTCGTTTTGTACTTCAAAAAGCGATCGATCTTGGGTTGAAGCCTTGTGTGGTTGTGAACAAAGTAGATAAAGAAAACTGTACTCCAGATATCGTACACGAAAAAGTGTTCGATTTAATGTTTGAGTTAGGAGCAGAAGAGTGGCAGTTAGACTTTCCAACGGTTTATGGTTCAGCTAAAAATAACTGGATGAGCGACGATTGGAAAAAAGAAACCGACAGTATCGAGCCTTTACTAGATATGGTTATGGAGCATATTCCTTCACCAAAAGTAGATACAGAAGGTACACCACAAATGTTAATTACCTCGTTAGATTTCTCTTCATTTACAGGAAGAATCGCGATCGGTCGTTTACAACGTGGGATCTTAAAAGAAGGAATGCAAGTTTCGTTGGTAAAACGTGACGGAAGCATCAAGAAAACAAAAATTAAAGAATTACATACTTTCGAAGGTTTAGGCCGTAGAAAAGTAGAAGAAGTAGTTGCCGGAGATATTTGTGCGGTAGTAGGTTTAGATGGTTTTGATATTGGAGATACAATTGCCGATTTCGAAAACCCGGAAGCTTTACAAACCATTGCCATCGATGAGCCAACAATGAGTATGTTGTTTACCATTAACGACTCACCATTTTTTGGTAAAGACGGTAAGTTTGTAACTTCTAGACACATTAAAGAACGTTTAACAAAAGAGCTAGAGAAAAACTTAGCTTTAAGAGTTCACGAAACAGATAGCGCCGATAAATTTATGGTTTACGGTCGTGGAGTTCTTCACTTATCGGTTTTAATCGAGACGATGCGTCGCGAAGGTTATGAATTACAGATCGGTCAGCCACAGGTAATCATCAAAGAAATTGATGGTGTAAAATGTGAGCCGGTAGAAGAGTTAACGATCGATTTACCGGAAGACGTTTCTGGTAAGGCTGTAGAATTTGTAACCCTTCGTAAAGGAGAAATGTTAAGTATGGAAGCTAAAGGTGACCGTATGGTTTGTGAGTTTATCATTCCATCGCGAGGCATCATTGGTTTACGTAACCAATTATTAACTGCAACTGCCGGTGAAGCTATTATGGCACACCGTTTTAAAGAATACCAGCCATTAAAAGGCGGTATTCCGGAGCGTTTAAATGGTTCGTTAGTTTCTATGGAAAAAGGAACTGCTATCCCATATTCGATCGATAAATTACAAGATCGTGGTAAGTTTTTCGTAGATCCGGGAGAAGATATTTATGAAGGTCAGGTAATTGGTGAAAACTCACGTCAAGACGATATGACGGTGAACATCACTAAAACCAAAAAACTTTCTAACGTACGTTCTTCAGGAGCAGACGATAAAGCGAAAATCGTACCTGCGATTAAGTTTAGTTTAGAAGAAGCTTTAGAATACATTCAGAAAGATGAGTATGTTGAGGTAACACCAAATCACTTAAGATTACGTAAGATTTACCTAACAGAAAACGAGCGTAAAAGAAACAAGATTATTTAATCTTAGAACGTTCTTATAAAAACAGAAAACCCTTTGTCTACTTAGATAAAGGGTTTTTTTATGGGTGTGTCCCTACGGGTCGCGCTATCCGTTATATCTTTTTTGTGTGTCACTTCGAGCGGAGTCGAGAAGTCTTGGCTAACAAAAAAGGATGCCACTTCTATCGCTCACACAAAAAATATCGGTAGAAAATTGTATTTTCGTTTCACTTAAAAAAATATCCTTTGGTTGCAGCTTCATCCTTATTCAAGACTTTATTAATCATTCCGTTTTATAATGAGGAAGCACGAATCGATCGTCACAAGCTAGCGCAAAATTTTAAAGAATTTTCTCAACTCGATTTTTTATTGATCGACGATGGTAGCCAAGACCAAACGCCACAAAATCTTCAGTCGTTTGCTCAAGAATACAAAAACGTTAGCGTAAGAAAGAACGATAAGAACCTGGGTAAAGCAGAGAGTTTACGGCAGGGAGTTCTTTCCGCAGAAATCAAAAAATACGATTATATCGGGTATTTAGATGCAGATCTCGCCACACCAATTTCAGAAATTGTTCGGTTATTAAATTATGCAGAAAAAAATACCGATAAAAAATTAATTATGGGAACCCGAATTAAACTTTTGGGTAATCGGGTAAAACGGTCGTTGGTTCGGCATTATTTCGGCCGAATTTTCGCCACGATCATTAGTCAGTTTGTGTTAAAAATTCCGGTTTACGATACGCAATGTGGTGCTAAAATTATACAGGCTCCATTAGCTCAAGAAATTTTTAAAACACCTTTTTATACCAAATGGTTATTTGATGTCGAACTATTGTTGAGAATGAGAAAACAATCGATAGATCTCACGCAAAATGTGGTAGAGATTCCTTTGTTTGAGTGGACAGAAATGGGCGATAGTAAAATACGTTGGTATGAATTTTTAAGTGTGCCTTTTCAAATTATAAAGCTGTATGCAAAGTATTCATAAAAAACATATCAGCTATATTTTAGGCATTGGTCTTCTTGTTCGTTTGATCACCTTTTTTGTGTTTTATACCCAAGCAACGATTTATCCCGATAGCAGAGGATACTTAGAATTAGCAGAACGATTAATAAGTCTCGATCTTTCAGGTTATTCCGGTAAAAGAAGTCCGGGTTATCCTCTTTTGATCGCTATTGCGCAAGCAGAAGTTTATGTGGTAGTGTTTATGCAGTTCGCTTTAGGTTTACTAAGTGCTGTGTTTTGGTATAAGACTTTACCTCAGCTTAAAGTGAATAAAAAACTTAGTTTTTACACAACGCTATTTCTAAGTACATTACTTAATGTGATCTTTTTTGAAACCGCTATTTTAGTAGAAACCTTTACCGTTTTTCTATTTTCTTGGGCTATTTTTAGAATAGTGAGCTCTCAAAATCAAAGCGAAAATTCAATAAAAACCGAACTGTTCACCGGATTGCTTTTAGGCTTACTTACTTTAGTGAAACCATTTTACGCATTTGTGCCTTTCTTGTTTTACGGGTTTTATATACTTCAGCATTTTAAACTGAAATCATTTCTTAATAAAAAACTTTTACTACTCGTTTTCCCGTTAATGGCTTATTTTGGTTGGTCTTATGTTAATCAGCTCAACACCGGTTATTTTGTTTCAACTACATTTTTAGGGTTAAATACCGCGCAAAATTGCGTGCGTTTTGCCGAAAAATCTCCTGAAGAATACCGTTGGATCAGCGATCCTTACGTAGAATACCGAGAGAAATCGATCGAAGAAAACAGAAATCTAGCGATGACCATTTGGTATGCTTACGAAGATGGCGCTTGGGATGCGTACAATTTAGGTTTTAACGATTTTTCGAATGAGTTAGGCAAGTTTGCGAGGGCTACCATTAAAGAAAATTCTATAGATTATGTTAAGCAGGTAATCTTTTATTCTTGGTTAGATTTTTGGAAACCGGTCATTTATTGGCATTATGACCAATTTAATTTTAAACACGCCAATCAGTTTTATGTATTGATCTGGTTTGCGCAAAAAACAATTTTATCCTTGGTGAGGCTGTCTTTTTTAATTTCGATTCCTTTACTTTTGATAAAAGATATAAAGAATAGAAAATTAAGTATTAGCAGTCAGTTATCATTATTAGTGTTAGCAGCTTCTGTTTTGCAGGCTTTAGTAACTTACGGAACCAATAGCAGATTTAGTTTTCCTTTTGAATTTATCATGGTTTTTGTGGTAATTACGTTTATACAACAAAAATTTATTCCGCAGAAAACAAAAACATCAACTCGAGAAATTTAAAATTCATGGCGCAACTTCGCATCGAAAAATATACCGCTTCACACCAAAACGAATGGGATAGGTTTGTCGAGAATTCTCGTAATGCCAGCTTTTTGTTTTATCGAGATTTTATGGAATACCATCGTGATCGGTTTGAAGATTGTTCTTTTTTGATTTATGAAGCTCAGAAATTACGGGCAATTGTACCTGCGAATCGAGCAGGAGCGCAGGTTTTTTCGCATCAAGGATTAACTTATGGCGGAATTGTTTTTAAGAATTTTGAAAAAGTAAACCGCATTCAAGAAATTTCTAAAGCATTTTTTACTCATTTAAAAAATTTAGAAATCAAGAAGTTTGTTGTAAAGCTTTTACCTTCAAAATATAATGATTTTCAAAGCCAGGCGATCGATTATGTATTATTTCAGCATCAAGCGAAATTAGTACGAAGAGATATGAATTTTTTTGTGCCGCTTCAGCAAAACTTGAAAATTCATAAAGGTAAAAAGAAGGTTTATAATAAAGATTTTATCAAGGAGTTAGCCATTAGAAAAACGACCGATTTTACAGATTTTTGGGAACAAATTCTATCGCCCATTTTAAACGAAAAATATGGAGTGAATCCCGTACATACAATTGATGAAATTCATTTACTGGCAGAACGTTTCCCTAAGAATATTCAGCAATATAATGTCTATAAAGATGAAGTGATTATTGCGGGAATGACATTGTTTATCGATGAAAAACTAAAAGTCGTCAAATCGCAATACGGAACCTCAAACGAGTTGGGTAGAAAATTGAAAGCCTTAGATTTTTTATACTTAGAATTATTTGAAAAGTTTAAAAATAAAGGATTTCGTTATTTTGATCTAGGAACGACCAATGAAGGTGACGGCACGATTTACAACGAAAGTTTGACCAATTACAAAGAAGAATTGGGCGGAATACCTATAAATTTAGACCGGTATGAAATTCAGTTTTAAGTATTGGCAAGCAAAACTTTTAGACGATAAAAATCTGTTACGATTAATCGTAATTGGTTTTCTGGCTCGGACAATTATTTTTCTTATTTTCTATCCTGAAGCGACTGTATTTCCAGATTCCGGTGGCTTTTTTCGATTGGCAAAAAAAATGTCGACTTTATCGTTAGAAGGTTATATAGGCAAACGGAGTCCGGGTTATCCATTGCTCATTTTATTCGCTTTTGGTCAATATAAATTGGTGGCGATCTATCAGTTTGTGTTGGGAATATTTAATTCTTTGCTTTGGTATAAAATTTTATTGAATTTGAAATTCAGTAGAAAGTTCAGCTTTTATACGGTTCTCGTGATGCAAAGTTTTATCAATGTTATTTTCTATGAAACAGCGATTATCGTAGAGAGTTTATCGTTATTTTTAATTTCACTTTCGGTTTACATCATCACGAAACCCGATTATGCCAAACAAAAAAGTATCCGAAAAGAGTTTTACTTCAGTCTAATTTTAGGCTTTTTAGTTTTAGTGAAACCGTTTTTTGTGTACTTACCTTTTTTAATTTACGGGTTATTTATGCTGAAAAATTTCAGCATTAAAAACATAATCAATAAGCGAATTGTATTGCTCGTTTTCCCGGTCTTGATGTATTTAGGCTGGTCGTATGTAAATAAAGTAAATACCGGTTTTTTTGTTTCTACCACTTATTTGAGAATGAATTTATCGCAGAATTGTGTTTATTTTGCTGAAAAAGCTCCGGAAGAATATCAATGGATTGCGAACCCTTATGCCGAATATAGAGAGAAAACCTTAAGCGAAAACAGAAATGTAGCGATGAGTTTGTGGAATGCGTATGGTGAAGGGCACGTTTTTGATCAATATAATTTGACATTTCCGCAGCTTACCAACGAGTTTCAGAAGTTTGCAAAAGCTACGATAGCAGCCAATCCAAAAGATTATGCAGAACAAGTGATCTATCGATCTTGGTGGGATTTTTGGAAACCAACGACCGCTTGGCATTTAGAGAATTTTAGGTTTGATTGGGCAAGATCGCTGTTTAGTTTTATTTGGAAAATTCAGCAACAAATCATCATACTTGTTACTGTTTTATTTGGAGTAACAACTTTGGTCTTGAGCTTTTTAGCGATTTACAAAAGAAAAATTAACACTGCTTTTATGTTGGCGTGTTTTGTTATCGTACCTTCGATATTGCAAGGTTTGGTAACTTACGGGACAAATAGTAAATACAGTTATCCTTTCGATTTTTTGATGTTTTTTGTAGTGCTACTTTTTGTACAAGAACGAAAACAATTATTTGCAAAGTAATATGGTTCCATTTTTAGATTTAAAGAAAATCAATAAGCCTTACGAAGAAGCTTTTCAAAAAGGCTTTCAGCAATTTTTAGCTTCGGGTTATTATGTGTTAGGAAATGCCGTTAAGGAATTTGAACAGACATTTGCAACGTATTGTGGAGTTCATTTTTGTGTGGGTGTCGGCAATGGTTTAGATGCACTCACACTAATTTTGAAAGGATATATCGCGTTAGGAAAACTGAAAGAAGGCGATTACGTGATCGTAGCAGCCAACACTTATATTGCCACTATTTTAGCGATTAAACATGCGGGTTTACAACCTGTTTTAGTAGAACCTGATGCAGCAACTTTTAACTTAGATCCCGAAGAAGTTAAGAAGCAATTAAACCCATCGGTTAAAGCTATTTTGGTCACGCATTTATATGGGCAATTGGCCGATATAGAAGCTTTAAAAGAAATCACATCAACAAATAATTTACTTCTCATTGCCGATGCTGCGCAGGCTCACGGAGCAAAAGATACGAACGGAAATAAAGCAGGAAGTCTGGCCGATGCAACCGGTTTTAGTTTTTACCCAAGTAAAAATCTAGGCGCTTTAGGCGATGGCGGAGCGGTCACCACCAACGATGAAGATTTAGCTCAGGTAATTGCTCAGTTAAGAAATTACGGAACTTCTTCAAAATATATTAATGAGTATATCGGCGTAAATTCACGTTTAGATGAATTGCAAGCTTATTTTTTATTAGAAAAACTGAAAGATCTAGACGAGGCTAATCAACAGCGAAGATTAGTTGCTCAACGTTACTTAGCTGAAATTAAAAATGAAAAAATTCAGCTTCCGTTTTGGGATGGGAGTGAAAATCATGTGTTTCATTTATTTGTAATTCAAGTAAAAGATCGAGCGCATTTTTCGGCCTATCTAGAAAAGCAGGAATTGGGTTATTTAATTCATTACCCGTTACCGCCGCATCAACAAAAAGCGTTTTCAGAATTTTCACATTTGTCATTCCCTATCACAGAGAAAATTCATCGGGAAGTGGTAAGTATTCCCATGAGTCCGATAATGGAAAAAGAGGAAATCGATCGAGTGATTTCAGTATTAAATGCGTATTGATCTTTTCCAAAGAAGTTTGCTGAAATAGATATTCATAAATAAAAAGTGAAGGATATAACTTATTAAATAAGCGACAGCGATACCGACAAAACCGAGTTTAGGGATTAATGAAACGCTAAGTATAAAGAATGTAAGACTCCACCCAATTTGTACTCCTATAAACGTTTTTACATGAACTTTTGCTAGGATTAAATTTCCTAAAACCCAACTATTTATTTTAATTATATCTCCTAATATTTGGAAAAATAATAAACTCGAAATCACTAGAAATTCTTCTGTATATACTAAAGTGATAAAGAAATCTCTAAATAAGATCACGATAGCTCCGGCAGTAATAGATATAGGGATAGTGATCTTCCAGATATTGAAAATTTCTTTTCGTAAATGTTTGGTATATAATTTTGAAAACGTTGGCAAAAGATAGAATCCGAAAGCAGAGGTGAGTACGGTTACAAAAATACCCGATAAGCGCCAAAGTGATTCCCAATACCCCGTGTAATCTATACCTAATTGAGAATTGATATATTTTCTGATGGCAATTAAAGTTACCGATAAGGTTATGGTGCCGACAATCATCATTAAAGAAAACCGAGAAAGTTTTTTAAATTCTTTTTTATGAAACTTTTCTCTGAACCAATCTAATCGAAAAGGCTTTTTTAAAATAAATAACAGCAATACAATAAAGTTAATCAACTGAATTAAAGCAAGATTAATAAAAACGCCTTTCAGTCGATAATGATAGATTAAAAGTAGCGCGCAAACTGATGCTAAGACATTAGAAACTATGGAGATTAATATGTATTTTTTGATCTCGTGCAAACCATTTAATATAGACATCGCTGTGGTAAAAAATACCATTGGTAAAATGCTAATGGCAATTAATATAAAATAGGTGGTATAACTATTTAAATTTGTTAAGTAACTTAATATTTGCTTGCTGAAAATAACGCTTAGCGAGGCTATGATGATAGAAATTACAAACTGACTTATGAAAATTGTACTTAAGTATTTTTTTAATTGCTCCGGATTCTCTTTATGCGTAGAAACATATTTGACAATACCTTTATCAAAACCTAATTGACCTAATGATAGAGTGATTTTTAAAAAATCTTTAAGCTGCCCGATAACCGCGAAACCTTCAGTACCAATAAAAATGGCTATAAATTTATTGGTAAGTAAACCTAAACCCATCGAAATGACGGTTTGAATACCAGATAATATAGAGGTTCTAAAAAAATTCATGAAGCCTTATAGAAGTCTTGCCAAGATGTAAACTTGAGACCTGTAATTTGTTGAAGTAATAAAACATCGTCTTTGTAAAGGTTACGTAAAAAAGCTCTTTCTTTATCGGTGATCTGAGGTAGTGGTTTTTTGGTTTTTAAAACGGATAATAGAATCTCAGTAGCTTTCTTTTTATATTTTCTTCTAAACTTTACCGGAAATAAATGTTTAACTATTTCACTCGTTTTACTTTTGTTAAACATAAAAACCCTCATTCTCCTATAGAGTTGTGGGAACCTTACTTTTACAGTTTTATTTGAGGTTACTTCTTTTAAATTTTCTAAAGGTTGAATACCTAAAAATTCAAAACAGGAATTTATCGTTTCTAATTGATTATTTTTTAAATCTTCAAAAAGAATAATTTTTACATTTTTTGCATCAAAATGTTCTAAAAACCGCTTCAGCCATTTACCGTACAAACTATATTGATAATAATTTTTAATAATAAGTTCTGGTAATAAATCTTCTGAAGATGGCTCTTTTTGGTGTTCTTTAAGTACTGCAGTTTCCAAGTCTTCTGTTTCACTGCCTAAACTTTTTAAATAATTATAGTGAGAATAAGTCCTGTCGATCGGGTTTCTCAAAATAAGGATAAACTTACTGTTTGGGTTTGCTAGTCCAAAGAAGTTGTCTTTAAATTTTTCAAAATAAAAGTATCCGGTACTAGACTCTCCTCTGTAGCTGTATTGCTTTGTGAAATCAAAGTTTTCTAAGTATTTGTGAATAGCAATTGTAGAATTAATAATTTCAGGTTCAGAAGAAATAAAATGCGGTTCTTTATTTTTAGACATATTAATTTCAGGATGCAAATTAAGTAACTCGTGTAATGAGCTGGTACCAGATTTTGCAGCACCGGGAATAAATAAATTTATTTTTTTTAAATCACTTTGATCCATAAATAGAAACTAATTGCCTACAGATATATTAAAATTGCTACGCTATACAAACTGAAAAAATTATCTTTGGTAAATATTTATTCAAAAGTAAGATAAATAGATACTCCTTTAAATGAAAACGAGCTTAAATGATATTCATTTTATAGAAATACCTAAAATATCAGACCCTGATGGAAGAGGTAATCTCTCTGTGATTGAAAAAAATATACTTCCTTATAAGGTTGAAAGAATTTATTATTTGTACGATGTTCCTAGCGATTCTACTCGAGGAGGTCACGCACATATAAAGCTTCAACAATCATTAATAGCGCTTAGCGGAAGTTTTGATGTAGTGTTAGACGATGGTGAAAAACGAGAAATCGTTACCCTAAATAAGCCTAATAAAGCATTATATATTGCTCCGGGAATCTGGCGAGAAATAGAGAATTTTTCTTCGGGAGCGGTATGTTTAGCGATAGTTTCTGAGGTTTATAAAGAAGAAGATTACATACGAGATTACCAAGAATTTTTAAAATTCAAATCAGATCGTCAACACTAAGCAGTAAAAGAGTTTGCAGTATAACGTATAGAGTATTTAGTATAGCGTTTTTTGACAGTATACATTATACGATTTACAACTTACAGATTATAATACTTAAATATAAAATTAAACCTAATTTCACTCATCAACTCAAAGACTCACTAACTAATCTCTCCAAACCTCAAAATACTGTTGTGCTACTTTTCGATAATCGTGGTTTTCTTCAATAAATTTACGGGCGTTTTTTCCTATTTCTTCAATTTTTGAAGGATTTTCAATAAGCCAAGATAATTTTTCGACGAGATAATCTACATCAGGTAAGGCGTTAATACAAACTTCATCTTCAGCTAAATTGTAATACTCCAAAAATTCTCTTTCAGCTCCGGTTAAAACAACTTTACCTTTAGCCATCGCTTCTAAAGCATTGTAACCTTGATCGTAAGCATAAACCATATCTAAAAAGATATGAGCGGTATTGTAAGAGTCGATATAGGTTTGATAAGGGACATTTTCTGTAACCTTGATTTCTACTTTATGCTGAAATTTTTCAGCAATAATTTCTAAGGCTTTTTCAAAAAAATCATTTCCTTTTTTATAGAAATTTTGTCGATTAATTCCGTGAAAAATCACCACCTTATCTTTAATTCGGTTTTCTATAAATTCTATTTTTTCTAAGTTAATAGGGTTGGGGATGAGTCCGATATATTTAGAGTGATGAAGCATTGGTAAATGATAATCGATATCACTAGCCACTACACCTTCAATATGATTAAAAATAAATTGATGATGTGCTAAATAATTGGGTTGAAGTGGTTTTAAAACGTGCTGAAATTTCTTTGCTGAAATTTTATCTTCAAAATACGGAGTTAGTACAGAATAGCGATACTTTTTATCGTGAGCATAGGTGATGCTTAGGTAATCGGTGCCGCAGCAAAGAAGAAATATTTTTTTATTATGCTTTTTTAAAAACTGAACGATAGCTCGCTCGTAAGGTAAAGCAACACCAATAGGTTTTTCATTAATTAGCTGAACAACATCATAATTTTTTAAACTACCGGCGTGATTAAAAAATTGCCTTTTTAAATCGTAAGAAGTAATATCGAAACCGGTTAGAAGATGAATCCCGATTTTTATTTTTCTAGAAAAGCCGCTATCAAACCTTCGTTTTAATTTGAGATCTGCAGGAAAGTTTTTAAAAAAATCTCCAGCAGCGATCAACGTAACTTCGTGACCTAAGGCTACTAAACCTTCTTGTAAAGAATTATGAAGTCGGCTATATTCGCCTACCAATAATATTTTCATAAATAAACTTACCTTTACTTCTTCTTTTCAAAAGTACGATAATTATGAGCTTAAAAGCCAAGAAAATCTGTATAGTAGGAATTTCACTCGCGCGCGGTGGTGCAGAGCGAGCTATGGCTTTACAATCAAAAATTTTTACAGATTTAGGCTACGAGGTACATATTATAATTTTAAATGATGATATCGATTATCCGTTTGCCGGAAAAATTTTCAACTTAGGGAAAACCAAAAAAGGAAAAGATAATTTTTTGAAGCGTTTTTGGCGAATGCATCAAATTAGAAAATATGTTAATCAACACAACTTCGACTTTCTTGTAGATCATCGTCCTAAAGATGAATATTTTAAAGAACTACTTTATGCAAAATATGCTTATCAACATCTAAAGAATAGAATTTATATAGTTCACAGTGCTCGTAAAGAAACTTATTTAACCGATAAGCCGCATAAAATAAGTTCTATTTATAATAAAAATTATGCGACAGTTGCGGTTTCTAATTATATAAAAACTGAACTTTTGCCTGAATACGGAATTGAAAAAATTACACAGATCTACAATCCTTTCTATGAGGTGAAAGAAAATGCGATGGGAGAATTCCCCGAAATTTTGAAAGACAAAAAATATATACTTTCGTACGGAAGATTAGTCGATGCGACCAAAGACTTTCGGTTTTTAATTCGCTCTTTTGAAGCCTCAAGATTATGGCAACATCATATTCATTTGGTGATTATGGGAAAAGGACCCGATTTACCAATGTTGAAAGATTATGCTCAACAGACTCAAGCAAGAGATAAAATTCTTTTTCTTCCATTTCAAAAAGAACCTTTTTCGATTATCAAAAATAGCCGATTTGTTACGCTTACGAGTAATTATGAAGGGTTTCCGATGGTTTTACTTGAAAGTTTATCATTAGGAACGCCGGTAATAAGTTTAGATATAAAATCTGGACCATCAGAAATAATTCAGCATCAAAAAAATGGTTTACTCGTTAAAAATAGAGATGAAAATGATTTTGCCAATGCTATGAAGTTAATGTGGAATGATGAAGCACTATATGCTGAAATTAAAAAGAATACAAGCTTGTCGTTAAGTAAATTTTCACTTTCCACTATCACTACACAATGGAAAGATTTACTAGAAAATACCTCTGTTTAAATGAAAAAAATAATTAGTAAGGTAAATAGCTTTCTTAGTAAGGTTGCAGAAAAAAAACTCAAGATCAAGAATGATAGAGATCAATTACCTGCGGAAAGATTTATAATTAAAGAGCCGTTTTCCTTTAAAATAAATCTCACTAGTTATCATATAAATTCTGATCCTTATTGGAAAGAACAAAAGGTTTACCAAAGTCACGAAATTTATTATACCGAAGTGAAAAATGCGAGTATCATAGGTAAAGGAGTTGTGGTTAATCGTGAAGGTGAAGTTTTGTTAGAAAGCACGATTTTTCAAAAAGAGTACCTTGATAAATTAAATGTAAATCACTTAATTTCTTGTCAAAAACTTTTGCCAACTCGAAAGCTAGAAAAGGTTTTTTCGGTAGCTAATCGGTTAGATAAAAGTTATTATCATTGGACATTGGAGATTTTACCTCGAATTTTAGTAGCAAATCAAACTCCATCATTCAATAATTATAAAATCTTAATAGCTCATCATTCTCCTTCATATACAAAAGAATCTATAGCTTTCCTTTTTCCTTCTTTGGCGGCTAATATTGAAGAGGTAAAAGTTTTTCAGCGCGTAATTACAAATACGACAAGATTAATTCCTTTTCTGCATATTCGAGATACATCTACTCGAATGATGAATATTTATTATCCTGAAATGATTGTTAAGCTCAATAAACTAGCTCATCAACAAATTGAAAACATAGAAAATATTCAAAAAAAGTATCCAACACATTTAATTATTTCAAGGAAGAATGCATTACAAAGAAGGATTTTAAATGAAGAGGAAACAGTAAAATATCTCGGTAAGTATGGTTTTGTAAATATATGTTTAGAAGAATTACCATTTAAAGAACAATTACTACATTTTTACTACGCTAAAAAAGTGATAGCCGTTCACGGAGCAGGAATTACAAATATAATTTATGGTAAAAATCTTAAGCTATTAGAATTATTTCCAGAAGAAAGAACGATTAGAGATGCTCATTATTTTGCCCAAATAAGTGCGGCGCTTAACTTTGATCATTTTCTTATAAAATATAAATCTTCTAATATTAATCAGGATCTTAGGATCGATCAAAAATTATTGGCAAAAATCGGCAAAACTTTATCACTTGAAATGCTTTAAGAAAAAGGAGTTTTTATAAGCTATTTCTCGAAGAGAATTTAGGTGTTGTAGAAGTTGAGCGGGTAATTTTAATAAGACTTTTTGTTTACGGCTTAAATTATTAAAATCTATAAAGTTTTTAGCTCGACGATAAGTAATCGTGTTTCCGTTAATTTTAGAGCGCAAAGCAATTCCGTATCTTTTAAAATCCATATATTTTTTAAAATATAGGTTTTGTTTTTCCTCTTCCAGATAAGAAGTGAATAATTGAAGTCTTATTTCTTCATATTTATTTTTAGATAAACTATCAGAAATTCCTTTGTGATAGAGCATTGTAATTTCTGGATGAAAAACAATTTCATAAGAAAGCACATAGCGAATCCATAAATCTAAATCTTGCCCGGTTAGGTAATCTTCATTAAAACCGCCTAATTCTAAAAACGTTTTGTTTGTAAAACAAACGGCAGAAGTCCACACTAAATTATCTGCCAAACTATGCTTAAAGTAATCTTTAATTTTAATAGCAGTTTTAGGCAAACTGAAGTGAGAAAATCTAGCAGGTTTTATAATGTTTTCATTATATTTTATAGAATAATTTGTGGTAAACAAAGCAGCTTCAGGAAACTTTTCTATACAATCTTTTAATATTGAAAGATGATTTTCTCTCCACTCATCATCGGCATCAATTAGCGCAATATATTTAGCTTTTGCTTTTTTAATTCCGAAATTTCTTGCGGCTGCCGCTCCTTTATTTTTTTGATGAAATAGCTTAATTCGCTTATCAGAAAAACTTTCAACTACCTTCACGCTATTGTCGGTAGAACCATCATTTACAATGATCACTTCAAAATCTGAAAAATCTTGTTGCAGAACTAGATCTAACGTTTTTTTAAAGTGAGTTTCTTTATTGTAAAGTGGTATGACAACAGAAAAATAAGGCATATTTACGAATTAAATTCTTTACTTAAATAATTGGCGATCGTTTTTGCTGCCGGTAAATTTCTATCGGTAATATAACCTTCAAGTAAATGATTTTTAAAAAGATGAAATAAATAATTGATACGTTTTGTTTCGTTAATTTTATACTGAAGCGCTTCTTTTAAAAGCTCTTTTAAATCTTCTTTCTTATTTAATTTTAAACAAATTCCGCTAGCATCATAATAAGAATTTGCAAGCGTAATCACCGTTTTTTTATGGACGATCGCTTCTAAACCAACGGTTGAATTATTAACGATAACCACATCAGAAGCTTGAAGACATTCATTAAAACCTGAATTGGTATCTAAAAATATATTTTCGTGGGTTTTTAAATATTCATAAAATTTAGCACTGTATTTTCCTTTATAAACCGGATGCTCTCTAATAATCAATTTACTTTTCTCCGGTAAATTTTTATGAACATCAAGCAAAATTTGATAGTGGTTGCTGTAAAACGGACTATGATGCGTCATATTCACATCAAAAGGAACTTGGCATATAAGCAAATAGGTATGATCAAAAACTAGCTCTGCTTTAGTTGAATTTTTTAAAGAAGGTGAATTGTTATTACCAAAAAGCGAATAATCAATTTTTAGATCTGGCGGCAAAAAAGGAGTTTTGTTCAACAAAGCTTCTAAAAGATAATCAATACCTCTGTAAATAGGAGAACGATTATATTTTCGATTTTTTTTACGTTGAATAAAATCTTGAATAAACTCTTTCTTTTCAACTAAATTGGTTTCATCACTTGAGTTGAAAAATCTAACAGAAGCATTTGCATTGACCCCTTTTTGATCAAAAAAAGTAGTTTGATAAGGACCTTGCTCTATATAATAAGCTGAAATATTATTTTGTTGAGCGAACTTTCTGGCGATCTCAAACGGAAGTCTTAAATCACCGATCAACAAGAGGTAATCAATATTTTTTATTTTTTTTTCTAACAGATCAATATAAGCAAGCGCTTGTAATTGTATAGCGGTTTTATTGTTTTGACGGTAATAATTTTGGGTAAGCTCTTCAATAGAAAAACCTTTGTAACTTGAATATTCACTAAGAATTTTCTTGTACTTTTTTCGCTGAAGAAAACTCTTTGTTAAAGCTCGATAACTAATAAATGAGGAAGGAATAAACCTTAGTAAAGCATAAAAATAACCACTAAAATAAATATTTAAAATGCTGAATTGTACCTGAGGATGCTTAGTGGTTAATTGTTTTTTTATTCCGATAAAAAATCGAGCAAACTTATCGTAATAACCAATACAAACCACTTTCATAAGCAGACTTCTTAAGCACTCTTTTGTACCACTTCAAACACTTTTTGTCCGTCACATTTTAGTGTTTTAGAAGGGTATTTCAATAAAAGTGCATAATCGTGAGTTGCCATTAAAATAGTACGTCCGTTTTTATTGATCTCTTTAAGAACTTCCATTACTTCAACCGAAGTTTGCGGGTCTAAATTTCCTGTCGGTTCATCGGCTAAAATAAGTTCGGGATCGTTAAGAAGAGCTCTGGCAATGGCAACACGTTGCTGCTCACCACCCGAAAGTTGATAAGGGTATTTAAAATTTTTAGTTTTCATCCCAACTTTTTCCAACACTTCATCAATTTTGCTTTCCATCGCGCGTTTCTCTTTCCAGCCGGTCGCTTTAAGTACAAATAATAAATTGTCTTTTACCGTACGATCATTCAATAATTTAAAATCCTGAAAAACCACGCCTAGTTTTCTACGCAAATGCGGAATTTGTTTTTGTTTCAACTTACGTAAATCAAAACCTACAATACTACCTTCACCTTCGCTAAGGGGTAAATCGCCGTAAAGTGTTTTCATAAAACTACTTTTACCGGTACCGGTTTTACCAATTAGGTAAACAAAATCACCTTTGTTAATTTCGACATCAACATTCGATAAAATTAAATTTTCACGTTGGTAAATCGCCGCATTGCGAAGTTCTAGAATAGCGTTAGACATAAATTGTACTTTAGGCTTTAAAGGTAAATTTTTCTATAAAATAAAACTCAAAATTCTGTAAAAAAGTATCGAGGCCTATTTCAGTAATAAATTTTGTTTTAACATTAACATAATTAAAGCATTTTTTATACGTTTTAACAATAGAGTTTCATTTATATTTGACTTTGTAGTTAACAAAAAACTTCATCTGAATGCATTACAAATCATTTCTTAGTATTTTAATGATTATAGCCGCAAGTTTTATCGGTTTTTCACAGCAATCTGCCGTGTATACCAACGATTTTGCCGACTATAATAAAGCCTTAGATCTTTACAATAACCATCAATATAAAGCAGCACAAACCTTGTTTAAAGAGGTGAAGTCGAATGCGAAAACGACTTCTTTAGAATCAGATTGTGCTTATTATGTAGCCAATTGTGCCGTGCGATTAAATCAATCGAATGCCGACGAATTGATGGAAGATTTTGTTCAAAATTATCCGTCGAGTACCAAAAGAAATTCAGCCTACATCAACGTGGCGAATTATTATTTTGAAAACGGTCAATACAACTACGCAAGAAAGTGGTTCGATGAGGTTGATGAAAGCAGCCTTTCTAAAAGTGAATTGCAAGAATTTTACTTTAACAATGGTTACGCGTATTTTAAAGCCGGAAGAAAAGGCGAAGCTAAAAAGTACTTAAATCGTGTTCGCGATTCTAAAGAATATGGTTCACAAGCCAAATATTACTTAGGTTTTATGGCTTATGAAGGTGATGATTACGAAGAAGCAAACGAAATGTTCGATCAGGTAAAAGATGAAAACCGTTACAATCGTAACCTTTCTTATTTTCAGGCCGATATGAATTTTAAATTAGGAAAATTTCAAGAAGCCATCAACTTAGGGAAAGAGCAATTAGAAAATTCTAATGCCTTAGAACGTTCAGAATTAAATAAGATCATCGGTGAGAGTTATTTCAACTTAGAGCAATACGATCAAGCCATTCCATATTTACAAGAATATCGTGGTAAACGTGGTAAGTGGAACAACACCGATTATTACCAATTAGGTTACGCTTATTATAAGCAAGGCGATTACCAAAAAGCCGTTTCAGAATTCAACAAAATCATCGACGGTCAAAATCACGTGGCGCAAAATGCGTATTATCATTTAGCTGAATCTTATATTGAATTAGGCAAAAAACAGGAAGCTTTAAATGCGTTTAAAAATGCTTCGGAAATGGGTTTTGATGAAAAAATTCAGGAAGACGCGGCTTTAAATTATGCGAAGTTGAGTTACGAAATCGGGAATAACTATAAAAGTATCCCGGAAGTGTTAACTGAATTTATCGAAAAGTATCCGGAATCTCGCGAGCGTGAAGAAATTGAAGAGCTATTGGTCGATTCTTACGTAACTTCAAAAAACTACGAAAAAGCCTTAAATCTCTTAGAAAGCAGTAACGATTACGACGATAAAGTAGTTTACCAAAAAGTAGCTTATTACCGCGGAACCGAATTATATATTGACGGCAATTATAGCGGAGCTTTAGTGTTATTCAACAAATCTTTAGCCGAGCGAAACAATCAAACCTTTACTGCAAAAGCAACGTATTGGAAGGCAGAATGTGATTATAACTTAGAAAACTTCAGTGAAGCGTTAATCGGTTATAAAGAATTTAAAGGAATGGCAGCCGCCAAAAACACTGCCGAATATGAAAACATAGACTATAATATAGCCTATACGTATTTTAAAAGAAAGGACTACGCAACTGCTATCAATGCATTTAAAAATTATGCTGAAAAGTCGAACATACCGAAAACGCAAAAAAACGATGCATATTTAAGATTAGGGGATAGTTATTTTGTAACTAGCGATTACTGGTCGGCTATGGAAGCTTACAATAATGCGATTGCCATGAAAGGTATCGATAGCGATTATGCCTATTTTCAGAAAGCGATCAGCTATGGGTTTGTAGATAAAAACGATCGTAAGATTGAAGACTTAGAAGCTTTCTTGAGTAAATACAACAAGTCAATTTACCGTGACGATGCTTACTACGAATTAGGTAACACGTATGTGGCAACCGGCAATACGCAAAAAGCAATTCAGTCGTATAATAAATTGATCAACGAGCAATCTTCCAGTTCTTTTGTATCGAAAGCTTTATTAAAGCAAGGACTTATTTATTACAACAACGACCAAGGCGCAGAAGCTTTACAGAAATTTAAAAAAGTAGTTCAAGATTATCCTGGCACCGAAGAAGCCAATCAAGCAGTAAAAACCGCACGTGTGGTTTATGTAGATCTAGGCAGAACCGACGAATATGCTTCTTGGGTAAGCACCTTAGATTTTGTTGAAGTTTCAGACTCAGATATCGATAATGCTACTTACGAAGCAGCAGAAAATCAATTCATCGAAAATAATACAACGGCTGCCAAAAAAGGATTCAAAAAATACCTAAACGATTTCCCTAACGGTTTACACGCACTTTCGGCGCATTTCTATTTAGGTCAGTTACAGTTTAGAGATGAAGAAAAAGATCAAGCCATTCCGCATTATAAATATGTGGTTGAGCAATCGAGAAGTGAGTTTACCGAGCAGGCGTTAGCACGTTTATCGCAATTATACTTAGAAAATAAAAACTATCAAGCGGCGATCCCGGTTTTAAAGCGTTTAGAGCAAGAAGCAGATTTTCCGCAGAATATCACTTTCGCACAATCTAATTTGATGAAAGCTTATTATCAATTAGAAAATTATGAAAACACTGTTCAGTATGCTGAAAAAGTATTGCAAGACACCAAGATCGAAAATAACGTGAAGAGTGATGCGCAGGTATTTATTGCACGTTCTGCTATAAAAACAGGAGATGAAGCAAGAGCAAAAACCGCTTATCAAGAAGTAAAGAAAATCGCCACCGGAAGTTTAGCAGCAGAAGCTCAATATTATGATGCTTATTTCAAAAGAAAAGAAGACAGCTTTGAAGCTTCCAACGAAGCAGCACAAATTTTAGCTCGTGATTATTCTGGTTATAAAAAATGGGGAGCAAAAGGCTTATTGTTAATGGGGCAAAACTTCTACGATTTAGATGATGCTTACCAAGCCACTTACATTTTAGATGCATTAATTGAAAATTTTCAAAATTATCCTGATGTAATTGAAGAAGCCAAAGCCGAATTAGCTAGAATTAAAAGTGAACAGGCAGAAACAAATTCTTCCGTAGAAGCAGAACAAAACTAATTTCAACAACAAACAAACTAATCTTTCTTATATGCAACGCATTTCATTAAGTAAAGGACTTTTATATATTTCAGCATTATTTATTTCGACCATCGCTTTTAGTCAGGAAGATGAGGAAGAAGGCGATATCGATACCGAACGTTTAATTATCGTAAAACCATATTCGCCAACAGTTAGTGATGCGTTTAAGGTAAAACAAATGCCGAAAATCAACGATTCTACCGAGCAGAAGAAAAAACAGGTGAATTACGATATTTACTCATTTCCGGTAGCGTCAACATTTACACCGGCAAAAGGTAGAGCAGCAGGAGTGGTTACCAAAGGTAGACCGAGTTTATACAACAATTACGCGGCTTTAGGCTTCGGAAATTATGCAAATGTAATGGCCGAATTTTACGGCGGTTTACAAGTGAACAGAAACCAAGAATTAGGGATCGCTTTAACGCATAATTCTTCCCAAGGCGGAATCGAAAATGCTACGTTAGACGATAAATATTACGATACAGCATTAAATTTAGATTATAGCGGAGAAGCGCGTACTTTTACTTGGGGAGCCGAAGCCGGATTTCAACATCAGGTTTTTAATTGGTATGGAGCGCCGGACTTTTTACCGATTACCGATGAAGAATACAATAGTATCGATCCGCAGCATAGTTATTACGCAGTAGCTTTAGGCGGAAATATCGATGTAGAGAGAAGTGTTTTCGATAAAGCTGAAATCAACTACCGAAGATTTGGTGATAATTTTAGCAGCGGTGAAAACCACGTAACGATTAATCCCGAATTCGAATTTGCGGTGCGTGATCAATTGATCAATTTAGATTTTTCAGCAGATTACGTGAATGGAAGCTTTGATCAAATGTTCGGTAATCCCGATGCAGAAATCAAGTATAGTTATTTCAACTTAGGCGCGCATCCTAGTTTAAACTATTCGCAAGGCGATCTTTCGTTAGAAGCCGGAGCGCAAGTGGTGTATTCGATGGATGGTGAAAATGATAATAATGACTTTTTTGTGTATCCTAAAATTCACGCCAATTATCAGGTAGCGGGAGAATATTTTTCGGTGTATGCGGGAGCCGATGGTGGTTTGCAGCAAAATACTTATTATAATTTTGCGCAAGAGAATCCGTTTTTATCGCCAACGTTGTTCATAGCTCCAACCGATAAACAATACGATATTTACATCGGTGGAAAAGGAAAATTCACTGAAAACATTAGCTACGACATTAAAGGAAGCTATATTTCAGAACAAAGCAAAGCCTTATATACGCACAATCCTTACTTACCATTTTCTCCAAAAGAAGGTTATGAGTATTTTAATTCATTCGGACTTACATATGACAATGTAAACACGGTAAGGTTATTTGGTGAATTGCAGTTTGCTGTGAATGAAGATTTCAACTTAAGGGTAAATGCCAGTTTCTCGACTTACGATAACGAATTTGAAGAAGAAGCGTGGAATTTACCACAACTACAAGGAGCTTTAATGGCCGACTATCAAATCTCAGAAAAATGGTTTGCGGGAGCAAGTTTCTATTTTGTAGGCGAACGCAAAGACTATTACAACTACGACCTAACTCCGGTA
Source organism: Mesonia mobilis DSM 19841 (assembly GCF_000423405.1). Classification (GTDB taxonomy): domain Bacteria; phylum Bacteroidota; class Bacteroidia; order Flavobacteriales; family Flavobacteriaceae; genus Mesonia; species Mesonia mobilis. Next base: position 57,811 of record NZ_AUHX01000013.1, on the reverse strand, counting down.
GATGGTGGCGCAACCCAACGTGTAGAAGAATTAGGAGCCTTTTTAGATGCCAATCTAAGAGTAGGTTATAAGCTTAACGATCAACTTTCATTTTTTGTAAGAGGAAACAATTTAGCTGAAGGCAATTACCAACGTTGGATGGGTTATTCTGTACAAAGCGTACAGGTAATGGGCGGCGCTAGTTACCAGTTTGATTGGTAGTAGTTTAATTAAAAAATAGTTAAATAGAATTTATAGATACCAAAAAGCGTTTATCATGTATAAACGCTTTTTACTTTTGTGATAAATTAAAGATGAAAATGAAAAAAATCCTATTCATATTAGCCTGTATACTTTTATGTTCTTGTGAAGAAAAACAAGAAGTAGATCTATTGGTGATGAATGCGAAGATTTATACGGTCAATAAAAATTTTGATATTGCTAAAAGCTTCATTGTAGATGACGGTAAAATCTTAGCGGTTGGGCAAGGAGAACAATTGGTATTGAAATACAAGCCTAAAGAAACTTTAGATGCTGAAGGGAAAACTATAATTCCCGGGTTAATCGATGCACACGCTCATTTTTATAATCTAGGTTTACAATTGCAATCGGCAGATTTAACAGGCACTAAAAGCTTTGATGAGGTTGTTGAAAGAATTGTCGCTTATCAAAAAGAAAATCAAACCGATTTTATTTTAGGTCGCGGTTGGGATCAAAACGATTGGGAGGTAAAAGAATTCCCAAGAAAAGATACTTTAGATCAACTATTCCCTGATACGCCGATTGCGATAACAAGAATCGATGGTCACGCGATGTTAGCCAATCAAAAAGCATTAGATCTTGCTAACATCAAAAAGAATACAAAAGTTAGCGGAGGCGAAATTGAAAAGATTAACGATACACTTACCGGGATATTAATCGATAACCCGATGACGAAGATCTGGCAAGTGATTCCGCAACCGACCAAAAAACAAGAAATAGAAGGTTTATTAGCAGCTGAAAAAGCTACCTTAAAATACGGATTAACCACAATCGATGATGCCGGGTTAAGCAAATCTTCAATTATGCTCATCGATAGTTTGCAAAAAGCAGGAAAATTAAAAACTAAGCTTTATGCAATGGTGAGAAACAATGAAGCCGATGTTGATTACTTTCTAAATGAAGGAATTTTAAAAACCGATCGTTTGCACGTTCGTTCTGTAAAGGCTTATGCCGACGGAGCTTTAGGTTCACGCGGTGCAGCTTTAAAAGAAGAATATTCAGATAAAGAAAATCATTTTGGAGCGATGGTCGTTGGGATTGGTGAGTTTAAAGAATTGGCAGGGAAAATTAGCAATTCAGAATTTCAATTAAATACCCATGCGATCGGCGATTCTGCAAATTATGTAGTTTTAAAAATTTACGATTCGATCTTAAAAAATGGTACCGATAAACGTTGGCGAGTAGAACACGCACAAATTTTAGAAGAAAAAGATTTTAGCTATTTCAAAGGAAATAAAAATATTATTCCGTCAATTCAACCAACACACGCAACAAGCGATATGTATTGGGCAGAAGATCGAATAGGAGATCGAATTCATAATGCTTACGCCTATAAAAAACTTTTAAATCGTGCCGGTTTAGTTGCTTTAGGTACCGATTTTCCGGTAGAAAAAGTGAGTCCGTTTCTAACTTTTTACGCTGCGGTAGTTCGAAAAGATGCTTCGGGATATCCTAAAACTGGTTTTCAAATTGAAAATGCGATGAATAGAGAAAATACTTTACGCGGAATGACGATTTGGGCGGCTTATTCAAATTTTGAAGAACATGAAAAAGGAAGTATCGAAGCCGGTAAAGCTGCCGATTTTGTAATTCTCGATCGCGATATTATGTTTATTCCCGATGAAGAAATCTTAAAAACCAAAGTTGAAGCCACTTATATAAATGGTGAAAAAGTATATAGCCAACAAAATATGCTTAAAAAAAATAAACCTAATAGTTTACATTAAAAAAGGTTGGCAAATTAATGCCAACCTTTTTTATATAGTAATTGTTAACTTAGTAAGTTACCATAGGTTCTGTATCTTTGGCAATATCAACAAATTCTTGCAGTTGTTTTACACTAGGTACTCTTCTAGTTAATTTTTTTTCTTCGTTAACGCTTGTCATTTTTTCGAATAAGTTCTCAGCGTTTCTATTTCTTAATTCTTTTACAGTATCTACTCCAGACGCCTTAAGTAATTCTGCAAACTCACCGCCAATACCTTTAATACGCATCATATCTGCCATATTTACAAAATCTAAAATTTTTCCTTCAGAAATACCAGATGCCTCAGCCACAGATTTACGACCAGATTTAGAAGCTGCTTTTTCTAATAAAGCTTCTGTAGTTGTTATTTCTGCTTTTCCTAATTTTTCTGCAGTTACAGGTCCAATACTTTCAATAGTTTCTATTTTGTAAGCCATAATCGTTTGATTTAATTATTAATAAATTTATTTTAAATTATTTTTTTATTCCTAAAACTCCAAGTAATCCACGAGTTAGTTCTCTAAATATAGTTCTTCCTACTTGTCTTACCATAGTGTTTTTACTCATTTCTTCAAAAAAGCTTTCTTCCTTTTTTGTAGTAGTTTTTTTTCTTTTTTGTCCGGCTTTTTTCATTTCCTGTTGTAGCCGTTCATTTTCGTGATTTTTCTGTTGAGCTTCTTTTATATTTTCTTTTAAAATTTCTGAAGCACTTTCAGAATTTAAATCTTGATTATACTTTGAATAAAGTATTGAGTTATCTAAACATTCTTTAATCTCTTTTTGAGAAAGAACATCCATTCTGCTTAGTGGTGGTCGCATTAAAGTATGTACTAATGGGGTAGGTATTCCTTTCTCATTTAACCCTGTAATAAAAGCTTCACCTAAACCTAACTCAGTTAATAATGAAGAAATATTATAGTAACTACTTTCAGGGAAGTTTTGAGCAAGCTGTTTAATTTGTTTTCTATCTTTAGCAGTAAAAGCTCTTAGCGCATGCTGAATTTTTAAACCTAGTTGACCTAATACATCTTCTGGAATATCTGATGGGTTTTGAGTAATAAAATAAATACCCACTCCTTTAGACCTTATAAGTTTTATGATAACTTCTATTTGGTCTAATAATGCAGTAGAGGCATTTTTAAAAATAAGATGAGCTTCGTCTATAAAAAATACAAGCTTTGGCTTTTCTAGATCTCCTACCTCTGGTAGAGTACTATATATTTCTGTAAGCAAACAGAGCATAAAAGTACTAAATAGCGAAGGTTTATCTTGCATATCCATCAAACGCATGACAGATACTCTACCTTCTTTATTTTTGTTCACGTGTAAAAAATCGTTAACATCAAAAGATGGTTCTCCAAAAAAATGATTTGCTCCTTGTTGTTCTAAAGCAATTATTTTTCTAATTATGGTATTAATAGATGCAGAAGATAAGTAGCCATATTCTTTTTTTACACTTTCTTTACCTTCATTTAAAACATATTTCAAGAAATCTTTAAGGTCTTCTATATTTATAAGAGGTAAATTATGGTCGTCACTATATTTAAACAAAACTGCCAAAATACCACTTTGAGTATTATTTAGGTCTAACATCTTAGAAAGTAGAATAGGACCAAACTCAGAAATAGTAGCTCTCATTTGGGTTCCATTTTTTCCTAAAAGAGATAAAAGCTCAACAGGAAAACCTTGGGGTTGATATTTTAGACCAATTGCGTTATTTCTAAATACGATATGTTTGTTGGATTGGCCGGGTTGAGCGAGACCACTTAAATCTCCTTTAATATCCATTACAACACTAGGCACACCGGCTAGACTTAATTGCTCTGTAAATACTTGTAAACTTTTTGTTTTGCCTGTTCCTGTAGCTCCAGAAATAAGCCCGTGACGATTAATAGTTTTAAGCGGAATTTTAATCTGTAAATTATTAATTGGAGCATTATTGAACATAGCACCGCCTAATACAATAGATTTTCCTTCGAAATCGTATGCCTTAGATATATCTTCTATAAAATGTTGCTGAAGCACGTGGAAGAATAATTAATTGAAAAAACCTCCTAATTTTTTAGCGACATTCGAACCTCCACCACCAAATAGATCTTTTAAAGGTGAAGCATCGTCATCCGGTGTTTCTTCATTTTTTTTGGAAATAAGGTTGATAAGTACTGGTACTACAATATTGGTTACTTTAGAAGCTTTATCTTTAGAAAAGCCTAATTTTTCAATTAATCCGTTTACGATACCTGTTGTGATAGAAGTTTGTAAACTATTTGCTGCTGTAGAATTGCTTTTACCGCTAAAAAGGTTCATTACATTTCCTAATCCGCCTTCTAACATTTCTGTACCAACTTTTTTGCCAGCTACAGATTTTACAACATCCATAACTCCGTCTATATTCGAGCTATCTACTCCAGCTTCAGATTGTAATTTTCCAGCAACTTGATCTTTTAATGAACCTAATAAAGAATCTAACATAATTTTCGAATTGTTTTTAGTAATTATATATCAATAACATCTCTGTTAAAGATAGATAAAAATAAAAACGAAGAAGCTATATTTCTTTAAAAAATAGTTAAGATGCTATTTTATATAGACGAAAAGAAGAATTATATAGTTGTGTTTATTGTAACTTTAGTTTTGCCAAATAATCAAAATGTTCACCTTCGGCAATCAATTCGCAAGTAAAACCATTGCTTTGAGCAGCAAGTTGTAACGAATTAAAATCGATATACAACCAATCGAATGAAGTAGAGGTTTCGCCTTTATAACTTATGGAATAACTTAATTCACCATAATATTGGTTCGGGTTTACCCAAATACCACCATCTTCATCTTCTTCAAAAAGATAACGAAGATCTGATGAGTCGATTAAAATTTTTCCGTCAGGTTTTAATAGCGTTTTGGCGTGTGTAAAAAAATGAGTGAGGTTTTTTAGTTTACCTACAATTCCGCTACCATTCATCAGCATCAAGATGGTATCGAATTTTTGATCTTTTAAGTTGAAAAAATCTTGAACTTCCGCAGTTTTTACTCCGCGTAATTGGCAAACCTCGATCGCTCCTTCAGAAACATCGATGGCTTTTACTTCTTTATTTTTCTGCTGAAGATATAACGAATGACTTCCGGCGCAAGCACCTACATCTAAAATTTTTCCGCTAGCCAACTGAAGTGCCTTTTGCTCTAATGGCGGCATTTCTTCATAACTACGGAAGAGATAATCGGTAGGGATTTCATCATCATCAAAATCTTCAGAATGAACAATAATGTTTTCGGGTTGGTTTTGATGATAGAAATCTAAAACAGCTTGGCCAAAAATATCGGGATTTTTCAAAATATAAATTGCTTATAGTTACCTTTGCACAATGGAAGAAATTTTTAAAAATCTACCAAAGCAGGCCAAAGATAAGCATAACGAAAACAAAAAGTTTTTTGCAAAGCTTAAAAAAAAGCCGCCGAAGCATTTAGATCTCTTAATGCAAGAATTGCACGACGAAGAGTTTGAACGAACCGATTGTTTAGATTGCGCCAATTGCTGCAAAACCACCGGACCCTTATTTACCAATAGAGATATTGAACGAATTGCTAAATTTTTAAAGCTAAAACCACAGCAATTTATCGATCAATATTTACGCGTTGATGAAGAGAACGATTATGTGCTACAGCAAGTGCCGTGTACATTTTTAGGTTACGATAATAAATGTATGATCTATGAGGTTCGGCCAAAGGCTTGCGCAGAATTTCCGCATACCGATCGTAGAAAATTTCAGCAAATCTCAAACCTTACGTTGAAAAATGTTGCTATTTGCCCCGCAGCTTTTAATATTGTTGAGGAAATGAAAAAGCGAATTAAATAACTTTTTACAGCACAAATTTTACACCTAAACCAAATCTTACAAAATGTCCAGATTTGAAATAACTTTCTAACTCTGCAGGCACGTCCATCTTTAAGTAATCATTTTGTAAAGTTACATTTCCGTATAAGGCAAACCATTTTACAAAATTGTAGCTTACTTCTCCATTTACCCAGAAAGTGGTGCCAGAATCTCTAAAGGAGTTCGAATTGATCGATTGTTTATAAGCAACGTGACCAACACCAATGCTTGGTGTGAGTCTTAATTTTTGTCGGCTAAAAAACTGGTATCCTGCAAAACCTCCTATAAAACTATTAAAAGTTTCATCATAATTACCCACTAAAGATTGATCGATTACATCGTGAGAAGAATTAGAAAAACGCGCTCCAAGCAGTATTGGAGTTTCAAAAAGGTTAAAAGAAAGTTCTAAGTTAAAGCCACCGGAACTTTTTAAATTATCACCAGTAAATGTGTCTCCCATAGGCTGAACAAAATCTCCTCCGATTTTAATATTTAAGTAATGGTCATCTTGAGCAAAATCAAATTTGTTTTCTGAAGATTCGTCTCCTTCTTGTCCTGAAACTAAATTCACGTTAATTAAAATGAAGGCTAAAAGCAATTGTTTAGTAAAAAATTTCATACTCAAAATTTTGTTGATTAGGAGTTACTTCAATCGTCGTTGCCGGCTCTTCATCTATTTGATAAGTAATTTGTAAAGGAATATCTCTCATCACTTTCAATTGAAGATCTAAATTTGAGTTGATTTCATTGGTAGTTCTGGATATATAATTTTGTTCATAACATTGAGAAGGATCTTCCTGTAAACCATTATTAAAATCATAAACGCAAGAAGTCGCTAAATAATTAATTTGAACATTAATGTGATCGCTTGTCGTTGAGTTTCTTGTAGTGGTAAGGGTAAAGTTAGAAGTTGGTCGTAAAGTAACTGCTCCTAGATCATAGATCTTTGGTCTGCCAATTTCATCTTCATCTCTAAAAATTTTAGCTGAAGTATAATTATTTTCAGCGTCTACATTAATAGCAATTAAAAAACTTTCGTCGTAAGATTCTGGAGCCACCATTTCGAAACTTCCATCGGAGTTGCTCGTTGTTTTTCCGAGCACATATTCTTCAACGCTAGTTGTAACTTCAATAGCCTGAATAGGATTAGCTTGTGGGTCAACAATTTCACCTTTAATAATTACTCGTTTGTCATTTTCGATATTCGGCTCGCAATCGGCCATTAAAAGTGAAATGAAACTGGCAACTAAAAATAATTTTCCCATAAAGTGATTGGTTTACTTTATAGATGAACCAAATGGGGAATAGTTGCGTTAAGAAACCGTTACCTGTATAAAAGATATTTTTTTCTAGTGTTTTGAAAATCTGTTAAACCAACTTGCCAAGTAGCTTTAATTGCTTGCTCGCTCATACCACTTTCAATTTGTTGCTGAAGTTTTTGCGTTCCTGCCAACTTCGGAAAGAAATTATTGAAAAATTCATCTTTATTTTTTGTGTTCTGGTAAGCTTTGATCAACCAACCTAAATTGATTTCTGAAAGTTTTTCTTCGGAAGTCAAATTCATCCCATAACAAAGTTGGCCTTCATTTTTTGGGTGTTTCGCTCCGTCATTCGGTATTGGCGTGTAACTGTAGTTAAATACTTCAGCATTTAAATCTGGCGAACCAAAAACCTGAAATTGATGAGTAGTTCCTCTTCCGGCATTTACATTGGTTCCTTCAAAAAAGCATAAACTCGGATATAAATTTATCGCTTGGTCGTTGGGTAAATTTGGCGAAGGTTTTATAGGTAGCGAATAGTTTTTTTCGTGATCATAGTTTTTCATCTTGATCACCATTAATTCACATTTCACTTTATTGGCTAACCAATTTTCTCCGTTAATCATTTGCGCATATTCGCCAATCGTCATTCCGTGAACAATAGGCATAGGATGCATTCCTACAAAACTTTGTTGGGAGCGTTCTAATATTGGTCCGTCAACATAACTCCCATTCGGGTTCGGTCGATCTAAAATTAATAGCGGAATATTATTTTCAGCACAAGCTTCCATCACGTAGTGCAAGGTTGAAATGTACGTGTAAAACCGAACGCCCACATCTTGAATATCGAAGATCATCATTTCGATATCTTTTAATTGTTCATCGGTTGGTTTTTTATTGCTTCCGTAGAGCGAAACTAAAGGTAAGCCCGTTTTGGTATCGATACCGTCTTTCACTTTTTCACCGGCATCGGCTTTACCGCGAAAACCATGTTCCGGAGAAAAAACTTTTTCAATCTTCATATTTCGAGAAAGTAACGAATCTACTAAATGCGTATAACCGTCACTTTTTTTGAATATTACTGAAGTTTGATTGCCAACGATCCCTATTTTTTTATCGGCGAGTAACGGCAGATATTTTTCGGTTTGATTAGCGCCAATGACTATTGAATTTTCTGAAGAAGCCTTAACCTCGGCAGTGTTTCGTTTTTTTGTTTGAGCTTCACAAGAAATCAATCCTAAAGCTAGAATAAAAAATGTATTTTTGAGCAATCGGTTAAAAAGCATCTCTTTTGAATTTTGAATATTTTATTTCTAAACGCTTAATAAGCGCAAAAGATTATAAAAGTAGTATTTCGGCACCAATAATTAAAATTGCAGTGACGGCAATTGCTGTGGGCGTAATTATGATGTTGATCGCCGTGGCTACCGGAGTTGGTTTAGAACAGAAGATTAGAGATAAAATTGCGGCGTTTAACGGACATATTATTATTAATAATTTAAATAATAACAACTCTCAAGAAACGCAGAAACCTATCTCGACCGATCAAGATTTTTATCCGGAATTTACGACTGTAGAAGGGATCGATCACATTCAAGGCGTTGCGACTAAATACGGAATTATACGTACCGAAACCGATTTTGAAGGCATTATCGTTAAAGGTGTAAGTACCGATTACCGTTGGGATTATTTGCAGGAATATTTAATTGAAGGGAAATTACCTACTTACGAAAAGCAAGGTTACAGCACGCAAATATTAATTTCAGAATATCTATCGAAGCGATTACAATTTACAATTGGCGATAAAGTGATTGTCTATTTTATGAATGAAGAAAATAGAGATCGCCCGCGTTTGGTAGCTTTTGAAGTTAGTGGGATTTTTAATTCAGGTTTCCAAGAGTTTGACGAAACTTTTTTAATTGCCGATCTTAACCAATTACGCCGACTTAATAAATGGGATGATAACGAAGTAGGAAATTTTGAAGTTTTTGTAGATGATTTTAGACAGATCGATCAAAAAGGCGGAGAAGTTTATGCGAACATCGACTCGTTTCTAGATGCAAAAACCATTCGGCAAGCCTTTCCTTCAATTTTCGAATGGGTTTCGTTATTCGATTTTAATATTGCGCTCATTATTGGGATAATGATCATTGTTTCCGGTATTAATATGATCACCGCTTTGCTGGTTTTAATATTAGAACGTACACAAATGATCGGGATGTTAAAAGCTGTAGGAAGTACCGATTGGAGCATCCGAAAGATATTTCTTTACAACGCTGCTTATTTAATTATCAAAGGTTTGATTTACGGAAATATTATTGGGCTCTGTATTTTAATGCTTCAGAAGTATTTCAAGATCATTCCGCTAAATCCGGAAACTTACTATGTAACCGAAGCTCCGGTGTATTTAAGTTGGGATTATATTTTACTTATTAATCTCGGTACGTTGGCACTTTGTATGGCAATGCTTTTAATACCATCTTATATTATCACCAAAATTACTCCGGCCAAGTCGATTAGGTTTGAGTAAGATTTAGTTTGCAGTTTGCAGTTTACAGTTTGCAGTTTACAGTGTTACCTTGCCTGAATAAGGTTGCCTTTTTTTTTAATAATACATTTTCTTTACTATTTAAGTTGTGGTGATCAATGAGTACATTATTTTTCTAACCACTAACCACTAACTTTTCATATACTTTTTAGGTTCAACTTCTATTTTAGCTTTGATTTTCTATATTTGCAGTTCGAAAAAATTGCAAGAAAATGGATTATAAAAATAATATATTAGAGACTATAGGAAACACGCCTTTAGTCAAGATCAATAAACTTGTGGAAGATATTCCGGCATTAGTTTTAGCAAAATACGAAACTTTTAATCCGGGCAACTCGGTAAAAGATCGTATGGCAGTGAAAATGCTAGAAGCTGCCGAAGAAAAAGGCTTCATAAAACCCGGCGGAACCATTGTTGAAGGAACTTCAGGAAATACAGGAATGGGCTTAGCTTTAGCGGCGATCGTAAAAGGTTATAAAATGGTCTGTACCTTAGCCGATAAGCAAAGTAAAGAGAAGATCGATATTTTAAGAGCAGTAGGTTGTGAGGTAATTGTTTGCCCGACAAACGTTTCTCCGGAGCATCCAGATTCTTATTATTCAACAGCAAAAAGAATAGCAGAAGAACGCCCTAATTCTTGGTATGTAAATCAATACGATAATTTAGCGAATTCACAAGCACACTACGAAAGTACAGGTCCTGAAATTTGGGAACAAACGGAAGGAAAAGTAACTCATTTTGTAGTTGGTGTGGGAACCGGAGGTACTATTTCTGGCGTTGGTAAATACTTAAAAGAACAAAACCCGAACGTGAAAATTTGGGGAGTAGATACGTACGGATCGGTTTTTAAAAAATACCATGAAACCGGTGAGTTTGATGAAAATGAAATCTATCCTTATGTAACCGAAGGAATTGGGGAAGATATTTTGCCAAAAAATGTCAACTTCGATATTATCGATGGCTTTACCAAAGTAACCGATAAAGATGCAGCAGTTTACACCAGAAGACTGGCAGAAGAAGAAGGAATGTTTTTGGGTAACTCTGCCGGAGCGGCGATCAAAGGACTTATTCAGTTGAAAGATGAATTTAAAGAAGATGATGTCGTGGTAGTACTTTTTCACGATCACGGAAGCCGTTACATTGGTAAGATCTATAACGACGAATGGATGAAAGCTAATGGTTTTATCGATTAAAAATTCATTTATATTATTAAGTAAAAGCTCATCAATCACGATGGGCTTTTTTTATGCTGAATTTATTTCAATTCTTGTGCTGAATTCATAATTAGACAACTTGAATTAGATTGAAATAAATAAAATATACTTCAGATCGTTTTTATGATTTCTTTCAAAACCTGAGAAATGAATTGAAAGGAGTCAGCTAAAAAATGCTTACCTTAGAAAGTATAATTCAAGTTTATGCGATCAATTTTAGTTCTATTTTCAATTTTATTAATGTTGAGTTCTTGTGGCTCAACTTCAGAAATACCAACATCAACTTCAGCGCAAAACAATATTTCTTATCTAGCTTTAGGAGATTCTTATACCATAGGTGAAAGTGTTGCAGAGCAAGAACGTTGGCCGGTGCAACTCACACAAAAATTGAGAGATAGCGCTTATTCGGTACAATCGCCAAAAATAATTGCCAGAACCGGTTGGCGAACCGATGAATTGTTAACTGCGATGGATGAACAATTGGGCGAAGAAAAATACGATTTAGTTTCTATACTAATTGGCGTGAACAACCAATACCAAGGTCGAGATTTAGAGCAATTTCAAGAAGAATTAGAATTGATCATTCAGCAAGCGATTCAAAAATCGAAAAACGGAGCAGAAAATGTATTTGTGGTAAGTATTCCAGATTATAGTGTGACTCCATTTGCACAAGGCAGTAATGTAGATGAAATTGCTCACGAAATTATGGTTTACAACGAGCGTTGTATGGTAACGAGTAGCAATTACGGAGTGAAATATTTTTACATTACCGATATTTCTGAAGAAGCTGCAACGAATCCTAATTTAGTTGCCGGCGATGGTTTGCATCCAAGCGGCGAGATGTATCATCTTTGGGTAGAACGCATTTTTCCTGAAGTGAAACAAATGCTGGCCGAATGAAAGAAGATTTTCTGCATTACCTCTGGAAATTTAAAAAATTTCAATTCTTAAAAGCTACGACAACGGCAGGCGAGCATCTGGAAATTTTAAATTCGGGTTGGCATAATACAGAACAATCAGGTCCAGATTTTTTCAATTCAAAAGTTAAGATTGGCGATCAGCTTTGGGCGGGTAATGTAGAAATTCATTTAAAGTCGAGCGATTGGTACGCACATCACCATGAAAAAGATCCTGCATACGATAATGTAATTCTTCACGTGGTTTGGGAACACGATGTAGCGGTTTTTAGAAAAGATAATTCTGAAATTGCTACACTTCAGCTAAAAGATTTTGTAGCAGCACAAACGTTGAAAAATTATAAGAAGTTGATGAGCACTTCACAAAAGTGGATCAATTGTGAAGCAGATTTCGCGAAAATTGATGATTTTCTATTGAAAAACTGGATGGAGCGTTTGTATATCGAACGTTTAGAAGAAAAAGCGAGATTAATTTATACATTACTTGAAGCTTCTGAAAATGATTGGGAAGCTGTGTTGTTTCAGCTTTTGGCTAAAAACTTTGGTTTAAATAGAAATGGCGAAGCTTTTTTAGCGATGGCAAGAACAACTCCTTTTTCAGTGATTAGAAAAATTAATGAAGTTGAAGTATTAGAAGCTCTGTTGTTTGGGCAGGTTAATTTGTTACAAAAAGAAATTGACGATTTATATTTTGTTCAGCTTCAAAAAGAATATCATTATTTGCAGCATAAATTTCAGATTCAACCGAGTTTAGAAGATGTACAGTTTTTTAGACTGCGGCCGCCAAACTTTCCCACCATTCGGTTATCACAATTGGCTCAGCTTTTTATTCAGCAGAAAAACTTATTCAGTAAAATTAAATCAACAGAACGTTTAGAAGATTTTTATGAACTTTTTAAGGTAGAAACTTCAGCTTATTGGAAAACTCATTATTCTTTCGGGAAAGAAAGTAAAACAACAAGCAAAAAACTGAGTGATAAATTTATCGATCTGTTAATTGTAAATACCATCGTTCCATTGAAATTTGCGTACCGAAAATCATTAGGAAAAGTAGAAGTAGAGTCGATTTTTAACTTGTTAAGTTCAATTGTGGCAGAAGATAATTCAACTATAAAAAAGTTTAATCGGTTAAGAAAAAATACGGCAGTAAATGCTTTCGAATCTCAGGCTTTGTTGCAATTAAAACCTAATTACTGCGATCAAAATAAATGTTTACATTGTGAAATTGGTGCAAGTTTATTGCAAAGAAAGCCAGCTTAAACTAACTTTGTAGAGATGAAAAAATTGGTTTCTAACATACGGTATTATTTTGAGCGTAATGGTTTTTACGTAAGTTCTCGATTAGCAGATCGATTGGGGATGCGTGTAAAAAGCGTTCGTTTATTTTTTATCTACGTTTCGTTCGCGACCTTAGGGGTTGGTTTTGCTATTTATCTTACCTTAGCTTTCTGGTTAAAACTAAAAGATCTAATTTACACTAAACGCACTTCTGTCTTTGATTTATAGAAATCCGCTAAAAGAAATCTCACTCAATAAATATGTAGGTTCTAGGCTTACCGTAGCCTTGCTATTGCTTGTTGTTGTATTTTTAGTAGGTATTTTAGGCTATCGGTTATTTTCTGGTTATACTTGGGTAGATGCTATTTATATGACGGTGATCACTATTACCACGATTGGTTTTGGTGAAGTACAGCAACTAAGTCCGCAAGAAAAAATACTCACTTCCATTTATATTATATGTAGTATCTTTTTTGTGGGTTATGCCATATCGGTGATTACAGAATATATTTTAAGTAAAAACAACATAGGAAATTTAAGAGCTAAAAAAGTGAAATCTAAAATTGATGCATTAAAAGATCACGTGATCGTTTGTGGCTTCGGAAGAAATGGCGATCAAGCGGTAAGCAAATTATTAGCTTACAATAAGAACTTTGTAATTATCGATAAAGATGAAAGTGTATTAGAACCGTTATACGATTCTGGGATGCTTTATATTCACGGCAACGCTACAGAAGATGAGGTTTTAAAAGCTGCCGGTATTGAGCGTGCATCAACCCTAATGTGCACGTTGCCCGGCGATGCAGATAACGTTTTTATTGTACTTTCTGCAAAACAACTGAATAACGATCTTAAAATTATAAGCAGAGCAACTAAAGAAAGCACCACCTATAAACTTAAACTAGCTGGAGCCGATAATGTGATTATGCCCGATAAAATTGGTGGCGATCATATGGCAAGTTTAGTAGTTACGCCAGATTTAGTTGAATTTTTAGGACATCTTTCTGTTTCTCGCCAAGAGGGAAGTATTAATATTGAAGAAATAGCCTTCGCTAATATTTGTACCGATGGCAAAGAACATGCGATTAAAGAATTGGACTTACGAAAAAAAACCGGATGTACGGTAATTGGTTACCGCGATCCCGATGGTAACTACAGTGTGAACCCCGATGCCGATATGGTTATCAAAAAAGATTCGAAGTTAATTTTTATTGGTAAACCAGAACAAATAGAAAAGCTAAAAGCGACTTACAAAGTTTAAAATTAGGGGGTTTCTATTAACATTTAGTTTGCATTTTAACTCACAAGCCTTTGAAATAGCTATTTTTTTTAGGATATTGGTGCCTTTATAAATTTTAACATTATAATTCCATTAACAAAACGACGACATTTTATGAGGAAGTATTTGCTTTCAGCATTATTTTTATGTTTTTCAATCAGCTTAATGAGTGCGCAATCCGATGATAATTCGGATTTTGAAGTAGAGGCTGATTTAACTAACCCATCGAGTTTAATTAATAACGGTACAATAGAATTAACAGTAAAAGGAGGAACGCCACCTTATACTTATAAATGGACCGACCAAAGTACTTCACTAAAATCAAACAAAGCAACAGATTTAGTAGAAGGTATTCCTTATGAGGTTGTTATTACCGACTCAAAAGGGAATTCTGTAACGAAATCTTACCGTATCGATGCAGAGTCGATTACCGAACATTTTAATGGATTTTTTCAGCCGGTCGTAGATAATATGTCGGCTGTTTTATTTTGGGATCCATTTGCTGCAATTGGTATTTACGACCCAATTATTTATGCCGATGTAAAGTTAATCGCAACTCCAAGTTGGACTGCACAAACAGATGAGGTTTACACTTTACAAAAATGGTTAAAGCCAGAAGGCTCGAAAGTACAAAAAGGAGACAAGATTGCTATTGTAAAACACGGTTCTGAAGAAGAAACCGTAACGGCTTTAGCAAACGGTGAATTAAAATATTTAGTAAAAGAAGGAAATCAAATTTTCGATCCTAACAGCACCGAGGATTTAATTGAGCAAGGAGCGCATTATTTAGCTGAAATTAAATATGACGATCCGGTTGCTTTAAAACACCCGAACGGAGATCTTCAAAAAAATAGTATTCCTTTTATTGTAATCTGGTTAGTATTAGGAGCAACTTTCTTTACAGTAAGAATGAAGTTTATCAACATTCGTGGTTTTAAACATTCACTAGCTTTAGCAAAAGGGAAATACGACGATCCTAACGCACCGGGTAACATTACACACTTCCAGGCTTTAGCGACAGCAGTTTCTGCGACCGTTGGTTTAGGTAATATTGCCGGTGTAGCAGTAGCCGTTTCTCTTGGTGGAGCAGGAGCTACATTCTGGATGATCATTGCCGGTTTATTAGGGATGTCTTCTAAGTTTGTAGAATGTACACTTGGTGTAAAATATAGAAATATCACTGAAGATGGACGTATTTTTGGTGGACCAATGAACTATTTACGTTACGGTTTAGAAAAACGTAACTTAAAAGGTTTAGGTAAATTTTTAGCAGGATTCTTTGCGATTTTAGGTGTTGGTGCTTCTTTTGGAGGTGGTAACATGTTTCAGGCCAATCAGTCTTTTGAGATTCTATCAGGACAATTCCCAATGTTAGAAGGTAATGGATTTTGGTTTGGAGTTGTAGTTGCTGTTTTAGTAGGTGTTGTAATTATTGGTGGTATTAATAGTATTGCAAAAGTAACCGGTAAAGTAGTACCGGTAATGGCTGCAGTTTATGTTATTGGAGCTTTAATTGTAATTGGAGTCAATATTGAAAATATTGGTCCGGCATTTAATGCTATTATCGATGGCGCCTTTTCTCCAAGCGCTTTAAAAGGTGGAGTTTTAGGAGTGTTAGTGGTAGGTTTTCAAAGAGCAGCTTTCTCTAACGAAGCTGGTGTAGGTTCTGCTGCGATCGCGCACAGTGCCGCAAAAACTAATCATCCGCCATCAGAAGGTTTTGTTGCTTTACTAGAGCCATTTATCGATACAGTTGTCGTTTGTACTTTAACAGCATTAGTGTTAGTATTTACAGGAATGCACGAAGTGCAAGGTATTGGTGGAGCGCAGTTAACTTCAGATGCGTTTGCAAGTGTTATTTCTTGGTTCCCATACGTGTTATCTGCAGCAGTTTTCTTATTTGCTTTTTCAACGATGATCTCTTGGTCTTATTACGGAATGAGAGCTTGGACTTACTTATTCGGAAGAAGTAAAAAATCTGAAATGATCTATAAGTTCTTATTCTTGATCTTCGTAGTTGTTGGAGCATCTATTAGTTTAGGAGCGGTATTGGTATTCTCAGATATGATGATTTTAGCGATGTCCTTCCCTAACATTATCGGACTTTACATTATGTCTGGTGAAGTAAGAGAAGATCTTAGAGAATACTTTAAGAAAGTGAAATCTGGCGATTTATTTGTAAAAGGTAAAACCGCGTAAATCTTCAGAAATATGAAATTTAGAAAATCCCATTTTGTGTTTACACCCAAGCAACAAAATGGGATTTTTCTATTAATATTACTTATCATTATTGCTGGCGGAGGAATGTATTATGTGCATCAGCTTTCTTCAAGTAAAAACATTTCAGCAGCAAAACAAAAAGAATTACTTCAGGTAGAACATTTTCTAGATTCTATTAAAACTGAAAAGCAAAAGCCGAAGAAAGACACCATCTTTCAGTTTAATCCTAATTACATCAACGATTTTAAAGGTTATCGATTAGGAATGAGTTTAGCTGAAATTAAACGCTTAAAAGATTTTCGTGAACAAGGGAAGTGGATCAATTCTGTGGAAGATTTTCAGAAAGTGACCAAAGTTTCCAATTCATTACTGAAGAAAATCTCTCCTTCATTTAAATTTCCGGATTGGGTTTTAAAGCGAAATGCTTCCTCAGAAAAATCAATTCAAACCCAATCATCTTCAACTAAAAAGAAAGATTTAAACACTGCTACCCAAGAAGAATTAATGGAGGTTTATGGAGTAGGAGAGACGATGAGTCAGCGTATTTTGAATTATAAACTAAAGATCGGTGGTTTTGTAGATAATATTCAACTCAAAGATATTTATGGATTGCCTTATGAAACTGAACAGAATATTTTGAAAGAATTTTCTGTACAGAATCCAAAACCAATTGAAAAGATTTCAATTAATGAAGCCTCTGTGATCGAGCTTTCAGAAATTATTTATTTTGACTACGAACTAGCAAGAGAGATTGTAAATTATAGAAAACTACACGAAGGAATTAAAACTTTTGAAGAATTAGCAAAAATAGAATCTTTTCCTGCATACAAAATAGATAGAATTAAATTATATGTTGAAATAAATTAGAAATTCGTAAAATATAGGTTGCTTTTTACATAATTTTACTTTTAATTTGAAGAGATTTTATCAAATTTCAATTTAAACGAAGCAATGAGCACAACATATTTTACAGAAGAACATAATTTATTCAGAAAAAGTTTGAGCGACTTCTTACAAAAAGAAGTGGTTCCGCATATCGATAAATGGGAAAAAACCGGAACGATCGAGCGTTTTATTTGGGAGAAGTTTGGTGAAATGGGCTTCTTCGGTATTAACTATCCAGAGAAATATGGCGGCTTAGATCTTGATATTTTTTACACGGTGATTTTTTTGGAAGAGCTTCAGAAAATAAATTCCGGAGGTTTTGCTGCGGCAATGTGGGCACACGCTTACTTAGCGATGACGCACTTAAATAAAGAAGCAAATCACGAACAAAAAGAAATGTATTTAGCGCCAAGCATTACCGGAGAGAAAATAGGTTGTCTTTGTATTACCGAACCTTTTGGAGGTTCAGATGTGGCAGGAATGCGTTCTACAGCTGTAAAAAACGGAGATCATTATATTTTAAACGGTTCAAAAACATTTATTACCAACGGTATTTATTCAGATTATTTGATCGTTGCGGCAAAAACAAGTCCGGAAGATGGAAATAAAGGAATGAGTATGTTTGTGGTAGATCGTGATACGCCTGGTATTGCTTCAACTAAACTAGATAAATTGGGTTGGCGCGCTTCAGACACGGGAGAAATATCATTCACCGATGTAAAAATACCTGCCGAAAATTTGATGGGAGAAGAAGGAAAAGGTTTTCCTTACATTATGCAACATTTTGCTTTAGAACGTTTAGTGATGGGGGTCAACGCACATGCAAGAGCAGAACACGCGATACAATATACCTTACAATATATGAGCGATCGTACGGCTTTTGGAAAATCGATCGATAGATTTCAGGCGCTACGTCACCGTATTGCAGATATTGCTAGTGAAGCAGAAATGTGTAAGCAATTTAATTATCTAACTGCGCAGCGTTTGGGTAATGGAGAATATGTGGTGAAGGAAGCAACGATGTCTAAATTATTATCGACTAAAATGGCCGATAAAGCTATCGATGAATGTTTACAGTTTTTAGGCGGTTATGGTTATATGGAAGAATATCCGTTGGCGAGAATGTTGCGTGATAGCCGTTTAGGACCTATTGGTGGTGGTACGAGCGAGATCTTGAGAGAGATTTTAGCAAAGATGATCATCGATAAAAAAGAGTACAAACCAGCCACATAAATCTTTGATTAAAAATACTTTGAAAATTTAAAATAAGTATTAATTTTGCCGCTCAAAATTCTCAAATGGAAGGAGGTGAATAAACTATGTTAATCATACCGGTTAAAGACGGAGAAAATATCGAAAGAGCGTTAAAGCGTTTCAAAAGAAAATTCGACAGAACTAAAACAATGCGTCAGCTACGTAGTCGTCAAAATTTTTCAAAGCCTTCTGTACTCAACAGAGATAAGATCCAGAAAGCAAGATATATTCAAAGTTTAAGAGATCAAGAAAATATCTAATCATTTTCAGATCAAATAAATTCAAACTGTTGGTAAGTAAAGTTTCTTAACTTTGTTTATCAACAGTTTTTTTATGCACTTACCTCAGTTTATAGATTACCTGCAATACGAGAAGAAGTATTCTTTGCATACCATTAATGCATATCAAAAAGATATTTCAGATTTTGCTGTTTTTGCTGAAGAAAATTTTGAAGAAACTAATCTAGCTGAAATTTCTTACAGCATTATTAGGTCTTGGATCGTGAAACTAGTAGATGAAGAAGTAAGCAACCGAAGCATTAATCGAAAGATATCTTCACTAAAAACATTCTATAAGTATCTTTTAAAGACGAAGCAAATTGAAGTTTCTCCCTTAGCCAAACATAAATCCTTGAAGGTTTCGAAAAAAGTACAAGTGCCTTTTTCAGCAAAAGAAGTAGAAACGGTTATTGCTAATTTTTCTGCGGAAGGTTTTTCAGACGTACGAGATCAATTAATTATCGAATTATTGTATTCAACAGGAATGCGTCGTGCAGAGCTTATAAATTTGAAATTAGAAAGTATACAAATAGAATCTTCGCAGATAAAGGTCTTAGGAAAGAGAAATAAAGAGCGGATGATCCCATTACTTCCATCGGTGAAAAAAACATTCATCGCTTATTTAAAAGAAAGGGAGCAATTAGAAATAAATTCAGAATCAGATTATTTGCTATTAACCAACAAAGGCAAAAAACTCTACGATACACTTGTCTATAGAATTGTAAATGGTTATTTTAGTAGGGTATCGACAAAAACCAAGAACAGTCCGCACATTATTCGGCATTCATTTGCCACTCATTTATTAAATGAAGGGGCAGACTTAAATTCGGTAAAAGAATTGCTTGGGCATTCAAGTTTAGCTTCAACACAAGTATACACGCATAATAGTATAAAAGAGTTGAGTAAAGTGTATTTGAAGTCGCACCCAAGAAATAAAAAATAAATTATTGTCTAACTAACCAAAACTTTAGGATATGAAAATTAATGTTCAGTCAGTAAATTTTAACGCCGATCAAAAATTAATCACTTTTATAGAAAGTAGATTAAATAAGTTAGAAAAACACTTTGGGAAGATCATCAATGCGAATGTGTACCTAAAAGTTCAAAAAACAAGTGAGCCTGAAAATAAAATCACAGAAATTTTATTAAGTGTTCCTGGTGATGAAATTATCGTTAAAAAGATTACTAAGAAATTCGAAGAAGGTGTAGATGAAGGAGTTAGTGCGATGAAGCGATGTTTGAAAAAGAAGAAAGAAAAACTGAAAACTTATGCTTAGAAAAAAAATATAAAAAAAGTGTAAAAAAATTTTGCAGAAAAGATAAACACCTCTATATTTGCAGTCCGTTAGCGATAACGGGCTTTTTTTAAGTAAAAAGTTGAACATAATGCCGATGTAGCTCAGCTGGCTAGAGCAGCTGATTTGTAATCAGCAGGTCGTGGGTTCGAGTCCCTCCATCGGCTCTGTTCTATGAAATTTTGAAAGGTTTTTTTAAAACCATTGGGGAGATACTCAAGCGGCCAACGAGGACAGACTGTAAATCTGTTGTTTTTTAACTTCGCAGGTTCGAATCCTGCTCTCCCCACAACTGAAATTTAGTTTAAAAATAAATTAATTTTTGGAATGCGGGAGTAGCTCAGTTGGTAGAGCGTCAGCCTTCCAAGCTGAATGTCGCCAGTTCGAACCTGGTCTCCCGCTCTATTTCCTTGAGAATATCAAGGCTAAATAGAGCTTAATCTGTTTATGGCAGGTTGGTTTTAGGCCGACGTAGCTCAGGGGTAGAGCGCTTCCTTGGTAAGGAAGAGGTCACGAGTTCAATTCTCGTCGTTGGCTCTAGGTTGAATTGATTTTCAGCTTTCACTTAACAGCGTAGATGTTGTTAAGTTTTTATGTGTATATAAATTGAACACTAATATATAACTAAGATTAAATAAGTATTAATTATGGCAAAGGAAACTTATGATCGTTCCAAACCGCATTTAAATATAGGTACAATTGGACACGTAGATCACGGAAAAACAACTTTAACTGCAGCGATTACTAAAGTATTGGCAGACGCAGGATATTCAGAAGCTTCTGCTTTTGATCAGATTGATAATGCTCCGGAAGAAAAAGAAAGAGGTATTACAATTAACTCTTCTCACGTAGAATATGCAACTGCTAACCGTCACTACGCTCACGTTGACTGTCCTGGTCACGCCGATTACGTAAAGAACATGGTTACTGGTGCGGCTCAAATGGACGGTGCTATCTTAGTTGTTGCGGCAACAGATGGTCCTATGCCACAAACTCGTGAGCACATCTTATTAGGTCGTCAGGTGGGTATTCCAAGAATCGTTGTATTCTTAAATAAGGTTGACTTAGTTGATGATGAAGAATTACTTGAATTAGTAGAGATGGAAGTTAGAGATTTACTTTCTTTTTATGAGTATGATGGTGATAATGGTCCTGTTGTTTCTGGTTCTGCTTTAGGAGCTTTAGAGGGTGAAGATAAGTGGGTTCAGACTGTTTTAGAATTAATGGAAGCAGTTGATAACTGGATCGAGTTACCAGAGCGTGATGTAGATAAGCCTTTCTTAATGCCTATCGAAGATGTATTCTCTATTACAGGTCGTGGTACTGTTGCAACAGGTCGTATTGAAACTGGTGTAGCTAACACTGGAGATCCTGTAGAGATTATCGGTATGGGAGCTGAGAAATTAACTTCTACTATTACTGGTATCGAGATGTTCCGTCAAATCTTGACAAGAGGTGAAGCTGGAGATAATGCTGGTATCTTATTGAGAGGTATTGAGAAAACTCAAATCTCTAGAGGTATGGTAATTACTAAGCCAGGTTCTGTAACTCCTCACGCTAAATTTAAAGCAGAGGTTTATATCTTGAAAAAAGAAGAAGGTGGTCGTCACACTCCATTCCATAATAACTACCGTCCTCAGTTCTACGTAAGAACTACAGATGTTACAGGTACAATTAGCTTACCTGATGGAGTAGAGATGGTTATGCCAGGTGATAACTTAACAATTACTGTTGAGTTAATCCAAACTATCGCAATGAATGTTGGTCTTCGTTTTGCAATCCGTGAAGGAGGTAGAACAGTAGGTGCTGGTCAGGTAACTGAAATTTTAGACTAATTATAGATATTATAAAGTTAAGGTATTTTGATTTTCGAAATACCTTAACTTATATTTACGGGTTTAGCTCAGTTGGTAGAGCACTGGTCTCCAAAACCAGGTGTCGGGAGTTCGAGCCTCTCAACCCGTGCTTTTAGAATTGACTTTCTAAATTTATTTAAACTTTAATTTTTAATTAAAGTTTTTTAATATATAAACAAAATGGCAGGAATCGTAAACTACATATCAGAGTCTTATAATGAATTAAAGAATCATGTGACTTGGCCTTCTTATGCTGAAGCGCAAAGATTAACTGTAATTGTACTTGTATTTTCAGTAATATTTTCTTTACTGATATGGGGTGTAGATACGGTTTTTAGTTCTTTAATTGAGCAGTATTTTAATTGGGTAAAATCTTAAGGCTACTGATTTATGGCAGAGAATAAAGCGAAAAAGTGGTATGTAGTAAGATCGGTAAGTGGTCAAGAGAATAAAATCAAAGACTATATCGAGAAAGAGATTGCTCACCAAGGATTAGAAGATTATATAGAGCAAATTCTTGTTCCTACTGAAAAAGTTATTCAGGTTAGAAATGGGAAGAAAATAAATAAAGAAAGAGTTTATTTTCCTGGGTATATAATGGTTCAGGCAGCTTTAGAAGGTGAGGTTCCTCATATTATTAAAGGGATTAATGGAGTAATCGGCTTTTTAGGTGAAACCAAAGGAGGAGATCCTGTTCCGTTAAGACAATCTGAAGTAAACAGAATGTTAGGTAAGGTAGATGAGTTATCTGTTAAACAAGATAATGTAGTGATTCCTTACACTGTTGGAGAGACTATTAAGGTTATAGATGGTCCTTTTAATGGTTTTAACGGTACTGTTGAAAAAGTAAATGAAGAAAAGCGTAAGCTTGAAGTAATGGTGAAGATTTTTGGAAGAAAAACACCATTAGAGTTAAGTTATATGCAGGTAGAGAAGATTTAAAATTGTTACACTTATATATAGAATTATTGTTATTAATGCTTCCACTTTTTTAATTAATAATTCAAATTAAATTTTTTTAAAAATGGCAAAAGAAGTAAGTAAGGTTGTAAAATTACAAGTGCGCGGAGGTGCGGCTAACCCGTCTCCACCAGTTGGACCTGCTTTAGGTGCTGCCGGGGTTAATATCATGGAATTCTGTAAGCAGTTCAATGGTAGAACTCAAGATAAACAAGGGAAAGTATTACCTGTTGTAATTACAGTTTACAAAGATAAATCTTTCGATTTTGTTATCAAGACTCCTCCAGCAGCTGTTCAGATTATGGAAGCAGCGAAAACTAAAAAAGGTTCGGGAGAACCTAATCGTAAGAAAGTAGCAAGTATTTCTTGGGATCAGGTTAAAGCGATTGCAGAAGATAAAATGCAAGACCTTAATGCATTTACTGTTGAGTCTGCTATGAAGATGGTTGCTGGTACAGCACGTTCTATGGGAATAACAGTAAAAGGTGATGCACCATTTTAATCTAAAAAGAAACTAAGAAATGGCAAAATTAACAAAAAAGCAAAAAGAAGTTCAGGCAAAGCTTGATAGTTCTAAGTTGTATACTGTAGCCGAAGCTTCTGCTTTAGTAAAAGAAATATCTAACGTAAACTTTGATCCTTCAGTAGATTTAGCAGTTCGTTTAAATGTAGATCCACGTAAAGCTAACCAAATGGTTAGGGGGGTGGTAACATTACCTCACGGTACTGGTAAAGATGTGAAAGTTTTAGCTTTAGTAACTCCAGATAAAGAGCAAGAAGCTAAAGATGCAGGTGCAGATTACGTTGGTTTAGATGAATACCTTGAGAAAATCAAAGGTGGCTGGACAGATGTAGATGTTATTGTGACTATGCCTAGCGTAATGGGTAAATTAGGTCCTTTAGGTAGAATTTTAGGTCCTAGAGGTTTAATGCCTAACCCAAAAACAGGTACTGTTACTATGGATGTTGCAAAAGCAGTATCTGATGTGAAAGCTGGTAAAATTGACTTTAAAGTAGATAAAACCGGTATCGTTCACGCAGCAGTTGGAAAAGCATCTTTCGATGCAGAGAAAATTGCAGGTAACGCAAGAGAATTATTAACTACGCTTGTAAAATTAAAACCTCAGGCCGCTAAAGGTGTGTATATTAAAAGTATCCACATGTCTAGCACGATGAGCCCGAGTGTTGAGATTGATACTAAAAGGTTTACTGAGCAATAATTAAATTATTATGACAAGAGAAGAAAAATCACAAGTAATAAAAGATTTAACTGCCCAGTTAGCTGATACTTCAACAATTTATTTAGCAGATATTTCTGGTTTAGATGCAGGTACAACTTCTAACTTAAGAAGAGCTTGTTTTAAAGCTAACGTGAAATTATCGGTAGTTAAGAATACATTGCTAGCAAAAGCGATGGAAGCAGCTGAAAAAGATTTCGGTGATTTACCATCAACTTTAAAAGGCAATACATCAATTATGATTGCAGAAACTGGTAACGCTCCAGCTAAAGTAATCAAAGAATTTAGAAAAAAGAATGAGAAGCCAATTCTTAAAGGAGCTTTTATTGATGAAGCAATTTATGTTGGAGACGAGTATTTAGAAGCTCTTTCTAATATCAAATCTAAAGAAGAGGTTATCGGAGATATCATCGGATTGTTACAATCACCTACGAAGAACGTTATTTCAGCGCTTAAGTCTAGTGGTGGTAAGATCGCAGGTATCTTAAAAACACTTTCTGAAAAAGAAGGTTAATAAATAGTACGCACTTTTTAATAATTATAAATAAAACATTTTAAAACGATAGAAAATGGCAGATTTAAAAGATTTCGCAGAACAGTTAGTAAACTTAACAGTAAAAGAAGTTAACGAATTAGCTGATATTTTAAAAGAAGAATATGGTATTGAGCCTGCTGCTGCTGCAGTTGCTGTAGCTGGTGGTGCTGCTGGTGGTGATGACGCTGCTGAAGAGCAAACTGAGTTTGATGTAATTCTTAAAGCTCCAGGAGGATCTAAATTAGCTGTAGTTAAATTAGTAAAAGAACTTACAGGATTAGGTCTTAAAGATGCTAAAGAATTAGTAGATGGTGCTCCAAAACCAGTAAAAGAAGGAGTAGCTAAAGACGAAGCTGAAGCTTTAAAAGCACAATTAGAAGAAGCAGGAGCTGAGGTTGAGCTTAAGTAAGCTTAACAAGCAATATTATTTAGGTTTAGACCTCAGGAGTTAATCCTGAAGGTCTAAACCATTTTTGCGTATTATACGTTGGTGCATTTTTTGCACATTATTTTATAAAGTTAATTATGTGCTTTCAACTTTAATTTTTAAAGCTGAAAACCTCAAATTCCGTCCATAGATGTTAGAAAAGCAAACTGAAAGATTGAATTTCTCTTCTGTAAAGAACAGACCTGATTATCCGGATTTTCTTGATATCCAGATTAAATCATTTCAGGATTTCTTTCAATTAGAAACCAAATCAGAAGAAAGGGGAAATGAAGGGTTATACAATACCTTCATGGAAAACTTCCCAATTACGGATACCCGTAACCAATTTGTATTAGAGTTTTTAGATTATTTTGTAGATCCTCCTCGTTATTCAATCCAAGAATGTATCGAGCGCGGGTTAACTTATAGTGTGCCATTAAAGGCAAGATTAAAGCTTTATTGTACCGATCCTGAGCACGAAGATTTTGAGACTATCGTTCAAGATGTGTATTTAGGTACAATTCCTTATATGACACCTAGCGGAACTTTCTGTATAAATGGTGCAGAACGTGTTGTAGTTTCTCAGTTACACCGTTCTCCGGGAGTATTCTTTGGTCAATCTTTCCATGCAAATGGAACAAAATTATATTCAGCCCGTGTAATTCCTTTTAAAGGTTCTTGGATTGAATTTGCTACCGATATCAACAGCGTAATGTACGCGTATATCGATAGAAAGAAAAAATTACCAGTAACAACTCTTTTCCGTGCAATCGGTTTTGAAAGAGATAAAGATATTTTAGAGATCTTCGATCTTGCAGAGGAGGTTAAAGTTTCTAAATCTGGACTTAAAAAAGTATTAGGTCGTAAACTTGCGGCACGTGTTCTTAATACTTGGTATGAAGATTTTGTAGATGAAGATACAGGTGAAGTAGTTTCTATAGAAAGAAACGAGATTGTTTTAGATCGTGATACCGAACTAGAAAAAGAACACATTGAGGAAATTTTAGAGACGGGAACTAAAACTATTCTTCTTCATAAAGAAGATAACTCAACCGGCGATTATGCAATTATTCATAATACGCTACAAAAAGATCCTACCAACTCAGAAAAAGAAGCGGTAGAGCACATCTATAGACAATTACGTAACGCAGAGCCGCCAGACGAAGAAACTGCAAGAGGAATTATCGATAAGTTATTCTTCTCAGATCAACGTTATAATTTAGGTGAAGTTGGTCGTTACCGAATGAATAAAAAATTAGGTCTTAATATCGAAATGGATAAGCAAGTACTTACCAAAGAGGATATTATTACCATCATAAAATACTTAATTGAGTTAATTAATTCAAAAGCAGAGATTGATGATATCGATCACCTTTCTAACCGTCGTGTTAGAACTGTAGGAGAACAGTTATCGCAGCAATTTGGTGTTGGTCTTGCTCGTATGGCACGTACAATTCGTGAGCGTATGAACGTTCGTGATAACGAGGTATTTACTCCGATCGATTTGATTAACGCGAAGACACTTTCTTCTGTGATCAACTCGTTCTTTGGTACCAACCAGTTATCTCAGTTTATGGATCAAACCAACCCATTAGCAGAGATCACGCATAAGCGTCGTCTTTCTGCACTTGGGCCAGGTGGTCTTTCTAGAGAAAGAGCAGGTTTCGAGGTTCGTGACGTTCACTATACTCATTATGGTCGTCTTTGTCCTATTGAAACTCCTGAAGGTCCAAACATTGGTTTGATTTCTTCACTTTCAGTTTATGCAAAAGTAAACGGAATGGGATTCATCGAAACTCCTTATCGTAAAGTTGAAAACGGTAAGATCGATATCGAGAACGATCCGGTTTATTTCTCTGCGGAAGAAGAAGAAGGAAAATTAATTGCACAGGCTAACATTCCATTAAAAGATGATGGAGAAATAGATACCGACAAGGTTATTGCACGTATGGAAGGTGACTTCCCGGTAGTAGATCCTAACGAGGTTCACTTTACTGATGTGGCACCAAACCAGATCTCATCTATTTCAGCATCGTTAATTCCATTCTTGGAGCATGATGATGCGAACCGTGCGTTAATGGGATCGAATATGATGCGCCAAGCCGTACCATTGTTAAGAGTAGATTCTCCAATTGTAGGTACAGGACTTGAGCGTCAAGTAGCTTCAGATTCTCGTGTATTAATTAATGCTGAAAGAGCAGGTACCGTAGAATATGTAGATGCTAGACAAGTTACGATTAAGTACGATCGTACAGAAGAAGAGCGTATGGTTAGTTTCGATTCAGATTCTAAAACTTACGATCTTATTAAATTTAGAAAAACCAACCAAGGTACTTCAGTAAACTTGAAGCCTATTGTAAGAGTAGGAGATAGAGTTGAAAAAGGTCAAGTACTTTGTCAAGGTTACGCAACAGAAGAAGGTGAGTTAGCTTTAGGTAGAAATATGAAAGTTGCCTTTATGCCTTGGAAAGGGTATAACTTCGAGGATGCGATCGTAATTTCAGAAAAAGTTGTAAGAGAAGATATCTTTACTTCTATTCATATCGATGAGTATTCTTTAGAAGTTAGAGATACTAAATTAGGTAACGAAGAATTAACTAACGATATTCCTAACGTTTCAGAAGATGCTACAAGAGATCTTGATGAGCACGGTATGATTCGTATTGGAGCAGAAGTTAAACCTGGTGATATTTTAATTGGTAAGATTACTCCAAAAGGAGAATCAGATCCTACACCAGAAGAAAAATTACTTCGTGCAATATTTGGAGACAAAGCCGGTGATGTGAAAGATGCTTCTTTAAAAGCTTCTCCATCATTAAACGGAGTTGTGATCAACAAAAAACTTTTTGCTAGAGCTATTAAAGATAAGCGCAAGCGTGCTCAAGACAAAGAAGATATTGCAAGATTAGAAGATAAATACAGAGTAAAGTTCGAAGGGCTTCGTAATGAGTTAATCGACAAACTTTTTGCTATTGTTGGAGGTAAAACTGCACAAGGCGTGAAGAACGATTTAGGGGAAGACGTTTTACCAAAAGGTA
This sequence comes from Mesonia mobilis DSM 19841, assembly GCF_000423405.1. GTDB lineage: Bacteria > Bacteroidota > Bacteroidia > Flavobacteriales > Flavobacteriaceae > Mesonia > Mesonia mobilis. Next base: position 29,474 of record NZ_AUHX01000013.1, on the reverse strand, counting down.
AGAAGTACACCTTAAAAATGTTAAACTCTGTAGACGATTATACACATTTAACTCAAGGTACTTGGACTACCGACGATCATTTAAATGAATTAGTTGCCGATTTAATTCACAACTACAAAATCAAAGAAAATGATCTTCAAGGTAACCTAAGAAGAGAGAAGTTTACTATCTCTGTAGGAGATGAGCTTCCTTCAGGTATTTTAAAACTTGCAAAAGTTTACATTGCTAAAAAACGTAAACTTAAAGTAGGTGATAAGATGGCAGGTCGTCACGGTAACAAAGGTATTGTGGCAAGAATCGTTCGTCAAGAAGATATGCCGTTCTTAGAAGACGGAACACCGGTAGATATCGTATTAAATCCACTTGGGGTACCATCTCGTATGAACATTGGTCAGATTTATGAAACTGTACTTGGCTGGGCAGGTCAAAAATTAGGTCAGAAGTATGCAACACCAATTTTCGATGGTGCGACTTTAGATCAAATTAACGACTTAACCGATAAAGCAGGAATCCCAAGATTTGGTCATACTTATCTTTACGATGGAGGAACAGGAGATCGCTTCGATCAGCCGGCAACAGTAGGTGTGATCTATATGTTGAAATTAGGACATATGATTGAAGATAAGATGCACGCACGTTCTATTGGTCCTTACTCATTAATTACACAACAGCCATTAGGTGGTAAAGCACAATTTGGTGGTCAGCGTTTTGGTGAGATGGAGGTTTGGGCACTTGAAGCTTATGGAGCATCGAGTACCTTACGTGAAATCTTAACCGTTAAGTCTGATGATGTAATTGGTAGAGCTAAAACTTACGAAGCGATCGTAAAAGGTGAGCCAATGCCAGAACCGGGATTACCAGAATCTTTTAACGTATTAATGCACGAATTAAAAGGTTTAGGTTTAGATATAAAATTAGAAGAGTAATAGCGTTGCCTTCAGTTTTAGGCTGAAGGCAATAGTTATCATTTCAATAGTAGAAATAATTCTTTAGCACCATATATTATGGCAAGAAATAATGATAAGAATACACAAAAGAGATTCAATCAAATCTCTATAGGTTTAGCATCTCCCGAGTCGATCTTGGCTGAATCGAGAGGAGAAGTTTTAAAACCTGAAACAATTAACTACCGTACGCACAAACCAGAGCGTGACGGTTTGTTCTGTGAGCGTATTTTTGGTCCTGTAAAAGACTATGAGTGTGCTTGTGGAAAATATAAAAGAATTAGATATAAAGGTATTGTTTGTGACCGTTGTGGAGTAGAAGTAACCGAGAAGAAAGTTCGTAGAGACAGAGTTGGTCACATTAATTTAGTAGTACCTGTTGCGCATATTTGGTATTTCCGTTCGTTACCTAACAAGATCGGATACCTTTTAGGAATTCCTTCTAAGAAACTCGATATGATCATTTACTACGAACGTTACGTAGTAATTCAAGCGGGTATAGCTAAAGATGAAGAAGGAGAGCCATTAAAGAAAATGGATTTCTTAACCGAAGAAGAATACTTAAATGTATTAGATAGTCTTCCGCAAGAAAATCTTTATTTAGAAGATTCAGACCCTAACAAGTTTATCGCTAAAATGGGAGCTGAATGTTTAATTGAAATTTTACAGCGTCTTGATTTAGATGAATTATCTTATGAGTTAAGACACAAAGCAAATAACGAAACTTCTAAACAACGTAAAACAGAAGCCTTAAAGCGTTTACAAGTTGTTGAAGCTTTTCGTGATGCTAACAAAAACAGAGAGAACAGACCAGAATGGATGATTATGAAGGCTGTTCCTGTAATTCCACCAGAATTACGTCCGTTAGTACCACTAGATGGAGGTCGTTTTGCAACTTCAGATTTAAATGATCTTTATAGAAGAGTTATTATTAGAAATAACCGTCTAAAAAGATTAATGGAGATTAAAGCTCCTGAAGTAATTTTACGTAACGAAAAACGTATGCTTCAAGAGTCGGTAGATTCATTATTTGATAATACCCGTAAATCTTCAGCAGTAAAAACAGACTCAAACCGTCCTTTAAAATCGCTTTCAGATTCATTAAAAGGTAAGCAAGGTCGTTTCCGTCAAAACTTATTAGGTAAGCGTGTAGATTATTCAGCTCGTTCGGTAATTGTTGTAGGACCGGAGATGAAGTTATACGAGTGTGGTTTACCTAAAAATATGGCAGCTGAACTTTACAAGCCTTTCGTAATTAGAAAATTAATTGAAAGAGGTATTGTAAAGACTGTAAAATCTGCAAAGAAAATTATAGACAAAAAAGAGCCAGTAGTTTGGGATATCTTAGAAAATGTTCTTAAAGGACATCCGGTATTACTAAACCGTGCTCCTACGCTTCACCGTTTAGGTATTCAGGCATTTCAACCAAAATTAATTGAAGGTAAAGCTATCCAATTACACCCATTGGTTTGTACGGCATTTAACGCCGATTTCGATGGTGACCAGATGGCGGTTCACTTACCGTTAGGGCCAGAAGCTATTTTAGAAGCACAATTATTAATGTTGGCTTCTCATAATATCTTAAACCCTGCAAACGGTTCACCGGTAACGGTTCCTTCTCAAGATATGGTTCTTGGTCTTTATTATATGACTAAAGAGCGTAAATCTACACCAGAGAAAATTGTTAAAGGTGAAGGTTTAACTTTCTACTCTTTTGAAGAAGTAAATATTGCTTACAACGAGAAGAAGGTTGACTTAAATGCTTCAATTAAAGTAAGAGCAAAAGATTTTAATGAAAATGGTGAATTAGTTTACCAAATCATTGAAACTACTGTAGGTCGTGTACTTTTCAACGAAGAAGTGCCGGAACAAGCAGGATATATTAACGAAGTACTTACCAAGAAATCTTTAAGAGATATTATTGGTAATATTTTAAAAGTAACAAGCGTTCCAGAAACCGGAGAATTCTTAGATAAAATTAAGGGTCTTGGTTATGGTTTTGCATTTAGAGGTGGTCTTTCATTCTCATTAGGAGATATTATTATTCCGCAAGAAAAACACGGAATGATCGATGAGGCTAACGAGCAAGTTGAAGGTATTATGGCTAACTATAATATGGGGCTTATTACCAACAACGAGCGTTATAACCAGGTAATTGATATCTGGACAGCTACTAATGCTAATTTAACTGAATTAGCGATGAAGCGAATTAGAGAAGACCAGCAAGGATTTAACTCGGTATTTATGATGTTAGATTCTGGAGCTCGTGGTTCTAAAGAGCAGATTCGTCAGTTAACCGGTATGCGTGGTCTGATGGCGAAACCTAAGAAATCGAACTCAGGAGGAGGAGAGATTATTGAAAACCCAATTCTTTCTAACTTTAAAGAAGGTCTTTCAATTCTTGAATACTTTATCTCTACTCACGGTGCGCGTAAAGGTCTTGCCGATACCGCATTAAAAACAGCAGATGCAGGTTACTTAACACGTCGTTTAGTAGATGTTTCTCAAGATGTAATTGTAGGTGAAGAAGATTGTGGTACGTTAAGAGGTATCGATATGAAAGCGCTTAAGAAAAACGAAGAGATTGTAGAATCTCTTGGAGAGCGTATTTTAGGTCGTACTGCACTTAATGATATTATCGATCCTATCACTCAAGAAGTAATTGCAAGATCTGGAGATGAAATTACTGATGCTATTGTAGCAAAAGTAGAAGCTTCAGCGTTAGATTCTGTAGAAGTAAGATCTGCATTAACTTGTGAGGCGAAAAAAGGAATTTGTGTGAAATGTTACGGTCGTAACCTAGCTACCGGTAAAACGGTTCAGAAAGGGGAAGCTGTTGGTGTAGTTGCTGCTCAGTCTATTGGTGAGCCGGGAACACAGTTAACCTTACGTACCTTCCACGTGGGTGGTATTGCAGGAAACATTTCAGAAGAAAATAAATTAATAACAAAGTTCAACGGTATTGCAGAGATCGAAGACCTTAAAACGGTTCAAGGTGAAGCGCCAGACGGTAGCGAAGCTGAGATTGTAATATCTAGAACATCAGAACTTAAAGTTGTAGATCCAAATACAGGAATTACCTTAAGTAATAATGTAATCCCTTATGGTTCTCAATTATTCATCAAACCTGGTGATAAGATCGAAAAAGGAACAACTGTTTGCCAGTGGGATCCTTATAACGGTGTGATTATTTCAGAGTTTGCTGGTAAAATCAAGTTCGAAAATATTGAGCAAGGGGTTACTTATCAAGTTGAAACCGATGAACAAACCGGTTTCCAAGAGAAAGTAATTTCTGAATCTAGAAACAAGAAAAAGATTCCTACATTATTAATTTTAGGTAAGAAAGACGAAGTAATTCGTTCGTATAACTTACCAGTAGGAGCTCACTTAATGGTAGATGACGAAGAGAAGATTAAAGTTGGTAAAATTTTAGTGAAAATTCCTCGTAAATCTGCAAAAGCAGGTGATATTACCGGAGGTTTACCTCGTGTAACCGAATTATTCGAAGCACGTAATCCTTCTAACCCGGCTGTAGTAAGTGAGATCGATGGTGTAGTTTCTTTTGGTAAGATTAAACGTGGTAACCGTGAGATTATCGTTGAATCTAAATTAGGTGAAGTTAAAAAGTACTTAGTAAAACTTTCTAACCAGATCTTAGTGCAAGAGAACGATTACGTTAGAGCGGGAATGCCATTATCAGACGGATCGATCACTCCAGAAGATATCTTGAATATTAAAGGGCCAAGCGCTGTACAACAGTATTTGGTAAACGAAGTTCAAGAAGTTTATCGTCTTCAAGGGGTGAAAATTAACGATAAGCACTTTGAGGTAGTTGTACGTCAAATGATGCGTAAAGTTAAAATTCAAGATCCGGGAGATACCATTTTCTTAGAAAATCAGCTTGTTCATAAAGATGATTTCATCGAAGAAAATGACGATATCTTTGGTAAGAAAGTAATTGAAGACGCGGGAGACAGTGTTAACTTAAAACCTGGTCAAATTGTAACGCCTCGTGAGTTAAGAGATGAAAACTCTATTTTACGTAGAGAAGATAAAAATCTTGCGACTGCTAGAGACGTTCAACCGGCGACGGCAACACCAATCTTACAAGGTATTACCAGAGCATCGCTTCAAACGAAGTCGTTTATTTCTGCTGCATCATTCCAGGAAACAACAAAAGTACTGAATGAAGCTGCGGTAAGCGGTAAAGTAGATACTTTAGAAGGTCTTAAAGAGAATGTAATTGTAGGTCATAAAATACCTGCAGGAACAGGACTTAGAGAGTACGATAATATTATCGTAGGTTCTAAAGAAGAGTTTGATGAGATGATGGAAGAGAAACAAGAAGTTAATTATAACTAATCGTAAAAGCCCGATTCAGCAGAGTCGGGCTTTTCTTTTATATACACAAGATTATGAGTGAAGAAAAAGATAAAAAGGCTAACCAAAAACAATTAAATATTGAGTTAGATGAAGCTACCGCACAAGGGACTTACAGTAACTTAGCGATCATTAATCATTCTGCTTCAGAATTTGTGGTAGACTTTGTAAATATTATGCCGGGTGCACCAAAAAGTAAGGTGAAATCTAGAATTATCCTAACTCCACAACACGCTAAACGCCTTTTAAAAGCTTTAGGAGATAATATCAACCGTTTTGAGCAAGCTCACGGCGAAATTAAAGATTACGATAAGCCACCAATTCCATTAAATTTTGGACCTACAGGTCAGGCTTAATTAATTCAACAGTTATAATAAAAAATCCCTGAAGAGTATTCAGGGATTTTTTTATGCTTTAAACTGAATTTATTTTAAAATTCTGAAGTGAAATGAAATTTGATTGAAGGATATTTTTGTTGAGTCATTTGCAAGCTAAACATCGAATCTGCTAAAAATACAAGCTGCCCACGTTTATCTTTTGCTAAGAATTTGTTCTTTACACGTTTAAATTCTTTAAACTCTTCACTTTTTTCATTTTCAGGTTCTACCCAACAAGCTTTATGCACATTTAAAGGTTCGTAAGTACATTTCGCTCCGTATTCGTGCTCTAATCGATATTGAATTACTTCATATTGAAGTGCACCAACGGTACCGATAACTTTTCTATTATTCAATTCTAAACGGAATAACTGCGCAACTCCTTCATCCATTAATTGATCGATCCCTTTTTCTAATTGCTTAGATTTCATCGGGTCTGCATTGTTAATGTATCTAAAATGTTCTGGAGAGAAACTTGGTATTCCTTTATATTGCAGCTCTTCACCTTCCGTAAGTGTATCACCAATTTTAAAATTTCCGGTATCGTGTAGTCCAACAATATCTCCAGGATAAGAAACATCAACGATTTCTTTCTTTTCAGCAAAAAAAGCATTCGGACTGCTAAATCTTAATTTTTTATTGTGTCGTACGTGTAAATAGGGTACATTACGTTCAAATTTACCTGAAACAATCTTAATGAAAGCTAAACGGTCGCGGTGTTTAGGATCCATATTGGCGTGAATCTTAAATACAAAACCAGTAAAACCTTTCTCTTTAGGGTCTACAACTCTAGTGTCACTTTCTTTAGGTCGTGGTGAAGGAGCAATATCTACGAAGCAATCGAGTAATTCACGAACTCCAAAATTATTTAAAGCAGAGCCAAAAAATACAGGTTGTAAATCTCCGTCTTTATAGGCATCCTGATCAAATTCTGGATAAACACCTTGCGCTAATTCTAATTCTTCGCGTAAAGTATTTGCTGCATTATTGCCTATTAAATTGTCTAATTCTGAATCGTTTAAATCTGAAATTTCAACGGTTTCTTCGATATCTTTTCTAGGGTCGCCGGTAAATAAATTAACGTTCTTTTCCCAAATGTTATAAATCCCCTTAAAGTCATATCCCATTCCGATAGGAAAACTAAGTGGGCAAACGGTAAGGTTTAATTTTTGTTCGATTTCATCTAAAAGATCAAATGCGTCTTTACCTTCACGATCCATTTTATTAATAAAAACAATCATCGGGATTTTACGCATTCTACAAACTTCAACAAGTTTTTCTGTTTGTTCCTCGACACCTTTTGCAACATCGATAACCACAATCACACTATCTACAGCAGTAAGAGTTCTAAACGTGTCTTCAGCAAAATCTTTGTGACCTGGTGTATCTAGAATATTAATTTTAATATCTCGGTATTCGAATGCGAGAACAGAGGTAGCTACAGAAATACCTCTTTGACGCTCAATTTCCATAAAATCACTCGTAGCACCTTTCTTAATTTTGTTAGATTTCACCGCACCGGCTTCTTGAATCGCTCCTCCAAAAAGTAGGAGTTTTTCTGTTAAAGTTGTTTTACCGGCATCGGGGTGAGAAACGATACCAAACGTTCTTCTTCTATTTATTTCTTCTATAAAACTCATGGCTGCAAAGATATTCTTTTCTAAAGCCTTAACAAGAATATAGAATTAAAAATTAATTCGATTAAAGGTATTATTATTAGATAAAATGTATATGTTTGTGAAATATGCTGTTAATAATTTTCTTATTTGTCTAAAAAAAAATTAATGAGTTAGAATTATTTGTGTAAATTTAACACTAAAATAGAATTCCCTCTACAAAGCATTAATATGTAGGTTATTAGATAGTTGTTAATGGAAAAAAAATTACAATTTCTCTTTTTATTACTTTTCTTTCTCGGTATTTCGAGTTTTGAGACAATTTCTGCCCAATTAGATACTGAGGTTTATGGTAGGGTTTATAGAGATGTGAACGGTAACGGTACACAGGATCCTGGTGAACCCGGTTTGCCTAATATAGATATGATTATTGTAGATAGTAGTTTGATATCTCAAGCGGTAGCTACAGATGCTAATGGAGATTGGTCTGCAACAGTTAGTATAGGGGTGATTAATATTAATGTAGATAATACTGATTTGCCTCCGGGTTACATACAAACTGAAGGTAATAATCCTACATCGATGTTTGCATTTCCTTTAGCGGTTGGAGGTCTAAATTTTGGGGGTGTTGATGGTTACTATTTTGTAGGTGATGTTTCCGGGCATTTATATTTTGATCTGAATGGAAATGGTTCTCAGGATGCAGGAGAACCCGATATGCCTGACGTAGATGTTGTGGTAACAGACTATTTAGGAGTTCAGCAAATAGTTACTACAGATGTGAGTGGGGATTGGATGGCTACTGTTGCGGCTTTAACTGCAATTGCAGATATCGATGAAACAGATCCCGATTTTCCTGTAGGAGCTGTTCAAACAGAAGGTGTAGATCCTTCATCGGTTACAGTTTTGGGAGGTCAAAATAATTTTACAGATAATGATGGTTTTTACCTGAAAGGATTTTTAACAGGTCATTTATACTTTGATTACAATGGGAACGGTGTGCAAAATGCTGGCGAACCAAATATGCCTAATGTAGATGTTAATATAACCGATAGTCAAGGTCAAGTATATGTCGTAGAAACTGATTTAAACGGTGATTGGATTGTAGAGGTGCCTGCTGGGCCTACCATCGATGAAATTGATATTTCTGATCCCAATTTTCCTGTTAGTGCAATACAATCTGAAGGAACAAACCCGACGACTACTACAGTAGTAAACAATCAAACAGTATTCTCAGAGAATGATGGCTTTTATCAAGAAGGAGAACTAACAGGACATTTGTATTTTGACGTGAATGGTAATGGTATGCAAGATACTGATGAACCAAATATGCCAAATGTAGAGGTGATAATTACAGATTTTATTGGGAGGCAATATTCTGTAATTACTGATGCAAATGGAGATTGGGATATATTTGTACCAGCAGGTGAGACAATTTCTGATGTTGTTGAAACAGATCCCGATTTTCCTACAGGAGCTATTCAAACCGAAGGAACAGATCCGACTACTACTTTAGTGTTGAGTAATCAATCTGTGTTTTCAGAGAATGATGGTTACTATGAGCAAGGGGAACTAACTGGGCATTTATATTTTGATACTAACGGGAATGGTGTTCAGGATCCTGGAGAGGCAAATATGCCTGATGTGAATGTTGACGTTACCGACAGTCAGGGGCAAGTTTATAATTTAATTACAGATGTAAATGGTAATTGGTCTGTTCAAGTACCAATCGGTAATGCAGTTTCTTTAATAGATGGGGCTGATGTTGATTTTCCGATAGGTTCTATTCAAACCCAAGGTACCAACCCAACTACCACTACGGTAGTAAATAATCAAACACTACAAGAAGAGCCAGATGGTTTCTTCGAACAAGGTTCGCTAACCGGTCACTTATATTTTGACGTGAATGGTAACGGTACACAAGATGCCGGAGAGCCCGATATGCTTAATGTAGAGGTGCTTGTTACAGATGTTATAGGCGGAACTCATATAGTAGAAACAGATGCAGATGGTAATTGGCAGATAGATGATATTCCAATTGGTGATGCTTCAGTTTTAGTAAATGTGAATGATCCAGATTTCCCTACAGGAGCGACTCAAACCGAAGGAACTAACCCAAGCTCATCGGTAGTTTTAATCGATCAAACAGTTTTTACAGAAAATGATGGTTGGTATGAAGTTGGAATTTTATTGGGGCACTTGTATTATGATGTAAATAATAATGGAGTACAAGATACAGGAGAACCTGGTTTGCCGAATGTAGATGTAGTAATCACAAATGCTCTGGGCAATATTTTTACGGTAACCACCAACGCAAATGGAGATTGGCAGGCAAATGTTCCTTCCGGTCCTACTACTTCAAATATCGATGAATCAGATCCTGATTTTATTTTTAATTTCAGTAACCAAACACAGGGGACCAACCCAACAACCACTATTGTTCAAACAGGAGTTTCTGTAAACGAAGAACCAGACGGTTTTTATGATGAAGGTGAATTGACTGGTCACGTATATTATGATACCAACGGAAACGGTGTTCAAGATGTCGGAGAACCAAATATACCCAATATAACCGTAACGGTAACAGATTTAATAGGTAATACTTATAGTTTAGAAACGGACATCAATGGAGATTGGTCTGTGATTTTACCTGTTGGAGAAGCAATTTCTGAAATTGATGAAACTGATCCTGACTTTCCTGACAATGTTATTCAAACAGAAGGTACCAACCCAACCGTATCCATTATAGATTCAGACACGGTTATTGCAGAAAATGATGGTTACCATAATCCTAATCTTATTATTGAAACCTTAACCGGTCATGTGTATTATGATGTGAATGGTAATGGAACGCAAGATGTAGGAGAGCCAGACTTGCCTAATATCTCTGTTCAGATAACGACAAGTAACGGAGGTATTATAGTGGTAGAAACTAATGAAAATGGAGATTGGGTTGTGCAGGTACCAACAGGTAACACGGTTTCTTTAATTGATGTAAATGATCCAGATTTTATTCCCGGAAATACACAAACAGAAGGTACCAACCCGACCACAACAAATGTCGTTGAGAATGGCGATAATACAGAAATAGATGGATTTTTTGAGCCTAATGTAGAAACCACAACATTATCGGGTCATTTATACTTTGATTATAATAATAACGGAGATCAAGATCTAGGTGACGCTAATTTACCTAATGTAGATGTTGAAATCACAAATGTTTTTGGACAAACATCCATACTAGAAACCGATACTTTTGGGAATTGGGAAGTAACAGTTCCTGTAGGAAGTACAATATCAAACATAGATGAGTCAGATATTAACTTTCCAACGGGTTCAATACAAACTGAAGGTACAGATCCAACAGAAACAATTCTTACTGCAGGAAGTTTATTTGCTGAAACCGATGATGGTTTTTATTTACCAGATCTTACAAACGTAGAAATTAGCGGTCATGTTTATTACGATACTAACGGTGATGGTGTTCAGCAAGATTTAGAGCCTGATTTAAGCAATATTTCTGTAGAAGTGATCGATATTTATGGAGGGATTCAGTTTTTGGAAACAGATGCAGATGGTAATTGGTCTACTCAAGTACCAGAAGGAAATACAGAAATATATGTAGACGAAAATGATCCAGATTTTCCAGTGGGCTCTATACAAACCGAAGGTACAAACCCAACAAACTTTAATGTTATTTTTGGAGGTGATAACACTCAAATTGACGGTTTTTATAATACAACATTAGATGTGAGTACAATATCTGGTCATTTGTATTATGATGTGGATGGTAATGGAATTCAGGATGTAGGAGAGCCTAATTTACCAAATGTAGAAGTCTTTGTAACAACTTCGTTAGGAAACCAAGTCACGTTAATTACAGATGAAAATGGAAATTGGGAATTAGATATTCCGGTAGGAACAACGATCACAAACATTAATGAAGCAGATCTAGATTTTCCTACAGGAGCTATCCAAACAGAAGGAACTAACCCAACGACTTTGACAGTAATTGTTGGAGAAACTTCAACAGAAATTGACGGTTTTTATTTAGAAAGCATAGTTACATCTGTATTGTCCGGTCATGTGTATTATGATTATAATGGTAATGGTAACCAAGAAATAGATGAAGCAAATATTTCTTCTCTAAACGTATTTATAACTAATGCTTTTGGTTTAGTGTCAACAGTTGAAACCGATGCTAACGGAGACTGGTCAATCTTAGTTCCTGTAGGGAATACAGAGTCTAAGTTAGACGAATTAGATGTAGATTACCCAACAGGTTTTATACAAACTCAAGGTACAGACCCAACTTTAACTACGGTTGTTTCAGGAGGCAATGTAGAAGAAAGTGATGGTTTTTACAACCCAGATTTAGTTTTTGTAGATGCTACGGGACATGTTTACTATGATACTAATGGTGATGGTGTTCAAGATTCTGGAGAGCCTAATTTATCAAATATAGATATCATTATTACAGATTCATTTGGAGCAACCACAACAGTAGAAACCGATGATGAAGGAAACTGGTCGATCTCGGTTCCTGAAGGAGCAACAGAAGTGACAGTAGATGTTACAGATCCAGATTTTCCTGCAGGATCTATCCAAACAGAAGGTACAAATCCTACAGTTATAAATGTTTTAGAAGCAAATGATAATTCTCAAATTGACGGTTTTCATAATCCAGATGTTGAATTAGCAGAACTATCAGGACATTTATATTATGATACCAATGGTAATTCAACACAAAATGTGGGAGAGCCAGATCTTCCTAACGTAGAAATTTTTATAACTACCTCTTTAGGTAATGAAATCTCAGTTTTTACAGACGAGGATGGTAATTGGTCTATCTTATTACCAACAGGTGTGACTATTTCAGAAGTTAATGTTAATGATCTAGATTTTCCTACAGGAGCTATACAAACACAAGGTGATAATCCAACCACAACTATGGTAATCGCCGGTGTTACTAACGAAGAAGTAGATGGTTTCTATTTGGAAAGTGTAGAAACCGCGGTACTTTCTGGTCATGTGTATTACGATTATAATGGTGATGGAAACCAAGAAGCTAATGAAGCTAATATACCTGAGTTAGATGTATTTATTACTAATGCATATGGTCTACTTTCAACTATAGAAACCGATGTGAATGGTGATTGGTCTATTTTGGTTCCGCTAGGTAATACAGAATCTAAGTTAGATGAATCTGATCCAGATTATCCAACAGGCTTTGTGCAAACCGAAGGAACAGATCCAACTATTACCGAGGTGACATCAGGTGGAAATACCGAAATTTCAGACGGATTTTTCGATCCAGATTTAGAATTAGGTACAATCGATGGGCACGTTTATTATGATACCAACGGAAATGGTCAACAAGATTTAGGTGAACCCGATATGCCAAATATCGATGTTCTAATTACTGATGCGTTAGGAGGTCAATTCACATTAGTTACCGATAATCAAGGAAATTGGAATATAGACTTGCCAACAGGTTCTACAGAGATTTTAGTAGATGAAACAGATATAGATTTCCCTACAGGAGCGATTCAGACCGAAGGAACAAATCCTACTTCTATTGTAATTGTAGCAGCAACTACTATTTCTCAAGTTGATGGGTTCTATATAGAAAATACTTCTTCAGAAGAATTGTCAGGTCATTTATATTATGATGTGAACAGTAATGGTACTCAGGATTTTGGAGAACCTCATTTGCCTAATGTTAGTGTTCAGATAACAAATTCAATAGGGCTTATTTCTACTATTGAAACCGATATAAATGGTGATTGGTTTATCTTGGTTCCTGAAGGAAATACAACATCTTTAATCGATGAAAACGATCCAGATTTTCCAACAGGAGCTGTTCAAACAGAAGGAACAAACCCAACCGTATCAAATATAGTAACAGGAAGCCCGATAGAAGAAACAGACGGTTATGTTTTACCAACATTATCTACAGAGACATTAGCAGGACATTTATATTTTGATTTTAACGGTAATGGAATACAGGATATAAATGAATCTGATATGGCTAATATAGATGTAATAATAACAACTTCATTAGGTTTGCAAATAGTGGTTGAAACCGATGCAAATGGTAATTGGTCTATATTAACAACAGAAGGAAATACTATAAGTGATATTGATGAGACCGATCCAGACTTTCCAAATGGTTTAATTCAAACTCAAGGAACAGATCCTACGACAACAAATGTAGTGAGTGGTTCTGCTATTAATGAAGTGCCAGATGGTTTCTTTAATCCAGATTTTAGTACAGCAACCTTATCGGGCCATCTTTACTACGATACCAATGGTAATGGTTCTCAAGATGTAGGTGAGCCAAATATTCCTAACGTAAATGTAACTATAACCGATTTCTTTGGAGGTGTTCAAGTAATTGAAACCGATGTAAATGGAGACTGGTCTATTGTGGTTCCCGAAGGTAATACGACATCTTTAATAGATGAAAATGATACAGATTTTCCAATTGGAGCTGTTCAAACCGAAGGAACTAACCCTACCATTACAAATGTAACTACAGGAAGCACAAATGAAGAGGTCGATGGTTATGCTATGCCATCTTTTGAGACAGCAACTTTATCAGGACATCTATATTACGATGTTAACGGTAATGGCACACAAGATTTTGGAGAGCCACCGTTACCTAATGTAAATGTAGAAGTAGTAAACTCTTTAGGTTTATTAGTTATTCTAGAAACCGATGCAAATGGAGATTGGTCTATTGTAGTTACCGAAGGAAATACAACATCTTTAATCGATGAGAATGATTTAGATTTTCTAACGGGAGCAATGCAAACAGAAGGAACCAACCCTACAAGCCATAATTTTAATGGTAATGATGTTGCTGAAGAGATCGATGGTTATACCCTGAATAATATTAATACAGCAGTTGCTTCTGGTCATGTTTATTATGATTCAAATGGAAATGGTATACAAGAGGCAGGAGAACCAGATTTACCAAATATTGATGTAGAAATTGTAAACAGTTTTAATATCTCATTAGTGGTTGAAACCGATGCAAATGGTAATTGGTCACTTCTAGTTCCTGAAGGAAATTTAACTACAACAGTAGATGAAAATGATCCAGATTTTCCCAATGGAGCCGTTCAAACGGAAGGAACAAACCCAACGACTTACACTGTGGTTGTAGGTGCCGATAATAGTGAAATAGACGGGTTTAATAACCCAGATTTAGATTCTGGTGAACTTGCAGGACATTTATATTACGATACAAATGGTAACGGAACTCAAGATACAGGAGAACCTAACCTACCAAACGTTACAGTTACAATTACAGATGCTTTTGGAGCAATTTATACGTTAGAAACCGATGTGAATGGCGATTGGGTAATTAGTGTTCCTGAAGGAAATACAACTTCAGAAATTGATGTGCTTGATGTAGATTTTCCTATAGGAGCTGTTCAAACGGAAGGAACCAATCCTACTATAACAAATGTTTTAGCAAACTCTAACAATCAAGAAATAGATGGTTTCACGAATACAAGTTTAGGTGTCGCAAATATTGAAGGCCATCTTTATTACGATATAAATGGAAATGGAACTCAAGATACAGGTGAACCAAATTTACCAAATATAGATGTAGAGATTATAAATTCTGTAGGAGTTAGCCAAATCGTTGTAACCGATAGTAACGGTAATTGGTCGCTTACAGTTCCTGAAGGAACAACCACATCAATAATCGATGAAAATGATCCAGAATTTTTACCTAACCCATTGCAAACAGAAGGTGATAACCCAACAAACGCTGTTATTGCTGCAGGTGGTTTAATTTCAGAGATTGATGGTTATACAGTTCCTGTTAGTAGTTTAGGTACGTTAACCGGGCATATATATATCGATTCAAATGGAAACGGAACTCAGGATACAGGTGAACCAGATCTAGCAAACATCGATGTATTAATTACAGATTTCTTAGGCGGTGAACAAATTGTTAGTTCAAATGCAACAGGAGATTGGACGATAAATGTTTTACCAGGAGAAGTAGTATCAGATATCGATAATTTAGATCCAGATTTCCCTAATCAATTTATACAATCTGAAGGAACAGATCCAACAACCACTCAGGTAACTGTAGGAGATACCTTCAATGAAATAGACGGTTATTTTGTTCCGGAGTTTTCTACAAATACGCTTAATGGTCATATTTATTTCGATACTAATGCTAACGGAACTCAAGATGTAGGAGAAATTGATATTGCTAATATAGAAGTAGAAGTAAGTGATGAGCTAGGATTAGTCCAAACGGTAGTTTCAGATGCAAATGGTAATTGGTCGGCAGGAGTTCCTGTAGGAGAAGCTGAAAGTTTTGTGCTAATTCAAAATTCACCTCTATTTAGCAGTGTCTTACAGTCAGAAGGTACAAATCCAACACTTACTACAGTTTCTACAGGACAAGATTATTTTGAAGTAGATGGTTTTTATATAGATGAGATCGAGCCTAACGAGTTAGAAGTTTTTAATGCAATTAGTCCTAATGGTGATGGTCAGAATGATTACTTAAGAATAGAAGGAATTCAAAACTTTCCAGATAACAAACTATTGATTTTTAACCGTTGGGGAACCAAAGTTTATGAAGTTTCTGGTTATGGGCAAAATGAAAAATATTTTAGAGGTTATAGTGAAGGTAGAGTAACAATAAAACAAGACGCAAAACTTCCATCAGGAACTTATTTTTATATTTTAGAAGTACGATCTAATTCGGGTGAAGTTTTAAATAGAGAAGGTTACTTGTATATCAATTAAGTAAGGCATTATAAATGATGAATAAAATTTTAAATATTCTTATACTGATATTTTTGTGCTTTTTAAGTAACCAAACGGTCACTGCACAACAAGATGCTCAGTATACTCAGTATATGTATAATACGCTTAGCGTGAATCCTGCTTATGCGGGGTCGCGTGATATGTTAAGTGCAGTATTATTACATCGATCACAGTGGGTAGGAGTAGATGGAGCGCCAACTACACAAACTTTAAGTGGGCATACACCTTTAAATGAAAAAGTAGGAGTAGGTCTTAACATTATGAATGATCGTATAGGTCCTGCAAGAGAAACAGTTGTAGATGGAAATTTTAGTTATAGTATAGAAGTTTTTGATGAAGCAAAATTAAACTTTGGTTTAAAAGCGGGAGCCCATTTACTAGATGTCGATTACAGCCGTTTAAATATTTATGATGAAACGGATGCAAATTTTCAACCTAATAATGTCGATCAAAAAATATCACCTCAAGTTGGATTAGGGGTAATGTTATACTCAGATAAATTTTACGTAGGTTTAAGTGCTCCTAATCTTTTAGAAACAGAACATTTTGATGAGTCTCCAAATGGTTCATCTGTTGCTAAAGAAAGAATAGGTTATTATTTAATTTCGGGTTATGTATTTGAGATATCTAGTGATGTTAAGTTTAAACCAGCAATTTTATCTAAATTAGTGACCGGATCGCCTTTACAGGTAGATGTATCTGCTAATTTTTTACTTTACGATACATTTACTATTGGAGCTGCTTATAGATGGAGCTCTGCGGTAAGTGCTATGGCAGGCTTTCAAATTACAGATTCATTACTTTTAGGAGTAGCATATGATGCAGATACAACAGAATTTAGTGAATATAGCGGCGGAAGTTTTGAAGCCTTTTTAAGATTCGACCTTTTTAAAAGTTATAATAAAATGGTTACCCCAAGATTCTTTTAATTTTATTAGTCTATGAAATACCCTTACACACTTAACCTAAAATTTACACTTTTATTATTTATCGTTTTTCAACTTGGTTTTGCACAAGAGGATAAGTTAGAAGAGGCAGATAAGATGTTTGATCGATACGCGTTTATCGATGCTAGAGAAGTTTATCTTGAAGTGGCTGAAGCTGGTTACAAGTCTGAAAACCTTTTTAAAAAACTAGGTGACTCTTATTATTTTAATGGAGATCTACCTAAATCAAAAAAGTGGTATAAAGAGCTTTATGAATTAAAAGAAGGTAATCTAGATGCAGATTATCTTTTTAGATATGCGATGGCTCTAAAAAGTAACCAAAATTACGATGAATCTGACGCGATGATGTTAGAATTTGAGAAAAAAAAAGGAGTAGATTCAGATTCGAGGGTTACTAAGTTAAAAGGAGAAAGAAATTATTTAGAATTAATAGAATTGCAATCTGGAAGATTTTCATTAGAGAAAACAAATATTAATTCAGAATTATCAGAATTTTCACCTACTATTTATCTCGATCAAATGGTTTTTGCATCTAATCGTGAAACGGGATCTTCAGTAAAAAGAGTACACGAATGGAATAAGCAGCCTTATTTAGATCTTTATAGTGTTAAACTAGATGAGGAGCAAACTATAAAAGGTAGCCCAACTAGTTTACCTAAAATAATCAATTCTAAGTTTCATGAGTCTTCAGCTACTTTTACAAAAGATGGTTTAACGATTTATTTTACAAGAAACAATTATAATAATAAAGAATACGGAGAAAGTGAAGAGGGAATTAACTTTTTAAAGATTTATAGATCAACCAGAGAAAGTTTAAATTCAGAATGGTCAGAGCCTAAAGAACTTTCATTTTCAAGTGATAATTATTCAATTGCTCATCCTGCATTAAATCCAAAAGAAACAAAACTTTATTTTTCATCTGATATGCCTGGAACGTTAGGTCTTTCAGATATTTTTGTAGTCGATATTCTTGAAGATGGTAGCTTTGGTATTCCGCAAAATTTAGGAGATAATATCAATACCGAGGGCCGAGAAAACTTTCCTTTTATAAGTCAGAATAATGAACTTTACTTCTCTTCCAATGGTCACATTGGTTTAGGCGGTTTAGATATTTTTGTTTCAGTAATTAAAGATGACGGAGAGTATGGTGAAGTTTTTAATTTAGGAAGACCCATAAATAGCTCTAAAGACGATTTTAGTTTCATTATTAATAATGAACTTAAAAAAGGTTACTTTGCTTCTAATCGTGATGGAGGAAAAGGTGAAGATGATATTTATGCAAGTAATCAAATTGAAGATTTAATTACTTCTTGTCAACAATATATTGACGGTAAAATTACAGCAGCAACCTCTAATGAATCGTTAGAAGGTGTTACTGTTGAATTATTTGATGAAAATTTTGAAAAAATTGATTCAACCTTAACGAACGCAGAAGGTATTTATGAGTTTACTTTAGAATGTGATAAAAAGTATATTGTTCGTATATCTAAAGATGATTTTGAGCCAACTGAAGAGATGCTTGAAGCAGGTTCAGAATTTGAGAAAAATGTTCCCTTAGCAGTTACCATTGAAGAAGGAGATAACTTAGGTATCGAAAAAGCCGGGATGGGAGACGATTTGAGTGATTTACTTCAATTAGACCCAATTTATTTCGACCTTGACAAATTCAATATAAGAAACGATGCTGCTGTCGAATTACAAAAAGTCTTAGCGGTTTTAAAGAAATATCCTTCGATGAAAATCGATATTAGATCTCATTCAGATAGTCGAGGTAAAGATCAATACAACTTATACCTTTCAGATAAACGAGCAAAATCTACCGCACAATATTTAATAGATAACGGGATTAGCGTAAGTCGTGTTTCCGGTAAAGGTTATGGGGAAACTCAACTTATGAACGATTGTGCTAATGGAGTAGATTGTACAGAAGAAGAACATGCGCTTAATCGTCGATCTGAGTTTATTATTTTAAATGAAAACCAAACACCAGAAGAAGTTAGAAGCGCAATCGCTAAACAAAATGGTTTTGAAGAAGTAAGAACCCAAGAAGCAGAAAGAGTAGTACAAAATACGGGTAGTTACGATTTTAACTCTGAAAATGCTCTGGAAGTTTATACCGTACAAATTGCTGCAACTAAGCTTAGTCGAAACATTATCTCTTTCGATAAGTTAGATAATGTATTTCATCATAAATATGTAAATGATGGTTATACTCGCTATTATTCGGGGCAATTTCAGACCAAAGCAGAGGCTAATCGTTATAAAAAAGAAGTATTGTCTAAAGGTTTTAAAGGTTCATTTGTAATCAAATTAAAAGGCGATAAAAGAATTTATTAAGTAAGAAATTAACGTTTGATTTTGTAGTTTTGAAAACTATGAAAGAAAAAGTAATTCTTGTTAACGAAAAGGATGAGCAAATTGGCTTAATGGAGAAAATTGAAGCCCACGAAAAAGCTCTTCTTCATCGCGCATTTTCAGTATTTGTTTATAATGAAAAAAATGAGGTAATGTTGCAACAACGTGCCTTATCTAAATACCATTCTCCGGGATTGTGGACCAACACTTGCTGCAGCCACCAAAGAGAAGGCGAAAGCAATATCGATGCCGGTAAACGCCGACTAATGGAAGAAATGGGCTTTACAACAGAGCTGGAAGAAACCATTTCATTTATTTATAAAGCGCCCTTCGATAATGGTTTGAGCGAGCACGAATTCGATTATATTCTTATAGGGAAGTACGATGGAGAACCAAATATCAATCCAGATGAAGTTGCTGCTTGGAAATGGATGAGTCTTGAAGCGATCAAAAAAGATCTTCAAGAAAATCCGGCTAATTATACCGCTTGGTTTAAAATTATTTTCGATAAGCATTATAATACCATAAAATAATGAGTCAAGTAACCGTTCATAGAAAGGCTCATTTTAACGCTGCACATCGTTTATTTAAAAAAGAATGGAGTGACCAAAAAAATGAAGAGATTTTTGGTAAATGCAGCAATCCAAATTACCACGGTCACAATTACGAATTAATTGTTGCTGTTACAGGAGCGGTAGATCCAGAAACCGGTTTTGTGATCGATATGAAGTTTCTAAAAGATTTAATTTATGAGAAAATTGAAAAATCTTTCGATCATAAAAATTTAAATCTTGAAGTAGAAGAATTTAAAGAGCTCAATCCAACGGCAGAAAATATATCTATTGTAATTTGGAATAAGCTTAGAAAAAAAATACCTTCAAACTTATCATTAAAGGTAACACTTTATGAAACTCCACGTAATTTTGTAACTTATGGAGAATAGCTTATGAAACTAAATGTTGGCGATCAAATACCTTCTTTTTCATTAACCGACCATCAAGGTAATATTTTTAAATCCAATCAGGTTGTCGGTAAAAAAGTATTAGTCATTTACTTTTATCCTAAAAATTTTACTCCGGGTTGTACCAAAGAAGCTTGTAGTTTTCGAGATAGTTACGAGCAATTCCAGAAATTGGGTGCCGAGTTAATTGGCATTAGTTCAGATTCTGTGGAGTCTCATCAAAAATTCAGCGATAAATACAATCTTCCTTATACTTTTCTTTCAGATCCAACAGAAGATATTCGTAAAAAATTTGGCGTAAAAGGTCATCTGCTAGGTTTAATTCCCGGAAGAGAAACATTTGTAGTTGATAAAAATGGAATAATTCAGTGTAAATTTAACAGCTTAAGTTCAGCGCAACATATGCAAAAAGCGTTAGAGACAGTAAAATCGATTACGAATGAATGATGTGCAACTGCATCCGCTAAAATTTCAACCTATTTTAAAAGACAAAATTTGGGGCGGTAGTAAATTAAAAACCTATCTACATAAAGAAACTACATCAAATCAAGTAGGAGAGAGTTGGGAAATAAGCGATGTGGAAGGTGATTGTTCTATTGTTGCTAACGGAAGTTTAAAAGGTACTTCTCTAAAAGAACTCATTGACACATATAAAGAAAACTTAGTAGGTGAGAAGATCTATCAAGCTTTCGGCAATAAGTTTCCGTTGCTCATTAAATTTATCGATGCCAAAGAAAACCTTTCGGTACAATTACATCCTGATGATAAATTAGCAAAAGAGCGCCACAATTCTTTCGGCAAAACAGAAATGTGGTACATTATGCAAGCCGATCAAGACTGCGGAATTATCGTAGGTTTTAAAAACGGAATCGAAATTGACGATTATAACCAAGCGCTTCAACAAAATAATATTGAAGAAATTCTGAATTTTGAAGTCGTAAAACCCGGGGATACTTTTTTTATTAAACCCGGATTAATTCACGCGATTGGTAAAGGTGTTGTGCTAGCAGAAATACAACAAACCTCAGATATTACGTATCGCGTTTACGATTACCAGCGAAAAGATAGTGAAGGTAATGAGCGCGAATTACATACAGAAGAAGCAAAAGCAGCCATCGATTTTGATGCAAATAACGAATATAAAGTTTCATATACTTCTGCAGAGAACAAAAAAACCGCTTTAGTAGAAAATGAATATTTTAAAACTAAAGAGATCAAACTCACACAGTCGTTAACATTAGACTATTCTGCTACCGATAGTTTTGTGATTTATATGAATGTTGAAGGAACCACAACTGTAGAGGTTGAAGGTTTTACAGAAACATTAGAATTAGGTGAAACCTTACTCATACCGGCTTGTTTTAATGAAGTGAAAATAACTTCAAAAAATGCAACATTATTAGAGGTCACTATATGATTTTAGATTACTTTTGCGCCATCAAATTAGTAAATTATGGCAAGCGTAAGAACTTTAAAGCGTGATCTTAATTATGTAATGGGCGATATTATTGAAGCCGCATACATTCATCAGATTGTAAATCCTGAAGAAGATCATTCAAAATCAGATCAAATTGTAGAAGATGCAATTACTTCTTTTAATGGTTTTATTGTAAAAATAAACAATAAAGAAGTTGAAAATAGAGGAGCTCATCTAAAACAAGTTAGCAAAGAATTAGAAACTGAAGCTAAAGATTTAGTAAAACGAGTGAACGAACTTTAATCAAAAAAAAGCGGAATTTAATAATTCCGCTTTTTTTTATGCTTTTTACTGAAAGGAAGTTTTAGTCTCTCTTCTCAACTTTCTCTTCTAATTTATCTAACTTTTCTCTCTCTTTTATAAACGATTTTAACTCTTTACCGTATTTAGATTTTCTTACTTCTTTACCTAAAGAATTATAAACAGTATCTAAATATTTGGTGTTTGCGTCAAAAGCTTCAGTAAGCATAATGTATGGCGCAACCTCATAATCTTTATTGTTGATCGCAAAGTTTACGGTGTATAAATACTTTCTGCGTAAACTGTTTTCGTACTTTTTGTTAACCGCTAGAATTTTTTCTTCATCATTTTCCTGTTGCGCTTCAAAATTTTCTTTTATTAAATCGAGGTTTTGATTGTTGAAGCGTTTCATAATATCACGATATTCTTTCAGTTTTACGTGATTTTTAGAGCCATTTACTTCAGCATCAAAAGTGAAATTTTTCAGCGTGGTGTTAATGGTCATTTCACCCTTTTCAGCAAAAAACTCTACAATATCATCATTTTTATCGCCATCAACTTTATCTAAATAAAGAAATAAGATTTGTGGTTCATCGATATTGTCTTGTAGAATAAATTCAGGATCTCCATCAACATTTAGAGAATCTACATTTACGATCGTAGTATCTTCAATTTTTTGGAGATAAAGTGTTCCTTTTTTGAGTCCGTCAACTTTTCCCGATAAGGTAAAGTTAGTTTCTTTGCTAGAACAAGCAACGATAAATGCGGTAATTAAACCTAATAAAAATAGCTTTTTCATATCTTAAAAATAGGGCTACAAATATCTTATTTTTTTCTACAATTACTAATTTCCGGAAGCGATTTGCATTAAAATTGCGCAACCATAAGCAGACCAGGTTCCTACCACATAACCCATTACGGCTAAGAGCACGCCAACGGTAGCTAATGAAGGATGAAACGCCGAAGCAACAACAGGCGCAGATGCCGCGCCGCCTACGTTCGCTTGGCTACCCACGGCTAAAAAGAAAAACGGTGCTTTAATAATCTTAGCTACGACAATTAATAAAATTGCGTGAATGGCCATCCAAACTAAACCGATTAAAATAAGATTGGGATTATCGAAGATCATCGTTAAATCCATCTTCATCCCGATGGTGGCTACGAGAATATAAATAAAAATGCTTCCTAATTTACTTGCTCCTGCACCTTCGTATTGTTTTGCTTTGGTAAATGAAAGTAATATACCTATTAAAGTAGCGATTGTGATCATCCAAAAGAAGGTTGAAGTAAATGATGCCAAGGCAGAACTCTTGTCATTAAAAACTTCAAAATTAGAAGTTAAAAATGAAGAAATATTATCGGCTCCAAAATGTGCAATACCAACAGCTCCTAAAGCTAAAGCCAACATAATCATATAATCGGTAAGACTGGGATTTTTGGTAATACTTTTGGTATAATTTTCAACTTTATCTTTTAAGGCTGTAATTGCTGAAGCATCGGCGTTAAACCATTTATCGATAGCTTTATTTCTTCCAATCCCTAATAAGATAATGGCCATCCATAAGTTTGCAACAACAATATCGACAAAAACCATCCCGCCATATTTTTCTGGGTTAAATTTAAAAATTTCGAGCATCGCTGCTTGGTTAGCTCCGCCGCCAATCCAACTACCGGCAAGTGTTGCTAATCCACGCCAAGTTGCATCGGGACCAATGCCGCCAACAGTTTCTGGTGAAAATGTAGAAATGATTAAAATCGCTAAAGGTCCGCCGATCACAATACCAATAGTTCCCGTAAAAAACATAATCAATGCTTTTGGTCCGAGATTAAAAATAGCTTTTAGATCGATGCTCAACGTCATTAATACCAATGATGCCGGTAAAAGATATCTGCTGGCAACAAAGTAAAGTTGAGAATTTTCAGAATCGATAACGTGTGTAGAGTTTAAAATCGCCGGTAATAAATAGCACATCAATAATGCCGGAACAAATTTGTAAAACTTTGCCCAAAATCCTGTTTTTATCGATGAGGTATAAAAAACTGCTCCTAAGAGCAGCATTAACATTCCTAAAACTATGGCGTCGTTTTCTATAAAAGGTACTTTTTCCATAAAGTTTTATCGGTTTATTTTAAAAATAATTCTTCTAAAGTTTTTGCCACACCATCATCGATACTTGCGTCGGTAATTTTATTAGCAACTTTTTTGGTTTCTTCTCTGGCATTTGCAACGGCAACACCCATACCAACACCATTAATCATTTCAACATCATTGTAATTATCGCCAAAAGCAACGGTTTCTTCAATAGAAAGGTTGAAATGATTTTTTAGAAGATATTCTATTGCAGTAAGTTTCGAGATCTGTTTATTGGCAACTTCAATATAAGTTTCTTTAGAACGATAAACATGTAATTTATCGCCATAGTTTTCATTTAAAAACTGAAACATTTCTTCAATTCTATCTTCTTCACCCATACACATAATTTTATGTGCGCCAAGTTCTCGTTTGCCCCAATCGTTCATTACAGTATCAATATGTGTGATCGATGGCGTAACTTTTGTATTGCGCTCTTCGCGTTTTGCCCAATAATCGTAATCTGGTACGTGCCATTCTTCACCATTATAAAGGCTTAAATGCACATTCGTGTTTTGGTTGAATTTTGCCAACTCTTCAATTGTTTGTACCGGGATCGCGGTAGAACTTACCGGTTGCTCGTCGATAAGCACAAAACCACCATTGTAACAAATAATAGGTTGATTTTCGATACCTAATTGTTTTTGAAGATGACGCATAGCTTGTGGCATACGTGCTGAAATTAGAACTACCGGAATTTCATCTTTAATTTCTTGAATGGTTTTTATCGTTCTTTCAGATAATTCTCTGTCTTTGTTCAATAAAGTTCCGTCGATATCTGAAAATACAATTTTATAGCTCATAATTTTGGGGCTTAGTTTAATATGAAATTTGAAATTTGCTCTACCATTTCGTTAGAAATTGGTCGTTGAGGTTCATTATAAGATTTTTGGTTCGCAATATCGTCGTTTTTATCTATAATTCGATAAATATGATTCATGTTTTCTATAATTACGAGTTCTGCATCGGGTTTTGCATCTTTTAATTTTTTAGCTTCATTGGTGTTTACTTGTAGATCATTATCACCGTTGATAATTAGAACAGGCATTTCTAATTTTTTTATTTCTTGTTGCGGATCGTATTTCATCCAAGAAAACATAAAGGGTTGAATTGATTTTTTAAACAAAGAAGCCAGACCTTGGTTGTAGTCTTTTACCTTTCCGTTTGCTCTTAATTCATTAAATGCAGTTCTGGCGCTTTCTTCTAATCCCGGCATTTGTCTGCCAATTTGCTCCACAATTAAACTATCTATAGTTTGCCCGGCGCCGGCGATACTTATAAAACCATCAGCTTTTTCTTGTGCGGCAATCATCCCGACCAAAGAACCTTGACTGTGACCTATAATATATATGCTAGAATAGTTAGGTAATTCAGTAAAACGTTTGATCACAGCTTTTGCATCGTCGATAAAATCATCAAAGCGCATATCTTTTTCATCTATATTTAGCTGTTGTGCTTTTAAGGTTCGTTTATCGTATCTAAATGTTGCAATTCCTTTTTTTGCTAAAGCTTCCGCTAATTTTTTTGCAGAATTATTTTTGGTCATCATTTCGTTTCCATTTCGGTCGATCGGGCCAGAACCGTTGATGATGATCGCTAACGGAACGGTTTCTTGTCTGGGTGCCAAAAGTGTTCCTTCAACATATTGATTAATTCTTAAATCGTTGGCAATAAAATTGTCTTGCGCTTGAATGCTGAAGAAATTCAGCAATAAAACAATAGTAAATAATAAGACTCTCATAGGTTTATTTTTTTGCTACGTAAAAATATAATAAAATAATCTTCTTTCTAGGAGTATAACTTTTATCCTACTTATTAATTGTTTAGTAATCTTAAAAATGAAGAAATATTAAATCTTCTTTTGTAGTTTAGCGGCTCTAAAGTTTACAAAATGAAATTGAGATATTTTCTGCTAGTTGTTTTAATAGGTATAAACACAATAACATTTGCCGGTGAAAAAGGTGATTGGGGTAAGAACGGACATCGAACCACCGCAAAAATCGCAGAAGGTTATTTAAAAAAGAAAACGCTAAAGAAGATCACAGAATTATTAGACGGAGAGTCTTTAGCATTTGTTTCTACTTTTGGAGACGATATTAAAAGTGATCCTGCTTACCGAAAATACAGCAAGTGGCATTATGTAAATATTCCTAGCGGTAAAACCTATGCTGAAGTTAAAGACGAGTTAGATGAAAACTTAATTTGGGCGATCGAAGAATGTGTGGCAAAACTCAAAGCTGAAGAAACCTCTAGAGCAGATAAGCAATTTTACTTAAAAATGTTGGTGCATTTAGTAGGTGATTTGCATCAGCCATTACACGTTGGGCACGAAGATGATAAAGGGGGTAACGATATTGATGTAAAATGGTTTAACAAAAGTTCTAATTTACACCGAGTTTGGGATAGTGAGATGATCGAGTTTTTCGATATGAGTTATTCAGACTTGGCGATGAATCAAGAAAAACTTACAAAATCTGAATTAAAAGCTATTCAAAGTGGTTCGGTAATCGACTGGGCAAAAGATTCTCAAAATCTAGTTGAAAAAGTTTACGCCGGTACAGAAGATGGCGATAAACTTTACTATAGATATATGTACGATTGGTTTACACAAACGAGAACACAACTTCAAAAAGGTGGTATTCGATTAGCAAAAGTTTTGAATGATATTTTTGCGTAAACTTATCGTTTAGAGATCGAGTTGTGGGAGATGTGTTTTTGTCTTGAAGATTTAAAAGTTTTTACATCATCTGGTCGTAAATTTTGATGTTTCGTCTTTCTGCCTTGTACTCGTTTACGCCACATTCTAAAGCTAGAAGGTTTCATATGTTTTTGCATAAACTTAATTACATCTTTTTCGGTTAAACCAAACTGAAATTCAATCGCTTCAAATGGGGTTCGGTCTTCCCAAGCCATTTCTATAATTCTGTCTACTTCTCGATCTGTAAATTTTTCCATTAGTCCTCGATCCAATTTTGTGCTCTTTCTTTTTGTTGTTGTGTAAAATATTTTATTTCAGCATTGCTAAATGGTTTCATAAGTTGTGTTAACCAATCTTGCCATTCTTTACCGCCAACCATCGCGATCTTATCAAGCTGATTATTGTAATCTATATTTATTTTTAGATTTTTCCAAGCAGCAATTGCTTTGGCTCCCTCGACATCTTTCATTTCAAAATACCAATTAATATGGTCGTTAAAATCGGTCTTTCTCTCTAAAAACGGAATCAACTGTCTATAATCCTCCTTATCCAACTTCTTTTCGGCAATGGTATAAATTGTATTTCCCTTAGATTCTAGTGATATCATTCAACTTTTTATTACAAAACTAAGTGCAAATTGATTTAAAATCTCTTAAACAACATTTAAAACTTAAGGTTCAAAGCGTTAACAATTCTTAAAGCTGAAAAAATTAAATAATTCTGAAAGTTAGATTAATTCTTTTTTCAACGTGTTTCTGAGTTTTCGGAAGTTGATGCTTCCAAAAATGTTGTGTTTCATCTTTCATTATAAGTAAACTACCGTGTTCTAATAGTAATTTATGCTGAAGTTGCGCATCTTTTTTGTGTCTAAACTTAAAAAATCGATTGGCGCCTAAACTTACAGAAGCAATAATCGGGTTTTTGCCTAACTCTTTTTCATCATCGGCGTGCCAGCCATTGCTATCTTTTCCGTCGCGGTATAAATTGGCAAGGCAAGAGGTGAAGTTAACACCTGCAATTTTTTCAACATCTTCTTTAATTTTTTTTAAAGTTGAAAAAAACGGATTTGGTTCCATCTTTAAAGAAGAATAAGAATAAGTGTTCGTGTTATTCGCATAAAATGAGGTGAGTCTAGGTTGCCAATGTAATTTACCAAACACTCTAATTTGCTCTTCCTTCCAATTAATAGCATCAAGCAACTCGTTGAATAATTCATCTGCTTTTTCTGCGGAATAAAAGTTTGGGTAATATAATAAGGTAGAGTCGGGGAGGTTGAGATCGATTGCTTTCATATTAATAAGACAAGTAATAATAAGCCCAATACATTAATACAAATTGAAGCGGAACTCGAAGAACTAATAACCATTTTGGTAATCCTGCTCCAGCTTTTGTAGAACTCAACATATAAAAATGAACTAGCAAGAAAACAATTAACATCGCAATGATCCCGTATAATGAAATGTTTTTAGTAGCAGAAAAGCAAACACCGATCCCAAGAGCGATCTCGAAAATACCACTTAAATACACCAAAAATTTATGCGCCGGTAAATATCGAGGCATAATTCTAAGATATATTTTAGGTTTTAGAAAGTGATTTATACCGGCCAATACATATAGAAAAGCCATCACATATAAGTGCCAAGGATAGTTCATATGTTTTTATTTAAAGGTATAAATAATAATTGAAGAAGAAATCTCAAAATAATTTATCATTCTAACTAACTGCTCGTTTGGTATTTAGATTGAGTTATTAAAATAACTTTAAATAAAGTTGAAGAAAAGTTTGTTTAGGAAGGAAAAACAGACGTATATTTGCAGCCGCTTTCAGAGGGAGCGATGTTTATTGTAAAGTTAGATTGGAGTTGAGTTTATGGCGGTTTTGGGGAGTATAGATTACTTAAAAGAAGCTGAAAAAATAAATTAAAAAAAACTTCATTTTTTACTTGCTAGTAAATAAAAAGGTTTTACATTTGCATCCGCTTTCAGAAAGAAGCTAAGTTCATTGAAAAGGGTTGAAATTTTTGAGTTTTAGAGGTAGAATTTGTATCTTGTAAGGCTGAAAAATAAAAAAAATAAAAAAAAACTTAATTTTTATTTGTTGAATTAAAAATAAGTTTTACATTTGCACCCGCAAACGCAGAAAGCGTTAAAGTTCTCAAAAAATTATGACAAGAAAAGCCGGGATGGCGCGATAGAGTTGAAGGTTCGATTCCTTTATTTTCGACAACACGGAAGCTTTAAAAAGAGTGGAAGTAGAAGAGTTCATTGAAGTATTGATTGACAGTAAAAACGAATTAAGGCTAAATAGCTAATTTTTAAATTTTGAGTCTTACTTTATTAGTTTAGAGTAAACGATAATTCCGAGTTGGAAATTAAGTATTGTAAATATATTTAAAAAACAACGATGAAGAGTTTGATCCTGGCTCAGGATGAACGCTAGCGGCAGGCCTAACACATGCAAGTCGAACGGTAACAGCAGAGCTTGCTCTGGCTGACGAGTGGCGCACGGGTGCGTAACGCGTATACAATCTACCTATTACTGG
>NZ_AUHX01000012.1 GCF_000423405.1 Mesonia mobilis DSM 19841 | reverse complement strand
TGTAAAGGCAGTAATGTCATAGCCGAGTAGTACTAATAACCCGTATAGCTTATGCAAGTGCCCTGATTAAGTTCAGGGCACGAAAAATACCTCAATTGATATTTATTCTAGCTCTTTTGTAAACTTTATTTTTGTTTTAATATGTTAACTTATTAGTGTTTGATTTAGATCAAACCGACGATTTAAGGTGGTTATAGCAACGAGGCTCACCTCTTCCCATTCCGAACAGAGAAGTTAAGCTCGTTAGCGCAGATGGTACTGCTAACTGTGGGAGAGTATGTCGCCGCCTTCTTTATAAAAGCCCTTTATCTTATGATAAAGGGCTTTTTTTTATGACCAAAAATCAAGGAATTACCCCCACGTTAGGGATAGCGCTTTTCGACTACGCTCAAAACAAACTAATTGATTATCCTCTTTTATATTAATAAAACAAAAGGCGTGTAGCCATCGCACTAACCTACCCATAGGGAAACGCCATAGAAATACCATGATGTATTTCAATTTTAAAATAAAAAACTCGACCAAATTTGATCGAGTTTTCTTTTTTAAATAGGTTTTAAATTAAATTTTTGGTCTTCGTTATATAATTTTGATTTTATAATAAACCGAATACCTAATGGAATTTCTAATGAAAAGCTTGAACCTCTACCTTGAGTAATATCTACGGTGAGTTGTGTATGTTTCCAATATTCATACTGGTCTTTTGATATATAAAATTTACAGTTGGCGATTTCTCCTAATAAAATATCTGAATTATCTAACATTAATTCTCCTTTAGGAAAACACATAGGAGAAGAGCCATCGCAACATCCTCCGCTTTGGTGAAACATAAGTTCTCCATGTTTTTGCTGAAGTTGTTCGATGACTTCTCTTGCTTTATCTGTGACTTTAACTCGAGGAGTTTCCATTAAAAGAATCCTAGTTTTTTCTTATCGTATGAAATAAGCATATTCTTAGTCTGTCTGTAATGATCTAACATCATTTTGTGATTTTCACGACCAATACCAGATTTCTTATAACCTCCGAACGGAGCATGTGCAGGATAATTATGATAGCAATTTACCCAAACACGACCAGCTTTAATTGCTCTGGAGATTTGATAAGCCTGATGTGTATCTCTTGTCCAAACACCGGCGCCAAGACCATATAAGGTATCGTTAGCGATCTCGATGGCTTCTTTTTCATCTTTAAAAGTTGTAACACAAACTACCGGTCCAAATATTTCTTCTTGGAATACTCTCATTTTGTTATTCCCTTTCAAAATGGTTGGTTTAATATAATAACCACCATCTAAACCTTCGTTATAGGCAGCTTCACCACCTGCAAGAACTTCACAGCCTTCTTCTTTACCAATTTCAATGTAATTTAATATTTTTTCATATTGATCATTAGAAGCTTGAGCTCCCATCATGGTGTTAGGATCTAAAGGATGGCCTAATTTTATTGCGTTTGTGCGTTCAACTACGCGTTCCATAAATTTTTCGTAGATGCTTTCTTGAACTAAAATTCGACTCGGACACGTACAAACTTCACCCTGATTTAAAGCAAACATTACTGCTCCTTCAATACACTTATCAAAATACTCGTCATCGGCATCCATAATACTTTCAAAGAATACGTTTGGTGACTTTCCTCCTAATTCTAATGTCACCGGAATAATATTTTTTGATGCATATTGCATAATTAATTGTCCGGTAGTCGTTTCTCCAGTAAATGCAATTTTATCGATTCTTGGATTTGAGGCTAATGGTTTACCCGCTTCAACACCAAAACCGTTGACGATATTTAAAACTCCATCAGGTAAAATACCTTCGATCATTTCCATAAGTACTAAAATACCAACAGGAGTTTGTTCCGCAGGTTTAAGAACCACACAATTTCCAGCGGCAAGCGCCGGAGCTAACTTCCAAGCTGCCATTAGGATTGGAAAGTTCCAGGGGATAATTTGACCTACAACGCCTAAAGGTTCTGGTACATTTAACGAAACCGTATTCGCATCTAATTCTGCCACAGAACCTTCTTCTGCTCTAATTACTCCGGCAAAATATCTAAAGTGGTCGATCGCTAAAGGCATATCTGCAGCCATTGTTTCTCTTACAGCTTTACCATTATCCCAAGTTTCTGCTCTTGCCAAAGCTTCTAGATTATTCTCCATAACATCGGCAATTTTTAATAGTAAATTGCTTCGATGTGCGGCTGCAGAATTATTCCATTCTGGTGCGGCAGCCCAAGCAGCATCTAAGGCTTTTTCTATATCTTCTTCAGTTGAACGAGGTATTTTTGTAAAGCTTTTTCCGTCTACCGGAGAAATGTTTTCAAAATATTCTCCTTTGGTAGGAGCGGTCCATTTTCCGCCAATAAAATTTTCATATTGACTTTTGAACTCAGGCTTTTTAATTTCTGATTGAGTGGTTGTGGCTGTATTACTCATAACTTTAAATTTTAATTAGGTTGTTGATTCTCAAAGTTATATTGAACTTCTCTCGAATTTTTGAACAATTCTACTAATATGATGAACAATTCTATTAATTATTATTAAAGTGATAAAATATGTATTATATTTATAGGTATTACTTAATATAGTAGTTGTGTAGTTATCATTTTAATAATTATATTATGTTATCTAAACGTTTTTTTGAAGAAAGATCTTTGCAGGATATGGTAGAAAACCAAACTACTTACACGATGAATAGTGCTGCGATGCATGTTTTTGAAACGCATAAAAGAGCAGAACAGGTATTGTTAAAATTCGATCAACCGGTATTGGCAAGTATGTTGGAAGGAAAAAAGATCATGCATTTACGCGATAGCCAATCTTTTGATTTTTTACCGGGAGAATCTTTAGTTTTACCGGCAGAAGAGATTATGCGAATTGATTTTCCTGAAGCAAAAGAAAAAAATCCTACGCGTTGTTTAGCGATGGCTATTTCTGAAGATAAAATTAAGCAAACGCTTCATTTAATGAATGAGAAACTCCCGAAGTTTGATGAGCGAGATTGGAGTTTGATGGATTATAATTTTCATTTTAGTAACGATCGAGAAATTTTTCAGATTATACAGCGACTGTTGTATTTGTTTACTGAAAATCATCCTTCTAAAGATCTATTTGTAGATAATATGTTGCAAGAGTTGGTGATTCGTGTGCTGCAAACCAATTCTAAGAAAGCCTATTTAGAAAATTCAGCTCAATTTCAGCAGAGTAGCCGTTTGCGTTATGTGATTGAATTTATTCGGAAGAATATTCATCAAAATATATGTATTGAAGAATTAAGCAATAAAGCTTATATGAGCGAATCTAATTTTTATCGCGTGTTTAAAAATGAAATGGGAATTTCTCCGGTTGAATTTATTAATGAAGAACGCATCAAATTAGCCACAGAACTTTTAAAAGAAAGTGACCGTAAGATCAAAGACGTGTTTATGGAATGTGGTTTTGAGAGTCGATCTTATTTTAATAGAGTTTTTAAGAAAATAAAAAAAATTTCGCCTGGGAAATACCAAGCGAAATTTTATAACTAAGCAATTATTGAAGACTTGCTAAACTTTGTTCGATCGCTTCAATTTTTGCTTCGGCATCGGCTTTCTTTTGTTTTTCCATCGCGACAACTTTTTCTGGAGCATTATTTACAAAACGCTCGTTAGAAAGTTTTTTCTCGACAGATTTTAAGAAACCTTGATTGTATTTTAATTCTTCTTTTAGCTTTTCAATTTCAGCTTCAACATCTACTGCGCCTTCCATCGGAATAAAATATTCATTCGATTTTACTCGATAAGAAATTGCATTTTCTTGTTGTTCTGTTACGTAATTGATTGCTGAAATATTTCCGAGTTTAGCAATAACAGAATCATAATCTTCTTTCAGCTTTTCATTATTAATTACGCTAAGTTCTATCGTATCTTTAAATGAAATATTCTTGTCTTTTCTAATTGTTCGAATACCCGAAATAATATCTTTCACCATTTCAAAATCGGCGATAAATTCTTGATCGAATTCAGTTTGTGCTGGCCAAGTTGAAATAATTAGCGCATCTTCACTGCTTCTTTCAGTAATATTTTGCCAAATTTCTTCGGTTAAGAATGGCATAAATGGATGCAATATTTTTAAATTATCTTCTAACAACGAGATCACTTCATCTAAAGTTTTGGCATCGATCGCTTCACCATAAGGAGGTTTAACCATTTCTAATAACCAAGAACAATAGTCGTCCCAAATTAACTTATAAGTGGCCATTAAAGCATCAGAAATTCTGTATTTAGAAAAATGATCTTCAATTTCTACCAATGTTTTCTGGAAGGTATTTTTATACCAATCGATCGCAATTTTTGCCGATTGCGGTTGTTCTTTATTTTTATCTACATCCCAACCTTTTACGAGACGAAATGCATTCCAGATTTTGTTACCAAAACCTTTACCTTGTTGGCAAAGTGCCTCGTCGAACATGAGATCGTTTCCGGCAGCGTTACTTAATAAAAGTCCAACACGAACTCCGTCTGCACTAAAATCTTCGATAAGTTTTAAAGCGTCGGGTGAATTTCCTAAAGATTTTGACATTTTACGACGTTGCTTATCACGCACCAATCCGGTTAAATACACATTATTGAATGGTTTTTTGCCGGTATATTCGTAACCTGCAATAATCATTCTGGCAACCCAGAAAAATAAAATATCGGGTCCGGTAACTAAATCGTTTGTCGGATAGTAATACTTAAATTCTTTGTTGTCAGGATTATTAATTCCGTCGAAAACGCTCATTGGCCATAGCCAAGAAGAGAACCACGTATCTAACGCATCATTATCTTGTTTTAAATCTTCAGTAGTAAGATTTTTATTTCCAGATTTTTCGATGGCTAATTGTAAAGCTTCTTCAAGAGTTTCTGCGACTACAAAATCTTCTTTGCCGTTTCCGAAGTAATAGGCAGGAATACGATGTCCCCACCAAAGTTGGCGAGAAATATTCCAGTCACGAATGTTATTCATCCAATGACTGTACGTATTTTTAAATTTATCTGGGAAAAGTTTAACTTCTTCTGTTTCTAAAACCGCTTTAATAGCCGGTTTAGCTAAATCTTCCATCTTTAAGAACCATTGATCAGACATTTTAGGCTCAATGACTGCTTTTGTTCTTTCTGAAGTTCCTACTTTATTGGTGTGTTGTTCTGTTTTTACTAAAAAGCCTTTTTCTTCTAATTCTTTAGAAAATTCTTTACGCACTTGAAAACGATCTTTCCCTTGGTAATGAATACCATATTCATTTAAAGAAGCATCATCGTTAAAAATATCGATCACTTCTAGGTGATGCTTTTCACCTAAATTTTTATCGTTCTCGTCATGCGCCGGAGTTACTTTTAAGCAACCAGTACCAAACTCAAGATCTACATATTCATCTTCAATAATTGGGATCACACGATTTACGATCGGTACAATGGCTTTTTTACCTTTTAAATGCGTAAAACGCTCATCATTTGGGTTTATACAAATAGCGCTATCTCCAAAAATAGTTTCAGGTCGAGTAGTGGCAATAGTTAAGGTATCGTCGCAACCTTCAATTTTATAATTGATGTAATATAAATTTCCTTGTTTTTCTTCGTAGATTACTTCTTCATCAGAAAGCGTAGTTTTTGCTTCCGGATCCCAGTTTACCATTCGGTAACCGCGGTAAATTAAACCTTTGTTATATAGATCTACGAACGATTTAATTACTGAAGAATATAATTTTTCGTCTAAAGTAAATTTGGTTCGTTCCCAATCACAAGAAGCCCCCAGTTTCTTTAACTGATTTAAAATTACACCACCGTAATTGTCTGTCCACTCCCAAGCGTGTTTCATAAACTCTTCTCGAGAGATGGTATTTTTATCAATTCCTTCGGCTTTTAATTTCGCCACAACTTTAGCTTCGGTAGCAATAGAAGCGTGATCGGTACCCGGCACCCAACAAGCGTTGTAACCTTGTAAACGAGCTCTTCTAATTAATACATCTTGAATCGTGTTGTTAAGCATATGTCCCATATGTAAAACACCGGTCACGTTTGGCGGCGGAATTACAATGGTATATGGCTCTTTTTCATTAACTTCAGAATGAAAATAATTATTCTTCATCCAGTAGTCGTACCACTTATCTTCGATCTCTTTCGCGTTATATTTTGCAGCAATGGCCATGAATTGGTCTAATTTTTGAAATTGAAAGGCAAAAGTAGTTATATAAAGACTATTTTAAAAGATTATAATTTATTAATCTGCTATTTGTATAATGTGTATTTATCGTTTACATTAGTGGCTAAATTTAGAAATGATGAAAAACTTAATTGCATTTGCAGTTTTACTTTTTGTAGGTATTGCTGTTCAAGCTCAGGCTAAAATTGAATTTAAAGAAGAAACCGTAGATTACGGTGAAGTAGAATATGGTGGCGACGGTGTAAGAACGTTTGAATTAACCAACACCGGTAATGAACCTTTAGTAATTGAAAAAGCAACAGCAACTTGCGGTTGTACCGTACCAGAAAAACCTGAAGAGCCAATCGCTCCTGGTGAAACCGGAATTTTAAAAGTGAAGTATAACACTAAAAAAGTAGGTTATATTAGAAAAACAATTACCGTTTATTCTAATGCTGAAGGATCGCCACATGCGGTAAAAATTAAAGGAAAAGTTTTAGCGCAGGACACTAAAAGCGTTTTAGAAAAATAAACTTTTACTTTTTATAGAAAACATTAGCCGTTACAATTTGTAGCGGCTTTTTTTATGCAGATATCTTTTATGAAAAAGTATATTTTTATCGAATAATTTTGCAAATTTGCGTCAAAAATTAAATTATGCCTGCAATATCTTCAAAAGGGCTGGCAATGCCCCAATCACCGATTAGAAAATTAGTTCCTTATGCAGAAGCTGCAACCGAGCAAGGAAAAAAAATATACTATTTAAATATTGGTCAACCCGATATTAAAACTCCGGAAGTTGCTTTAGAAGCCGTAAAAAATAATGATCTAGAGATCGTTTCTTATAGCCATTCAGCAGGTTTTGCTTCCTATAGAACTAAATTAGCAGCTTACTACGAAAAGCAAGGTATTCCGGTAAATGCTGAAGATATTATTATTACTACAGGAGGTTCTGAAGCTTTACTTTTCACGATGGGAAGCATTGCAGATATGGGCGACGAAGTAATTATACCAGAGCCTTTTTATGCTAATTATAATGGTTTTGCTACTTCATCTGGCGTTACAGTAGTTCCTGTGACTGCTTCTTTCGATGATGGTTTTGCATTACCACCGGTAAGCGAATTTGAAAAGAGAATTACCGATAAAACCAAAGCAATTATTATTTGTAACCCGGGAAATCCTACCGGATATTTATATACTAAAGAAGAGATGCAGCAATTAGCGGCTTTAGCTAAAAAGCACGATCTGTTTTTAGTAGCAGACGAGGTTTACCGTGAATTTGCTTACGAAGGAAAAAAGCATTATTCCGTATTAAACCAAGAAGGAATTGAAGAGAACGCGATTATGATCGATTCAGTTTCTAAACGTTACAGTATGTGCGGAGCGAGAATTGGATGCGTGGTTTCTAAAAATAAAGAATTTATGGATGCGGCGATGAAGTTTGCACAAGCAAGATTAAGCCCGCCAACATTTGCACAAATTGCCAGTGAAGCTGCTTTAGATACGCCACAGTCTTATTTTGATGATGTTATTGAAGAATATGTAGATCGTCGAGATACATTAATTGAAGCTTTAGAAGAAATTGAAGGTGTAAAAGTAGCTACTCCAAACGGAGCTTTTTATTGTATTGCAGAATTACCGGTCGATGATGCTGAAGATTTTGCAAAGTGGTTATTAGAGAGTTTCGATTATAAAGGAGAAACGGTGATGATCGCTCCGGCTTCAGGATTTTATTCAACACCAAACTCTGGACTTAATCAAGTGAGGATTGCGTATGTATTGAAAAAAGAAAATCTTTTAACCGCTGTTGAAATTTTAAAAGAAGCTTTAAAAGCTTATAAAAATGAAAAATGAGACAAGAAAGAAATTTTTCATTAAAAAACTATAACACGTTTGGGATCGACGCAAAAGCAAAAACTTTTGTTGAAGTTTCTAACGAAGAAGAATTACAAGAAGTTCTGAAGCAAGTTTATGCTTCAGAACTTTTTATTTTAGGGGGCGGCAGCAATTGCTTGCTCACCAAAGATGTTGATGCGACTGTTTTGCATATCAATTTAAAAGGAAAGCAAGTTGTTAACGAAACCGAAGAGGAAGTTTTCTTAAAAGTGAATGCCGGTGAGAATTGGCACGAGTTTGTTTTGTTTTGTATTGAAAACAATTATGGAGGTGTTGAAAATCTATCGTTAATTCCCGGTAATGTAGGAACTTCACCCATTCAGAATATTGGTGCTTACGGAGTAGAATTAAAAGATGTATTTGCAGAATGTGAAGCGATTCACGTGCAAACTCTGGAAAAACGAACTTTTACCAAAGAAGATTGCCAGTTTGGTTACCGTAATTCTATTTTTAAAAACGAGGTAAAAGGGCAATACATTATTACTTCAGTAACCTTTCAGCTTACTAAGAAAGATCATCAATTAAAAACCGGTTACGGAGCTATATTAAACGAATTAGAAGCAAAAGGAATAAAAATTCCTACGATTAAAGATATTTCTGATGTGGTGATCGCTATTCGTGAGCAAAAGCTACCCAACCCCAAAGAGATTGGAAATAGCGGAAGCTTCTTTAAGAATCCGATTATTTCTGCTTCAGCATTTTCAGCATTAAAAGAAAAATTTCCAGAAGTTCCTTCTTATCAAATATCTAATGAAGAAGTGAAAGTGCCTGCCGGTTGGTTAATAGATCAAGCTGGTTTTAAAGGTTACCGAGATGGAGATGCCGGAGTACATAAAAATCAAGCATTGGTATTGGTAAATTATGGCGATGCGAGCGGAGAAGAAATTTTTGCTTTAGCAAAACATATTCAGCAAACTATTCAAGAAAAATTTGGTATCGAATTAGAAATGGAAGTGAATATTATTCAATAAAAAAAGCAGCCATTTCGGCTGCTTTTTCCCTAACTTAACTTAATCTAACTCAATAACTTTTACTTCTAAAAATTATTTTCTCATTAAAACAGTAGTAATTGAATGAATTACTCCGTTTTTACCTTTTTGATCTACGTTGGCGAGCATTGCTTTGTTACCTTTACCATCTGTAAAAACAACTTTATCGTTTTTATTGATGCTTGCTGTGATTTTACCATCGTTGGCAGTAGTTAATTCGTAAGATTTATTTTCACTTTCGTTAATTAAATCTTTCAATTTTTTAGAGTCTACAAATCCCGGAATAATGTGATAACTTAAGGCAGCTTCTAATTTCTTTGCGTTTTCAGGCTTCATTAAATTTTCTGTAGTGCCTTCCGGTAATTGTTTAAAAGCTTCATCTGTTGGAGCTAAAATAGTAAAAGGACCTTCACCTTTTATTTTTACCGTCATTCCTGCTTGTTCGATTGCTTTAACAAAGGTTGAAAGATTCTCTGCATTCATTGCAACATCGGCTAAATCCATCTCAGATGTTGAATTTGCTTCAGCTTCATCTGCATTCATAGTTTCTGATGTCGAATTATTTTCTTCCGAAGATGAAGACTCATTCATCTCTGTTGGGGTTTCATTATTTGTGTTTGCATCTTTGTTTTCTTCTTTACAAGCAAAAAAACTCATAGATACTAAACCTAAAATGACAAAAGATTTTTTCATAATTTATTTTTTGGTTTGTCTTACGAAGGTAATTTTAAACTCTTCTTTTTTAATAAATTACTGCTTAAAGTTTAGTTAAATAGTGTAAATG
The DNA here is from genome assembly GCF_000423405.1 of Mesonia mobilis DSM 19841. Classification (GTDB taxonomy): domain Bacteria; phylum Bacteroidota; class Bacteroidia; order Flavobacteriales; family Flavobacteriaceae; genus Mesonia; species Mesonia mobilis. The sequence continues at coordinate 94,733 of NZ_AUHX01000012.1, read as the reverse complement.
ATTTATTAAGGTCTATTTTAATTTTACTGTGAAGCAAGAAAGTTTTATTTTTGCAGTATGAAACTAGTTTTTATTACCATAGCGTTATTAGCGATTGCATTTGCAGGAATTGCCATTAAGATTTGGGCAAAGAAAGACGGTAAATTTGCAGGAACTTGTGCAAGCCAAAATCCTTATTTAAACAAAGAAGGTGAACCTTGTAGTTTCTGCGGAAAAATGCCCGATGAAGTAGGAGATTGCGATAGTAAATCTAAAGCATAACTCCATTAAATGTTGCTCATCGTATTTTACTGCTTTGTTGCAGTTACGGCAATTAATGTATGTTATTACTTTTCTTTTTATAGCTTTTTATTCGCTAAGCCTAATTCTCATTTACAAGCCAAAGTAACTACGCCTATTTCTGTAATTATTTGTGCTAAAAATGAAGGGGAAAATCTACGAGAGAATTTACCAAAAATTTTAGCTCAAAAGTATTCTGAATTTGAACTGATCTTGATTAACGATGCTTCTTACGACGATACGCTAGAGGTGATGGAAAATTTTCAGCTTCGAGATTCTCGAATTGTAGTCGTAAATGTACAAAGCAATGAGCGTTTCTGGGGAAATAAAAAGTATGCCTTAACTTTAGGTATAAAAAAAGCCAACTATGAAAAATTGGTATTTACCGATGCCGATTGTTATCCCGCTTCAGAAAATTGGTTAGCAGAAATGGCGAATGGTTTCCAGCCAGAAAAAAGCATCGTTTTAGGTTATGGTGCTTACCAAACTGAAAAATCTTTCCTCAATAAACTTATTCGTTTTGAAACATTGTTAACTGCTTTGCAATATTTTTCTTCAGCCAAACGCGGAAGAGCTTATATGGGGGTTGGGCGAAACTTAGCTTATACTTCAGATGAATTTTATGAGAATAAAGGTTTTGTTTCTCATATGAGTATTCTTTCTGGCGACGACGATCTCTTTATTAATCAAATTGCGACTAAAAAAAATACTTCTATTGTCTATACGCCCGATAGTTTTACATTTAGTAAAGCTAAATCGAATTGGAAATCTTGGTTTGCACAAAAAAGACGACACGTATCTACGGCAAAATTTTATAAGAAAAAGCATCAACTTAAATTAGGACTCTTTTATGTAAGTCAGTTATCGTTTTGGTGTTTATTTTTCTTATTGATCTTTATTTTTGATTGGAAGTATGTGTTAGGTCTCTTCTTGTTAAGGACATTATTTTTATACCTCACTTATGCTAAAGCCACTAAAATTTTTAAAGAGAAAAATTTACTTTGGTTATTACCATTGCAAGATCTAACGCTTGTTCTCTCACAAATTAGTATCTTTATCTATAATTCAATCTCGAAACCCACACACTGGAAATGATCTCTGAGCAATTAGAAGAACAAATACAAAAAGCAAAAAAAGGAAACCAAATTGCCTACAAGTATTTGTTAGATCATTTTTGGCAACAAGTGTATAGTTTTCAGCTTAAAAGAACAAATGATGAATATGAAGCTGAAGAAATTACCGTGCAAACATTTTCTAAAGCCTTTGGAAAGCTAGAAACTTTTGATGTAGAATATAATTTTAAGACATGGTTAATTACCATTTCAAAGAATATTCATATCGATCTAATTAGAAAGAAAAATATTGAAACTACGCAAGTAGATGGTAAAGCAGAGAAGACTTTTGTAGATGAAACGCCTACTGCAGAAGACCGTTTGATCACCGAGCAGAACCTTTCAAGTTTATTAGATCATATAAAAAAATTAAAGCCGCATTACCAAGAGGTTATTCAGTTAAGGTATTTTCAAGAAATGAGCTACAAAGAAATTTCTGAACATATACAAGAACCTGTAAATAACGTAAAAGTCAAAATTTTAAGAGCTAAAAAGCTATTGGCAGAAAGCATCACAAATAAAAAATCTTCGTAAAGCGATACATAGAATCTATCGTAGAGCGTGCAATTAGCTCTACATTATTTTGTATCTTTGAACTTCTATAAATTTTATTATGGCAGTAGAAACCCTTACACCAGAAACTACAAAGAAAAAACCAAAATGGTTACGTGTAAAATTACCTACCGGTAAAAAATATACGAATCTTAGAAAGCTGGTAGATAAATACGATTTGCATACCATTTGTACTTCAGGAAGTTGCCCAAATATGGGCGAATGTTGGAGTGAAGGTACCGCAACTTTTATGATTTTAGGTAACGTTTGTACCCGTTCTTGTGGGTTTTGCGGGGTGAAGACCGGAAGACCGGAAACCGTTGACTGGGATGAGCCGGAAAAAGTAGCTCGTTCAATTAAATTGATGGATATTAAGCACGCGGTAGTTACCAGTGTAGATCGTGACGATTTAAAAGATATGGGTTCTATTATCTGGGCAGAAACGGTAAAAGCCATTCGCCGTATGAATCCTAATACGACTTTAGAAACTTTAATTCCCGATTTTCAAGGAGTTGAAAGGAATATCGATCGTATTGTTGAGGTCGCTCCAGAAGTGGTTTCTCATAATATGGAAACGGTAAAACGTCTTACCCGTGAAGTTCGTATACAAGCCAAATACGATAGAAGTTTAGCAGTTTTAGAATACTTAAAAAAACAAGGCATTAACAGAACAAAATCTGGAATTATGCTTGGTTTAGGTGAAAAAGAAGAAGAAGTGATTCAAACACTACACGATCTTAGAGCTGCAGATGTAGATGTGGTAACGATTGGGCAATATCTACAGCCGAGTAAAAAACATTTACCGGTACAACAATTTATTACTCCAGATCAATTTAAAAAATACGAAGAGATAGGTTTAGATTTAGGCTTTAGACATGTAGAAAGTAGCGCATTGGTTCGTTCTTCTTATAAAGCTCAAAAACACATTCACTAATCATGCCTCAAAAAATTAGAGTAGCCATTAATGGCTTTGGTAGGATTGGACGTAGTTTATTTAGATTGTTACTTGATCATTCTCAAATCGAGGTGGTTGCAATTAACGATGTCGCCGATGGTAAAACCTTAGCACATTTGTTAAAATACGATAGTATTCATGGGGTTTTGCCAAAAGAAGTTTCTTTTGAAAACGGAGCGATTGTCGTAGAAGATCAAAAATTTCCGCTTACACAGCAAAAAGATATTAAGCAAATTTCTTGGGAAGGTTTTCAAGTAGATCTTGTCGTAGAAAGTTCAGGAAAATTTAAAACTAAAAGTGAACTTCAAAACCATATAAAAGGTGGTGCCAAAAAGGTTATACTTTCAGTTCCGCCGATAGATGATGATATTAAAATGGTGGTTCTCGGCGTTAATGAACACATTTTAGACGGCAGCGAAACCATTATATCTAACGCCTCTTGTACTACAAATAATGCGGCGCCAATGTTGCAAGTGGTTCACGAAGCTTTAGACGTTCAACAGGCGTATATAACTACGGTTCACTCTTATACATCAGATCAAAGTCTGCACGATCAGCCGCATCGAGATTTAAGAAGGTCGAGAGCCGCAGCACAATCAATAGTACCGACTACAACCGGAGCAGCAAAAGCATTAACCAAAATTTTTCCAGATTTAGAAAAAGTAATTGGTGGTTGTGGCATTCGAGTGCCGGTACCCAACGGTTCACTAACAGACATGACGCTTAATGTAGCGAAAAAAACAAGTATCGAAGAAGTGAATCAGCTCTTTAAAAAGGCTTCAATACAAAGTTATAAAAATATTATTAGCTACACCGAAGATCCAATTGTTTCCGTAGATATATTAGGTAATCGTTTTTCTTGTATATTTGATAGCGAAATGACTTCGGTAATCGATGGTCATCTCGTTAAATTGATTGGGTGGTACGATAACGAAAGAGGTTATAGTAATAGGTTAATAGATTTAATTCTGTTGCTTTCCCCATAAGCTACATAAGCTATATAAACTAAATGAATATTCTTTTTAAGAAACTTTTACTTGTATTCTGCTTGTCTTGTAGTTTTCATTATACATTGAAAGCACAAATCGATATTGAAAAAATATCGGGTATAGAAACAGAAAAGTTTGAAGGAATTATCGATAGCCTTCGTCATGCTTACGAATATTTTAATTATCCCAGCTTAGTAAAACGCCTGATTTTTGTAGCTAGTGTTGCTGAAGAAAATCAGAATGATGAGCTTTGGATCATCTCTAAATATTATACCGCAGATATATTCTACAAAGCAAATCGCTATCAGGAAGCCAAAAAGATTTTAGATGAAATTTTTGATGAAAACTTATCTGAAGAAGCGATCGCTTCCGTAACTCCATTTCAGGATTATTTGTATGCAAATATTCTATTAGAATTAAATGAAGTTGACCAAGCTGAAGCGGTCATAAATACGCGTTTAACTCAGGAGAAAGACGAAACCTCTATTCATAGTTATTTAAAAAACCTCGTGAAAGCAAAATTGGCGATCAAAAAAGCTAATTATGCCGAAGCCGATATCTTGTTAAGTGAATTAGAAAAAGTAGTCAGTAATTTTCCTGAAAGTTATCTGTTAAACGAAGTATATTATCTTAAAGCTAAAATTTTTAAGGAAACTAACGATTTTGATCAGGCAGAAGATTATGCGATTAATGCCTATAATCACGCCAAGAACAATAACTATACCTTATACAAACTGAAATCTGCAGAAATTTTAGCAGAGATCTATCAGTTAAAAGGAAATCTGCAAGATCAAATTAATTACCTGTTTGAAGCAAATGAAATTAAAAATGAAATTATTTCATTTCAAAGTGCAGAGTTTACTCAAGAAAAAATAACCGATTCTAACAGTATACAATCGGCTGTCGATACGATTTCAGAATTATCTTTAACCAATTCAGAACAGCAAAAATCACTTAAATTCAATCAGTTAACCATTGTTTTAAGTGCGCTTTTTATTGGTATTTTATCATTGTTTACCGTTTCCTTATACAAAAACAATAACCTTAGAGCACGCGCAAACCAATTGCTTCAGCAAAAAAATACCGATTTAATTGAGTCTCGCGAGAAAGCATTAGCAGCTACCAAATATAGAGAGCAATTCTTATCGACCATCACGCACGAATTGAGAACGCCAATTTATGCCGTAACCGGTTTAACCTATTTGTTGCTTAAGGAAAACCCGACACAACAACAAAAAGAACATTTAAAATCTTTAAAGCATTCTGGTGAGCACTTGCTTTCGCTTATCAATAATATTTTAGACATTAATAAATTAGAATCAAACAAAATTAGTAAGGTCGAATTTGATTTTTATTTAAAATCTCAGCTTAAAAACACTCTCAAAACCTTAGAAAAATCGGCTAAAGACAGCGGAGTAGCTTTACACTTAGAAGTCGACGATAAAATACCAAAATTGCTTAATGGTGATATGGTAAAAATCTCTCAGGTAATCATTAATTTAGTAGCGAACGCTATTAAGTTTTCTGAAGGTGGCGATGTTTGGGTTCGAGCTAAACACCACAAAGAAACCGATGAAAAAGTAGGGATTAATTTTGAAGTTGAAGATAATGGTGTTGGTATCGAAAAGAGCAAACACAAACAAATCTTCGAAAAATTTAATCAAGGTAGCGATAAGATCAATTCTAATTTTGGCGGAACAGGCCTAGGATTACCTATTGTTAAAAATCTTCTCACCTTTTTAAATAGTGAGATCAAATTAGAAAGTGAACCTGGTAAAGGCGCAAAATTCTATTTTTCTATTACGTTTAATAAAACTTTGCAAGATGATTTAATTCCTGCTGAAACTTCTATAAATCCAGACTCTGATGATTTTGAAGAGCTAACAGAAGTAAAAACGCAACAAGAGGTTTTCGATCATAAAAAAATATTGGTGGTTGAAGATAATAAGCTCAATCAGAAAATTACTTGTAAGATATTAGAGAAGAAAAATTTAAGTTGTGAGATCGCTAATAACGGTAAAGAAGCTGTCGATCTAGTCGCCAAAAATGAGTATGATGTAATTTTAATGGATATTCATATGCCGGTAATGGATGGAATTGAAGCGACTAAAGAAATTCGAAAAACAGAGAGTGAAACTCCGATCATCGCGTTAACAGCAGTAAGTATTTCTGAAGAATTGAAAGATTTCTTTAAGTACGGTTTCGACGATGTTATCCCAAAACCTTATAAAACTGAACTGTTTTACGAGAAAATTTATAAGGCATTACTTCGTAATGAGGATGCTAAATCCAACGTTTAATCGTTTTTTCAAAAATTTCAACTTCATTTAAAATTTTAACTTCAATAGGAAGGTAAAATAGTTTTTCTGCAGGAAGTTGATTTTTTAACCGCATAAAATCTTTTTCGGTAGTCAAGATCAATTCAGCTTTATTAATTTTTTGAAGATCGTCATTTTTAAAATTATAATGATCCGGAAAATCAAGATGCTTAAATTCTAGACCAAGTTGCTTTAAATGCTCTACAAAAGGTTGAGGTTTAGCTATTCCTGTAACTAACGTGAAATTTTTAAAATCTTGAAGTGGCTTTGAGTGTTGCTGAAGGTTGTAAATCACTTCAGAATACTTAATAGCAGAAAAGAACACCTTTTGTGAAGGTAGCGGTTTTAATTGCTGTTTAATTTTTAGCATTTCTTCCGCAGAAATAGTCGGCTTACATTTAGTGACAACGATGAGATCGGCACGTTTTGCTCCGCTTTTAGGTTCGCGTAAATTTCCGGCAGGTAAAATTAAATCCTTAGCATAGAGATTGTCGTACGTAGTTAGTAAAATGCTATGACTAGGTTTTACTTTTCGATGCTGATAGGCATCATCAAGCAACACCACTTCAGGTTTTTGCTGAAGTTTTAATAAATTTTCGATCCCGCGAACGCGTTGTTCATCGACGGCAACTTGTACTTCAGGAAACTTAGTTTTAAACTGTAAAGGTTCGTCGCCCACGTAACTTCCGTTTTCAAGACCATTCAATAGATAAAATCCTTTACTTTCCCGTTTATAACCGCGGCTTAGCGTCGCTAATTGTTTTTCATCCTTAAGTAATCGCAATAAATATTCGATCATTGGCGATTTTCCGGTTCCGCCAACACTTAAGTTCCCTACACAAATCACAGGAATTTGAAAGCTAACCGATTTCTTTAGTTGCCAATCGTATAATTTATTCCGAAGTAAGACAATTAGTCCGTATAAAATAGAAAACGGAAACAGTAATTTTCTAAGGATTTTCATAGAAACGAAGGTATAATTTTTATCTTTAACCTTCCTAATTAATCAAGCATTCCCAAAAAGAAATGATTGTAAACGATGTAATTTCAGCATTAGAAGAATATGCGCCAACCGCCTACGCCGAAGATTTTGATAATGTAGGTTTATTAGTAGGCGATAAAACAGCAGAAGTTAGTGGTATTTTAGTCACCCTAGATACGTTAGAAGAAACCTTAGATGAAGCTATTGAGCAAAACTGTAATCTTATTGTTAGTTTTCATCCCATTATATTTAAAGGATTAAAGAAAATTACCGGAAAATCTTACGTAGAAAGAGTAGTGCTAAAAGCAATTAAAAATGACATTGCGATCTATGCCATTCATACCGCTTTAGATAATTCTTTTAAAGGCGTTAATCATCAAATTTGTGAAGAAATTGGTCTGGTAAATCGGCAAATTTTAGTGCCGCAACCGCATACAATTAAAAAGTTGGTTGTTCACGTGCCGCAAACACATGTCGATCAAGTAAGAACTGCTTTGTTTAAAACAGGAGCAGGGAGCATTGGTAATTACGATGATTGTAGTTTTAATATTGAAGGCGAAGGAACTTTTAAAGCAAACGATAACGCCAATCCAACCTTAGGTGAAATTGGTAAATTACATACCGAAAAAGAAATTCAGCTTCATCTTACGTATGCAAAACACGCTGAATCAAAAGTTTTAAAAGCACTTTTTGAAGCGCATCCTTATGAAGAAGTTGCTTATGAGCTTACGACACTAGAGAACAAAAACCAGCAAATTGGTATTGGGATGATAGGAGAATTACCTGAAGCTCAATCGGCTGAAGAATTTTTATCACAGTTGAAAGAAATCTTTCAATTAAAGATTATTCGACATTCAAAATTAATCGATAAAAGCATCAAGAAAGTAGCAGTTTTGGGAGGTAGTGGAGCTTTTGCAATTGGTAATGCCAAAGCCGTGAATGCCGACATTTATATTACTGCAGATTTGAAGTACCATGATTTTTATCAAGCTGAAAATCAAATCATTTTAGCAGATATTGGTCATTATGAAAGTGAACAGTACACAAAAAATCTTTTACATTCTTATCTTACAAAAAAATTCCGTAATTTTGCGGTCGTTTTATCACAAAAAAGTACCAATCCAATTCAATATAGTTGATTATGGCAAAGAAAAAAGAGGTTACCGTTGAAGAAAAGCTAAGAGCATTGTTCGATTTACAATTAATCGACTCTCGTATCGACGAGATTAGAAATGTACGAGGTGAATTACCTTTAGAAGTAGAAGACTTAGAAGATGAGGTAGCCGGTCTTAATAAGCGTTTAGAAAAATTAAATGCAGATCTAGAAAAGTTAGATCATAATATTAAAGACAAAAAAAATCAGATTGAAGAATCTAAAGCTTTAATTAAAAAATATAACGAGCAACAAAAAAATGTTCGTAACAACCGTGAGTTTAATGCGATCTCTAAAGAAATTGAATTCCAAGAATTAGAAATAGAGTTAGCAGAAAAGCACATTAAAGAATTTTATGCTCAAATCGAGCAGAAAAAACAAGTGATCGAGCAAAGTAACGAGCGTATTAGCGAGCGTCAAGCGCATTTAGATCATAAAAAAGGGGAGCTTAACGAGATCTTAAGCGAAACTGAAAAAGAAGAACAAGCGCTTATTGCAAAGTCTGACGATTACAAGAAAGACATCGAAGAAAGATTGGTGAAAGCTTACACACGTATTCGTGAAAATGTGAAAAACGGTCTTGCAGTTGTGCCGATTGAAAGAGGTGCATCTGGAGGTTCTTTCTTTACCATTCCGCCACAGGTACAAATGGAAATTGCTGGTAGAAAGAAAATTATTACCGATGAGCATAGTGGTCGAATTTTAGTAGATCAAGAACTAGCTGAAGAACAAAGACAAAAAATGGAAAAGCTTTTTGCTAAAATGTAAGCTTTTTGTCATTACAATACATTTATTGAATTTCAGAAAAAACCTTCTCACCTCGAGAAGGTTTTTTTATTTAACATTTACTTGAGAGAGAATCGCTCGTCTAAATTTTAACTTAGGCTACTTAAAATTTTAGATGATGAAAAAGTTATTGACTATATTACTGTGTTTACCGCTATGTTTTGCTTGTCAAGATGAGCGTAAATCTAAAACTTCCGAAGAAGAAAATTCTTCACCAACAGAAACTACTGAAGTGCAACGAGACGCTGCAAAGGAAACTACTTCTAATTCATCAGATTCTTCAGTAGAAAATTCAACAACAAAAAAGATCTCCGCTAAAGATTTTTCAGGAGAATTTCAGCGAAGCGATGATGGCAAAGAGAGTATAAGTTGCGACTGTAATTGTCTTTCCATTCAAATGAATCAAGTCAGTAAATTATGTTTAGATCAAAAAGAAAATATTCATATTCAGGTAAAATTTAAGCAAACCGATGCATCCAATCTAGTGATGTATTACGTAAGTGGTCAAGGAAAGATGGAAGGACAAAAAGATATTCCGTGGTCAGATTTTGATACCGATCAAGCTTTGGCAACATTGCATTTTACAGCGCCTAATTCTTTTGAACTCGATTGGAAAGGTTTTATGCAAAACGGCGAGATCGCAATGGATTATGCAGTTTTAGGAAAGAAAAATCTAGAAGGAAATTATAGACGAAAATAAGATGAAATTGAAATACTTATATTTTATCGCATTTGCCGTCTTGGTAAGTTGTGGTAATGTAAAAAATGAAAAAACAAAAGCACAAAAAGAATTGGCAAATGCGGAACCGGTTGAAGTGAATGCAACTCAAGAAGGTTTAAAAAAAGCCTATTTTGCTAGTGGTTGTTTTTGGTGTGTTGAAGCTGTTTACGAAAGTGTAAAAGGAGTAAAAGAATCTATTTCTGGTTACTCCGGTGGGACAGGTAAAAATCCAACTTATCAGAATTACGGTAAAACCGACCATGCAGAAGCAGTAGAGATTATCTACGATTCCGAAGTGGTAGATTTTAAAACTCTAGTCGATGTTTATTTTGCTTCTCAAAACCTGACGCAACAAAACGGTCAAGGACCCGATATCGGTAGAGAATACCGTTCGATCATTTTTTATCAAAATGTTGCACAAAAAAGAATCATTGAAGATAAAATTGCAGCCTTAAGTAAGTCTTACGATAAGCCGATTGCAGCAGAAGTTATGCCATTTCAAAAATTTTGGGTTGCAGAAGATTATCATCAAGATTATAAAAAGAAACATCCTGAAAATCCATATGTCCAGAATGTTTCTATTCCAAGGTTTAATAAATTCCGAAGAAATTTTCCTTCAGAATTATTAAAAGAAAAATATCAATAATTATTTTAAAAACTGAATGGTGAGCGGGTAGTTGATCGGCTCGCCGTTATTTGCTTTTACACCATTTAGAATTGGGAATATTAATGCTATTAAACCTAAAATGGGTAAGATAAGTACTCCTACAAAAATAATACACAGTAATGCTGCAACAGCAAAATAGATATAATAACTTATCTGGAAGTTAATTATTTGCTTTGCATGATGATCAATATCTCTAATCTCATCCTTTTTAACCTGCCATAAAATAAGTGGTACAATAATACCTCCAAAACCAGTTATAAAATTTAATAGCTGACTCAAATGCATTACCATTAGCATTTGTCTATCTTCTCTTTTTTCTGTTATTACTTCCATTATTTTCGTTTATTTATAGGACGCAGCCTTTATAAATTTGTTACAATTCGGTTTAAATTATTTAATGCCTAAGAACTTTATTACCTTTGCGCTATGATTTTAAACGATACGATTGTTGCTTTAGCTACAGCGCCGGGAAGTGGTGCTATTGCTATTATTAGAGTTTCCGGTCCCGATGCTATTAGCATGACAAGTCCTATTTTTAAAGCAAAAAATAAGGTGAGTTTAGAAGACCAAGCTTCTCATACCTTACAGTTGGGAAATATTGTAGATGGTGAACGTATTATCGACGAAAGTCTGGTATCTGTTTTTAAAGGTACACGATCGTATACGGGAGAAAATACGGTTGAAATTTCTTGCCACGGGAGTCCGTTTATTCAGCAAGAAATTATTAATGTTTTACTTCGGAAGGGTTGCCGATCTGCGCAACCGGGAGAATTTACGTTACGTGCATTTTTAAACGGAAAAATGGATCTAAGTCAGGCAGAGGCGGTGGCAGATCTTATTTCTAGTGATAATGCAGCGAGCCATCAATTAGCGATGCAACAAATGCGTGGCGGTTTTGCTTCAGAAATTCAAAAATTACGAGAAGAATTGCTCAATTTTGCTTCGTTAATCGAGTTGGAGCTCGATTTTGCTGAAGAAGACGTAGAATTTGCCGATCGTCAACAATTTCAAGATCTGGTGTTTAGAATTCAGAAAGTTTTAAATAAACTCATCGATTCTTTTGCCGTTGGTAATGTGCTTAAAAACGGAATTCCGGTTGCTATTGTAGGAGAACCAAACGTGGGGAAATCTACTTTACTCAATGCACTTTTAAATGAAGAAAGAGCTATTGTAAGCGATATTGCAGGAACCACTCGTGATACCATTGAAGATGAAATTTCTATTGGTGGCGTAGGTTTTCGATTTATCGATACCGCTGGAATTCGAGAAACCACTGACGAGATTGAAGGTTTAGGAATTAAGAAAACCTTCCAAAAAATGGAGCAAGCGCAATTAGTAATGTATCTTTTTGATGCCAATAAGATCAAAAATGAAAATCTTACGTTAACGCAAGTAAAAACGGAGGTTGAAAAAATTAAAAATCGCTTCCCGGGGAAACCTTTAATAATTGTTGCCAACAAAACCGATGTCCTTTCTACGGAAGAGCAACAAAATTTCAAACAACAAATCACTGAGCTAAATTTAATTTCAGCAAAAGAAAATAGCGGAGTAGAAGAGTTGCAAGAGAAAATTTTAAGTTTTGTAAATACCGGCGCGCTAAAAAGTAATGATGCAATCGTAACTAATTCTCGTCATTATGACGCTTTATTAAAAGCTCAAGAAGAAATTAATAAAGTGCAAGAAGGTTTGAATATGGGCTTAACCGGCGATTTATTAGCCATCGATATTCGTCAAGCTTTATATCATTTTGGTGAAATTACCGGTCAGATTACCACCGACGATCTCTTAGGGAACATCTTTGCAAATTTCTGTATCGGGAAGTAATTAAGCTTCTTTTTATTAGTTCTTACTTGTTTTTCAGTGGTTTACATATTCTTTTTTGTTGCCTAATTGCCCTTTTTTAACTATATTTGTTTCATATATGTTGCCCATTATACGGATTTGTTGCCCGAATCTGTTGGCAAAAATAATGGCGAAATGATGCACCATATTGCCCCACGTTGCACCATAACGCTACATAAAGCACCATTTATGAGCAGTAATTTATACATCCCAAAAACTTGTAAACATTGCGGTAATGCGTTTACAGCACGAACAACAGTAACTCAATATTGTGGTAACCCTTGCGCTAAAAAAGCCTATAAGGCCAGAAAGCGTAAAGAAAAAATCCAAGCAACTCTTAATGCTGATATGAAGCAAAAGAATGAAGTTGTTGAGGTTCAGAATCCTAATGCTGTAAACAATAAAGATTTTTTAAGCGTTACAGAGGCTTCTCTATTAATTGGTGTTAGTAGATGGACCATTCAAAGAATGATTCAACAAGGACGTTTAAAAGCTGTCCCTTTCGGAAGAAAACGTATTGTAGCCAGATGGCAAATAGAAAACCTTTTTAATTAGCATCCTATGAAAGTAACATTAAGACAACGCAAGAAGAATGACAAAATAAGTTTGTATTTAGATTACTATCATAAAGGTAAACGTAAAACCGAGTATTTGCGTCTATACCTTACACCTAACCCTAAAACTAAAACCGAAAGAGAGGTTAACAAGAAAACCAAACAATTAGCGGAAACTATTTGCGCTCAAAGACAGATTGAAATTCAAAACGGTATTTATGGTTTCCAAGATATTGAGAAATTAAAAGGGAGTTTTATTACTTATGTAACAGCATTAGCAGAGAAAAAGAATACAAGCTCTGGTAACTATGGTAATTGGAACAGTATGCTAAAACATCTAAAAACTTTTTGTCCAACAGACGTAAGTTTTCAAGATATTGATAAGGATTTCGTAGAACGCTTTAAAGAGTATTTAGATAAGGATGCAATGGCAAGAGCAGGTAAAAAATTATCTCAAAACTCTAAATATTCCTATTACGGAAAATTCAACGCTGCATTAAAACAAGCTGTTAAGGATGGTATTTTAAGAATAAACCCAGCAAATGGTGTTGAGTATTTTAAACAAGGTGAACCTCAACGAGAATTTTTAACTCTTGATGAATTACAAAAAGTAGTCAATACAGAATGCGAGTTACCACTTTTAAAAAGTGCTTTTATATTTTCTGCGCTTACTGGGTTACGTTGGTCAGATATTGAAAAACTGATTTGGTCAGAAATTCAACATTCTAAAGAAATGGGATATTATATTCGTTTCAGACAAAAGAAAACAAAAGGGGTTGAAACTTTACCTATTTCAGACCAAGCAGCAGAATTATTAGGAGATAAAGGTAAACCCGAAGAAAAAGTTTTTCAAGGTTTACATTATAGTGCTTGGTCAAATTTAAAGTTACAACAATGGATGCTTAATGCAGGAATAACAAAAAATATCACGTTCCATTGTGCTCGACATACCTATGCAACTTTACAATTAACTTTAGGAACAGATATTTATACTGTTTCCAAGTTATTAGGTCATAAGGAATTGAGAACTACGCAGATTTATGCAAAAGTTATTGATGATAAAAAGAAAGAAGCTGCTAATAAAATTAAATTGGATTTATAATGGCTAAAGACCTATTTATCGACTTACTGTATGTGGAAAAGGTTACTGATGATAAAAGAACCGAAAACCAATTTAAAGAGCTTTTAAAAGGCTTTAAAAAGCAATACCTCAATACAACGCCTAATTATGAAATCGACTTTAAAAAAGCATATTCAAACAAGCGTAAATATTACTTTAAACTAATTGAAAATGATTATATCAAAAAGTTTAATGCTATTAATGACACCCTTGAAGCAAATTCAACACCTGGTCATTTGTCTTTTCTCTATGACAAAGAATTTAACCGAATTACAAATTATTTAACCCAGATTAGCAATTACATTTCTGAAAATGATCTTGATGAAAGTTTGTATTTAAAGCCTATTAATAATGACAAATCAGATGAAGCCTATATCATTTCATTTTTAAAAGCTACTGCGATGATGCTTTTTATGGAACTTCAAGACCGATTTTCAGATTTAAGTGATACAGAAATTTATACTATCGAAGAACTACACGAAGTATTTTTTAATGAAGAACCACCTCAAGAGTTAATTGTAAAATCCTATTCCGGTGCAGAAATAAAAACGGTCAGGAAAAAAGTAAAACAAAGTTCAATTTTCAACGCTATACAAGGTGATTTTAGAGAGGAAAACAATGATGTCTTATCCTATAACGAACTTATTAATAAGATTAAACAAAGAGAATTTGCAAAATTAGAGGAGCTGTTAAATGAAAAAGGCATTATAGATGATGAATATAACTTCATAAAGGATAGAGGTAATAAAATCTTACTTGCAGCTTTTATGGTAAAGCTCACAGAAACTAAATACTTTACTGAAAGGTTGTTTTTTGATAATAAACCACCCAAGAAAATAGTGCCTAAACATATTTATAAATTCTTTGCTTATCGTTATGGTCCAGGTAGTGATGCTAATAAAGAATACCGTAGATTTTTAGGTACTGAAAAAAGAGCCTATCAAAAATTAGTTGATGCTAATTTTTGGCTTGACCAAATCAAATAAATCTTCATTTTTATAAAGTGGTATTTTCTCTACTAAATACCAAATAGATAATACCAAAAACAATATAACTTATTGTTTTACAATGGTTTAATAATACCATTTTTTCTCTTTTCTATTATACCAAACACCTTTTTCCATATTTGCTATGTCCTTGACAATCAAGGATGACTTTTGCGCAGAAGTCCATTTTTAAATTAAAATTATAAAAAGATGGACGTTAAAATTATAGAACGTTTAGAAAGCATCGAAAAGTTGTTAATAGAACAACAAACGTTGCAAAAGCAAGTATTGAACTTCAATGAAACTTGCAAGTATTTAGAACTATCACAATCGCACTTGTATAAACTTACAAGTACGGGAGCCATTCCACATTATAAACCGAATGGAAAAAAAATCTATTTCCAACGTCAGGAGTTAGACCAATGGTTACTACGTAACCGTATGGATTCCCAAGATGAAATCGAACAGCAAGCTGCTGATTACCTAATCAAAAAAGGAAAGGTAAAGTTATGACTGAAATAATCGATTTACTCTTGGCACTCTCACAAGAGATTAAGGATTTAAAAGCACGTATCGAATTAATAAGAGCTACGAGAGCAGAACGCTTAAAAGATACGTGGATTGACAATCAGGACGTAATGCAAACGCTACATATTAGCCAACGCACACTACAAACGTTCCGTTCAAATGGTACGCTTCCATATAGCAAGATACAAGGTAAATTTTATTACAAGGTATCAGATATAGAGGAATTATTACAGAGCAATTATTACAACCCAAATTTTAAATGCGATGGTAATAAGTAGAGAAAATATCTTGAAGAAAATGCATTACGGTTTAAATATCTATGCGTATGTATTAAGGCAGTATTATCCTAAAACAACAGTCCTTTCCGTAAAAGGAAGGGACTGCGGGATAACCCGCAATCCTTTTAACGGAGGTAAATCAACATTACAAATTAATGTTTTAGACAATAAAGCGGTGCATTACGATACAGAATTAACCGATTTTAAAGGCGACGTGTTCGATTTTGCATCCTATCATTTTAAACTTATCGAAGAAGAAGAATTGCTACTTAAAATTAATGAGGTAATGAATCTAAATTTTGAAGTAAAAAAAGAAGATGAATTATCCTGGTTAGATGAACCCGATGATACTTGGTATGCTTACAGCAGTTTTTATAAAGCACCAATTAGAAATGTTTTTCCAACCGAAAAAGTAAGGTTATATCAAATATTTGAGCGTATTACAAGCGATAAGTATAAAAGTATCACAGAGCAATTTAGAGCGATTAAAGACCCAAAAGAAGCACGAAAATTTAAAGCAAATCATTTTGATTATGTTACATTTTCAGGTGTGTTCTCTAAACGAAACGATGATAGCTTAATTGAGCATTCATCATTATTAACAATCGATTTTGACCATTTAGAGAATCTTGAAGAACTAAAGCAACAATTATTAAACGATGAATATTTCGAAACCGAGTTGTTGTTTACATCACCTTCAGGAGAAGGCTTAAAATGGATAATTAGAATCGATGTATCTAAAGTGTCACACAACGAATATTTTATTGCGGTGGCCAATTACATAAAACAAACATATAACATAGAGGTTGACCAATCAGGTAAAGATATTTCCAGAGCGTGTTTTTTATCCCACGATCCATTGGCATACCTACATAAAAGACATCAAAAGATATGACAAAGATATTCAACCCGAAAGATTGGTTAGCTGTTCCAGAGCAAAAAGAAGTACCTAAAAAACCAATCAACAACAACCCAACAACATTTGTTGTAAATGATATTGAAACATATATTAACGCTTTAGAACAATCAGGTATCGATATTACAGATACTTATGAAAAGTGGCGTGATATTGGTTTTGCTATTTCAGAGGAATACGGAGAAGCTGGACGTGATTACTATCATAGAATTAGCAGAAATTATTCTGGTTACGACCATAAAGAATGTGACGAACAGTATAACAAGTGTTTACAAGCAAAAGGACACGGTATAAGTATAGCAACCTTATACCACCATTTGCATCAAGTTGGTATTAAACCAAAACAGCAACAACAAGTTGTTGAAGTGTTGCAACAGACAGAGGAAGAAAAACTGCCGTTGCCAACAATTCCAACAACGGTTTACAATAACATTCCAACATTTTTGCAACAAATAGTACAACCATCAAGCAGTAATGAAGAACGAGATATTTTGTTGTTGGGAGCGTTAACAGCGTTTAGTGCTTGTTTTCCAAAATTGTTTGGCGTGTACGACCAACGTAAAGTGTTTAGCAACTTGTATTTATTTGTTACAGCACCGGCTTCAGCAGGAAAAGGAAGATTAAACCAAATTAAAAATTTGGTAAATCCTGTTCACAAACAAAAACGCGAACAATCCAAAACCCTAAAACAACAGCATCAGGTTGAAATGGCTACTTATAATATGAATAAGGGCAAAAGTGAAACTATGGAAAAACCGAGTAAACCACCTGAAAGAATGTTGTTTATTCCGGCTAACAATAGTGTAACAGGTGTTTATCAATTAATATCTGACAATGAAGGTAGAGGGTTAATTTTTGAAACCGAAGGTGATACATTAGCACAAGCCTTTAAAAGTGATTATGGTAATTATTCCGATGGTTTTCGTAAAGCTTTCCACCACGAAACCATTAGTTATTATCGTAGAACCGATAGAGAATATGTAGATATTGAAAAACCTTGTTTGTCAACGGTGTTATCTGGTACACCAAAACAAATTCAAGCATTGGTTCCAAGTGCTGAAAATGGGTTGTTTAGTCGTTTTATGTTTTATTATATGAATATCAAACCTACTTGGAAGAACGTTTTTCAAACCGATACAACCAATGGTTTAGATGAATATTACGACCAATTAGGAAAAGAATTTTTTGGGTTATACAAAACCCTAAAAAACAATCCTGATATTGAAGTAAGGCTAACAACCGAGCAACAACAAAAGTTTAATGTGTTTTTTGAGAAGCTTCAAACCAAATACCTCAATCTTCAACCCGATGACTATATAGCAACTGTTAGACGTTTGGGGTTAATAGCATTTAGAATTATAATGTTGTTTTCTGTATTTCGCATTATGGAAGATGGTGATGTAAACCAAGTAAGATATTGTGAGGATATAGATTTTGATAATACGTTAGAAATGATAAGCGTATTAGTAAAGCACAGTAGTAAGGTGTTTAACGATTTACCTATCGAACAAAAAGAAGTAAAAAGAGCCAATCGTAAAGAACGTTTTTTAGAAGCACTACCTTATCAATTTTCAAGACAAGATTACCTAAATATAGCCGACAAAAACAAGATTCCTCATAAAACAGCAGAAGGCTATATTACTAAATTTGTTGATGCTGGTCTAATACATAGGGAAGCACATAACAATTATACAAATCCCACAAAAGCACAATAAGGATTTTGAGGATTTTAAGGAAACGAGGATTTATAAAAATACTTTATATCCTCATATCCTTAACTTCCTCATTTCCTGTTTATAATTGTTAATATCTTTTTGTTAGTTCTTATTTTCTTTTTCTTACATTAGACAAATATTGACAAGTCAAAATATCCCCAAAATGACGTTTGGAGAATACATCAGAGAAATACGAGAAGAAAAGCAATTATTGTTAAGAGAAGTTGCGTCTCAAATGAATATTGATACGGCACTTTTAAGTAAAATTGAACGTGGTACTCGTTTAGCTCGTAAAGAACAAGCAGAAGCATTAGCTAAAGCATTAAAGCAAAACAAAAGCGAATTACTTCAATATTGGTTAGCGGATAAAATTGTCTATATGTTAAAAGAAGAAAAAAACATTACGGAAATCCTCAAAATTGTAGAGCAAAAAATTAATAGATTGAGCAAGAAGTAGAATTGATAAAACCAAGTCTTATGAGTCAGGAACTTTATTTTAATATCATAACATTTGATTTACCAGAAAAACCAATAACTTTTTATTTAAGTAAAGAGAAAATAGGTAACGCACAAAAGTTGTATAAAACAAAGTTTCCAACCAATATAGAAGATTTGTTTCCTGGTATAAAAGAAGAAAATCCTGATTTTATCTACACATCATTTATTTATGAAAAGGAAGGTTATTTGCCTTTAAAACTCAATCTTAAAGAACAACCAGCCGATTTAATTAAACACTACTATAATTGGCGTATCAAAAAATTCTTTAAAAGCATAAAAAAACTTGTTGGTCAAAACTTTGTGAATGATAATCAAATTTGGATAGGTAATAGATCATATCAAAATAAAAGTTTTGCAAAGTATTATAAGTTTACAGTCAAAGTACAATTTAAGGAAGTTAGTGAGTATGGCGAGTTAGTTATTTCTTATGATGGTATGGCCAAAGTGTTTAAAAAGCCTATTTCTGAAATTATAAAACATACCTCAACAACAAATCTAAATAAAGTTGTATATAAAATGAGGTTATTAAAATATCATAAGGAAAAGGAATTTATTGATGATAATACAATGGCTTATGCCATTTTGAATAACGATTTACGAACAGCTTTTAATATTCAACCAGAACCAAAAGATGATTCCAATAAATATATAAGTTATAAACACAAAATCGATAAGTTTATTCAACATTTCATTTTAAGTGAAGAATTTAAAAAAGTTATCCCTGTTAATAATGACGATTACTTACCTGTAGAAATAAATCGAATTGGTGAAGTTGCTGATGAAAGCAATGATTTAGTGTTTCAAAATGGTGTTGGTAGAAATCCCAAAATTGATTTTAAGAATTTAAAGCCTTTAAATCCTTGTCAGTTAGATAATGTGCATTTCTTCTTTATATATCATACAAGTTATGCTAAAGAAGTAGAAGCATTGCAAAAATTATTGGAAGATGGTACAAGTTGGTATAAAGGTTTAAACATTTATGCAGGTGTTTTAGCACATTTCGATAATGATGTCAATATAGTATTTGATGATTTAGAAAATCCATTACCTCAAATTGCAAAGGGTATAAAAGATTTTAAATCTGACCCTAATATTAATTATGTTGCTATTTATTTAAGCCCTTTTAACAAGCACGAACCTAATCTTGAAAAAAAGTTAGTGTATTACAAGGTTAAAGAACAGCTATTATATAAAAGAATAATATCTCAAGTAATAGAGTTTGATAGATTTAGAAGAAACCAACAGAAATTTATTTACGATTTAACCAATATATCATTAGCCTTATTAGCAAAATTAGATGGTACACCTTGGCAACTAAATGTCAAACCTAAAAATGAATTAGTTATAGGTGTGGGTGCATTTAAAAATACCGAAGAAAACATTCGATATGTAGCGAGTGCATTTAGTTTTAAAAATAATGGAAGATTTAATGAATTTCATTATTTCAGTAAATCTGATGTTAAACAGTTAGGGGGTGCATTAAGTGATGCTATCTATCAATACGTACCAACAAACCAAATACCTGAAAAAATAGTGATTCACTTTTATAAGGATATGAAGGATGAAGAAATACAACCTGTTTTAGAAATGATGGATAAACTTCAATTGCCTTGTCCTCTTTTTGTTCTTAATATTAATAAAACAAAATCACAAGATATTATTGCTTTTGACCAAAATTGGAATGGTGAGTTAATTCCAATGAGTGGCACATATATAAATATTGGCCCTAAAGGAGAATATAAATATTTACTCTTTAATAATTTGAGGTATAACAATACTGTAAAATACCCAAGTCATTCAAGTTATTCATTTCCAATAAAACTTAAAATATCAAGTCCTACACCAGAGGCTTTAAATGATAGTAAAATGATTAGAAAGCTAATAGAGCAAGTGTATCAATTTAGTAGGCTATATTGGAAATCCTTACGTCAACAAAACGTACCAATAACAATTAAATATCCTGAAATGGTTGCAGAAATAGCACCTCGTTTTGAAAGCAAGGAAATACCACCTTTTGGTCAAGAAACCTTATGGTTTTTATAATCCGAAGCCTTTTTTCTTTGCACAACCATTGCATTAAAAAATTCTTATATTTGCCTTAATGAAATTTTTAGCATTCATATTGTCAATCTATATCTTCACACTAAATTTAGTGCCTTGTGAAGATACAGGTACTTTTGACAATGAAGTTAAAACAGAAATTTCTCAAGATTTAGGTGATAACCACCAACATCAAGATGCAGATTTATGTTCCCCATTTTGTATTTGCCAATGTTGCCATATAAACGCAACTTATTTCAAATTCGCAGAAATAAAATTTGAGTTTAAATACAATTCTTCTCAAGATTTTCTCTACTTAAACGGTATAAAAAAAGATTTTACCACTTCCATTTTACAGCCACCACAGGCATAATTCAGTTTTTTTAAAGGATAATTATATCCTTTTTTGACCAAATCCTGGTTCTCATACTAGATCCTTGGTCCTATTGATAGATTTTGTTAGGCACAAAATTATTATCAAGAATTTTAACTGAATTAAATTTTTATTTATATGATTAATAAGATAATCGCATTTTCCATTAATAATAAATTTATTATTGGACTACTTACCTTAGCGCTGATAGGGACGGGTATTTGGTCCATGATGACCGTCAACCTGGGATCGGTGCCAGATATTACTAACAATCAGGTTCAGGTGATCACCCAGTCGCCAAATCTTGCCACAGAAGATATTGAACAATTTGTAACCTATCCCGTAGAACTATCTATGGGTAATTTACCAGGCGTTACAGAAATAAGATCTATCTCACGCTTTGGCCTTTCCGTAGTTACTATCGTTTTTGAAGACGATATGGGAACCTATCTTCCTCGACAGCTGGTACAGGAAAAACTAAACGAACTGGGCGAATCTATCCCTGAAAAATTTGGAAGTCCATCTATGGGTCCCATCTCTACTGGTTTAGGTCAAATCTATGAATACACTATAAAGCCAGAGGAGGGTTTTGAAAACAAGTATTCGCCTATGGAACTGCGCACCGTGCAAGATTGGGTTATCAAACGACAACTCACATTACTGGAAGGCGTGGTAGAGGTCAACTCTTATGGAGGCAGTATTAAACAGTACGAGGTCACTGTCAACCCAGATAAGTTGAATAGTTTGGGTATTAGTATTTCACAAGTGTATGAGGCTCTCGCTCGGAACAATGTGAATACAGGCGGTGCTTACATAGAAAAAAATAAAATGTCAAATTTCATAAGAGGTGAAGGTCTTATTCGCTCTTTGGAAGACATTAAAGATATTTCGATTATTAACGAGGGCAACATTCCCGTAACTATTGGAGATGTTGCAACACGCGTCCATTTTGGGAATCAGGTACGTTATGGTGCTTTTACGCAAGACGGTAAGGAAGCCGTGGGAGGAATAATAATGATGCTAAAAGGTTCAAACCCTAATGCGGTTATTCAAAATGTTAAGAATCGTATGGCAGAAATTGAAAAATCCCTGCCAGAAGGTCTCACTATCGCCCCTATCATTGATCGTAGTGAGCTAATTGCCAGAACGACCGATACCGTTAAAACCAATTTACTGGAAGGCGCCCTAATCGTGATATTTGCCCTTGTTTTATTGTTGGGTAGTTTAAGAGGTGGCATCATAACGGCCACGACCATACCGTTGTCCTTGCTTTTTGCCTTTATATTAATGAAGCAATTTAATGTATGGGCAAACTTAATGAGCTTGGGAGCTATAGACTTTGGGATTATTATAGATGGTGCCGTGATTATTATAGAAGGAACGGTGTATGAGATCCAAAAACGGATTAGGTCTGGAAAGCTAAAATTCAATCAAGGCGTAATGGATAAAGTAGCCTATGATGCTGGAAGTACGATGATGGGCTCTGCATTTTTTGGACAAATTATCATTCTTATCGTATTTACACCCATTCTTTTTCTTACCGGGGTAGAAGGCAAAATGTTTAAGCCGATGGCTTACACTTTCGGTTTTGCCATGATAGGTGCTATCTTCTTGTGTCTTACCTACGTACCTATGATGTCGGCCTTATTCATGAAACCAATTCAGAATAAAAAGAACTGGTTTGGAAAATTTGAACGTTGGCTGGAAAAAATCAGTGATAAGATAATTGGCGGAATACAAAGAGTATATATGCCCTTATTAAAAGGAGCCTTAAAACTGAAATTAATTGTTATAGGATCTGCAGTGGTACTGCTTGTGTTAGCCGGTTTTCTTTTTTCGAGAATGGGAGGAGAATTTGTGCCTCAATTAGATGAAGGGGATATCGCGATGCAGGCTTTAATAAGACCAGGAAGTTCATTAACAGAGTCTATTGATGTTTCAAAAAAAATAGAGAATATCCTTTTAGAAAATTTTCCTGAAATTAAAACGGCAACAGCAAGAATTGGAGTGGCCGACATCCCAACAGATCCCATGCCGATGGATATAGCAGATATGTACCTGATTCTTGAAAAAGATAAGGATAATTGGACAACCGCTGAAACTAAAGAAGGACTTATAGCGCAAATCAAGGAAAAACTCAATAAAGAACTTACTGGGGTAAACCTTGTGTTTACGCAACCTGTAGAATTAAGGTTCAACGAATTATTAGAAGGGGTTAGAGAAGATATTGCGGTTAAACTATATGGAGAGGACCTGGGGGTGTTATCGGAAAAAGTGCAGGAAATGGCCAATATTATCCAAACTGTACCTGGAGCTGGTGATGTAAACGCGGAGCGAACATCAGGCCTTCCGCAAATGACCGTTAAATTTAACCGTGATAAAATTGCCCAATATGGTCTGGATATTCAGAAAGTCAATGATTATATAAGTACTGCTTTTGCTGGAGGAACTGCTGGGGTCATCTTTGAAGGTGAAAAACGATTTGATCTGGTAGTAAGATTTGATGAAGATCATAGAAAGAATATTGATGATTTGCGTGGTATGTATATCGATCTTCCAGACGGAACTCAGGTGCCTATAAAAGAAATAGCAGATATTGAGTATGTTCCGGGGCCTATGCAAATTTCAAGAGATGATACCTACAGAAGAACCTATGTGGGTGTAAACGCCCGGGGAAGGGATGTAGAGTCTGTGGTGAACGACATTCAGCAAAAATTAGATGAGGAATTAGAATTGCCACCAGGTTATTATATTACTTATGGAGGGGAGTTCGAAAACCTTCAGAGTGCCAAAGACCGATTAGTGATTGTGGTACCGATAGCCTTATTCCTGATTTTCGTGCTTCTATATTTTGCCTTAAAATCTTTTTCCCAATCTATCATGATCTATATGGCGATACCATTGGCTGCTATCGGAGGTGTTTTTGCCCTTTGGTTAAGAGGTATGCCATTTAGCATTTCCGCAGGTGTAGGCTTCATTGTTCTGTTTGGTGTTGCAGTTTTAAACGGACTGGTACTAATAAATAGATTCAATTCTTTAAAAGAAGAAGGAGTAACCAGTCTAAGAGATAGAATTTTTACAGGAACCAAAGAACGAATACGACCTATTATGTTAACAGCAACAACAGATATTTTCGGTTTTTTACCAATGGCATTTTCCACATCTGCCGGTGCAGAAGTTCAACAACCACTTGCTACAGTTGTTATAGGTGGTATGCTTACGGCTACCTTGCTTACGCTGGTGGTTCTTCCTGTCCTTTATACATTTGTAGAGAAGAGACGGGAGAAAAAGGAACAGAACAAGCTTGGTTCTTCCAATTCACGATCTTTAGCTACGATTTTGATAATTGGCTTTGTTTTAGGCGGAACCTTTTCTGTAAATGCACAATCTGATGCAATGTCATCTGAATATTCACAACAGGATTCTTTACAAACTATTAGTTTGCAAGAGGCTAAAGAAATGGCAATCCAAAACTTTCCGCAATTAAAAGCTGCTCAACTTGAAATTGAAAGTGAGGAAGTATTGCGTAAAACCGCCTATGATTTTGGAAATACCCAAATCTTTACAGGAAAAGAAGAAGTAGGAAATGGCTCTGATGGGGTCTATACTCAAATTGGCGTCCAACAGCAAGGCATTGATATTTTTGGAATTGCCCCCCGGTTAAAATTGCAGAAAGAAAGGGTTGCCCTTGCTGAAAATGCCTTAGAGCTATCTACTATTGAAATTGAACGTGAAGTAAGCAGGGCCTGGACATCTGTTTATACAACTAAAAAGGCGTATCAGGTATATAGAAAAATGGATTCAATTTTTGAAGATATTGAAAGGGCTGCAAGAATCCGGTATGAGACAGAAGCTACCTCTAAACTGGAATATCTTGCTACCTCCAACCAGGCGAACGAGGTTAAAATACAGCTGGAACAGTCATACCGAAATTACCTGAAATCAATACAGCGTTTAAACCTATGGTTTGTTAGTGATACGATTTATGATGTACCAGATTTGCCTGTTGAAACTTTAGACAAACCTTTAAACTTTCTGGTAGAGTCGCTTGAAAATCATCCGTTGCTACAGGTTTCGGAACAAAGGATAGATGTTGCCAAAGCGGTTACCAGAGAACGAAAATCTGAATTTTTGCCCAAATTTCAGGGTCAGTACGGTAGGCAGGAAATAGCCGGGCAATCGGGTTTCTTCCAATATCAAATAGGAATTCAAATTCCGCTGTTTTTTGGGCCGGAATTAGGCCGTACACAGGAAGCACAAGTAAATAGACAGATTGCAGAGCAAAACTTTTATCAGGATAAAATCGAACTGGAAACCGCCTATAAAAATATGCGTGAAGACTACATCAAATGGAGAAACTCATGGAATTATTATAGGGATGAAGCACTTCCGCTGGCCAAAGAGCAACAAGATGGATCAGTGCTGGCCTTTAAGGAAGGCGCTATCGATTATGTGACATTTCTCCAAAATATAAGAGATGCCATTAGAATCGAGGTAAATGCCTGGAGTGCTTTTAACGATTATCTCGACAGCCGTTACCAACTGGAATATTACCTTAAGAATTCAAATTAAAAATTAAAATAAGAAAATCGATATGAATACAAGATCAATAAATATTCTAATGCTTGCCTTAACGCTCAGCCTGTTCTTTGGATGTAAAGAAAATCCTGATGCGGGAGAAGACACTTCCCAAGAAACAGAAGCTGCTCATGCCGAAGGCGATGACGGCCACAATGACGACGCAGAAGAAGGCCACAGTGAAGAAGGAGGGGAAAATCACGGTGAAGAAGAAGGTGGGATGCGCGCGGTACATCTTTCAGAGATGAAATTCAATAGTTTAGGGATTAAAGTGGATTCCCTGCCTACCAAAGCTCTTTCTGGCGTAGTGAAAGCCAATGGACAACTGGAAGTGCCGCCTCAATATGAAGCTACCGTTACGGCAATTTTAGGCGGTAATATAACTTCTATAAAAGTTATTGAGGGGGATAAGGTAAATAAAGGTCAGGTACTAGCCTATCTTTCCCACCCAAATTTGACCAGGATGCAGTCTGATTATATTAATGCGTATAGTAGAATGCAATTTTTGGAGAAAGAATTTGATAGACAGAAACGACTGTATGAAGCGGAAGTGGGTTCAGGAAAAACATTTCAACAAACCCAATCAAACTATCAGTCTGTAAAAGGTGAAGTGAAAAGTTATGAATCCCAATTGCGTCAGTTAAACCTAAATGCTTCCCAGGTTAGAAGTGGTAACCTTTACGAATATATCCCAGTAGTAAGCCCTATTGGAGGTTATATAGAAAAAGTTTTGGTGCAAATAGGACAATATGTAGAACCACAGACCGGAATGTTTATGGTGGTTGACAATGAGCATGTTCACGCCGATCTAATGGTTTTCGAAAAAGATATCTATAAAGTAAAAGAAGGTCAAAAAATTTCTTTTACGCTGGAATCGGTTCCTGGTAGTAATTTAACGGGAACGATATATTCAGTTGGTAAACAATTTGAGCAAAATCCCAAGGCGGTACATGTGCATGCAGAAATCGATAATAAAGAAGATTTTCTAATTCCGGGGATGTATATAAACGGAAAAATCAGGACCGGTGAAGAAGCTGTTCCTGCCTTACCGGAAGAAGCAATAATTGAAGAAGAAGGAAATCCTTACATTTTTACCGCGCAAAAACACCAGGAAGATGGTGAAACCGAATGGGAATTCAAGCCTATAGAAATCAGGACAGGGAAGACTGAAGGTGGTTGGGTGGTAATTAAACTTTTGGAACCCCTGCCGGAAGGTACCCAGGTGGCTTACAACGGATCTTATTATTTGATTTCCGAAATGCAAAAAAGCCAAACTTCCCATAGTCATTAAATTAAAAATTTAGATAGATGGGCTCTCTGTAAAATGTTTGTCTTAATTTAAAATCCAGAGAGTCTATCTTTAATAACGAAATACAGTAACAGCAATGAAAGAAATAAAAGCATTTATAAAACCGAAACGAGTTCAAAAAGTAATCGAAGCACTTAGTAATAGTGGTTTTAAGAGTATGACCCTTTCCCAGGGAGAAGGAACGGGGGCTTTTAAAGCAAAAGGTGCATCACCTTCTTTAGATTTCCGTGTAACAGACAGTCCGGTTGTAAAGTTAGAACTGGTATGTCAAAACGAAGAAGCACAATCAGCAATAGATATTATCCTTGAGAATGCAAAAACAACTGAACCCGGTGACGGAATAATTTATCTTTCCGATATTGAAGATGCCTTCCAGATAAAAACCGGGGAATCCATAAAGCGTTACGACCCCTAAATACTTTTATAGCAAATGGAAAAAATAGTAAAAAAGTTGGAAAGCAAAGGCATCCGCCCTACGGCAATGCGCTTGATGACCTATAGACGGCTGGCACAACTGAATGTGGCCGTTAGCTTAGGCGACCTTGGAAAGGATTTCGAAAGCTCGGAAAGGAGTACGCTTTTCCGTACTATGAAGACATTTGAAGAAAAAGGAATCGTGCATCAAATTGAGGATGGCACCGGCATCATTAAATATGCCCTGTGCGAAGACAATTGTGAATGTGAGGTGGGAAACGACCTTCACTTACATTTTCATTGCAATAGTTGCGGGGAAACCGTGTGCCTTACAGAGCACAAAATCCCTCAGATAAACCTGCCCGAAGGCTATGTGGCAGAGGATATCAATCTGGTAGTAAAGGGAATATGTGAGAAATGTAGTGGCGTTTAATTTTATGAGATGACCAAAGCCGAAGAAACACTTAGAAACAACGGGATTAGACCTACCAAAATGAGATTATTTATTTATAAATATCTCAAAAGAAAGTTTTATGCTGTAACATTAAGGGAAATAGAAACGGCTTTCGTTAAAAAAAGTAAACATACACGAGATAGAACAACAATTTATCGGAGTATAAAATTATTTCAAAAGAAAGGGATTATACATCAAATTGATGACGGTACGGCTACCGCAAAATATGCATATTCTGATAAGAATTCGCTGGATCTACACTTACACCTTCACTGTATGAATTGCAGCAAAACCTTCTGTTTGCCCAATAAAGTTCCACAGGAAAATTTACCTGACAAATACGAAATAACCGAAGTAAATTTAGTTTTGAAGGGGGCATGTGTAAAATGCCAAAAAGCAAAGAAGCTAAAATATAACATAGACCAATCTGCTCATAAAAACTTAAAACAATGATACGAATCAAAAATGTCGAAAAAAGCAATTTGATATCCGCTTCAATAAGCGGTAAGATTACTAAAGAGGATATAGAGAAAATCCATCCTTTGATACATAATATTGTCAAAAATGGAAATAAGGTGAATTTCTTTTTTGAACTAGTTAACTTTAAGGGCTACGATCTCAAAGGCTTATGGGAAGATTTAAAAGTTGATACCGCCCATATTTCAGATTATGGAAAGATGGCCTTTGTGGGTGAAAAAGAATGGCAGGAATGGGCTGCTAAAGCCACTGATTTTTTTACAAGCTCGGAAGTTAAATATTTCGACTTTACCGAAAAGGAAGAAGCTAAAAGATGGATATTAAACCAATAGGGATATGAAAAAGCTACAACTAAAAATTCCGGTATTGCTACCTCAGGTGCCAAATGAAAAAGACACTTGTGTGCAAAGGCTCATTGCTGAATTAGAGGCCAAAGAGGGTCTTGAAAAAGTACATATAGTAGATGATCAGGAAGATACGGTGCCGCAACTGTGCTTTCATTATGATCCGGATATAATTTCTATTGACAGCATTCAATCATTGGCAGAAAGAACCGGGGCAGAAATTACAGAAAAATATGGTCATCTTCTTTTAGAGGTTGAGGGGATTAGACATACAAGGCACGCTCGTTCCATCGAGAAAAGCCTTTTGGCAATCAATGGAGTTTTGGAAGTTTCCGTTTCAGGCTCTGGAATGGTACGACTTGAATTTGATAAAAAGCAAACGAATTTTGATGAAATAAGTAAACAAATTGAAAAAGAATACCTTCAGATTCAGCGGAGTTCTTCAAACGAAAATGATTACACCAAAGCATCCAAAAAACAGGAGCGTTCAAAGAAGGAAGATACTAAAGAACAAACTTCCACAGAGGGGCACGAGCACAAAGAGGGCGAGACCCACGAGGAAGGAGAAGGGCACGCCCACGGTGGGATTTTCGGTAAAAATACGGAGCTTATTTTTTCTATTATCTGCGGCGCCCTTCTCGGGATAGGTTTCGGACTTTCCTATGTTGCATCCATCCCAGATTGGGTCAGTCTTACTTTATACATAGGTGCTTACTTTTTTGGGGGTTACTTTACGGCAAAAGAGGCCATACAGACCGTTGCCAAAGGTGGTTTTGAAATCGATTTTTTAATGTTGGTGGCCGCCATAGGTGCCGCTGTTCTGGGAGAATGGGCCGAAGGTGCACTCTTGCTGTTCCTGTTCAGCCTTGGCCACGCCCTGGAACACTATGCAATGAACAAGGCCCGAAAGTCCATAGCGGCCCTTGCCGATCTCGCACCAAAAACAGCTTTGCTCAAAAAAGATGGCAAAACCGAAGAGGTGGGTATCGAAAAATTGGGTATAGGCGATATTATCGTGGTCAAGCCGAACAGTAAAATATCTGCCGATGGCGTTGTGGTCAACGGAAAAAGCAGTGTCAACCAAGCTCCGATTACCGGGGAAAGTGTACCGGTAGATAAAGTTCCCGTAGAAGATGTTGACAAGGATTATTCGGCGCAAGATGATATCAAGGATGAAAACCGCGTTTTTGCCGGAACGATCAATGGGAACAATACTTTGGAAATTAAAGTGATCAAAGCAGCCAAAGATTCAACGCTTTCCCGATTGGTGAAACTGGTTAACGAAGCTCAGACTCAAAAATCGCCTACCCAGTTGCTCACCGATAAATTCGAAAAATATTTTGTGCCATCCGTCCTTATTTTGGTTGGTATTCTTTTATTCGCTTTTCTTGTAATAGACGAACCCTTTAGCGCCAGCTTTTACCGGGCTATGGCGGTACTGGTAGCTGCAAGTCCCTGTGCGTTGGCAATCTCGACCCCAAGTGCTGTATTGAGTGGAGTGGCCAGGGCCGCCCGTGGCGGGGTATTAATTAAAGGAGGCCGACCACTAGAGGATCTGGGAGAATTGACTGCCCTCGCCTTCGATAAAACCGGAACTCTAACGGAAGGAAAGCCAAAACTTACCCAAGTGGTGCCACTTGGAAATATATCTGAAAACGAACTTCTCAAAATAGCAGTAGCCGTGGAAGGTCTTAGTGATCACCCCCTGGCCAAAGCTGTAGTTCGTGATGGAAAAGAGCGTCTGGAAGGCGAGGAAATCCCAAATGCCTCTAATTTGGAGGCCGTTCTGGGCAAAGGTATCAAAGCGTCATTGGGCAATGATAAAATCTATGTCGGTAACCTCGACCTGTACGAAGGGCTTGATGAGAGCACCCCTTCCGAAGAGATAATTACGAAAGTCCGTGAACTCGAAGGGGGTGGAAATACAACAATGCTTATAAGAAGGAACAAAGAATATATCGGCATTATCGCCCTGATGGACACCCCACGGGAAGCAGCCAGGGAAACACTGAAAAAATTAAAGGAAATCGGTATCAAGCGGATGATAATGCTAACCGGGGATAATCAAAAGGTTGCCGATGCCGTGGCGAAAGAAATTGGGTTGACCGATGCCTGGGGCAGCCTGTTACCGGAAGAAAAGGTAGATGCCATCAAAAAATTGAAAGAACAGGAATCCAAAGTCGCAATGGTGGGCGATGGCGTAAACGATGCGCCCGCAATGGCAAACAGTACCGTGGGCATAGCAATGGGAGCGGCCGGAAGCGATGTGGCCCTGGAAACGGCGGATGTTGCCCTAATGGCAGATAAGTTAGAAACCCTGCCCTTTGCCATTGGCCTGAGCAGAAAGGCAAAGGCCATTATCAAGCAGAACCTTTGGGTAAGCCTTGGGGTTGTGGCACTTCTGATACCGGCCACCATTTTGAGCTGGGCAAACATAGGGGTTGCCGTTGCGTTTCACGAGGGGTCTACCTTGGTGGTCGTGGCCAATGCGCTACGCCTTTTGGCTTATAAAAAGGCATGAAAAAGTTATAACAGTTTTATTAACTTTGAGTAAATGAAATAACAGCTTTTATAGACATAAAAAACTGGTCATTATGAAAAATCGTATTATATCATTCTTACAGGCCTTAGTATCCATAAATATTCAGGTCGTTTGGATGAGTAGGACTTTTATAGGATTTTGATTTTAAACTATTTAAGAATATAACAATTAATTTATAAAACCAAAAAAATGAAAAACAATCAAAAAAACGGCAACAACTATGCTAAATTTTTCGCAATGATTGCAACCGCCATGGTGGCAATGTTCTTTTTAATGTACACTAATTCTTATCAAATTATTGATCACTTCTGGTTTAGTGAAACAAGGCTTTTTATGACGCTGATCATGGCCGGTTCCATGATCATTATAATGCTCCTGTTTATGCTGAATATGTATAAAAAACGAGGGGCAAACATAGCGGTCATCGTGTCGGGTATCGTATTGATTGCCGGTGGTATTGGTTTGGTGAGAAGTCAGGTTACTGTCACGGGTGTTGACTACATGGAAGGGATGATCCCACACCATTCAATAGCTATTTTAACGAGTGATCGTGCTCAAATTAAGGATATACGGGTAAGGAAACTCGCTGATGAAATTATCAAGGCGCAACGTAGGGAAATTATGGAAATGCAATGGTTGATCAACGATATCAGGGAAAATGGTACGGTGGAAACAGAAGAGGAAAAGAAAAACAGGCCCTTGCCTGAGTTTGAAGGCTTGCTTGAAGAAGAAACACGAAATCTGAATGAATAATTGAATCAATTAATACTAATTTCTGAGTTCGCTAAAAAACATTGGGATGTGTCTTGTGCTTTTGTTGCTAACTTTTAATGTCAAAATAATACTATATATGAAAACATCTCAATTGACTTTTTTTGCCTTGCTGCTTGCCTTGGTATTACAAGCCCAAACCGAAAAATCCGTAGAAGGAAACGTTGACAATTTACCTGTGCGGGAATACACGTTGACCTTGCGGGAAGAACAGGTCAACAAGGCTGGCAAGCCGGTTATGGGTATGACCGTAAACGGTCAGATCCCCGGGCCCACATTAGATTTTAATGAAGGGGAATATGCCATAATTTATGTGAAGAATGAAATGAGCGTAGAGTCTTCCATTCACTGGCACGGTATGTTGCTGCCCAATTTTTATGATGGTGTACCCTACCTTTCTACCCCACCTATAGAACCCGGCAAAACCTTGAAATATGAATTTGCAATAAAGCAAAATGGTACCTATTGGTACCATTCCCATACGATGTTGCAGGAACAGAGTGGTGTTTTTGGCTCCATCGTCATACAACCGAAAGACAAAACATTGGAGTATGATAAAGAGCAGGTTTTGGTATTGTCTGACTGGACCAATGAAAAGCCCCGGGATGTAATGCGGTTTTTAAAACGGGGCACAGAATGGTACAATATAAGAAAAGGGACGGCCACACCGCTCAACCAGGTTATTGCCAGGGGGGCACTGGGCGCACAGGTCGATTTTTGGAGACAGCGTATGGAAAGCGCGGATATAGCGGACATATATTACCCGGCGTTCTTAATAAATGGAGAAGAAAATGTGGAATATCCCGAATTCAAACCTGGGGAGAAAGTACGCCTGCGCATTATTGACGGCTCTGCATCAACTTCATTTTGGATGGCCTTTGGCGGCCCAGACCCTTTGCTTGTCTCGGCAGATGGTAAAGATGTTGTTCCTGTTAAAAGAAACAAAACCTTTATTGCCGTTGCGGAAACCTACGATTTTATCGTGACCATACCGGAGAACGGCAAACTGGAATTTAAAATTATGGCCCAGGATGGCTCCGGAACCGCAACTGCTTACTTGGGCCAAGGCCCTATCGTTGCTGCACCCGATGTATCCAGACCGGATAAAATCGGGATGATGCAGCAAATGGCCAAAATGAAAATGAAAATGGGTGCACCCGCTTTAAAATTCCGCCCGGGCAAAGACGAGCGATATCAGATGAAGGAGAAATGGGGCATGCAAATGGACGATAATATGCAGATGGAAGGAATGAAGGAAATGAATATGGATATGATGAATGGGGACAAGTCCAATGGTAAGGATATGGAAATGAAGAAAGATGAAATGGACGGAATGCAAATGGATATGAAAAAGGATTCGATGCAGATGGACCGTTCCAAAATGGCCGGGATGGATACCAAAATGAAAGAGGCCTCTCAAATGGAGGATATGAACAAGACGAACCCGACTGCCGGACGGGAAGTAATGGACGAAGCAGATGGCATGCAGGGAATGGCTATGTTTTCGCAATACAACTATGACTACCTGAAGTCGCCAGAGAAGACCAGCTATGATCCCGATGTGCCCGTATCCGAAATCCTATTGAACCTTACCGGGAATATGCAACGCTATATCTGGAGTATGAACGGTGTTCCTCTATCTGAAGCAGATAAAATAAAGATCAAGGGAGACGAGGTAACCAGGATTACCTTCAACAATTTGACTATGATGCACCACCCGATGCACCTTCACGGCCACTTCTTTAGGGTCATCAATGAAAACGGGGAATATTCCCCTCTAAAACACACGGTCAATGTGCCGCCAATGCAAAAGTTGACCATTGAATTCTATGGCAATGAATACGGCGATTGGTTTTTCCATTGCCATATCCTTTACCATTTAGTAAGTGGTATGGCACGCATTGTAAGCTATGACACCCCTAGGGATCCAAGGCTAGAAGAATATCCGGTCTCCAAGCTTCTGGATGAGACCGATCAGTATTATTCCTATGGAATGATAGATGCGGCATCGCATATGACCACATTGAACCTCATATCGTCTAATATCCGAAATCAGTTTAGTTTCCGGGGGGAATATGGATGGAACAAAAATATGGAAGTGGAAGCTGCTTATGATAGGTACCTTTATGATTATTTGACGGTTTTTGGCGGTGTAAATGTCGAGAACGAAATGGAGGATAGCCTCGATGAGATAACAACAACGGCAATAGCAGGGGTACGATATCTTACGCCCTACTTATTTACATTGGATGTGAGGATGGATAGTAAGCTACGCCCGCAGATTAGCCTGAGCCGTGCGATCAGTATTTTTCCACGAACAATATTGTTCGGAATGTACGAGTACCAGGCAGATTTTGGGTGGGTAGATGAACTGCCTCAAGGAGATAATTTCAAAAAAGAGATTACTTGGAGCACAGGTATTGAATATTTTTTATCCAAGAATTTTTCCCTGATGGGAAGTTATGATAACCGCTTTGGTGCCGGTGGAGGACTCTCTCTAAGGTTTTGATACTGTAAAATTTCGATGACCAAAACGGAAAAAATATTATCAAATCACGGTATTCGACCTACTCAAATGCGGTCGAAGATATACAAGTTTCTGAAAAGGAAGCAAAGTGCCGTGTCCTTTTCCGATTTGAAAAAGGCCTTTGTTCAAAAGAGCGAAACCAATAAAACAGCAAACAGGACTACCTTTTATCGCAATCTCAAGACTTTTGAGGATAAAGGGTTGATTCATCAGATCAACGATGGGACAGGAGTGGCAAAATATGCGCTTTCTGATGAAAACACCAATGTTAAACTCAGTACAGGTTTACATATGCACTTTCATTGTACCGATTGTAAGAAAACAATCTGTTTACCAAATAAAATATCGGAAGAGAGTTTGCCAGACCAGTATGAGGTGAACGATGTGAACCTGGTATTAAAAGGGATATGTAAAAATTGTAGTAAAAAATAATAGGTGGGAGTGCCTTAAGCCTGAATCCCAGCCCCCAATGGTCAAGCTTAAGGTTTTTTCCACCGTAACGAACTTAAAAAAAATATGAATATGGAAAAATTTGATGTAACTATAATAGGATCTGGCCCGGGCGGGTATGTAAGTGCGATCCGTTGCGCCCAATTAGGATTAAAAGTAGCCATTATTGAAAGGTACAACACGCTTGGCGGCACCTGCCTTAACGTGGGCTGTATCCCGTCAAAAGCCTGGTTGGAAGCCTCTGAGCATTATTACAAACTCAAGCATCAATTCGAAAAATTTGGGATTGATGTTAAAGAAGCCAATGTCGATATCCTGAAAATGAACCAAAGGGTTCAGGATGTGGTACAGGAAATCATCAATGGTGTTGATTATCTGATGAAAAAGAACAAGGTTACCGTTTATGAAGGCCACGGCACCATCAAGGACAAAAACACGATTGAGATTAAGGCCGAAGCTAAAACGGAAACTATAGAAACCGATAAAATTATCATTGCCACAGGGTCCAAACCCGCTTCCTTGCCCAATATTAAAATCGATAAAAAAAGGATAATCTCTTCCACCCAAGCCCTTGCCCTACAGGAAATTCCCGACCATTTATTGGTCGTTGGTGGAGGCGTTATCGGGGTTGAGATAGGTTCTGTTTTCGCCCGCCTGGGCTCTAAGGTGTCTATTGTGGAATATTTTGATAGCCTCATCGCCACTATGGATGGCGCACTGGGACATCAATTGCATCGTTCCCTAAGAAAACAGGGAATTGAGTTTTATTTGGAACATAAAGTGACCAATGCAACAGCAACGGACAACAAAGTTGAATTGAAAGCGGAAAACCTGTCCGATAAAAAAGAAATGAATTTAGAAGGCGACTATTGCCTTATGGCCATTGGCCGGAAACCGTACACCGCCAATTTAGGCCTTGAAAACATTGGCGTGGAAACCAATGAGAAAGGACAGGTAACGGTAAATGAGAACCTTGAAACCAATGTCAAGGGTGTATATGCCATTGGGGATGTAATCCGAGGGGCAATGCTTGCCCATAAAGCCAGTGAAGAGGGCGTTTTTGTAGCCGAAAGGATAGCAGATCAAAAGCCACATATCAATTATTCGCTTATTCCTAATATTGTTTATACCCAGCCCGAAGTGGCCGGGGTAGGCTTAACCGAAGAAGAATTGAAAGAAGCAGGAAGAAGTATTAAAACAGGCTCTTTTCCTTTTAAGGCCAACGCAAGGGCGAAAATAAGTATGGACACCGACGGCTTCATAAAAGTAATCGCAGATAAAGAAACTGATGAGATATTGGGAGTGCATATGATAGGGCCACGCATTGCAGACAGCTATACCGAAGCGGTGGTAGCGATGGAATTCAGGGCATCTGCCGAAGATGTTGCAAGGATGTCCCACGGGCACCCAACTTTTTCAGAAACCTTTAAAGAGGCCTGTCTGGCAGCCACCGAAGACAGAGCGTTGCATATTTAACGGCCTTAATTTAATTGTAAAATCGGATTAGGCAGTTTTTAATCATTTCATAAGACTTAAATCAGTTTGTATTAAGTTTAAGTTTATGGTCTAAAAAATAAAATAAATATTTTAAAAATGTAAAGAGCATGAGAACTATTCCGAAAGACAAAAACATCGATAGTAGTTTGACGCTACTTCGTGACGGCTATGAATTTATTCAGAAAAAGCGTCAAAAGCTTTGGTCCGATATTTTTAGAACCCGTTTGATGTTAAAGGAAACGATCTGCATGAGTGGAAAAGAAGCCGCGGAGGTTTTCTATGACACTGAAAAGTTTCAGCGAAAAGACGCTGCTCCTAAAAGAGTGCAAAAAACATTATTCCTCCAGAAGGGTGTCCAGACACTGAATAATTCAGCATACAGGCAAAGAAATGAAATGTCTATGTCTTTGATGAAACCGGATAGCCTGCGGGGGTTCCTAAAAATTCAAAAGAGCTACTGGGAAACATACATTGGTAAATGGGAGAAAGATGAAGAGCAAAAGTGCCTTTGCCGGAGTGGTTTCAGGCAGAAGAAGTAAACCTGCTGCTAAAAGGATTTTGTAACAATTGTATCCGGATAAAGGACAACTATTATAACGAATATTAAAAATAAAAAAAGAGATAATGGAGAAAACAACATTTAAGATAACCAAAATGGATTGCCCTTCGGAAGAGCAGATGATCCGGATGAAGTTGGAATCTTATGCTCAAGTGAAATATTTGGATTTTGATATTCCCAACAGGAAATTGGAAGTATATCATGTGGATGGCATTGAAGATATACAAACATCAATAGCCGGTTTAAACCTTGGGGATTCTTTAGAGGGAACCACAGAAGCCGAACCACCCGTAATGGAAGACCAATCCAAACAAAAAAGAATCCTTTGGTGGGTCTTGGGCATCAACTTTGGTTTTTTCGTTATCGAAATGACCACAGGTTGGATTTCCTCTTCTATGGGACTTGTGGCGGATTCGTTGGATATGCTGGCAGATTCCATCGTATATGCGCTAAGCCTATTCGCGGTAGGCGGTGCCATTTCAAGAAAAAAGAAGGTCGCAAAATTCAGCGGGTATTTTCAGATGGCATTGGCAACACTTGGTTTTGCAGAGGTATTAAGAAGGTTTTTTACCAGTAGTGAAACACCAAT
The DNA here is from genome assembly GCF_000423405.1 of Mesonia mobilis DSM 19841. Lineage (GTDB taxonomy): Bacteria > Bacteroidota > Bacteroidia > Flavobacteriales > Flavobacteriaceae > Mesonia > Mesonia mobilis. The sequence continues at coordinate 56,858 of NZ_AUHX01000012.1, read as the reverse complement.
GTTCCAGTGGATGATTGTAGTTTCCATTTTAGCCCTACTGGGGAACCTTATTTCGCTTTGGTTGATAAACAAGGCTAAAAGTAAGGAGGCCCATATGCAGGCCAGTGCCATTTTTACGTCCAATGATATCATTGTAAACGGTGGGGTTATAGTGGCAGGGGTACTGGTCTATTTTCTGAATAGCAAATGGCCCGATTTGGTGATTGGCGGCATCGTCTTCACGTTTGTAATGCGGGGCGCCATAAGAATTTTAAAATTATCTAAATAATGCAAATATATGTTGCACAAGACGTTGGGAAACAATAGGAAATTATGAATAAAAGTAGTGTAGCATTATTGATTTTACTGTTGTTGGCAATAGACCAGACCATAAAGATTTATGTGAAGACCCATTTTTATTATGGCGAGGAGTACTACGTATTTGGCCTGGATTGGTTTCGCTTGCATTTTTTGGAAAATCCCGGAATGGCCTGGGGCTTTAAGTTTGGGGAGGGATATCTGGCCAAGCTTGTTTTGATCCTATTTCGGCTGGCCGCCATTGTTTGGGGGACTTTTTATATCAAAAAGATGATACGTGAAGGATATGCAAAGGTTTTTGTAATCTGTGCAGCATTTATATACGCAGGTGCATTGGGTAATTTGATTGACGGTGCATTTTACGGACTGATCTTTGAAAAAAGTGATCCGGCAGTACAAAACGTTGCAGAAATATTCCCGTCAGGGGGTGGATATGCGGGATTTTTAAATGGCAATGTCGTGGATATGTGGTTCCTTCCCATTATTGATACAAGGCTTCCGGAATGGATGCCATTTTGGGGAGGTAATCAATTTACTTTTTTTGACCCTGTATTTAATACCGCAGATGTCTGGATTAGCACGGGAGTGATTTTACTCCTGATCTTTCAAAGCCAACAAAAAAAAGACCAGAAAATATCGGAAAATAAAAAGTTGAAATATACTGAGGGTAACAGAAAAATTATAAACAACGATTAGTTATGAACGTTTGGCTTTGGGTAGTAGTATTGGGATTGGCAGCTTGGGCTGCCCATTGGGGTGCTGATCAACTCCTTACCCCTTTAAAGATGCTGCGCAAACAATGGGGGCTTACTGCTTCTGCAGGGGCAGCTTTCCTGGCTATTGTAACAGCGAGCCCTGAAGTGGCGATAAATATTACGAGCGCCGCCCGTGGGGTATCTGATATCGGGTTGGGGAATTTGCTTGGTTCCAATATCATTTCCATTCCGCTCATGGTAACCATTGCATACTTTGCTTCCAGAAAGCAATTTAAAAATAATAAGGAACACCAAAAACATCTGGATGCCAACCTACTGGCTCTGAACAAACGTTCTGTTTCGGTATTGTCCATCCCCTACCTGGCAATCATTGCTTTGGTAGCTATACTAACCCTTCCCAAAGCCTGGCGTGGATTACAACCCATCGATGGCTATATTATGCTGGCTGCCTATGCTGCTTTTTTAACGCATGCCATTATAAAAGGCAGGGAAAAGGGCGAAAAAGTAGAATGGGACAAAAAGAAAGTCTGGTTATCCGTGGCCGGGGCCCTGGCCATAGCTGTGGGTGCTTTTTTTATTGTTAAGGCAACAGAAAATATTGTTTCGGCCCTGAATATTTCTGAAATCGTTGGGGGATTGTTCATCACGGGTATAATGACCACCGCGCCTGAAATATTTAAGACCTGGAGCGTGGTGAAAGGAGGCGAAGTAACGGCAGGCACCACTAGTGTTATCGCAGATAATGCTGTTACGATGACGGTCGCCTTTTTCCCGTTGGCGCTGGTTACTACCCCTATCGAAGATTTCCAGTTGTTTTGGGTGAATCTTGCCTTCGTTGGACTGATGCCGCTTTTGTACTCCCTTTTTGTCCATCAAAGCAAGGAACTTCACGGTTTTAGCAGATGGCAGATATTCGCGTTCGATGCAGCCTATATCGTCTATCTATTGACAATGGTATTTTTTGTTCTAAAACTATTTTAAAATAAAACATATATGAAAAAGAAAAAACTAAATCTAAGAGACCTCAAGGATCCTTCAATTGAAAATAAGGTTTCATCACAACTGAGCATTAAGGAATACATCCCTTCCATATTCAGTTTTGTGATGTTGATAGCGGGAATTGCTATTGATTACTTTGATGCCTTTCCGTTTTTTAAAGGTTGGGTACGAATCGCTTGGTATGCGGTAGCCTACATCCCCGTTGGTTTTCCTGTTATAAAAGAGGGATGGAAAAGTATCAGGGACGGTGATTTCTTTACCGAATTCTTCCTAATGTCTATCGCAACCTTAGGGGCGTTCGCCATTGGGGAATACCCGGAAGGTGTGGCCGTAATGCTGTTTTACGCCGTGGGCGAACTTTTCCAAAACGCAGCTGTAAAACGAGCAAAGGGCAACATAAAGGCGCTTCTTGATGTACGTCCTAATGAGGCCGTGGTGTATCGGAACGGCGATTATGTTTCGGTCGATCCCGAGACCGTTGAAATTGGAGAAAAAATACAAGTGCGCGTAGGTGAAAAGTTCCCTTTAGATGGCCAATTGCTATCTAAAAAAGCATCGGTCAATACCGCAGCGATTACGGGGGAAAGCAAACCCGACACCATTGCCAAAGGAGACAAGGTTTTTGCCGGGAGCATCAATCTAGAAGGTGTTGTAGAAGTGGAAACCACCAAGGAATTTAAGGATAGTTCCATTGCTCGAATTCTCGATATGGTGCAAAATGCCACAGCACGTAAATCAAAGACCGAACTGTTTATAAGGAAATTTGCACGCATCTATACTCCTATCGTAGTTTTCTTAGCAGTATGCTTAACGTTTTTACCTTATTTTTTTGTGGACGGGTACGTATTTCAGGAGTGGTTATACCGGGCCTTGATTTTTCTGGTAATTTCTTGTCCCTGTGCATTGGTGATTTCCATTCCCCTGGGTTACTTCGGTGGGTTGGGTGCAGCATCCCGAAACGGTATTCTATTCAAGGGTGCATCCTTCTTGGATGCAATGACCCAAGTGAATACGGTAGTAATGGACAAAACAGGAACCGTTACTCACGGGGTATTCAAAATAAAGGAAATCAAACCCATAACATTAGAAAAGGCAACGTTTATGAAGTACCTGATGGCGATGGAAGAACAATCCACACATCCCATTGCCAAGGCGATCTTGGAATATAAAGCGGACGGTTCTGATTATGAGGCCACCAATGTTTCAGAGGTTGCCGGAAAAGGATTGAAAGGGATGGTCAACGGAAAAACAGTACTTGTAGGTAACAAAGCATTGATGACCTCAAACAGTATTGAAGTTCCTTCGGAAACAGATGGTATTGTAGAATCAATTGTTATGGTGTCTATTGACGGAAAATTTGAAGGTTATGTAACCATTGCAGATGAATTAAAGGATGATGCACACCAAGCCATTAAACAAATTCGAGATTCAGGAATTTCCAGGATTATAATGCTATCAGGCGACAAGGACTCTATTACACAACAAGTTGCAAAAGAGTTAAATATCGATTGGGCAAAAGGTGGATTGTTGCCTGAAGACAAATTGAACGAAGTCGAAGAACTCAAAAAGCAATCCGGAACCAAAGTAGCATTTATAGGCGATGGTATTAACGATGCCCCGGTTTTGGCGATAAGTGATGTTGGCATTGCAATGGGTGGTTTGGGTAGTGATGTGGCCATCGAAACGGCGGATGTCATTATCCAGACCGACCAACCCTCTAAAATTGCAAGGGCAATAAAAATAGGTCGGTCTACAAGACGCATCGTATGGCAGAATATTGGTCTGGCTTTCGGTGTAAAAATTATCTTTATGATTTTGGGCGCAATTGGTATGGCCACATTGTGGGAAGCAGTTTTTGCAGATGTAGGAGTAGCATTATTAGCAATTTTAAATGCAGTTAGATTACAACGAATGAGTTGGTAATTGTCCCCACAACCCAAAACCCAGTTTTTTCGTACCTCAGAATCCTCTGTCTTTTGTTTTGTTCCGCTATCCACCGCACTTGTAGTTTTTGGTTGCCAACCCTCACACAGCACATTGCTTATTTTATTTGCTATTATATTTTAAAAGTAGTACAATAAAAAAGCAAAGAGCTGTTCCCATCCCTCACACCAAAAACTACCCCAAGCTATGTTTACATAACGGGTAGTTATAATAGCAGCCGCTACACCCACCGCATCACCAAAGCTGTAGTTATAACGCCATTATGTAAAATAGCCGCTTTTCCCACGCTCACATCCGAACTTTTAATAAAAATCCGAACTAAATTGAAACAATAACCATTTGAAATTTTAGATTAAAATGAAGCATATTCGTTACCTCATTCAAGCTGCACAAAACCATCGTTAAGTCCAATTATTCCTTACCTCAAGTCTTTGTTTGTTTCATTTCGTTAACAAATATAAAAGACCACTTTTCCCCACCACCCAAGTCAGCGGTTATAAAAAAATAGGTTCATAAAATGTAGTACAACGCCATAGCATATTGCTTTTTCTCGTACCTCAAAAAAACAAAAAGCTATTGTCTCAAAGTCCTGTATAAATAGCTTGTTTAAATGCTGTTTTATCAAACAACTATTTAAAACGCTACCCATACAAACGCTTCATCCAACGCTCAAATTGGTAATAACCTATTTTTTTAAGAGTTTATGCCCCAAAAAGTGGAAATCAATTAACTAAAAAGAAAACAAGATGATTACAAAAACAATTCAAATCACAGAAGTTACAGCAGATGAATTAGCAGATACGGTAGCAGATAAACTAATGTTTAAAATTGAAAACTACCTTAAAGAATTATCTAAAAAACAAAATGATGAAATCCTAACAAGACAAGAAGTAGCTGATTATTTAAGGATAAGTTTAGTAACAATACATTCCTGGAATAAACACGGCATTTTAAATCCAATTCGTATGGGCAACAGAATTTTTTACAAAAAACAAGACATATTAGATGTTTTAGAACAACAAAAAATAAATAAAAAAAGGTAGCAAATATATGTGGCTACCACAGCCAACGCGCAAGGCTATAAAGGTCAAGCCCTACGGGTTTTGAAAAAAATCTCCACCCCAATATTATTAAAAAAAGAGGGTAGTATTTTTTCCAAAAACCTTGACAGCCTTATCCACGCCACAAGAACATACGGCTTTCTTTTTTTATTGTTTTTCTTTTAAAAAATTAATGGTGCGAAGCGTAGCGAAGCAATTTTAAATTGGATAGCTATGTCAACTTTTGAACTGAAAACTCACCAAATCGGAAGAACCTACTCGCAACCTCATTTTTTTATTTTGAATAAAGGGCAAAACAGCGGAAAGCCCTTAATAAATCCTTGTCCTAATTGTTTTGTGGTATCTACATCAACCGAAGAAGAAAAACAAACCCTTTACCATTTATCAATGATGTTGCAAATAGGCGGTTTTTATGCTTATTATTTAAAAGGGAGTGTTATTCCATTTATCTCAATAGATGATTGCAGAAACACCTTAAAAAATAGTTACACATCGTTGTTAAATGATGAATTTGAGTTACAAAAGCATATTAATATAGTGTCAGCAATTTGTAAAAAAGAAGCTGAACTTCAAAAAGTAATTTCAAAAATGGCAGATTTAAAAGTGTCATACATACAAAATCTATTTTCTAAAAAGCAAAATCGGGCAACAAAGGGCAACAAAAACCAAATCAATCTATTAGCATAGTATTTGCCATATATTACTTGTGTTGGTTAAAGACCGTACCAAGTCCGTACCAACTTCGAACAAGTATTAATTTTAAATTTTATATACAATGGGTGTTATTTCACAAGGAATCCTGGGCGGTGTATCAGGTAAAGTAGGAAACGTAGTTGGTGCTTCTTGGAAAGGTATTGACTATTTGAGAATTAAGCCTTCAAATGTGGCAAATCCACGAACAGAAGGACAAGTTAACCAAAGAAACAAGTTTACTGTTACTTTGGAGTATCTTCAACCGAATTTAGGTTTTATCAAGAAAGGGTATAAATCTTATGCGGTGCAAAAAACAGAGTTTAATGCAGCAATGTCTTATGTATTGAATAATGCGATTACAGGAGCTGCACCAAACTTTACTGTAGATTATTCTTTAGCTTTATTAAGTAGAGGTAATCTATCTGGAGCATTGAACCCTGCAACAGATTTAGCAACTGCGGGACAAGTAGAATTTACTTGGGATGATAACTCTGCTGAAGGTAATGCAAATGCAACTGATAAAGCAATGATTTTAGTTTACAATCCAAGTAAAAAAGAATCAATGTATATTCTTGATGGTGCTGATAGAACTGTAGGATCTCAAATCATTACAATTCCAAGTACCTATGCAGGTGATACTGTTGAGCTTTTTATGGCATTTATTACTGCTGATGGTAGTATCGTCTCAAACAGCGTTTATTTAGGCTCTGGAACAGCTAATTAACGGTTGATGTTTTTATGTATGAAACCACTCTTTATGAGTGGTTTTTTTATGCTATATTCGTAATTGAATTTATTAATGATTGCCCTTAATTTACCCTTTTTGGGTGTTTTTTGTATCCTATTTGTTGCCCAAATGCTCTAACCCTAATAAATATAAGGTAAGTTACATATTGTATCGGGAAGTAAAATAATTTTCTTGATAGATAATTCATTTTAAATAATTTAGAAGTCCACAGTTAGAATTGTGAATATCTATTGTTTTATGTTACTTGATTGCTAAGGCTGAAACTGTATTTTTGGCGCTCTAAAAATTGAAAATTATGAGCGCAACTTGGTATGAATGTAAGGTGAAATATAGAAAAACCGATGAAGCTTCCGGAGCTCGAAAGGTAAAAACAGAACCTTTTTTGGTCGATGCCATTTCGTATACTGAAGCAGAAAAGAGAATTACCGAAGAAATGTCGGTGTATTTAAGTGAGGGTGAAGAGATTTTAATTACCAATATCAAGGTAGCTAATTATGCTGAAATTCATCCGTTTGAACTGGCAGATCGTTGGTTTAAAGCAAAAATAGCCCTCATTGCTTACGACCAAGAAAGCGGTAAAGAGCGTAAAACCAACCAATATCTTTTAGTGCAAGCAAACGATATAAAAGAAGCTTACGATAACACGACTCACGTGATGCGCGATACGATGGGAGAGTATAATATTCCTGCTATTTCTGAATCTCCAATTATGGATGTTTTCCCCTATTTTACAGGTGAAGAAGAAGATGCAGAGCGTGTAGAAGAATTTATGCGTTTAAAGGATTCTGTGCCATTTCAGAATAATGAAGACGAAGCTTTAGCAAACGAAGATGCTTTAGTTGCTGAATAAATATTTTAGAAAGTGGTATTAATCTTTCAACAAAAAAATAAAAACCGTTTTGGGTAGTACCAAAACGGTTTTTGCTTATTATAAATTCAATCTAAGTGTTTCCAAATTAAATAAATTAATCTGTTTTGATATTCTTTTAAGGTAAAGTCTTATTTTTTAACGTAAACTTAAGTTTAAACACTCATAAAGGCTAATAATTGGCGCTTTACCATTATTGGTTGAAGATAAATTAAATGAAATTTATCTCTAAAAACAGCCATGAAAACAGAACGTCTAAAAAAGGATTTTGATCATTTTATACTTCAGAAAAACCATCCTTGCGTAATGGCGCAAAGTGTAATTTTTCTAACTTATCACGGTAAACTTCAACTCACAATAAATTTTTGTTAAAGTCCATATTCATTCATTCTGAATAAACATTATTTATATTTTTGTCGAAAAATGAACATTTATAAGGTTTATGTCGAAAATTAAAAAAGATGAATCTGTAAAACATCAAATTATAGAAGCCTCTAAAGTTGTATTTAAAAATTACGGCTTTAAAAAAGCCAATATGGAGTTAATTGCTAAAGCCTCTGGAAAAGGAAGAAGTACTCTTTACTATTATTTTGAAAATAAAGATGCGGTTTTTAAAGCTTTTTGCGAAGATTTTTATGAAGATATGCTCGAGGTTATCTTTAAACAATTATCACCCAACCTTACCATTGAAAAAAATCTAAATCTTTATACGCAAGGAAGGTTAAACCACTTGATTGAAGCTTTAGATACCTACGAAAATTTGCTAGCAGATATAAAAAGTGATACCAAATTTATGGTTCATCTTTTTAGAAAAATTAAAGATGAAGAAATAGAAATCATAAAAAACTGTTTGCTGTGGGCCATAGAAAAAAATGAAATTAAACCTATTGCCTCAGAAAAATTACATTTTTTATCGGTAGCAATTGTTACTTCTGCCGGAAGTATCAAAAAAGAAATTTTTCTTTACGAAACTGTAAAAGGAGATCCTAATGAGCAATTACAGTGGATAACTCAATTAATGATCAATTCTCTAAAGTAAATTCACATAAACAATTCAATATGAAAAATAATTCAATTTTTATTTTTTTGATAGCTGTTTCAATTCTGTTTTCATGTAAAAAGGAAGAAACAACTAAAAGTATAGACCCTATTGCAGTTGAAGTTCTTACTGTAGGCGCTTATTCGGGTTCTTCAGCAAAAGCATCTTCACGTTTTTCTGGAGTTATTAAAGCCAAAAAGACAGCGCAGTTAAGCTTTCAGGTTTCAGGAAACATTAATAATATAGCTGTAAGTTTAGGAGAGTATGTGCAAAAAGGAGATTTGGTAGCGAGCATCGATGCCACTAGCTATAGAGAACAATATGAAGCAAAAAGAGCACAAGCCGAATTGGCAAAAGAAAACTACACACGCATTAATGAAGTCTATCTAAAAGGGAGCATTGCCGAAATTAGAATGGTAGAAGCTCGTTCTAATTATAAACAAGCACAAGCAGCAGCCAATGCCGCTTATGAAAATGTAAAGAAAACTCAGCTTAAAGCCCCATTCTCTGGATATATTGGAGCCAAGCTAATGGAAGTGGGAGATGTAGCTAGTCCTGGTATGCCAGTTTTACAATTACTAGATACCGATCAAATGCAAGCGGTTATTTCGCTTTCAGATCAAGAAGTAAATAACTTTAAAGAAGGTGATTCTGCTGTTGTAAAAGTAGAAGCTTTAAATAAGCAATTTAGCGGTGTTTTAACTGAAGTTTCGGTACAGACTGGTGAGCAAACTCCAGTATATGAGGCAAAAATTACTTTACCAAATCCTGACCGAATACTAAAAGCAGGAATGAGTTGTAAGGCTATGTTTCCCGACGTAAAAACAGAGCAGCCTAAAAAAGAAAATTCAGAAATTATACTGCCAGTCAATTTAGTTTCTATTACAGATAAAGGAGAACATTTTGTGTATTTAGTAGATCCAACTTCTAATACGGCAAAACGACAATTAATAGAAGTTGGTAATCTGTATAATGAAGGTATTGCGATAACGAATGGCTTAAAAGCTGGTGATCAAGTAATTTCTTCTGGCTACCATAAACTTACTAATAATACACCTATAACCTTGAGAACAAAGTAACCCATGAAAAAGAAACAAGATCTTATTGCGTGGGGAATGAAGAACAAAGTTTTCCCTATTGCGCTAGCATTTACATTTTTGATGATCGGACTTATTGGACTTTTTAATATGTCTCGTAATGAGTTTCCAGATTTTACCATAAGAACAGGACTTGTAGTTGGGGTTTATCCCGGTGCTACGGCAGAGGAGGTAGAAACACAGCTTACTTCTAAATTAGAGAAATATCTTTTTTCTTTTAACGAGGTAGATAAAACTAAGACTTATTCTTACTCGAAAGATGGGATGAGTTATGTATACTTAGAAGTAGCAAACCGTGTTGGTAAAGACGAAACACAACAATTTTGGAATAAACTTAAAAACGATCTTTTTGTCTTTCAGCAGCGTTCTGTACCTAAAGGTGTAAGAGGGATTGTAGTAAACAGCGATTTTGGAAATACTGCTGCAATGATTTTATCGGTAAAATCAGAAACTAGACCTTATAAAGACCTTGAGTTACACGTAGAAGACATAGCAGACGATTTGCGCCAGATAGAAGATATGGCAAAAATTAGTTATTCTGGCGGCCTTACCGAACAAATAGAAATACAGGTAGATCAAAACAAATTGGCCGAGTATGGCATTAGTCCAGGCCTGCTTATGCAAAGTTTGCAAACTCGAGGCACTATTTTACCCGGAGGGACCTTAGAAGAAGCAAACTTTGATAAGCCTATTCATCTAGATGCATTTTTACACGATATAACAGATGTAGCAGACCATATTGTTAAAACCGATGACAATGGCAATGTAGTAAAGGTTAGCGATATTGCTCAAGTAAAAAAAGCTTATGAAGATCCAGATTCTTTTATACAAACTGGAGGCGAAAAAGCTATGATTATTACTCTTGAAATGGCTAAGGGTAATAATATCGTTCAGTTTGGAGAAGAAGTTAAAGAACACCTTGCAAAATTAGAAGCAGAGCTACCTTCAGATATAGAAATAAGTACAAGTGCAGACCAACCTGTAGCAGTAGATCACTCTATAAGTCATTTTATGAAAGAGTTTGGTTATGCTTTAATGGGTGTGATTATTGTATGTATGTTGCTTTTACCGTTTAGAGTAGCTTCGTTAGCTGCAGCTACAATCCCTATTACCATTTCTGCTACTCTTGCTGTAATGTATATGCTTGGGATGGAGTTGAATACGGTAACACTAGCTGCGCTAATTGTAGTATTAGGTATTGTAGTAGACGATCCTATTGTAGTGATAGATAATTATATTGAAAAATTAGATGAAGGAGAATCTAGATGGAATGCCGCCTACCATAGTGCAAAAGAATTATTTCCTTCTGTATTTACAGCTACTTTAGCTATTTCGGCAACCTTCTTTCCGCTAATGTTTTTTATGTCTGGTACAGCAAAAGACTTTTTAAGTACTTTTCCTTTTACCATTTCTATAGCCTTGTTTTTATCATTAGCAATTTCGATTTTATTGGTGCCATTTCTTAATACGGTATTTATTAAGAAAGGTTTACATTCAGATAAAGATGAGCAGGAAAAACAAAAAAAGAAGTCTATGCTAGATCGTCTTCAAAACTTTTTCAACAGAACAGTAGAAAAAGCGATGAAGCATTATAAACTTACGGTATTGGCAGGAATACTTGCTGTATTAGTTGGAGGCTATTTATTCTCTAATGTAAGTCAAGAATTATTTCCTATTGTGGAACGAGATCAATTTGCAGTTGAGGTAACTTTAAGTCAAGGAAGTAATTTAGAGGAAACAGCAGCAGTTGTAAATAAATTTGAAAAAATATTAGCTAAAGAAGAGCGAGTAGAAAATTATACCAGTTTTATAGGAGAAAGTTCTCCACGTTTTCATATGGTATATGCACCTAATCTTCCAGCTAAAAATTATGCTCAAATATTAGTAACTACCACTTCTAATGATGCAACAGAAGAGTTATTAGAAGAATACGATAAAAAGTATGCAGAGATGTTTCCGAATGCTTACTTACGTATGAAGCAACTTAATATGGTGAGTAAGCCAGCACCAATAGAAATTAGGTTATATGGTGATGATATTGAAGAACTTCAAGAATACGGAAATTTAGTAATAGATGCGGCAAGAAAAACACCTCAAACTATCTGGAGCAGAAGTAATTTTGGAGAGCGTTATCCTACAATAAGTATAGATATAAAAGAAGATCAAGCAGCTCAAGTTGGCTTAACCAAAGAAGACATAGGTAATAGTATTGCTATGAATATGGAAGGCCTGCAAGCTACTCAATTATACGAAGATGATTATGCAATTAATGTGAAAATTAAATCTGAAAACAGCGAAGCTCAAAGTATTTCAGAATTAAATCAATTGTCCATAATCTCTCCAACCACAGGTAAAATTGTTCCCCTAAAACAGGTAGCAGAGGTAAAACCTTCTTGGGAACAAGAGCAAATAGTTAGGCGTAACGGTAGAAGATGTTTAACCATTCGAGTAGATATAGAAAAAGGAGCTGTAGCCAATGTGGTGCTCGATAAAATAAGACCAAAATTAGAAGAACTAAACATACCCAAACATATAGAAATTGGTTACGGTGGTGAGTACGAAATGTCTCAAGAAAACTTAGTGCCTATGCAAGTATCTTTACTTATAAGCATTCTTTTAATTATCCTTATTCTTATTTGGCACTTTAAATCATTTAAACACGCATTTTTAAGTTTTATGACGATGCCACTAAGTATTTTAGGAGCTGCATTAGGTTTATTATTAATGCAATACCCTTATGGTTTTACCTCATTTTTAGGAGTATTAGCTCTATGTGGTATTGTGGTAAGAAACGGAATTATACTCATAGATTTTGCAGATGAATTAAGAGAGCATCACAGCAAAAATGTTTGGGATGCTGCAATGCAATCTGCACAACGTAGGATGCGCCCTATTTTCTTAACCTCATCGGCAGCAGCAGTGGGAGTTACCCCTATGATTATAAGTAGATCAAGTTTATGGGGACCATTAGGTACCGTAATTGCATTTGGTCTTCTGGTCTCTATGGTATTAACTCTGTACGTTTTACCTGTATTGTATTGGTTATTTTTTAGAAATGAAGAAAACCAAGATGAAAATTTAACCACCGAAAAAGAATAAAATGATGAAAACATCAAAAAAAATAATTCTTACAAAACAGACTATTCTTTTCTTTATATGTACATTTTTATTTGTACCATTTAGCTATGCTCAAGAATTAAATTTAGACGAAGTAAAAAAGTCTGCTATAGATTATAGTCGAAATATTAAAAACGGAAAGCTTAGAGCAGAAAAGGCAGCATTAGCTAGAAAAGAAGCTTATACCAATTATTTTCCAGAAGTTGAAGCGATGGCATTAGGTATCTATGGCTTTGACGATATAATACCACCTATTGTAGGGGTTCTACCCAATGGTTTCGATAACTTTTATAGCATATCTGCCACGGCATCTCAAGTAGTTTATGCAGGTGGTAAGGTGAATTTATCCAATCAATTAGCTCAAATACAAGAAGAAGCAAGTTTGTTAAGTACAGAAGAATCTACAGACTCTGTAGTTTTAGTAACAGAAACAAAATACTGGCAATTAGTACAGTTGCAAGAGCAACAAAAAGTTATCGCTAGTAGTAAAATTTATTTAAACGAATTATTAAAGCAACAACAAGATTTATTAGATGCGGGACTCATTGCTAAAAATCAATTATTACAAGTAAAAGTAGAAAAAAGCAATGTATTGTTTCAGGAAAATAAAATAGCTAACCAACGTAAATTAGCTTTATTAGATTTAGCATTATTCGCAGGTATTAGTTACGATACCACTTTGGTAGCACAAGCAAATTTTAAAGAACCAGTACCATCACCAGCATTAACCTATCAAAACCCAGAGTTAGATTTACAAGATAACAATAGGTATCGCTTATTACAAAAACAGGTAGAAGCGGCAAAGTTACAAGTAAAAAATGAACGAGCAGACTTATTACCTAGTATTGGAGTAGGGGTTAGTGCTGCAAAGTTTGACTCTTTTAGTAGAGATTTAGGAGTAGACATTCAGCCTATTGCATTTGGGAGTATTACAATACCCATTTCTGCTTGGTGGTCTGGTGAGAAAAAGCAACTTCAGCAACAAGAAATAGAGGTTGAAATTAGTGAGAATAAATTAAAAGATGCAGAAGATCAATTAACGGTAAGTATCATGAAAAGCTGGTATGATCTACAAAACGCTTATAAGCAAATTGAGTATGCTAAAGATCGAGTTTTATATGCACAAGAAAATTTAAAAACTCAAAAAGATAATTACGATAGTGGACTTAAAAATCTTACTGATTTGCTAGATGCTAGGAAGTCTTTAGAAGAAGCAGAAGCTACTTGGGTAAATGCAAGAGTTGCTTATGAGCAATCTGAAGCTATGTATTTGTACAACACAAATCAATTATTAAGCTCTACGAAATAATATTATTATTTGTAAAAAATTTAAAAGCCTCGTTTACGAGGTTTTTTTTATAACTCTAGCTTATACTAAAGTTTAATTCATTTCTGTAAGTAGAAGGAGACTTTCCGGTAAGACTTTTAAATTTTTTGTTGAAGTAGCTGAAGTTATTAAAACCACTTTCAAAACAAACATCGGTAATGCTAATTTGTTTTTCGTGCAATAATTTAGCCGCGTGTGCTAATCGATATTCATTCACGAATTGCACAAAGGTTTTGCCGGTAATTTTTTTAAAATAGCGGCAAAATGCAGGAACCGTCATATTCACCAGTTCTGCGATTTCCTCTAGAGGGATGGGACGTTTAAATTCTTCTTTTACAAAATTAAAAACAGTATTGATGCGGTTATTATCTTCAAGTTTAGTTTCGAGCATAAAACCTTCAGCATTTAAAACCGTATAATTTTTGGCCTCTTCTAAAAGCTTCAAAATCTCCAGCAAGCCCAGAAGTTTATGATAGCTGTCTTCATAACGAAGCCCTTGAATTTTAGCGCCGATCGTTCTTTTATTTTGCCCGTGAAAGACAATTCCCTTTGCAGCACGTTCAAATAAATTTTTAACAGAAGACATTTCTGGAATATCAAAAAAATACTGACCTAAAAAATCTGGCAAAAATTGAATAATCGTTTCCTGTTGTCCTTCTTTCATTTGGTCGGTAAAACCACAATGCGGTAAGTTTGAGCCAATAAGTATAAGGTCTCCATTTCTGTAATGAGAAACGTGACTTCCAATCTGGCGTTTACCGGAACCTCTATTCACGTAAACCAATTCTAACTCGGGATGATAATGCCAGAATTTTTCACTTTTATTCAGGTTATCTTGGTTAAAATGTTTGTAAGAAAAAGAACTCCCAAATAAAGGTTCAACTTTTTCTAAAATTGGCTTAGAATTTTTTTTCGCACTCATATTGTGATTCTCTAAAAAATAGAAGCATTAATTTAAGAAAATAATAAAAATAAAGCACTTCTATTATTATGTCTATAATTAACTATTGAATTAACGTTAAGTGATAGATAAGGGTTAATATAGTACATATTTGTGTATATTCAGTTATAAAATTCTCCTACTTATGCACTTACATTTGTATGTAATAATCAAGTAAATAATTATTAACCATTAAAACTTAAGATTATGCAGAAAACAATGAAGACAATCGTAGTAACATTATTATTAGTTTTAGGATTTAATAATGTACAAGCAGCAAAGAATTTTGATGTAGCTGTTGCTAAAAATCAAATTTTAATGGTAGAGTTGAATGATGCTCAAGAAGGAGATATGTTAACTTTATTAGATGTAGATGGAAAAGTGCTTTTTAAAGAAGAGCAATTAGGCAACAAATTTCAAAAGAGTTTAAGTTTAGAATTATTATCTGAAGGTACTTATTACCTTCACTTAGAAGATGCTAATACAATTTATACTAAAGAGATTGTAAAAGAAAATAGTTCGGTAATTGTTAAAAAAGATTCTCAAATTATTTTTAAGCCAACTTTTAAGCAAGTTAAAAATCAAGTAAAGTTGTCTTTTACTAATCCTAGTGAGGAGAATACGCAAGTTTTTGTTTACAACGCAAAAGGTGAAATTGTTTCTTCTTTAAGAAATAGCGATTTAGTTCTTAAAAAGACTTTTGATTTTTCTGAAGTACCGGCAGGAGATTATATGATTGCAGTACTTACTGATAGCAGAAGTTTTTATAAAAGTGTAAGCACTAAGTAATATAGACTACAACCCCAAATACCAAAACTTAAAAACGTCACAAGCCTACTTTGTGGCGTTTTTTTTATTTGGCTACAATCTTAAAACTTATTAATCCCGCATCTATTTCAGCCTCTACCAATTCTCCATCTTTATATTTGTAAATAGAGGTTTTACCTTTGTGAGAAGTTTTTTCGTAAGTATGTGAATCAACTTTTTTTATCGAATGAAAAGTTCCGTGTTCTTCTGCATAAACTTTATTTATATTTTCAGGTTCTTCAAACATTAAATTTACGGTTCCGTAAGTGATCGATTCGTGAATTCGGTTTTCTTCTTCATCGTCTTCATAAAAAATATAACCCTGACTATTTTTATCAGTATACGTATTGGTTTTTTCTTTTCCGTTGAATAAAATCAAAACATACGCATGCGATAGTTTACTGTTTTCATAAACAACTTTATAGTTGTAATCGACTTCGATCTTCGCGATAATTCGAGTATCAATTTCGGTGCGATTGCTGTAAATTGTTTTAGAACCTACCTGTTCTTTTTTAGCGTAAAGCGTACCGATACTTTTTCCTTTATGAATAATATCGAACACATGTCGTTCTTCTTGTGTAGTTGAAGAAGTAAACGCAAATAAAATCAAAATAGGGAATAGAAGTAAAAGTTTTTTCATGTAACAAGAGCTTAAAGATGTAGAAAGATAACACAAAAATTTAGATAATAAAGTGATCGAAACCTGACAATTATCATTTTTAGAAAGCTATTGCTATTGCAACTTTGTGCATTCAATATTAAGAGAAGAGATGCAACAAACTTGTTTTCATTGTGGGAGCGATTGCGGGAAATCGCCTATTGTGTTTGACGAGAAAAGCTTTTGCTGTCATGGCTGCCAAACTGTTTATGAAATTTTTTCAACGAATAATCTATCCTGTTATTACGATCTTCAATCCTCTCCAGGAGCGATTCCGCAAGAGATTGAAGGCAAATACGATTATCTCGATCATCCTGATATTATTGAAAAATTAGTTGAATTTAATGACGGGATTATCCAGATCGTTAACCTCTACATTCCGCATATGCATTGTAGTTCGTGCATTTGGATTTTAGAGAATTTAAATCAATTGCAAACTGAAATTAAAAGTTCGCAAGTCAACTTTCCGAAGAAAACCGTTCGTATTACTTTTAAAACTGAAAACTTCAACTTAAAAGAAGTCGTCAAACTATTAAGTAGCATTGGTTACGAACCTTACATAAGTTTAAATGATTATGCTGAAGGAAAAAAACAAGTAGACCGCAGCTTGATTTACAAATTAGGCATTGCCGGTTTCGCTTTTGGGAACGTGATGTTTTTATCGTTTCCAGAATATTTTGAAGTTTCAGAATATTGGCTCGAGCAATATAAATACCTGTTTCGCGGTTTGATGTTTGCCTTTTCGTTACCGGTAGTTTTTTATGCCGCGCAAGAGTATTTTATTTCGGCTTATAAAGGTTTGCGCTCCAAAATTCTGAATATTGATGTTCCTATCGCATTGGGGATTTTAGTGCTTTTTTTACGAAGTTCAGCAGAAATTTTTACCGATACGGGAACAGGATTTTTCGATAGCCTAACCGGTTTGGTATTCTTTTTATTATTGGGAAAATTTTTTCAGCAAAAAACCTATTCCTTTTTATCGTTTGAGCGCGATTATAAATCCTATTTTCCGATTGCAGTAACTAAAATTTCTAAGCTGAATGGAGAAACGAAAGAAGAAAATATTCAGGTATATGAAATTAAAGAAGGCGATCGCTTACTCATTAGAAATGCCGAATTGTTGCCGGTCGATAGTATTTTAATTTCCGGGAAAGGGCAAATCGATTACAGCTTTGTAACGGGAGAAAGTGAACCGGTAACCAAATTGAGCGGAGATAAACTTTTTGCCGGCGGAAAGCAATTAGCAGGCGCGATCGAAGTAGAAGCGCTCAAATCTGTTGAGCAAAGTTACCTTACGCAATTGTGGAGTAACGATGTGTTTGCTAAAGATAAAGAACAGGGTTTTGTAGGTATTACCAATGCGATTAGTAAATACTTCACGTGGGCAGTTTTAAGTATTGCTTTAGTGGCGACAAGTTATTGGTTGGTAGCCGATAGCAGTTTGGCGATCAATGTACTTACTTCGGTATTGATCATCGCTTGCCCTTGCGCATTGGCACTATCGACGCCTTTTGCCTTAGGAAATATGTTACGCATTTTTGGTCGACAGAAATTTTACTTGAAAAACGCGAATGTAATTGAAAAGTTAGCTAGAATTGATACGCTAATTTTCGACAAAACAGGAACCATTACGACCAATAAAAAAAGTTCGATTGCTTATGAAGGGATGGCTCTTTCTGAAGAAGAAGAATCTTTGCTGAAAAATACTTTACGTTCTTCAAACCATCCGTTAAGTCGAGCGTTATACGATTTTTTAGCCGAACAGGATATTCAAACCTTAGACGATTTTGAAGAGATCACCGGGAAGGGAATGCACGCCAAAAAAGCTGAAAATTCTATCGATGTGGGTTCAGCTAAATTTGTAGGAAATGAAACTGAAACCGATACATTAGCAACTTCGGTTCACGTGAAAACCAACGATACCTATAAAGGAAAATATATTTTTCATAACCAGTATCGGGAAGGTGTAAAAGATTTGTTTCAGCAGCTAAAAAAAGAGTTTCATTTAATTATTCTTTCGGGCGATAATCAGGGAGAAAAAGCCTACTTGCAACAATTACTTCCGCAAGGAACCGATATGTTGTTCAACCAAAAACCAGAAGATAAACTCAATTATATTCAAACCCTTCAGCAAGAAGGTAAAAATGTGGTGATGATTGGCGACGGACTCAACGATGCCGGAGCTTTAGCGCAAAGTGACGTGGGTATTTCTATTGCAGAAAATGTAAACGTATTTTCTCCCGCTTGCGATGCTATTTTAGAAGCCGGACAGTTTTCAAAAATCAATGCGTTTATTCAGGCAGCAAAACAAACCGTGGGGATCATTAAGGCGAGTTTTACCTTGTCGTTTATCTATAATGTAATTGGTTTATATTTTGCGGTTACGGGGCAGTTATCTCCCATTATTGCTGCTATTTTAATGCCGTTGAGCTCGATAAGTGTATTGGTTTTTGTAACCGTTCTCACCAACTTAAAAGGTCGAAAACTGTTTAAAAAAATGTAAAGATGAGTCAAGAGCATAATCCTTTACAAGAGTTTCAAACCTGGTTTTATGAGGTAGAAAAATCTCAGAAAATAGGAGAAGTAAATGCGATGTTGCTCACGACTATAGGTGAAGATGCTTGCCCAAAAAGCCGAATGGTTTTGCTGAAGCGTTTTATGTGGGAAGGTTTTTTGTTTTTTACCAATTTTAAAAGTGAAAAAGCAAGAGCAATTGCCAGAAACAAACGGGTGAGTTTGCATTTTAATTGGCAGGCTGCAGATCGGGAAATTTATATTCAAGGAAAAGCAGAAAAATTACCTCGATCAATTTCTGAAGCATATTTTGAACAGCGTCCCAGAGGGAGTCAAATTGGCGCTTGGGTTTCTGAACAGAGCAAAGCAATTTCTTCAAGAAGTATTCTAGAAACCAATTTGAAAAGTTTTGAAGAACAATTTCAGCAGCAAAGTATTCCGATGCCGAAACATTGGGGCGGTTATTTAGTAAAACCGGAAGCTTTCGATTTTATACACTATTCTTCGGTCGGTATTCGCAAGACTATTCAGTATCAATTAGAGAAAAATTACAGTTGGAGTAAACACGTTAGGCATTGCTACGATTTATTCTTCTAAGGAAATTCAAAGTGAAATTGAATCCGAAGTTGAAATATAAGATGAATTTGAATTGAAAACTCAATAACTCAATATTGTAAGAGTACTTTTTAACCACTTCTAACTTCCAAATCACTGTTTGCTGTCAACCAATTACTGCCAACTGATCTCTACCATCTACTTACTACCAACTGAACACGAAGTTCTGCCTACTAAAAATCTCCTACCTAATCCCTAAAAACTAATCCCTAATTCCCAAACCTGACAAATGTCATTTTTTAAGAAAGCCTTTGCGTTTACTTTTGAACCATAATAGAGAGTTATGAGTGTTATTTATGTTTTACTAGCCATTAGCATTACCGTTGCCATCGTTTTTTTCGTGGCATTTATCCTTTCGGTAAAAAGCGGTCAATACGATGATGTTTATACACCATCGGTACGTATGCTTTTTGAAGACGAGCTGGTAAAAGATCCCAATACCAAGAAAAACCATAAACAAGTATTAACTAAAGACAAACAATCATAAAAATGGAAATGGATCAGTTTTATTACGACAATAAGATCGTAAAAAAATTCTTGTACGCTACGATTTTTTGGGGAATCGTAGGGATGTCTGTAGGGCTTCTCTTAGCGTTTATGTTTTTATTTCCCAATCTAACCGATGGGATTTCGTGGCTAAGTTTTGGTCGTTTACGGCCGTTACATACCAATGCCGTAATTTTTGCCTTTGTAGGTAACGCCATCTTTGCCGGAGTATATTACTCTTTGCAACGTTTACTTAAAACCAGAATGGCCAGCGATGCTTTAAGTAATTTTAACTTCTGGGGTTGGCAATTAATCATTGTAGCGGCAGCGATCACCCTTCCGTTAGGTTATACTTCTTCTAAAGAATATGCCGAATTAGAATGGCCAATCGATATCGCGATTGCTTTAGTTTGGGTAGCCTTTGGTGTGAATATGATCTGGACGATCTTCAAAAGAAGACAGCGTCATTTATATGTAGCCATTTGGTTTTACTTAGCAACTTTCGTAACCGTAGCGGTACTTCATATTTTTAATAATATTGAATTGCCAGTAAGTGCTTTAAAAAGTTATTCAGTTTATGCAGGTGTGCAAGATGCTTTGGTGCAATGGTGGTACGGGCATAACGCGGTGGCATTTTTCTTAACCACGCCGTTTTTAGGTTTAATGTACTATTTTGTACCAAAAGCCGCTAATCGTCCGGTATATTCTTATCGTTTATCAATCGTTCACTTCTGGTCGTTAATCTTTATTTACATCTGGGCAGGACCTCACCATTTATTATATTCAGCTTTACCAGATTGGGCGCAAAACTTAGGAGTTGCTTTTTCTGTAATGCTTATCGCTCCATCTTGGGGTGGGATGATCAACGGATTATTAACTCTTCGCGGTGCTTGGGATAAAGTAAGAACAGATCCTGTTTTAAAATTTATGGTGGTAGCGATTACCGGTTACGGGATGGCAACATTCGAAGGGCCAATGTTATCACTTAAAAATATCAACGCTGTTGCTCACTTTAGCGACTGGGTAATTGCGCACGTTCACGTAGGAGCTTTAGCTTGGAATGGTTTCTTAACCTTCGGAATGGTGTATTGGTTAGTACCAAAATTGGTGAAAAAAGACTTATGGTCAACCAAATTGGCTAATGTTCATTTCTGGATAGGAACTTTAGGAATCATTATGTACGCATTACCAATGTATGTGGCAGGATTCACACAAGCTTCGATGTGGAAACAATTTAACCCTGACGGAAGTTTAGTGTACGGTAACTTCTTAGAAACCGTTCAAGAAATTATTCCAATGTATTGGATGCGTGCTATCGGTGGTAGTTTATACATTCTAGGAGCTATTGTGATGCTTTATAATATTGTGAAAACTATCAAAGCAGGAAGCACGGTAACTGATGAATTGGCTGAAGCAGCTCCACTACCAAAAGTAACTCACAAACGTGTAGCTGGTGAAGGTTACCACACTTGGTTAGAAAGAAGACCGGTAAAATTAACCATCTACGCAACGATCGCAATTTTAATTGGTGGTGCGGTTCAAATCATACCAACGTTAATGATCGATTCTAACATTCCAACCATTACCAGTGTAAAACCTTACACGCCATTAGAATTAGAAGGTAGAGATTTATACATCAGAGAAAGTTGTGTGTCTTGTCACTCACAAATGATTCGACCTTTTAGAAGTGAAGTAGAACGTTATGGTGAATATTCTAAAGCAGGAGAATATGTGTACGACCATCCATTTTTATGGGGAAGTAAACGTACAGGACCCGATTTATTTAGAGTAGGAGGAAAGTATTCAGACAACTGGCACTTTAATCACTTCTATGATCCGCAAACCACTTCCTCAGGTTCAATTATGCCAAGTTATAAATGGTTGATTAAAAATGAACACGATCGTTCACAAACCGAAGATAAAATGCGAGCAATGGTCACTTTAGGAGTTCCTTATACCGAAGAAGAAATTGCCAACGCACAACAATGGATGGAAGAGCAGGCTGCTCAAATTGAACAAAACCTGTACTCGGATCCCGATTTTGCTGAAAGTTATGAAGCCGATAAAAAGTTTGCGAAAGAAAACGGACTCGATTTCGTAGAGATGAAAGATCGTGAAGTGATCGCACTTATCGCCTACATTCAACGATTAGGAACCGATATTAAAATAAAAGACGCTAACCAAGAAGTAAGTTCAAACTAAAACCAAAAACCATGTTGAAGTTTATAAAAGGACATATGGAAACCATCGATGGGGTAGAAGTTTACCCAATGATTTCCTTACTCATATTTTTCATCTTTTTCGTAGCTTTATTCTGGTGGGTTTTCACTGCCAAAAAAGATTACATCAAAGAAGTAAGTAACATTCCGTTAGATACCAAAAAAGATTCAGCCTTATGAAAAGTTTAGCTTCATACCTTCGCGTATTCCTGTTCTTAGTAATTGGGTACTTATTAATCGAATATACGGTAGATGTGCCAGAAGGTTCTGTTTTTACGACGTATCCGTTAGCTTGGTTAGTTCTAGGGATTGCCGGTTTATTTGCGATCGCAATAGAACTTTCTGTGGCAGCATTGCAAAATGTACTTTTTAGGTCTTTAGATGAAGAAGCCAAAGCGAGATACTTAGCAGCCGAAAAAGAAAGCAATGCCAAACGTTATGCTTGGTTCAGAAAAACGTATAACAAATTAGTAGATCGAAAACCTATCGAGCAGGAAGGTGAGATTATCCTCGACCATAACTACGATGGCATTAAAGAGTTAGATAATAACCTTCCGCCGTGGTGGATCTATAGCTTCTATGCCACTATAATTTTTGCGGTAATTTACTTAGCACGTTACCATATTTTTCAAGACTACAATCAAATTGAAGAATATGAAGCTGAAGTAGTGGAAGCTAAAATTGCAATTGCTGAATACAAAAAAACGGCTAAAAATTTAGTCGATGTGAATACGGTTGAATTATTAACCGATGAAGCCGATTTAATTGCGGGGAACAACATTTATCAAACCAATTGTGCCGCTTGTCATAAAGCCGATGGAGGCGGAGGAATTGGCCCTAACCTAACCGATAAATATTGGATTTTAGGCGGCGGAATCAAGAATGTATTTAGAACCGTAACCGAAGGAGGTCGTTCCGGTAAAGGAATGGTGCCTTGGGAAGGAACTTTAAAACCGGTCGAACGAGCACAAGTTGCCAGCTATGTGATTTCGCTTCAAGGAACAACACCTGCAGAACCAAAAGAACCCCAAGGAGAACTTTGGGTTGAAGAAGGTGAAGCTCCGGAAGCCGATGAGGTCGAACGCGCAGAAAACACCACCTCTGTCGATACGATTCAAGTAACCGATGAAATTTAGATAATAATTCCCGGACTCGTTCCGGGATATTTTCTTCTTAAAACAATAACTTAACACCTCAATAACGTGGAAACTCCAGAAAACGAAAAATTTAGAGATTCTATAGGAACCATCAATCAAGAAGGTAAACGTTCTTGGGTTTTTCCTAAAAAACCTAACGGAAAGTTCTACAAATACAGAACTTGGGTAAGTTATGGGTTATTGTTGTTTCTATTTGCTGCACCATTTGTAAAAATTAATGGCAATCAATTTTTACTTTTCAATATAATGGAGCGTCGTTTCAATATTTTCGGATTTCCGTTTTGGCCACAAGATTTTCACCTGTTCGTGATTTCGATGATCATCGGTGTGGTATTTATCATTCTGTTTACCGTTGCTTTTGGTCGAATTTTCTGCGGGTGGATTTGTCCACAAACCATTTTTTTAGAAATGGTGTTCCGTAGAATTGAATATTGGATCGAAGGTGATCGTGGTAAGCAAATTCGACTAGCCAAACAAGCTTGGAATGCAGAGAAAATTAGAAAACGAGTTGTAAAATGGTTCATTTTTTTCATCATTAGTTTCTTGATAGCCAATATTTTTCTGGCTTATTTAATTGGTAGTGACGAACTCATTAGATATATAACCGAAGGCCCCGGTGCTCACACAAGCACACTCATCTCTCTTCTTATATTTACCGGGGTCTTCTATTTTATTTTCGCCTGGTTTAGAGAGCAGGTATGTATTATTGCTTGTCCTTACGGTCGTTTACAAGGCGTTTTATTAGATAAAAAATCGATTGTTGTTGCTTACGATTATAAACGTGGTGAAAAAGAAGAAGGAAGAGCAAAATTCAGAAAAAACGAAAATCGTGCTGCTACCGGAAAAGGAGATTGTATCGATTGTTCACAATGCGTGCAAGTTTGCCCAACTGGGATCGATATTAGAAACGGTACACAACTCGAATGTGTAAATTGTACGGCTTGTATCGATGCTTGTGATGCAATGATGGAAAAAGTAGATCTTCCAAAAGGTTTAATTCGATATGCGAGTGAAGAGAATATAGCTGAAAAGAAAAAATTTACTTTTAATCCAAGATTGAAAGCATACACAGCAGTTTTAGTGATTTTAATCGGCGTTTTAACCGGAATGCTTTTTCTGCGAAACGATGTTGAAGCAACGGTCTTACGTTTACCGGGACAATTGTACGAGAAGAAAGATAACAATGTAATTCGAAATGTGTACACTTTCAAACTCGTGAACAAAACGGTAGAACCTATTGAAGATGTTCATTTTAAATTGATTTCGCATAGCGGAAAAATTGAATTGGTCACCCACGAAAATTTTGAAGTTCCTAAACAAGGATTATCAGAAGGAACGCTGTTTATCGATATCAATCAAGCTGCTTTAGAAAGCGATAAAGAACGACTGAAAATAGGGGTGTACAGTGGCGAAAAACTTATAGAAACAACCAAAGCCGCATTTTTGGGTCCGCGTAGTTTTAGGTAGAATGCGTCATTCCGTGCTTGACACGGAATCTCATCCTGAATTAAAAAAATGCAATAGAATCAAAGAAAACAAAAAAAAATAAATCAAAATGAAAAAATTAAATTGGGGCGTAGGCATCGTGATTACCATCGCTTGTTTTATAGGCTTTATCATGTTTTTTGTGATAAAAATGAGTACCGATAAAAAGTACGACCACGATTTGGTGACCGAAGAATATTACAAACAAGAATTAGCCTATCAAGATCAAATCGATGCGCAGCAAAATTCAGCGCGTTTAGCTAAAAATATTCAAGTTGAAATTACTGCTGAAGGAATCCAGATTATGTTTCCTTCAGAAAAAAAAGACATTAAAGGAGAAGTAAGTTTATACCGACCTTCAAACAAAAAGTTAGATCTAGAAATTCCTATTAGTTTAGAAAATCAGCAAATGATAATTCCTGCTGAAAAATTAGTGGAAGGGAAATATAAGCTTTCCATCAACTGGAAATCTAACGAAACCACTTATTTGTATAAAAAAGATTTACAGATCAGAAATTAGATATTTCGTTTCATTGCAGACTTGATCCGGAATCATATTCTAAACAAAAGATCTGGGCAATGAGACCCTGAATCGAGTTCAGGGTGACGATACTCGAAATAATTTATAAAACACGTTCATAAATTAATGAACACGTCACCTCGAGCGGAGTCGAGAGGTTTTTTAGCTATTGTAAAGTTTCAAGATCTCGACTCCGTTAGATCTGACAATGAAGATGAGCGTCATTCCAGACTTGATCTGGAATCTCATCGGAGTAAGTATTTTTTAGGTTTTAATCATAAATAGAATTATGCTTTATTCAGCTTTCATATTAGGATTATTAGGAAGTTTTCACTGTGTGGGAATGTGCGGTCCTATTGCATTTATGCTTCCGCTGGATCGTAAGAGCAAATTCAAAAAAATACTACAATTAAGCCTTTACCATTTAGGCAGATTATTCACTTATAGCTTTATTGGGTTGCTATTTGGGGTTTTAGGTAAAGGCTTATTTTTGTTTGGTATTCAGCAAAAAATATCGATCGCTATCGGTGTTTTAATGATCTTGGTCGTGGTTATTCCGCATCAAACTTTTAATAAATACAATTTCTCCAGGCCCATTTTTAAATTGATCTCTAAAGTAAAATCTGCTTTAGGAAAAGAGTTACAAAAGAAAACTCCCGACACGTTTTTAACCATCGGTTTTCTTAATGGGTTTTTACCTTGTGGTTTATTGTATATGGCTATTTTCGGTTCGTTTGCTTATGAAAGTATCCCGATGAGTTTACTCTATATGTTGCTGTTTGGTTTAGGTACTATCCCATTAATGACCACGATGGTTTTGGCGGGTAATTTTTTAAGTAATTCGTTTCGACAAAAAATACAAAAAGCGATTCCCGTTTTTGTGGTGATCGTAGGTTTACTGTTTGTGTTACGTGGTTTAGGTTTAGGTATTCCTTATGTTTCTCCTAAAGCCATTTATACCACCGAAAAAGTTTCTTCTCAAATCGATTGTCATTCTCCGCGCAAGGGATAGTAGCCCTTCGACTTTCGCTCAGGATAAACTTATTCTTTTTTTGTCATGCTGAGCTTGTCGAAGTAAAGCAAAAAAAGATATAGCGAATAGCCCGACCCTTGGGTTGCGCCCAATCAAGAATAACAAAAAATTTTCTTTTTCTTGAAGTATGCGAAATGTCATATTTTAAACGGTGTTGAGGTCATAGTTTTGCATGAGAAATTAAAAACCAGAAGAGTTATGTTACCATTTATTTCAGCCGAAGAAGCTGTCGCAAATGTACAATCGGGAAATCGTGTATTTTTTCAGGGAGCGGCAATGACGCCAAAAGTGATTATTAAAGCTTTATGCGAACGTTACCAAGAATTATCTAATATAGAATTGGTGCAAATGCACACCGAAGGCGATGCCTTATATGCGCAAGAACCTTACAATAAAAGTTTTCACGTAAATAGTTGTTTTGTAGGCGGTAATGTGCGCCGAACCGTAAATTCTGAACACGGTGATTATATTCCTATATTTTTAAGTGAAATGCATTTGTTGTTTAAGCGTGGTATTTTGCCTTTAGATGTAGCGTTTATTCAGGTTTCGCCGCCAGATAAACACGGTTATTGCTCGTTAGGAACCTCGATAGATGTGACGATCACGGCCATACAATGTGCTAAAAAGGTAATCGCACAAGTGAATCCGAAAGTGCCAAGAACGCACGGTGACGGAATTATTCATGTGAGTAAAATTGATGCGGCTGTTGAAGTAAATGAACCAATTCACGAAGTATTTACCGTTGAACCTTCTGAAGTTGAAAAACAAATTGGTTATCACGTGGCGCAATTGGTGGAAGATGGCGCGACTTTACAAATGGGAATCGGCGGAATACCTAATGTGGTCTTGAATAATTTACACAACCATAAAGGTTTGGGAATACATACCGAAATGTTTTCTGACGGAGTTTTGCCACTTATTGAAAAAGGAATTATTACCGGAGAAAATAAATTGGTAAAAAACGGAAAGATCGTGACTTGCTTTGCGATTGGTTCGCCTAAATTATATGAATTTTTAGATGATAATCCGTTAGTGCATTTTAAAGAAGCAGCTTATACCAACGATACTTCGATTATTCGAAGAAACCCAAAAGTTACGGCGATTAATAGCGCGATAGAAATTGATTTAACCGGACAAGTTTGTGCCGATACGATCGGGAAAATGCAATATTCGGGAGTTGGCGGACAAATGGACTTTATTCGCGGAGCTTCTCTTTCTGAAGGCGGTAAAGCGATTATCGCGATGCCTTCGGCTACGGCGAAAGGAATTTCGAAGATCGTTCCGTTTTTAAAAGAAGGAGCCGGCGTTACCACTACACGTGCACACGTACATTATATCGCTACTGAAAATGGTGTGGTTAATTTATACGGAAAGAGTTTAAAACAGCGCGCAAAAGCTTTAATTTCAATAGCTCATCCCGATCATCAGGAGAGTTTAGAAAAAGCGATGTACGAACGTTTTAAATAAAATGAAGGTCACCTTGAGCGGAGTCGAAAGGTGTTTAATTTACCTAAGATTTAATAGGTGTTGAATTCTCGACTCCGCTCGAACTGACCAATCAAACATAAAAAAATCCCTAGCTTAAAAACTAGGGATTTTTTGTTAATGTTTTTCGTCATTCCGGACTTGATCCGGAATCTCATCTGGATGAGTAGAAGAGTTTGATGTGATTCTGAAATAAATTCAGAATGACGAAAAGTTATATTTTAAAAACTTATCTTCTATTTCCTAAAATACGTAGTAAGAATAAGAAAAGGTTGATAAAGTCTAAGTATAAAGTCAACGCTCCAATAATAGAAAGTTTTTGACCTGTTTCTGAGTTTTCGTTTCCTTCAACAGCAATTCTTTTTAGTTTTTGCGTGTCCCAAGCAGTCAACCCTACAAAAATAAGAACTCCGGCATAAGTTACGATCCAATACAGCATTTCATTCTGAAAGAATAAATTTACGATCGAAGCGATCACCAAGCCAATAAGCGCCATAAAACATAGGTTTCCTATTTTGGTTAGATCTTGTTTGGTAAAATAACCGTAAGCGCTCATTGCAGCAAAAGTGGCAGCGGTTACAAAAAAGGTTGAAGCGATCGATCCTGCCGTATAAGCCAAAAAGATAAACGATAAAGTTAATCCGTTAAAAGAGGCGTAAGCAATAAATAATGCAATTGCGGTACTTGCCGACATATTTTTAATGGCTGAAGTTAAGTAAGCTACTAAAGCAAATTCACCAATAATAAGTCCGAAGAAAATAATTTTATTTCCTAAAACGGCATTGAGAAGTGATGGAGTAGAAGCAGTTACAATTGCCACCAATCCTGTAATTACAAGCGCTAACGTCATCCAACTGTACACTTTGGTAATAAAGCCGGCTTGCGCTTTTTTAATTTCGTCTTGCGTTAATGATGGAGCTTCGTAAGTAGAAGCTTCAGAAAAATTCGAGTTCATATATGAATAATTTTATGTAAAAATAAATTTTTTGAAATATATGAAAAGGGCTTTGCTAAATTTTATTTCCTAAGAGTAAGGTATTGGTTCCTTTTACGTGTTCAATTTTTTCAAATGAAATGGTTGACTTTATTTTTTGCTGAAGTTGGTTAATTTTTACCTGTTGATTTTCACCAATACCAGCGTTAAAAATTACAGTGGCTTTGGGTTGAAGTAATCGCGCAAGATCTTGCCAGAATTCAACTTGGTAGAATTGTTCAGGAACGTGAATGTCGATAAATAGATCTACAATTACGGTATCGAATTTTTGATCATTTTGTTTAACGAATTTTTCAGCATCTTCACAAATTACTGCTAAAGGTTGGTATTGCTGAATGTTGAATTCTTTTTTAGCGATCTCGATCACTTTTGAGTCGAGTTCGACGGCAGTGATCTTTCCGTAGAAATTAAATTTTTTCCGCAGTAATTGTAAAACGCTTCCGCCACCTAAACCTAAAACTAGAGTGTGACCACCACGATCGGCTTGCGTTTTTTGCAAAGCCAGATCTAAAATTTGATGCAACGCTCCGTAAGAATAATTAGCATTTTTAGTATCTAAAACTTTTTTACCGTTTAACCAAGTAACTTCTAGTTCTCCGCTAAAGTCAGATTTTATTTTTTTGGTTAATGGCCAAAGGTAGCTAAAGGCTTTTTTCAAGATCACAGGTTTAAAACCGCAAAGTTACGTTTCTATTTGGTTTCTGCTTTGATCCAGTTAGTGATATCTTCTAAAACTTGGCGATTGATGGTTTCTTCAATTTCTTTATATTCTGAAACGCTTCCGGTTACTGCAGTTTGAAAAAGATGATTGAGCTTTGGGTAAGCGATAATGGTAATTTCTTCTCCAGATTTTTCAACACTTTCTTTAATGGCCGCCAAATTTTCTTTTGCCGGTACTTGCGAGTCTTTTTCTCCGTTTAACGCCAACACTTCGCAATTCACCTGTTCTAGATAAGTTTTAGGATCTAGGCGAATAAAAGTTTTCATCCATTCGGTGTTGGTTTGATCAACAATTTGGTTGAGTTGGTCTTCAGAAATTAGATTTCCCCAGTGTTTTGCAAAAACCTGTTTCGTTTGGATTTTTGTCTCTTCTTTATTTAAGGTAGTGTCTAAAACCACATCGTAAACTTCTTGAAAAACTTGCATGCGCTGTAGCGTCATCATTGGGTTGATGCCCATTAATTCTTCTTGTTTTTGACGCTGAAGATTTAAAAGTGTACTTCCTTGTAAACCCGGTGCTGCCATTAAAACGATAAAATCTAATTTGGTTTTTTTGGTGAGCGCCGGAGCTATAAAACCACCTTCACTATGACCAATGGCACCGATTTTTTGCTTGTTGATTTCTTTTCGGTTTTTTAAAAATTCAACAGCAGCTTTCGCATCATCTATAAAATCATAGGTAGTAGCCTTAGCAAAATCTCCTTCTGAAGCTGCAGTACCGCGATCGTCGTAACGTAAAACAGCAATTCCGTTGCGAGTAAGATGATCTGCTAATACTTTAAAAGGTTGATGGTTGAACAATTCTTCATTTCTATTTTGGGGTCCGCTACCCGAAATTAAGATCACCGCTGGAAATTTGCCTTTTCCTTCAGGAATACTAAGCGTTCCTGCTAAATTGATCTTTGCTTTCGGATTGTAAAAAGTGACTTCTTCTTCCAAATAAGGAAAAGGAGCTTTTGGAGTTTGTGGTCGATTAGGTTTTGCTGCTGAAGTTTCATTTTCTTCCGCAGTAATTTTTTCAAGATTTAGCGGAATGCTAAAACCACGTTGATTAAAGGTTCCTTCTAAATGCGTTTCATCAACTAGCGTAGCTTCATATTTTAGTTGAGCTGCTTTTTGAGTAAGGGTGAGTGTATTGTTTTCAAAGGTTACTTCATCGATCGGAATGCCGTAAGCGTTTTGGTTCGGGCTATCCATTGTTGCTTTATAAGCATCTTCTGTTTTTTCGATATGAAAAATGGTAGGTAAACTCATCCCTTGAAATTCTAAGTTTCCTTGCCAATCACCTTCAAGGCTTTGTGAGAAAACTAGATTCGAAATGAATAATAAGAGCGCAGGTAAAATTTTTTCCATGAGATTAAGCAATAAAGTAAATAATGAGTTTTGAAATAACTTCGGCCAGAATCACAGCGATCACAAATAAACCAATAGGTAAAGCACCTTTTGCGTTGGTGGCGACTTGATAGCCTTTATACAGTAAATACATGTAATAAATAAGCAATAGGAGGAAAGCAAAAGCAAAAATGAGGATCGCCGTAATATCGAGAGGATTAATTTGTAAAGCCTCCGGTTGCTGAGTGGCAAGCCCTAACATTCGCTCAGATAAATCTGCCATATAGCCATTTATGTTCGCTAAACTAATGAGGTAATAAGGCAATCTGGCTATAAGCGACGCGTTTAAAATATCGATCAATCGTGTTTTAGAATTTACAATTTTACCGGCGATAAATATAAACAGCGTAATGCTAAAAATATTGATCAAGTTATCGAGCAGTGGTTCGTAAAGTTTTATACTTTTTACGAAATGCACATCCAATACTCCGTCAAATCGTGCGTGAAGAACAAAACCGAGCAACGATGCAGCGATAGTGCCTAAGAGACCAATAGTTAAAAGTCTTTTTTCAGAATAAAAATTAAAAGCTTGAAATAATATTTTTTTCATCTTCTGTTTACTTTGCGTTTAATTGTTCAATAATATCATCGAGCATATTTCTTACGGTAGGATAACTTTTGCCTAATTGAGTAGCCATTTTTTTTAAGCTTCCGCCAGATAATACAAACGCCAAAATAAATTCTTGATCTTCTACAGAAAGTTGCATTAAAGCCGGAAGTCCGTAAATACCAGAAATTTTAGTTTCGCAGTTTCCGCAAGAAAGTTCACTCACTTCTAGCGTGTGTTGACAGCTGGGACATTTAACAGGAAGTTGAGCCATTTTTTGATAAAATTGAATTTAATATTGAATAAAATTAAAACAAAAATAAATAAAATTAAAATTAATGTAGATTTATTTGATGTTTGATGATTTTTTAAACCTGACCGATATCATTTTTTAAGCCGTGCTTCAGCAGTAATTTTACCCTATAATTTTAAAACAAAAGAAGATGTCTGTGTATCAAAAAGTTTACGGTGAGTTTAAAGAAATGTATTATGGTAGTGCTGCAATTGGTATCATTGCCTCTAGTTGTTTAGGAGCTATCGCAGCGATGTTTATTTTAATGACCGGTCACGGCGTGTGGCAAATGTTACAATTGTTTTTAGTGGTCATGATCAGTATGGGTTACAATACTGCGGTCTTAGCATGTTTACCGGCTAAACAAGTATTAAATTCGCTAATAGGAAGTGTATCTGTAAATTTATTATTTATTTTGTACTACGGAATTTTGATGATGCTTTAACAGCTTATGAAAGAATTAGAAAATAGAGCCGATGTAGAATTACTTGTACATCGGTTTTACGATAAAGTAAGAGCCAATCCCGAGATTGGCTCTTTTTTTAATGATACGATTACCGATTGGGATCACCACCTAGAGAAGTTGAGTGATTTTTGGGAAAGTAATTTATTTTATGCCGGCAAATATCGCGGCAGACCCGGTCGAGCGCATATTATGGTCGATTATAATTTTAACCATCAAATTGAAGCCAAACATTTTGGTGTCTGGCTGAATCTTTGGGTAAATACCTTAGATGAATATTTTGAAGGTGAAGTAGCCGAACGCGCTAAGTTTAATGCTAGAAATATGGCGACTAATTTTCAGATGAAAATTTTTATGGCAAGGCCGAAGTAGTTTCAAGTTCATTTTTAAAAGTGTTTGAAAAAAAGGAAACACCCTTCAGTTTAATTAAAAACTTCAGGGTGTTCACCAACCTACTAATAAACTTAACCTAAAT
The DNA here is from genome assembly GCF_000423405.1 of Mesonia mobilis DSM 19841. Lineage (GTDB taxonomy): Bacteria > Bacteroidota > Bacteroidia > Flavobacteriales > Flavobacteriaceae > Mesonia > Mesonia mobilis. The sequence goes on along the minus strand of NZ_AUHX01000012.1, from coordinate 24,150 downwards.
TATTAAACCGTCATCGAGAATAATCTTGTTTCGGGCTTATTTCGTTGCAAGCGTAAATCGAACGCCATACATATATTTCTTACAAAAGGTCTTCCTTTTTCTGTCACTTTTAAGGAGTTGGGTTGTATTTCGATCAATAGATCGTTTTCCATTTCTTCCAGGCGTTCTAAAACTTCAGGCAGTTCAAAAAAATCATCCTGAAAAGAAAGTGAAGTTTCTAGGTGGCACATTAAATTTAGAATGTGCTTTCTTATAATTAAATCTTCATCGTTGAGTAAATGTCCGCGAAATACCGGTAATTTCCCTTCTTTAATACGTTGCTGATATTCTTCTATACTTTTTGAATTTTGCGCAAACCCGTACCAACTGTCGCTAATAGAAGAAACTCCCAAGCCAATCATTAATTGCGTTTTAGAAGCCGAATACCCCATAAAATTTCGGTGTAATTTTTTTGCTTCTAGCGATTGGTAAAGATCATCTGTTTTCAAAGCAAAATGATCCATTCCAATTTCAATGTAACCCATTTCTTCCAGCAACTCTTTACCTAATTGGTATTGCGTACGTTTAGTTTCAGCAGAAGGTAAATGCGCTTCGCTGTAACCGCGTTGCCCGTTTCCTTTAATCCAAGGGACGTGTGCATAACTGTAAAACGCAATGCGATCGGGCATTAATTCTTTCGTTTTTAAGATGGTATTTTCAACCGCTTCAATACTCTGAAAAGGCAAACCGAAAATAATATCGTGACTCACAGAAGTAAATCCAACTTCACGCGCCATTGCTGTCGCTTCTTTTACTTTTTCAAAAGGCTGAATTCTGTGAATGGCTTGTTGTACTTTTAGATCGTAATCTTGCACGCCATAACTCACACGTCTAAAACCAACATCGTAAAGCGCCTCTAAATGAGCTCGCGTAGTATTATTGGGATGACCTTCAAAACTAAACTGATAATTTTCAGCTAGATCGGCATCTTTTAAAATTCCTTTAATCAGGTATTGTAAATTTTCAGGAGAAAAAAACGTTGGCGTTCCGCCACCTAAATGGATCTCTTTAATACGAGGTTTTTCCGGTAGAAAGGCTAAGTATAAATTCCATTCTTTTAAAACTGAAGCTATATAAGGTTCTTCCACTTCGTGACGTTTGGTGATCCTTTTGTTGCAACCGCAAAACGTGCACATACTTTCACAATAAGGTAAATGAATGTAAAGGCTAATACCTTCAGTGGTATTACTTTCTTCAAACGATTCGATGACCGATTTTTTCCAATTCTGCACAGAAAAAGTATGATGATCCCAATAAGGTACGGTTGGATAACTCGTGTATCGCGGACCCGGAATATTGTATTTTTGTATGAGTGGTTGGCACATATTTCTTCAATTATTCGTGTAACACTAAAAACGGAATCTCTTTATGGTAACTTATTTTCTTCGCCAAAGGATGAAATAAAATATGCTGAAAGAAATTTAAATTCTTCGCCATCATCGTGATCATTTGCGTGTCGTGAGAAGTTACAAACGATTGTACGGCTTCTTCTAAAGTGTCGTTTCTGGTGTAATGAAAGCTGTGATCTATCTCAAATAATTGTTCTTTTAAGTAAGCTTTGTTTCCTTCTTGTCTTTCTGTAAGATCTTCGCTCTTTTTCGAAAGGTAAAGTACGCTTAAAGCAGATTCGTTAAAATGACAAACCTGTTTTAAGGTATGTATTACTTTGTTTTTATACGAAATATTAAAATCTGTAGGAAATGTGATATTCTTTGGTTCCCGATAGTTGGCATTTTCTGGTATGACCAAAACCGGACATTTTACACGAGTGATCACCTCTGTAGAATGGCTTCCTACCGTTGCTTCTTTATAGCCGCTGGCGCCTTGCGTTCCCATCACGATAAAATCGATATCACGCTCTTGCACGTGTTCTCGCACCGTATCTACAAAATGCCCACGCTCTAGCGAAGTATAAAATTGGTGTTTATTATTAAGTTGTTGGTTGCCTAAACGTTCTAACAACACCTGAAAAGCGGTTGCCGAATTTTTAGCTTTTACCTGCACGGTCTGCAAGTCTTCTTCATTCTGTTCCCATTCAGTAGGCTCTACGTGTAAAAAATAAAAATTCGTGTACACGTTCTTAAAAAACGATAACGCATAGCTAATAGCGTTCCAAGAGTTTTCAGAAAAATCAGTAGGCATTAAAATGTTCATCTTCCTCGTACATTAATTTGATAAAGCAAATGTAGATGAAGACTACTTGTTGAAAAATGACAAAAGTCAGGTTTCTAAAATTTTAGGAAATACCACTATTGTTTTGGGCAATTCCCTATCGGGTCGGGCTATACGTTACAATTCCTCGTAAATTTTCGCTAGCGCTACCATTTACTGCGGGATTTTCACTGCTATCCCTATTGCAACCACCCCTTAATCCCCTCCTTGAAAAGGAGGGGAGCGTTTTTAAATTTTAATAAGTCTATATTCTCACTTCTAAAAGCGAAGCGATCTAAATTCTTTTAAAAAAAATCGGTCTAACGATCTAAAAGATTTACTCCATCATTTCCAAACCTTCAATATCTAAGATTTTAATGTTTCTTCCTTCAATTTCAATAAGGCCTTCTTTTTTAAATGCCGATAAGGTTCTAATTAAACTTTCGATAGCAATACCGGCAACACTGGCTAAATCGCCCCGAGAGATCTTAATATTTTCTGAAGGTTTTTTGTCTAATACTTTTACAAACTGAAGAATGGTTTGTGCGGTTTTACGCTTTACCGAGCTATACGCCATTTGTAGCAGTTGTTGCTTAATTTCAGATAAATTGTCGGTAAGTACATTCATTAATTCTAACGAAACTTTTTTGTTGCTTTCTAAGATATTTTTTAAAGTTTGCTTAGAAATACCGGCAAGTTCTGCTTTTTCTACCGCAGTAGCAGATTCTTGGTAAGGAATATTATCTTCAAAAGAAGTAAAGCCTAAAAAATCGTCTGGTTTAAAAAGGGCTGTGATCAATTCTTTACCATTTTCATCCATTTGATGTGTTTTTACCACTCCTTCTAAAATTAAATAAACAAAATTAGAGTGATCACCTTCCGCATAAATAGGTTCACCTTTTTTATAGGTTGTGATTTCGCCTTCATCATCAAAAAGGTTTTTGAGTTCGTTTAAATTTCGAACATCATCTTCTTTTTCAACTTCAACTTTAATAGGTTCTACTGTATTTTGAGCCAAAATTTTAGCTTTGGCTAACCTACTTTCTACCGCGCTAATTAATTCTTCTTCATCAAAAGGTTTGGTAAGGTAATCGTCTGCGCCAAGATCCATCCCTTTTCTAATTTCTTTGTGTTCTGTTTTGGCAGAAAGAAATATAAACGGAACGTTTTGGGTGTGTTGGTTTTTGGCTAACGCTTCTAAAACTCCATAACCATCTACCTCCGGCATCATAATATCGCAAACCACGATATCGGGTTTTTCTTGTAAAGCTTTTTGAATACCTATTTTACCATTGGGAGCGGTGATTACTTCGTAATTAGAGAGTTCTAAAAGTTCTGCGGTGTTTTCTCTTAAGGCGGTGTCATCTTCAATAAGAAGAATAGTTTTCATAGTAGGTTATTGGTTTGAAGTTAGCGGAAGCTTTACGGTAAAAGTGCTTCCTTGGTTTTCTGTACTGGTAAAATTAATACTTCCGCCAAGGTTTTCCAAGTGGTTTTGAATAATATTGAGTCCGATGCCGGTTCCTTGATTTAGTAAAGCGTTTTCTGCTCTAAAATAGCGTTTAAAAATGTATTTCTGTTCTTTTTCCGGAATACCAATACCTTCATCTTTTACTTTTAGCGTCAGTAAATTTTCTTCAGCAAAAGCTTCAATATCGATGGTAGAATGCTCTGGAGAATATTTAATAGCGTTATTGATGAGGTTGGTAAGAATAAGCTCCAGAATTTTTTCATCAAAATCCAACACAATATCATCAATATTTTGCGGATAGCTTATTTTTTGCCCGTCTTTAAGCAACATATTGGCATCGTAAATCACCTCATTGGTGACTTTACTAAGCGGGAAACTACTAAACTTGTAAGAAACTTTTCCGGTTTCTAATCGCTCTACCGAAAGAAAATCGTCTAAAATATTGTTGAGGTATTTAACCTTACTTTTGATGGTTTTTAGGTGTTTTTCTCGCTTTTCTTGTTGCTCGGTTTGTGTGTATTTACCAATAAGTGTGGTCGATGTGAGAATACCACTAAGCGGAGTTTTAAACTCGTGTGAAACCAGTGAAAGAAATTTTGTTTTCAAGTCGTTGAGCTCTCGCTCTTTACGAAGCGATTCTTTAATTTTATTTTCGGCTTCTTTTCGCTTGATGATCTCATCTTCTAATTCCAAAACGGTTTGGCGAAGCTCTTCGGTTCTAATTTCAATTTTTTGTTCGAGCTGGTTGTTAAGATCAAGAATTTGCTTTTCTTGCGTTTTTCGAATACTAATATCGATCACCATTGCCATCACATAATGATGACCTTCTAACTCAAACGGATTTAAACCGGCTTCTACCGGAAATTGTTGCCCGTCTTTACGTAAACCAAATAAGTCTCGGCCACTGCCCATCTGGCGATGACTGCTATGGTAATGCATGAAATTATCGACCAGTGCATCGTGATGATGAACATATTTTTGAGGAATAAGAATGTCTAAATGTTGCCCTTTTAATTCGCCTTCGTCATAGCCAAACATTCGGTTGGCAGAGGCATTGCTGGCGACAATGATCTGTTTTGTGTTAACGACGATAATCCCTTCAGAAACCGATTCAAAAAGAATTCCGAAGCTATTTTTATTAATCTCCTCAAAATTTTTCATACTTCAAAAATAAACAATTTTATAAGTTATTTTTCTGTGGAAATAGGGGATTATTAAGTAATTTATAAGAAAGTACTTTTAGATGATTTAAGTAACGCTTATTTTTATATAGAATTTAAATACCAGAAATATGAAAAGTAGTTTTCAAGATATAATTACTCAAGATGTACCGGTTTTAGTCGATTTCTACGCCGATTGGTGTGGACCTTGTAAAATGTTGGCGCCAATTCTTCAACAAGTAAAAGCTGAATTGGGTGATGATCTAAAAATTGTAAAAATTGATGTAGATAAAAATCAATCGTTAGCCGCAAAATACCAAGTTCGTGGAGTTCCTACTATGATTTTGTTTAAACAAGGAAATCAGGTTTGGCGAGAATCGGGTGTGTTGCAAGCACAAGATCTGGTAGCAATTATTAAGAATAATCAATAAAAACGAAAATACAGTTATGAATGCACACGAAATAGATTACCAAATTTTTGGGGAAGAAATGCAATACGTAGAAATTGAGTTAGATCCGCAAGAAGCCGTAATTGCTGAAGCCGGTTCGTTTATGATGATGGATCACGGCATACAAATGGAAACCATTTTCGGAGATGGTTCTGCTAAAGACAAAGGCTTTTTAGGAAAAGTTCTCGGTGCTGGAAAACGATTGTTAACAGGCGAAAGTTTGTTTATGACGGCTTTTTACAATAACCTTAGCGGAAAGAAAAAAGTGAGTTTTGCCTCACCTTATCCCGGAAAAATTATTCCAATAGATTTAGATCGTTTTAACGGAAAATTTATTTGTCAAAAAGATGCTTTTCTATGTGCGGCAAAAGGCGTTGCTGTAGGCGTAGAATTTTCGAAAAAAATTGGTCGTGGTTTTTTTGGGGGCGAAGGTTTTATCATGCAAAAACTAGAAGGCGATGGGATGGCATTTGTTCACGCAGGAGGAACCACTGCTGTAAAAGAATTGGCTCCAGGCGAACAATTAAGAGTAGATACGGGCTGTATTATTGGTTTTGATGCTTCGGTAGATTATGATATTCAGTTTGTAGGTGGAATTAAAAACACCTTGTTTGGAGGTGAAGGAATGGTGTTTGCTACCCTTACCGGTCCAGGTACTGTTTACATTCAATCCTTACCGTTTAGCCGATTAGCAAGTAGGGTTTTTGCTGCCGCTCCTCAAGGTGGAGGTAAAGATAAAGGCGAAGGAAGTTTGTTGGGTGGACTAGGAAATTTATTAGATGGTGATAACCGTTTTTAGTTCAGCTAATTTAAAAATGAATGAAGCAAGAAATGTACATTTTTTAAAGTTCCATAATGTTATAAAAGTCCTAATCTTCTGAATAGGATTTTAAAACTTGCCAAAAAATAACGATATTACCCAGTCTGGGTTTCAGAGGTAAATTCAGTTTAAAAGTTCAATCATTATAAACCAATCTTTTCAAATGAAAATCAACAAAGTTCTAGTTGCCAATCGAGGTGAAATTGCTATCAGAATCTTTCGCGCATGTACAGAAATAGGTCTTCGTACCGTAGGTATTTATACTTATGAAGATCGTTATTCTTTACACCGCTATAAAGCCGACGAAGCTTATCAAATTGGTGATGATAGTGAACCTTTAAAGCCCTATTTAGATATCGATAAGATCATCGAAATTGCTAAAGAAAACAATATCGATGCTATACATCCCGGTTATGGTTTCCTTTCTGAAAATTCAAAATTTGCGCAAGCTTGTGAAGACAATGGGATTATTTTTATTGGTCCTAAAGTATCGGTTTTAAAATCGTTAGGAGATAAAGTAACGGCTAAGCAAGTTGCTATTCAGAATAACGTTCCTATTATTCAGAGTAATAAAAAAGAACTTACCAATGTAGATATTGCCTTAGATGAAGCAAAAGAAATTGGTTATCCCGTGATGTTAAAAGCAGCTTCTGGTGGTGGTGGTCGCGGTATGCGTGTTATCCGTACAGAAGATGAGTTGCGTAAAGCTTTTCCAGAGTCTAAACGTGAAGCAGGTAATGCCTTTGGAGATGATACCGTTTTTATTGAAAAATTTGTAGAGAATCCAAAACATATTGAAGTTCAGATTATCGCCGATAATCATGGAAACATGGTTCATCTTTTTGAAAGAGATTGTTCCGTTCAACGTCGTTATCAAAAAGTGATCGAAGTAGCTCCTTCTTATAACTTAAAAGAAGAAACTAAAAATAAATTATACGAATATGCGCTGGCAATTTGTGGAGCTGTAGAGTATAACAATGCCGGTACCGTAGAGTTTTTAGTCGATGATGACGGAAGTATTTATTTTATTGAAGTAAATCCGCGTGTACAAGTAGAGCATACAGTAACTGAAGTGGTGACCGGTGTAGATGTCGTAAAGTCTCAAATCTTTATTGCCGGCGGTTACAAACTTTCTGATGAACAAATTAAAATTGAAAGTCAAGAGAAACTTTCTACACAAGGTTATGCTGTACAATGTCGTATTACTACAGAAGATCCTCAAAACGATTTTAAACCTGATTACGGGACGATCACGACTTATAGAAGCGCTTCCGGATTCGGAATTCGTTTAGATGCCGGTAGTGTTTATCAAGGTGTAAGTATTTCTCCGTTCTTCGATTCGATGTTGGTAAAAGTAACGGCAAATAGCAGAACCTTAGACGGAGCTTGTCGTAAAATGCGTCGTGCGTTAGCAGAATTTAGAGTACGTGGTGTAAAAACCAATATGGCGTTCTTAGATAATATTTTGAAAGATGACACTTTCAGAAGAGGAGAAGTCACTGTTAATTATATTAAGAATACACCGAAACTTTTTGAAATTAAAGAACCAAGAAACCGTGCTACCAAAATGGTGAATTTCTTGGGGAATGTAATCGTTAATGGTAATGAAGATGTAAAATTTACCGATCCTAATAAAAAATTGGTTTTACCAAAAGTTCCGAAGTTTGAGCATAGAGATGCTTACCCAAAAGGAACCAAAGATCTATTAACTGAAAAAGGATCGGAAGAGTTCGCTAAGTGGTTAAAATCTGAACAAAAAATTCATTTTACCGATACGACTTTACGTGATGCGCACCAAAGTTTATTAGCAACGCGTATGCGTACGTTCGATATGATGAAAGTTGCTGAAGGCTTCGCAAAAAACCATCCGGAAGTATTTAGTATGGAAGTTTGGGGTGGCGCAACCTTCGACGTTTGTATGCGTTTCTTAAAAGAAAATCCTTGGGAGCGTTTAAAATTATTAAGAAAAGCTATTCCGAATATATTATTTCAAATGTTGCTTCGTGGTTCAAACGGAGTTGGTTATACGGCTTATCCCGATAATCTTATTGAAAAATTTGTAGCTGAAGCTTGGGAAAACGGAGTCGATATTTTCAGAATTTTCGATTCTCAAAACTGGATGCAGTCGTTAGCACCAAGTATTGAGCACGTGCGTAAAAATACAAAAGGTATTGCGGAAGCTTCGATGTGTTATACAGGAGATATTCTTCAGCCTAAAGACAATAAATACAATTTAGAGTATTACATTCAGTTAGCGAAAGATCTAGAAAATGCGGGTGCGCATATTTTAGCGATTAAAGATATGGCCGGTTTATTAAAACCTTATGCCGCTTCAGAATTAATTTCAGCATTAAAAAGTGAAACTTCGCTTCCTATTCATTTACATACGCACGATACTTCTTCTATTCAGTCGGCAACGTATATTAAAGCGATTGAAGCCGGCGTAGATGTGGTCGATGTTGCGTTGGCAGGAATGTCTGGTTTAACCTCGCAGCCTAACTTCAATTCTTTAGTGGAAGCGATGCGCAATCAAGAGCGAGAGAATAAAATGGATATTCATAAATTAAATGAATATTCTAATTATTGGAGCAGCGTTCGTGAATATTACTATCCATTTGAGTCTGGATTAAAAGCCGGAACCGGCGATGTTTATGAACACGAAATTCCAGGCGGACAATATTCAAATTTAGTTCCGCAGGCAGAATCTTTAGGCTTAAAAGATCGTTTTAATGAAATTACCGAGATGTACGGTAAGGTAAACGAGCTTTTTGGTAACGTAATTAAAGTAACACCTAGTAGTAAAGTAGTGGGCGATATGGCTCAGTATTTAGTGAGTAATAACTTAACGATCGAAGATTTCTTTGAAAAAGGAGAAACACTATCTTTCCCAGAGTCGGTGAAAAATTTCTTTAAAGGAGATTTAGGTCAGCCGGTTGGTGGTTTCCCTAAAAAAGTACAAGATATTATTTTACGAGGAGAAAAACCGTATACCGATCGACCAAATTCACACTTAGAACCGGTAGATTTTGAAAAAGAATTTGCTGAGTTTAAAGAGAAGTTTAGTGAAGGTATGGATCGTGAATGGGATATTACCGATTTCCTTTCTTATAAATTATACCCGAAAGTATTTACCGATCTTTACGATCATTACGTGAAATATGGTAAGGTAATGAACATTCCAACAAAAAATTTCTTCTACGGAATGAAACCGGGTGAAGAGATTATTGTTGAATTAGATCGTGGTAAAACTTTACTAATTACCTTAATTTCTACCACCAAACCTGATGCAGCCGGAATGGTGACCGTATTCTTTAAAGTTAACGGACAAACCCGAAATATTCAAGTACAAGATAAATCGGTAAAAGTTGAAAAAGTAGAACACGTAAAAGCCGATAAATCTGATGCTAAGCAAGTAGCAGCGCCATTACAAGGATCATTATCAGAAATTATGGTGAAAGAAGGCGATAAGGTTACTAAAAATCAGCCTTTATTTGTGATCGAAGCTATGAAAATGGGAACGACCATTACTTCTAATGATGAAGGCGAAGTGAAAAAGATCTACCTAAAACAAGGAGATATGGTCTTTAGTGACGACCTAGTCGTTGAGTTGAAGTAAATGTCACCTCGAGCGGAGTCGAGAGGTTAATAATCACGTCACCCTGAACTCGATTCAGGTTCACATTCTGATTTTTAGATGTTTGATGAGATGCTGAAACAAGTCCAGCATGACCCCAAGAAATTTTTTGAATCAGCGTGAACTAACAAATAACAAATAAAACCTTCCAGATTTGGAAGGTTTTTTTATATTCATTATAAAACCCAATACCTTGTTTAAACATTCACACCCTTATCAACCTTATATTCCTGAAGGAACCAAAAAGTTAATCGTGGGTACGTTGCCGCCACCAAGATTCACGATGGGAGAATTTAAAGAAGGTGACGTGAATTTTTGCTACGGAAGTCGCGACGGACAATTATGGATTATCCTCAACAGAATTTTTAATCTGAATCTAAAGTTTGAAACGACTCAAGAAGCCATTCAGCAACGAAAAGATTTTCTGCAAACTCACCAAATCGGGATTTGTGATATGGTAGAATATGCGATGCGCGAGAAAATCGACGCTTCCGATTTAGGAATGAAAGAAGTGAAACTTCGGAATATGATTCAGATCTTAAAAGAAAATCCATCTGTAGAAACTTTACTTTTTACCGGAGGAAACAGCAAAAACGGTCCAGAGTATTTTTTCAGAAAACATATTCGCGACCATAAGGAAATTCAGCTAAAAAGAATGAGTGATGAGGTGCCAAGAATTCACGAATTTAATCTAGAAGAAAGAACAATTACCACCGTTTCACTAACCGCGCCATCGGGAGCAGCCAATAGAGCTGTAGGAAGTATGCAGCATTATAAATACTTAAAACAGAAAAATCCTGAAATGAATACTTTAGATTTTCGGGTGTTGCAATACGAGCCTTTCTTTAAAGCATAAAAAAAGCTACTCGATTTGAGTAGCTTTTTCAATATTATTCTAATGAATTTTCTTCAATTATTTTTTGTTTGAAGCTTCTTTCATTCCTTCTTCGATCATATTGTAAAATTGGTCTAACTTAGGTAGCACAACAATTCTTGTTCTACGGTTAGCAGCTTTACCTTCAGCATTATCGTTAGAAGATACAGGAACGTACTGGCTTCTTCCGGCAGCTGTCATTCTTGAAGGTTCTACGCCAAATTCGTTTTGTAAGATTCTAACAATAGAAGTCGCTCTTTTAGTACTCAAATCCCAGTTATCTTGAATACATTCCGTTTTAATAGGATCTGCATCGGTGTGACCTTCAACCATAAATTCAAAATCTGGCTTGTTTTTCACAACTTTTGCTACTTTACCTAATACTTCTCTTGCACGGTTAGAAACTTGGTAGCTACCACTTCTAAATAAAAGTTTGTCTGAGATCGAAACGAAAACAACTCCTTTTTCAACATTAATCTCGATATCTTCATCGTTAATGTTACCTAAAGCACCTTTTAAACTCGTTACTAAAGCTAAGGTTACAGAGTCTTTTTTGTTAATCGCATCACGCATTGTTTTGATCTGAAGATCTTTCTCTTTGATGCTTTCTAAAGAACGCTCTAAATTTTCAGCTCCTTTTTTAGATAAAGTCGCTAAATCACCTTGGTTAGTTAATAAAGCGTTATTGGTCTTTTTCAAAGTATTTACCTGATCTTCTAGATAAGTAACTCTGGTTTCTTTTTCGTCTAAACAAGAATTTAGCTTAATCGTTGCCGTATCTAGCAAATCTTGAGTCTCCTTTTGTTTTTCTTCAAGCTCAGCATATTTCTTTTTAGATACACACGAAGTGAACATGAATACTGATAGTACAGAAAATAAAAAAACTCTATTCATCATAAGTTGTTTTAAAAATGTTAATTATTGGTTCAAAGCTATTAAAAAAGCAATATTCAAGTCAAGGATTAACAATTATTTAGCGCGGGTTTTTTTAGAGCGCTGTATTTTGTGTTTTTCTCAACATAATACTGCCATACGATAGATTTTAACGGACTGAAATTTTCTTTATTGTAATTCGTATTTCTTTTTTTTATCATTTTATTCAATTGCCTGTAAAAGCTAAAATGCGCCTTAAGAATAGCAATAAAATGCCTTGGTTTTAATTCAGCAACAAACTTAATGCCAGCTAAACCATCTAAAAGCATTCGAGTGAAAATACTTAGAAATACGTGTTTCTTTTTATTCTTTACCAAGTTAAAAAGGCTGTTTCTAAAGTTTAAATAGGTTTTTTTAGGATGCATCGCGTGCAAAGTTCCGCCGCCTAAATGATAAACTTTTGCTTCCGGTATTGCCCAAATTTCATAATTTAAATGGTGCGCACGCCAACAAAGATCAATTTCTTCTTGATGTGCAAAATAATCTTCATCAAACTTACCGGTTTCAAAAAACACCTTTTTTCGAATTGCAAAACACGCTCCACTTGCCCAGCCAATGCGTTGCGCTTTATTATATTGACCTTCATCTTCTTCGAGTGTTGCAAAAATTCTTCCGCGGCAATAAGGGTAACCTAATTTATCGACGAAACCACCACAAGCACCGGCATAATCAAACTTTTCTTTGTCTTGGTAGCTTAAAATTTTAGGCTGAAGAATAGCTGTTTTTGGATGATTTTCAAAATGAAATAATAAAGGCTGAAGCCAATTTTCAGTTACTTCAACATCACTATTCAATAAGATGAAAATATCTTCTTCAACATACTTTAGCGCATCGTTATATCCTTTTGCATAGCCGCCATTTTCTTTATTCTGAATAATTTCTATATGTGGAAAATTCTCTTCAACATAAGCCACAGAATCATCTTCTGAAGCATTATCGGCAAGATAGATTTGAGCTTCTTCAGAATAGTTAACTACAGATGGCAGAAAAGTTTCAAGCAATTTTCTCCCATTCCAATTTAAGATGACGACGGCAATTTTCACGATTGCAAATTAAAGAGAATACGACGAAATTTCGCGTAAGAAATGATATTTTTCTAACTCATAATCCATTTCGCAAAAATAATGATTCATTCCGTTAGTGACCATCAATTGTTCTGCTTTTAAAGCTAAATTATAACGAGCAATTTGGTCGAAAGTATCTTGTGTGATCTTAATAGACGGCGCTTTACATTCAACAATTAAATTAATACTTCCGTTAGGATTGTAAGCCACAATATCGTAGCGTCGCGTTAAGCCATTTACTTTGAGTTGTTTTTCGGCATTTAAAAGTTGTTTTGGGTAATTTTTCTGCTGAATTAAATACTGGATCGTATGTTGTCGCACCCATTCTTCCGGGGTAAGAATGATGAATTTTTTTCGGAGTTCATCGAAAATAGCCGTTTTATTTTCGCTATTTTTGAACCGAAATTGATACGACGGAAAGTTAAGTTTTATCATCTAACTAGTACAACTTAGGCTGTAGCGCTTTTATGGAGCAAGTAAAGAAAATTGTAGCAGATATAAAAAAAGACGAGCTAAAACCTATCTATTTTTTAATGGGTGAAGAGCCTTATTATATCGATAGTTTAGCCAATTATTTTGAAGAAAATTTACTCAGTGAAGAAGAAAAAGGCTTTAATCAGTCGGTTTTATATGGTAGAGATGTAAGCGTAGACGATATTATTTCTTCTGCAAAGCGTTTCCCGATGATGGCAAAATACCAGTTGCTTATCGTAAAAGAAGCGCAAGATCTATCGCGTACCATCGAGAAATTGGTGAAGTATGCTGAAAATCCGCAGCCTTCAACCATTCTGGTGATTTGTTACAAATATAAAAAACTGGACAAGCGTAAAGCTTTATACAAAACGCTGAATAAAACCTGTGTGGTTTTTGAAAGTAAACCTTTATACGACAATCAAATACCCGATTGGATTGGTAAAGTATTGAAAGGGAAAAACTATACCATTACGCCGAAAGCTTCTTTATTGTTAGTTGAATTTTTAGGAACCGATCTTGGCAAGATCAATAATGAATTAGAGAAGCTACAACTTATTTTACCGGAAGGTTCACAAATTACACCAGAACTTATTGAAGAAAATATCGGGATCAGTAAAGATTTCAACAACTTTGAGCTGCAAAAAGCTTTGGGTGAAAAAGATTTTAAAAAGGCTTTTCGAATTATCGATTATTTTTCACAAAACCCAAAAGAGCATCCTATTTTACAAACCACTGCTATTTTATTCAGCTTTTTTACGAAGATCTTGAAGTACCATAGTTTAGCGAACCACGATAAAGGTAATGTAGCAAAAACCTTAGGCATAAATCCTTTTTTTGTAAAAGACTACGCGGTTGCCGCCAGAAATTATAAAATGAAAGAAGTAAGTGGCATTGTAGAGAAATTACGAGAAGTAGATGCCAAAGGGAAAGGAGTAGGAGCAAATGGTGCGAATACTTCAGATCTATTCAAAGAGATATTAATAAAAACTTCAATGGCCAGGTAATGGGAGTTAAGATTAAAACTTGGGTTTCGGCCGCACGATTAAGAACGTTACCACTTTCTATTGCAGGGATTATCACCGGTACCGCACTTGCTGTAGAATATCATACTTTTTCTTGGGCAATTTTTGTGTTTGCGATTTTAACCACGTTGGGCTTACAAATACTTTCAAATTTTGCCAACGATTATGGTGATGGAGTAAAAGGTACCGACAACGAAGAGAGGATCGGACCGATGCGCGCGCTCCAAAGCGGAATTATTACCGATAAAGAAATGAAGAAAGCGATGATCATTACCTCGGTTATTACCATGATTTTCGCATTGATCTTAATTTATTTAGCCTTCGGAAAAGAGAATTTTGCTTATTCACTGTTGTTTTTTGTATTAGGTTTAGCATCTGTCGGAGCAGCGATAAAATACACCGTTGGTAAATCTGCTTACGGTTATCGCGGTCTAGGCGACGTATTTGTGTTTTTGTTTTTTGGTTTATTGAGCGTTGCAGGAAGTTTTTTTCTGTACTATCAAGATCTATCGCTGCAAATTTTTCTTCCGGCGATTGCTGTTGGTTTATTGAGTACTGCGGTTTTAAACCTAAATAATATGCGTGATCGCATAAGCGATGCTAATTCCGGTAAAAATACATTGGTGGTGAAATTAGGAGGAAAAAGAGCAAAAATCTATCACTTTTCGATCATTATTTTCGCTTTATTGTCACAACTTATTTTTATCATCTTAAAAGAAAATTATTACTTATTATTAAGTTTAGTAGCATTTATTCCATTATTCATTCACTTGAATGTTGTTGCGAAAAACACCACTCCGAAAGACTTAGATCCTGAATTAAAAAAAGTTGCCTTAAGCACATTTTTCTTTTCAATACTGTTTTTAATTGCTGTTCACTTATAAAAAAAGCCTTCATTTCTGAAGGCTTTTAAACAAACCGCTAAAGCAAACAAAATTACGATAATAAATTTGGGAACTATCATAGTTAAGTTGTTGTAAACCTACTCATTAATTATGTATGAAAACATCCCTTGTAGTGGGTAATTATCTGTATTTCAGTGTATACTAAATTCAAATGTTATTATAATGTGAATAGGTTGAGTAAAAATTGAAAATTGATTATTTTACTGCTTAAAAACTAAACATTATGAAAGTTACCTTTTACGGGCAAAATTCACTTGCTATCGAAGTAGCAGGAAAACATATTATTGTAGACCCATTTATTACCGGAAGCGATCTTGCCAAAGACAAAGTAGATATTAAAGACTTAAAAGCAGACTATATTTTCTTAACTCACGCGCATCAAGATCATATTTTAGATGCTGAAGCGATCGCTAAAAACACCGGAGCAAAAATTGTGAGTAACGCAGAAATAGCTTCTCATTACGAATCTAAAGGGTTCGAAGCTCACCCGATGAATCATGGCGGAAGCTGGAATTTTGATTTCGGAAAAGTAAAATATGTCGTTGCACATCACAGTAGCTCTTTTCCCGACGGAAGTTATGGAGGCCAACCAGGAGGTTTTGTATTTGAAACTGAAGAAGGAAATCTTTACATCGCCGGTGATACTGCCTTAACATTAGATATGAAGCTTATCCCGATGCGTACAAAATTAGACTTAGCAGTCTTGCCAATTGGCGATAACTTTACAATGGATGTTGATGATGCGATTATTGCCAGCGATTTTATTGAATGTGATAAAATTCTAGGATGTCACTACGATACTTTTGGTTTTATTGAAATAGATCATAATTTAGCCAAAGATAAATTCAAGATGAAAAATAAAGAATTGTATTTATTACCAATCGGCGAGAGTATCGAAGTTAAATGAAAGCAAGCTACAAAAAGTACACACTAAATTTTAAACGCCCTAGCGGAACTTCGCGGGGCGTTCTTACTACCAAAGAAACCTGGTTTTTAATTTTAGAAGAAGAAAATAATTTCGGGATCGGAGAATGCGGAATCTTACGAACACTAAGCATCGACGATCGTCCCGATTATGAAGAAAAACTAAAATGGACGTGCCAAAACATTCATTTACCAAAAGATGAGTTGTTGGCCGAGTTAGTTGAATTTCCTTCCATTCAGTTTGGGGTAGAAATGGCATTGTTATCGCTTCAGTCACAAGATCCGTTTCAATTATTTCCTTCAGCATTTACGAATGGTGAAAAAGGAATCCCGATTAACGGACTTATTTGGATGGGTGAAGAAACTTTTATGCATGAGCAAATTCAGCAGAAATTAGAACAGGGGTTTTCTTGTATTAAATTGAAAATTGGTGCGATCGATTTTGATAAAGAAATCGCTTTGCTTCAATCAATTCGTAAAAAATATTCAGCTTCAGAAATAGAATTACGCGTAGATGCTAACGGAGCTTTTCAGCCTCAAGAAGCTTTGCAAAAACTTCAACGTTTAAGTGAATTAGATTTGCACAGCATTGAGCAACCCATTAAGCAAGGTCAGTTTTCAGAAATGGCAAAATTATGTGCTAAAACGCCGCTGCCTATTGCTTTAGATGAAGAATTAATTGGTGTATTTTCTGTAACAAAAAAAGAAGAACTTCTACAAACCATACAACCGCAATACATTATTTTAAAACCAAGTTTAATCGGTGGTTTTAAAGGTACGCAAGAATGGATAGATTTAGCGGAAAAGCAAAATATCGGTTGGTGGATTACCAGCGCTTTAGAAAGCAACATTGGGTTAAATGCAATTTCGCAATTTACATTTATGCAAAATAGCAATATGCCGCAAGGTCTTGGTACCGGTAGTTTGTACACCAATAATATTGAAAGTCCGTTAGAGGTTAAAGGAGAATATATAACTTATGCACCCGAAAAAAAATGGGATGTAAATTCAATTTTATAATTTATGTTTATAGCACAAGCATCGAAGTATGCTCATGATTTTTGGAGATATCTTGTAGGATCGTTCATTATAATTATAGCTTCAGTGATCGGTCAATTACCATTTACCTTTGCCGTTTTTTACAAAAAAGGATTCGAAATAATGGGAGCCACAGAAGCAGAATTAATGCAGGTTTTAGATTCTAATCTCAACCTTTTCTTATTATTGCTCTCTTTTGTGTTTGGAATGTTAGGGATTTATTTAGTGGTGAAATTTCTGCACAAACAACCATTTAAAACTGTCACGACAACCCGACGAAAAGTAGATTGGAAGCGTATTGCCTTCGGTTTTTCTTTAATTGCAATTTTCACAGCAGTAACTACTTATTGGGATTATTCTTCTACCCCGGATAATTACGTAATTAATTTTGAACCGGTTTCTTTTACGATTTTATGCATCATTGCAATTTTAATGGTTCCGATCCAAACAAGCATGGAAGAATATATCTTTAGAGGATATTTGATGCAAGGTTTTGGATTGTTAGCTAAAAATCGTTGGTTCCCGTTATTGCTCACTTCATTTATCTTTGGCGGATTACATTTTTTTAATCCTGAAGTAACCAAACTAGGTAATATTATTATGATCTATTACATCGGTACCGGGTTATTTTTAGGGATCATTACTTTGATGGATGAAGGGATGGAATTAGCACTTGGTTTTCATGCGGGGAATAATTTAATAGGAGTTTTATTGGTTACCGCAGATTGGACGGCTTTCCAAACAGAATCTATTCTGAAAGACGTTTCTAACCCAACCGCAGGTTTTCAAGTGATTTTGCCGGTCATTATTATTTATCCTATCTTTCTTTTAATTATGGCAAAAGTCTATAAATGGAAAAACTGGAAAGAGAAACTAATTGGTCCTGTTCCTATTCTTGAAACAGAAAAAGTATCTGCTGAAGAAATTTAATTTTAATTTATTGGTTTAGTAACGCTAAATTATAAACGAAATCTCATATTTGGTTATGACTGAATATAACGACTATTTTATCCCAAGACTTCACGAAGATTTTCAGTTTAACAAAAACCAACTGAATGAGGCCGGTTTAATTCAACTGGCTAATTTATATATTAATGAAGGCGAACCTTACGAAGAGCAAATAGGAGAATTTATTTTAGATTGGTTAGATGAACGAGATTTTGTTGAAGTAAAAACTTCTGGTTCTACCGGAACGCCAAAAATTATAAAAATAAGTAAAGAATTTATGGTTAATAGCGCAAAAGCTACCGGTAAATTCTTTAAACTGCCAGAGCAAACTACCGCTTTACTTTGTTTACCAGCTTCTTACATTGCCGGTAAAATGATGTTGGTAAGAGCGATGGTTCTAGGTTGGCATATCGATAGCGTTCAGCCAAAATCAAATCCGATAGATCAGGTTTTTAAACGCTACGATTTTTGTGCAATGACGCCCTTTCAGCTCGATAATTCGTTAGCAAGACTTCATTTAATCAAAAAGTTAATTGTGGGTGGTGGCGCCGTTTCTGTTCCTTTAAAAAGATTAGTACAAGGTATTCCTACTAAGATTTACGAAACTTACGGAATGACCGAAACCGTCACACATATTGCTGCACGCCGAATTAATTCTAAAAAAAGCAGAAAAAAACAGCTTCCGTTTAAAGTGCTAAATAATGTAACTGTTGCGCAAGACGACCGAAATTGTTTAGTGATCAAAGCGCCAATGGTTGCCGATGAAACCATCGTTACCAATGATGTGGTTGAATTGGTGACCTATAAAAAATTCTTCTGGAAAGGCAGAATCGATCACGTAATTAATAGCGGTGGAGTAAAAATACATCCGGAAGAAGTAGAAAAAAAACTTCAAAATATCATTTTACAACGATTTTTTGTGACCTCATTGCCCGATGATGCTTTAGGAGAAAAATTAATTCTGTTTGTTGAAGCGGCTTTTAGTGAAGAAGTGCTGCAGCATTTAAAAGAAGAAATTCAGCAATCTAAAAAATTAGACAAGTTCGAAAAACCGAAGAAGATCTATTTTGTTGAAAAATTTGAAGAAACGCATACCGGTAAAATTAACCGTTTAAATACGTTGAAAGCGAGACTTGATTAAATTAATTTTTTGCGGTTTCTATTTTTTCAAAACTTCTTCTAAATTGGTCGTGATATAGAATTTTTTCAGGTTTACTTTTAGATGTTTAGTTGAAATTTCTTGATCTAATTCTTGCCATTTATTGGTTGGGTAGATTCTTATTTCTTCAGCATCATTAGAAAGTTCAACCGGAATTTCAAAATTCTTGACATCGGTTTTCCAGCGGTAAGAAATAACATTCTTTTCCTTTTTAAACTGAAGTTGAGGTAATTTTGTGTAACGCAAGTATTGATCGAAAAACGGAGTTAATTCTAGACCGGTTTCCGCTTCAAAAAAAGCAACTACACTTTCGGTATCTGTGGTGGTATGTTTAAATTCTGAAGTGAAATTATTCAATATATTCCACCATTTTTCGTCATTATTAATCACAAAACGTAACGTATTGATCATATTGGCGCCTTTAAAATACATATCGCCAGAACCTTCAGCATTTACGCCATAATCGCCAATAATCGGTTTGTTGTTTCTTACCATTGTACGTTTTACTCCGTTAAGGTAAGTGAGCGCTTTTTCGAGTCCCCAACGGCATTCGATATAAATCGCTTCTGTATAAGAAGTGAACGATTCGTGAATCCACATATCGGCAATATCCTTTGCGGTAATACTGTTGCCAAACCATTCGTGACCCGATTCGTGAATAATAATATAGTCCCAATTTAAACCAACGCCGGTCGCCGAAAGATCGCTGCCACGATAACCAAAGCTAAAACCATTACCGTAAGCCACGGCACTTTGATGTTCCATCCCGAGAAAAGGAGTTTCTACTAATTTGTAAGAATCTTCAGGAAAAGGGTAGGGACCAATTTTTTCGTAAAAACAGTCCATCATCGGTTGCACTTCTTGAAACGATTTTTTCGCCTTTTCTAAATTGTATGAAAGGACGTAATACTCTAGATCTAAGTCTTGAAATTGATCTGAAAAATTAACGTAATCACCAATATTTAAAATGATGTTGTAGTTGTTGATCGGGTTCACGACTTTCCAGTTCCATTGTGTGAAGTTTTTATCTAATTCTTCTTTGCCCATCAATCTACCGTTAGAAACGGCGACTAAATCTTTTGGAGCTGCGATATGAATTTCAACCTCTTCAGGTTCATCACTTAAATGGTCTTTATTAGGATACCATAAACTCGCTCCGGTACCTTGTACGGCAACGCTTACCCAATCTTTGCCGTTTTGGTCTTTGGTAAAAATAAAGCCACCATCCCAAGGCGGAGTTTTGGCAATTATTGGATTACCGGAGTAATAAACATCGATGGTTCGTTTTTTATTCTTCTTGATCGCTTTTTCAAATTCAACGAAAACAGCATTAAATTCTCTGTTGAATTTTAATTTTTTTCCACGGAAAAGAATAGAATCGATCTTCATATTTTCAAACAGATCGATCTGTAGTTTTGGTAGTTTTGCTGAAGTTTTAAAACTGATTTTGTTAACACCGGAAATGTATTTCTTTTCAGGATCTACTTTTACGAATAGATCATATTTCTTTACGTCGTAGTCTGTTCTTTCTGGCCTTAACGAGCCACGAAGAGAGTCTTTACGGGTATAATTTTTTTCTTTTCCTGAAAGTAATTGCGCGTTAGAAAACTGAAAAATACTAAATAAAATAAAGAAAAGTAGGTATCGCATCGATCTAATTTTGAGGATAGCAAGATACCAATTTTAACTGAATTTTATTCTAAGTTTTCGGTATGTAAATCGTTTGGTTCTATAGTCTCATCACCTTGCCAAGCATATCTAAATATCCAATATAACCCGAAACAAGCCAATAACCCAAAAGGAATGCAAAGTAAACTAAAAGCCATATCGTAGAATCTATTGTTCCCGGCATAAAAATCTCTAAAAGGATACCTAATAGAATTCCGCCGGTTACTAAACCAAAATAATAGCTAAGTACGCCAAGAATGGCGTAAGGCCACTTTTTCTTATTTTTTTCTTCAGCAAGGGTATAGAATTTTTTTCCGACGAAGTAGATAAATACAATCCCGATCATGATAATTAGGTATTAGAAGTTTTCGATAGATTTTTTTACAAGTGGTTGAATATTTATTTTATGGTTATTAAATTTCTTAGCAACCGTATTAAGTAAGCTATCGAGCTTTTTTAGTTTTTGAAGATCTTCTTTGTTTTTATAATAATAGACTTCTGCCGGAGAAAAGGCAAAAGGAGAGTTTTTATACTCATCGATTTGCTGTAATAGATAAGCATCTATTTTTTCGTTGTTTTCAACGGGATCTTTATATAACTCCTCTAATTTTTTAGAATATTGATTAATATGATCGTGTAAAGGTGAGTTCTTAACTTCTTTTACTTTGGCAAATCTATCTACCTGAATATTCAAAATAGTTTTCTCTCCATCAAGCCAGACTTGAGTTGGGGTGATATGCTTTTCGCTAAAAAATTCTATTTTATAGATATCGTTTAAAGGTTCAGTTAAATTAAACTTAAGGGTATCAAACTCTGTAGTTTCGATCACTTTATTTTTAGCATCAATACTGAAAATAGCTAAACTGTCAATTTTAATTTTAGGTGAATTGATAACCACATTAATATCTCCTAACGGTCTTGGATCTACTTTTACGGGATTTACATCTTTTTTACAACTTACGGTTAAAGCTAAAATGATTAAAATTGAAGCTATATATTTCATGGGTGTTTAATTTTTTCAAATATATAGAAAACTTTAACAAATTAACTAAAGAACTACTCCTTCGATTTGCTTGGGTTTTTAGCACGTCATATCAATTAGCTGAATTCTAAGAACTAAATTAAATGCCGAAAAATAATGATATTTTATTTATATCAAAGCGAATTTAATTCAACAGAAGTCATCGTTAGTGAACCTGCTACAGCCTTGTCATTAAAAAATGAAACTTCATCTTTTTTACCTTGTAAGCCTAGCGTGTAGAGTAGCGGTAAGTAATGATCTGGACTAGGAATGGCTAGATTTGCTGCTTGTCCTAAATTTTTATAATGAATTAACGAGTCGTGATCTTTACTTTCGATTAACGATTTAAATTTTTGATTTAATTCTAAAGCCCAATCGTAACCATAATTATCGTTGATCTTATCCCAAGCGACCATTCTTAAATTATGAACCATATTACCACTACCAATAATTAAAACCCTTTTTTTTCTAAGTTCATACAATTCTTGCGCTAATTGATAATGATAGGTTGGTGGTTTGGTACAATCGATACTTAATTGTAAAACGGGAATATCTGCGTTCGGGTACATATGTTTTACAATTACCCAAGCTCCGTGATCTAGTCCCCATTCGTGATCTAATTCAACAGAAGTACTTTTTATTAATGCTGAAGTTTCTTTGGCAAGTTCAGGATTTCCGGGAGCTTTATATTGAACTTCGAATAATTCTCTGGGAAAACCACCAAAATCATGAATCGTCGCCGGAAAATCCATTGCGGTAACTTTTGTGCCTTTCGTGTACCAATGTGCAGAAACGACTAAAACAGCAGCGGGTTTCGGAATTTTATTTGCAAGCGTTGACCATTTTTGTGAAAATTCGTTATCTAAAATTCCGTTCATCGGAGAGCCGTGTCCCACAAAAAGTGCCGGCATTAGTTTTTCACTATCTTTTAAATCTGATGTTATTTTATGTAATGTAGATAAAGATCCTACAGCAGCTCCTGCGATCATAGTTTTTACAAAATTTTTTCTGTTCATAATAATAGCACTTTTAGCGTTAATCTGCCAATTCTAATAATTCTTTTAAGCGAAGCGGTTTAGTAAACATTGCTAATTCACCTTCTGAAGTTTTTGGCCATTCTTCTTTAGGCCTGTCCCAATAAAGTTCAACTCCGTTATCGTCTGGATCTCTTATATAAAGTGCTTGAGAAACGCCGTGATCTGAAGCTCCTATTCTTAAATCACTATGTAAGTGTAACCTTTTGTAAATAGTCGCAAGGTCTTTTTGAGTTGGATATAAAATAGCTAAATGATAAAGCCCAACACCATCTCTATTAGCCGGAGGGAAATTTTGACTTTGCCAAGTATTTAAGCCAATATGATGGTGATAGCCTCCTGCCGATACAAATGCCGCTTGATCACCATACATTTGAGTAAGTTTAAAACCTAATAAACCACAATAAAAGTCGAGTGATTTTTGAAGATCAGAAACTTTTAAATGTACGTGACCAATACGAGTTTCTTGCGGAATGTGATAAGAATCTTTTTTCACGGCTTAATTATTTATTGCTGAATAAATTCAATATTCGCTTCAATCTTAACTTCGTCGCTAATTAAAGATTCAGGAAAATCGTTACCTATGTTAAAATCAGATCTTTTTAAAGTTCCTGTGATCTGGAAAGCTTCAGCTACTTTATTATTTGCAGGATTCTTTTGATGACCACGATAAATTGCGTCGAGCGTGATTTCTTTTGAAACACCATGCATTGTTAATTCTCCTGAAATTTGATAGGTGTTATCTTTCACCTTTTTTATGGAAGAACTTGTAAAGTTTAGGGTTTTAAATTTTTCAGCATTGAAAAAATCGGCACTTTTTAGGTGGTTGTCTCGTGCTTCAACACGTGTATCTATAGAAGCTGTTTTTGCGGTAAGCTGAAATTTTGCATCACTAAAATCTTTCTTTTTAGCATTCAAGGTAATATCTACATCTGTAAAAGCTCCAGAAATTTGATTAATACCCAAGTGGGTAACCTCAAAATTTAGTTGCGTATGCGGATCGTCGTTTACCCAAGTTTTTTGAATGGTTTTAAAAGCTGTTAGACTAATAAAAGCTAAGAGAATAAAAATGATCTTTTTCATGATATCTGTTTTTAAAATTTGATATCACAAAAATAAGCAGTCACTAACCTGTTTTCTCTTGACCTGAATCAATAAATGATCGTTGTCTTGTAAAGAAGTTATGAGTCTAAAAATTTATGACGCATATTTGTCGGTATTTTTTTAATTAATGGAAATTTATAGATAGCAACTATTTTAATAAGTAATTAAAAAAAATAGCGACTTGAATGAAAAAACCAAGTCGCAATTACTTATAGCCATTGTGCTTGTTGCACAATTTACTAAAAAAGATTAATTTCA
>NZ_AUHX01000011.1 GCF_000423405.1 Mesonia mobilis DSM 19841 | reverse complement strand
GTAGGCTCTGCCAGGCTACCGTCTTCTTGAGGGATTCCCGGGTCTTGGTATTCTACACTGAACCAGTAATCTCCTGAAGGTAATGGGTTACCGTTATAGGTGCCATCCCATCCTCTTGAGCTTGGGCTTAACTGTTTTAAGAGTTTCCCGTAGCGATCGAAGATAAAGATCTTAGCCCCTCGGTTGAGCGGAGTATCGAGACCAATGATGTTCCAGTAATCATTATACCCGTCATCATTCGGGGTAAAGAATGGTGGGAAGTCGATAAACGAGATCACCTCTGAGGCGGTCACCCCACATCCGTTTTTATCTCTTCCGTAAACAATATGCGTTCCTGCTGATAGCCCGTCAAAGTCGATCGTTACACCTGAAAGATCTACCCAAGGTCCATTATCGATACTGAATTCATACTCTCCGATTCCGCTTACATTAAATACCTGTAAGCTATGCTCTCCTTCAAAGCCTAAAGAAGTTGGTGCTACTTCAAACTCCGGTGGGTTGCTCTCTAAGATCGTGACCGTATCAATATCACTTCCACAGTTATTGTTGTTCTCATCTAAGGTATTTAGATCGAATACCTGCACACTATAGTCTCCTGCTTGTAGTGGATTGCTGCTTCCGCCTCCTACGGTGATGCTAGGGCCGGTCTCTCCGGCAAGTACAGTACCGCCATAGGTCCATTCAAAGCTATAAGCAGTGGCATCAAGTCCGGTGTCAATAATAATAGCACTATAATCACCATCGGTTACCGGTGTGCTTGGATCGCTGTCTACACAGATATACAACTGATCATAATCACTGATATCTACACTTGGACGTGCATCTACCGTGATCGGGATCATCACTACATTGGTGCTGGTACAGAAGGTATCGGTATTGATCACTTCAGCATAGATCACATCGCCATCACTCGCTAGGTAAGTTGATTCTGCTGTTTCCGGGATTCGGTCCCCGTTGTCATAATCTACTTCACTAGCGTAATAATACACCTCGGTGGTAGGCGGAGTGGCATTATTATCGATATTAGTATCGAAATCTTGCAAGTTGATCGTAGCGGTATCTTCTCCTTCATTATTAGAACATAGCATTCTCGATAGGTCTACATCGGCGATAGTTGGTCTTGGCGCTACATTGATATGTAAAATACCCAAGTCACTTTCTTCAGTAAGCATACAACCGGTTAAGGTATGGGTTAACTGGATATAGAACTGCTCGCCATTAGAGGCCTGATAGCCAAAAGGTACAGCATTCTCTCCGGCTAATGCATCTGCTACGCTAAAGTGGAAGCTTAAGGTATAATCCTCGATCACTCCGTTAGTAGGGGTGTTTTGATCTAATAATGGAACGATAAGTGAAGTATCAAAGTCCCCACCGTTATAATCGTACACTTGCCCGGCTACATCTTCCGGATAGAAAGCTCCGGTAAGTCCGCCGGCATCGTCTGAACATACGGTATATCCAAAGGCTAGGTCGTCGATAGCTTCATTCAAGACCGGTACCGGTTGCACTACCAATTCAAAAGGAACCACCACATAACAGAAGTTCCCGGTGGCATTGCTATCGACACGGGCATAGATCACCTGTACATTGGTAGGTGCGCCGGTTTGATCGACTTCATTGTAACTCGGCTCATTGAGATAAGCGGTTGGCGTACCAATAAGTTCGGCTGCATCTTCATCTTCTGCCGCTTCAAGTGTTTTGTAATAACTGATCGTTACATTTTCTCCCTGACTGATCAATTGACCACTTAAGCTAAGATCGAAAGGGTCTAAAGCGACTCCGTCGTTATCATCATCACAAGCGGTTTGACGTAATACATCAGGATCGGTTGTCGATGGACTTGGTAATGGTAAAACCTGAAGATCGAAACTAACCTCTGCACTACATTGTACTGTGGTTCCCGAAGTATCTTCAACCACCACATAAATGGTTTGTGGGTTGGCTATATTTTCATATCCTTCCGGAGTATCGATCGCAATTCCGTTATTAAGGTCTTCTGCATTGGCATAATAGGTAAACTCGTATTGAGATGGTACTGCCGGCACTCCTCCAAAGATCTCGGTTTCTTTTACAGTAAGATCAAAAAGGGTGCTGCTATAAGGATCATTGTCATAATCATCATCACAGACATTGAGATCGGTTGGGTAGCTTAACGGTGGTAATTCATTTACATTTAAGGTAAAGCTATTGTCCCCATCAAAACCAAAGGTATCGATACAACCGGTAGTGGTGTTCTCTAAACGAACATAAATAGTTTGACCATTGCTCGTATTGGTATAGTTGGTTGGTACCGCAATAGCGTTGACTCCATCAATGGCTTCCTGCTCATTAGTGTGGTAAGTGATCTCTAGATCACTCGCGTCTACATCGCCTAAAATATTGTCTTCATTCTGAGTAAGGTCGAAAGAGGTAAATCCATTCGGGCTTTCATCATCACATACATAGAGATCTTCTAGCTCTAATTGGATCTCCGGTGAAGCTATCTGAATCAACTCTAAAGGACGCACCGTATAACACCCGGTACCATCATTGCCATTAGGACCGGTATTCTCAGCACGTACATAAATGGTTTGATAGATATTGGTGGTACTATAGACATCTGTATTGGTGATCGGATTAGTACCTAAATTTGCGGCATTCTCACTAATATGGAACGTAATGGTCACATTAGGCTCTCCATTTAAAATATTATCGATCTCTGCCTCTAAGTCAAATTCGGTAAACCCATCATTATCACCATCACATTCTTCGATAGCTTCTAATTCTAAAGCTAAACTCGGATTAGGAGTGACCTCTAAAGTTAAGGTGGTATGAGCCGGACACGTATTCTCGCCGATCACACGAACTTCTAAAGTCTGTGCATTAGCAATATTCTGATAATTCTCCGGATCTGCGATCGGGTTATCAGCGGCTAAAGCTGCTGCATTTTCATAGAAGTAAACGCTTAATGATGTATCGTTGTTGGTGATCTCCGGGATCGCTGCTGTAAGATCGAAAAGCCCGATCTCATCATCAGCGGCCAATGCACTATCATCACAAACGCTCAATTTACTCGGATTACTAATAGAAGGATCACTACCTACGTTCAAGCCAAACGAACCGATACGGTAACAACCGGTATCTTCATCTTCGATACGGAACCATACGCTAAGCGGACTTACTCCTGCATTGGAATAAGCACTTGGGTTGCCGATAGGATCTTCTGCATTGGCTGCATCGGCTTCACTCTCGTAATAGCTCACGCTAAAGTCTTCTGCTGATTGAGTTCCATAGATCAACGGAGTGTTTTGGGTCAGGTCAAATATCCCTGTGTTATTCCCATCTTCCCCATCACAGATAAACAGATCTAATGCTCCGTCTTCGGTCTCGACAAAATCCGGTAAAGCAGTAACACTTAAGGTGAGCTCTACATAACGGTAACAACCGGTATTGATATTGGTCGAACGCGCATAGATCACTTGCGTGTTCACCTGGATATTGGTGTAAAGGTTAGGAAGCTCATCATCAGGATCTCCTCCTTCTGCATTAGCCTGCGTGGCATAGAACGTGATCTCTACATCGGCCTCGCCATTGGCGATCTCCTCCTCGTAGGTGCTTAGATCGAATTCTGCAAAACCATCGTTATCATCATCACAGATCACATAAGCCTCCAACTCGTCGGTTGGAGTTGGTGATGGTAATGGGTTCACGATCAAGGTTAAGGTCGTCGTTGCACTACAACCTTGCTCATCGGTAACCTCGGCGATAATGGTTTGTGCATTATCTAGGTCATTGGTATAGTTTTGAGGATCGGCTATAGATACACCATTACTAAAATCTGCCGGAGTAGCATACCAAATAACACTAAGAGAAGTATCTCCACCGGTGATCTCTCCTTCTTTCTCGGTCAGATCAAAAACCACTAGTTCGTCGGTATCACTACCACTTGTTAGATCATCGCAAGACTCAAGCGCTGTAGGTTGTACCGGCTCCGGTAATGGGTGAACGATCAAGGTTAACGGCTCTACACTATAACATCCTGCCGGAGTTACGATGTCTTCTACTCGGATCCATACTTGTTGAGTTGGCGCTTGGCTGAAGTAACCTCCCGGACCGCTAATAGCATTTCCTCCTGCAATAGCATCGGCTTCATTGTTATGGTAAGTGATCTCATAATCAGCAGGGTTCAAGCCGTCTAAAACTTCTTCTTCAACAGAAGTAAGATCAAAATACGTCTGACCATCAGCGGTTGCATCATCACAAGCCTCTAGATCGGCAGGGGTCTCGATCATCGGACGATCGTATACCTGAAGTTCTAAAGTAGTGGTCTGCACACAGCCGTTAAGCTCATCTAAAGCGCGCACATAAACCGTTTGGTTAAAGGCAGAAATGTTTGAATAAGGACTATTGAGTGCATCTACATTATTTTCGGCATCACTTAAGGTTAAGTGATAGCTCACACTTACATCATCATTACCTCCCGTAATCTCTTGATCTTTTGAACTTAGATCGAACAAGGTATAAAAGCCATCGTTATCACTATCACAAGCCATTAAAGGACTTGGATCGAAGATCGCTGCCGATGGGGTCGCTTCGATATCAAAACTCGTGGTTAAAAAGCAATCTTGTGGATTGTATGAGCTTACCTTAACATAAACCGTTTGTGGATTACTGGTATTTTCATAGTTCGTATAATCAGCAATAACCACATCATTATCCAGATCATCCTGACTCGCATAGTAATCTACCGTATAATTAGAAGGACTCTGACCCGCTAAAGCGGCTATGTTGTTCTCCGTTAGATCGAAAAAGGCCGTACCCGGGGTTCCGTTATCACATTCTTGTTGAAGATCAACAGCTCCGATCACCACCGTAGTTACATTCAACTCAAAGCTTGTTAGGTTGTAGCATTCTTCTCGTTCTATATTTTCGATACGTACGAAGATCTCCTGGTCTTCTTCTAAATAGGTATAGTTGGAAGGGTCTGTAATACCTACTTCATTAGCATCGGCTGCTGCTTGGGTTTCGTAATAGGTGATATTAAAATCAGCTAAGGACTGTGCTCCCAATACGATCGGGGTGTTTTGGGTTAGATCGATCACATTGGTGCTTTGACCATTATCACAGATGTAAAGGGGGTTTGGCGTATTAGCGATTCCACTTAGGAAGCTTTGAATTAAAAAGCTGCTCGTCTCATAACAAGAAGGGTCGTTATTGTTTTCTACACGTACAAAGATCGTTTGTGGGTTAGCTGATTGGTTCACATAAGCGTTAGGATTTGTAATCGCTGCTGCCATTCCGGTATCGGCATCGGCCTGACTTTCGTAATAGCTTACCGTATAAGCGGTAGCATCCTGCCCGTCTAAAGCAGCTCCATTGAGCTCGGTAAGATCAAAACTTGCACTGCCATTACTATCTTCATCACACTCCTCGATCACTTCTGCTGTTAAATCGCCGATGTGAATGGTGTTGACGGTAACTGTAAAACTGATGGTATTGTAACATTCATCTACAAGATCGTTATCAACTCTTAAGAAAATTTCTTGTTCTCCAGAAACTAATTCATAATTAGTAAGGTTTGTGATTTCATTTACATTATCAATAGCATCTTGTTCAGTTTCAAAATAATTAACGGTATAATCATCTTCATCTTGAGTACCAAGAGCCATCGCTGTATTTTGAGTTAAATCAAACGAAACTTCATCTACACCATTACCACATTGCGCTAAATTCTCAACTGCATTAGCTACACAAGGTAATGCTTCTACAAAGAAACTACCATTAGTAGCTAAACACTCCTCATTATCTACACTTTCAATTCTTACAAAAATTTCTTGAGGATTATTATTTACATTTTCATATTCCTCCGGATTATCAATCACATTTGTATTATCTACTGCATCTTCTTGGGTTTCGAAGTAAGTAACTGTATAGTCTTCTTCTAAAAGTTCTCCTAATGCTAAAGTGGTATTTTCTGTTAAATCAAATACTGCAACTTCATCAGCATTTGGATCTCCTTCAAATAGATCGATAATATCTTCACTTACATTAATATCTCCTACACAAATTTGGAATTGATACACAGAAAAACAATCTGTTACTTGTCCTTCTACTATACCTTCAATTCTTACGAATAAAGTTGTACAATCTGGATCTGGAGCTACTTCGTAATTTTCAGGATCTTGAATAGGGTTAATTCCTGCTTCAGCCATCTGTTGTACTTCATAATAGGTAATTTGAAATTCATCTGGATCTTGACCATTTAAAACTTGTTCATTTTGGTCTAAAAGATTGAAAATCTCGGATTCACCTTCTGTACTACATGCAAATAAATCATCTGGAGCTTGACCATCTACTACTGGAGTCGGTAAAAATTCAACTAAAACCGTGTCTGAACTAGAACAACCGCTTGTGCCGGTACCATCTGGATCAAATGTAAATTCTGCCATATAATTTCCGGGCTCGGTTACATCTAAAGTCGTACCTGTTTCACCAGGAATAACAGTACCATCTTGATACCATTGAATCTCAACGCCTTCTATAATTGTTAACTCTAAATCTAAGGTTACAAAATCACCTAAACAAGTAGCTTCTGGAGTGGTTTGCGTAATATCACCACCTAAATCTATATCTCCTATATTAAAACTTCCCGCTTCTAAAAATACAGCAGAATTCAACATACTATCGCCTCGATCTCCTACCACTAATTTGATATGATAGGTTTCTCCTGGCGTTACTGCTGCCTGCGCAGTCATAGTTCTTGTAAAACCTTGTGAATCTATAGGCGCTGTAGCGGGAGGCAAGCCTGTCGAGCCAAAAAATTTATCAAAAAATTGTGGATTTACCGAATTACAACCACCATTATGAGCATTATCTCTTACTGTTGTTACAGCTACCGGAGTTGTAGTTCCCGGAACTAAAGCTATATTTTGAGTAACATTATCTTCTCCTGTTAAAAAGAAACCAAAAGGATCTGAATAGCTACACTGAAAACCTCCATATTCATCAGAAGATAACAAGAAATTAAAACTTATCTGATCAGCAAATGTTAAAAAATCGAATTCGATTAATGTAGCATCATTAGAAGATGAACTTCCAGGCCCTTCAATCTGATCAATCAAATCATCTAAATCGGGATCACCTGACCAACCTCCAGAATTTTGACTACCTGTTTCCGGTCCTGGCACTTCATTAACATTCCCTGAATATAAAACCACTCCTTCCTCCATTGGAAATGAAGAATTATTGCCGTTAAAGTAACCAATACCAGCATCTGTTTCTATAGCATTTCCTGAACGCCACGTAATATTAGAGATTTGCGCACAATCGTTATTAATCAATACATCTTCTACTAATTCTGGCACTGTATAACTCGTATCTACTTCAACCGCATAAAATCTTACGTTTACTTGAAATTCTAATTCGTACTCACAACCTTCGGTATCTTCTACGGTTAAAACCACATCATAAAAACCTGTATTTGAAAACGCATGACTTACGGTTGCATCATCATCGATAACTGTACCATCATCAAAGTTCCAAGTATAGGTGGCATTTTCACCAGATTCCCCAAAATCAATAAAAGCTTCAAAATTAATATCTTCACCTACAGCTACATCATAATTTGCGCCATTTGTTCCCGGTTGAGAAGGGTCTAGCTCCAAATCAACAAAATCAAAAGATTGGCAAGGTTCTCTACAAGTTATCTCTGCAACCCATCCCGGAGCCGGAGAAGTTATACCATCTGGAACCCACTCAAAAGTTAAACAACCAGAAGCGTTACTTCCTGAAGCCATAATTGTACCAGGGTTAGAAGAATATTCTCCTATTAAAGGAGCATTTGTAGAATCTCCATCATAAATTAACAACACGTCATCACTTGCTACAGCCACTGAAAATAAGGTAAACTGCACTTCGATCACTAAATCAGGATCTGAAGAACATACCGTATATACCTGCGGTGTATCTGGTTCTTGTGTATAAAGACCATTTGGACCACCAGAATCATAAAAATTACCTGAACATTGATTATAGACTCCTGTGGTTTGATAATCATTCACCCAAATATCTGGATCATTACAAGTAATTTCTGCCGACCATCCTGCTGCAGCTTCATCACCGGCTTCAAAAACGATTGTCAAACAACCAGTAGCACTTTCTGTAGTTGCTTTAATTTCATCTGGAGAATCTGTTCCGGTAAATTGACCAAATTCTTGAGAAGCATCAACAGTATCTCCATTATAAATTGTCATCGTACTTCCATCTCCTAAATCAAAATCATCAAACTCTAAACCTACATATTGTCCATCTGTATCGGGACAAATTGTAAAGGTATAAGTTGTTTCCGTAGCATGATCGCCACTAGCCCCTCCTGAATCATAAAAAACTCCTGCACATTGATCTATTGATTCGTCTTGAATCAAAATATCTTGTGATAAAACTGAGGTAATACTAAATAGAAAGGCGAGAATTAAGGGTAGTCTTCTTTTCATAAGTAATTCTAGTCGTTAATAATATCATTGGGTTAACCTTGCTTGCAATCTTAAAAATCGCAAGACTCCACCTATTAAACAACTAAACTCTAAAAATCCCCCTGTAAATTTAAGAGAATTTTCATGTATTTAAGAACGTTTAGGGTATAGGGCTTGGGTTTAAACTCGAAAAGTAAAAAAAATAAGTGAAAATAATGTTAAAATATAGAAGCATTTTATGATTTTAGTCTCTATGCTACAATACAATTCTAATTTCTATATCTTTGCACTTTTAGCAGATAGTTGAAAAGAGTTATGAAAATTGACAAGATATTGGACGATATTGAAGAAATTGGTGACAACCACGTTGCCACTAGCACAGACAATCCTATTCGTAAAGATGCCTTTAATTTAAGTGATCTTGAAAAAATAGACCTTATTAAAGAAGACGTAAAGCACATTCTTGAAACTTTAGGAATGGATCTTACCGACGATAGTTTAAAAGGCACACCACTTCGGGTAGCTAAAATGTTCGTGAACGAGACGTTTGGAGGTCTTCATCCCGATAAAAAACCAAAAGCTTCTGTATTCGACAACAAATACAAATACGGAGAAATGCTGGTAGAAAAAAACATCACGGTGTATTCTACCTGTGAACACCACTTACTACCCATCGTAGGTCGCGCTCATGTGGCTTATATTTCTAACGGAACGGTAGTTGGTCTTTCTAAAATGAATCGAATCGTAGATTATTTCGCCAAGCGACCACAAGTGCAAGAGCGAATGACGATGCAGATTGTAAAAGAACTTCAAGAGGTTTTAGGTACAGAAGATGTAGCTTGTGTAATCGACGCAAAGCATTTATGTGTGAACAGTCGCGGTATTCGAGACATAGAAAGTAGCACAGTAACCAGCGAATTTGGTGGTAAATTTAAAGAAGCAGCAACACGTCGCGAGTTCTTAGACTACATAAAATTAGATACCGAATTTTAAACTGAAGTCATTCAACTTTATTCTTAGAATTTTAAAAAATTCAAAATGCCCTTATACGAAAATCAAGAATTAAAAATCTATAATTCCCTTAGCGGAGAAAAAGAAACCTTTAAATCTTTAACCGACGGTTACGTTGGTATGTACGTTTGTGGACCCACGGTTTACAGCAATGTTCACTTAGGTAATTGTCGTACTTTTATTTCTTTTGATCTTGTTTTTCGTTATTTAAAGCATTTAGGCTATAAAGTTCGTTACGTTCGAAATATTACCGATGCCGGCCATTTAGAAAATGATGCTGAAACCGGAGAAGATCGTATCGCAAAAAAAGCACGTTTAGAAGAAATTGAACCGATGGAAGTGGTTCAAAAATATACGGTAGATTTTCATAACATCCTTAATAAATTCAACAACTTACCACCGAGTATTGAGCCAACAGCTACCGGACATATTGTTGAACAAATTGAAATCATTAAAGAAATTATCGATAATGGCTTTGGTTACGAAGCCAATGGTTCGGTTTATTTTGATGTTTTAAAATATAATGAGTGTAATCACTACGGAATTTTAAGCGGAAGAAAGTTAGAAGATATGATCGCGAATACGCGAGAACTTACCGCACAAGATGATAAGAGGAATCCGCAAGATTTTGCCCTTTGGAAAAAAGCCGAACCGCAACACATTATGCGCTGGCCTTCACCTTGGAGCGACGGTTTCCCGGGTTGGCATCTAGAATGTACCGTAATGAGCTCAAAATACTTAGGCAACGAATTTGATATTCATGGCGGCGGAATGGATTTAAAATTCCCTCACCACGAATGTGAGATTGCTCAAGGTCAAGCTGCCAACGGTAAAAATCCGGTAAATTACTGGATGCATGCCAATATGCTTACGTTAAACGGTAAGAAAATGGCAAAAAGTACCGGAAATAACATTTTACCAAACGATCTTTTCTCAGGAAATAACGATGTGCTTTCCAAAGCTTATTCGCCAAGTATCGCTCGTTTCTTTATGCTTCAGGCAAATTACCGTAGCATTTTAGATTTTTCTGATGAAGCCTTAACAGCTGCCGAGAAAGGTTTCCATAAATTGATGGATGCCGTAGCGTTAATTCCGAAGCTGAATACAGAAAGTTCTTCTTCTGTAAATATTGCTGAATGGAAGCAAAAATGTTACGATGCGATGAACGACGATTTTAATAGTCCTGTTTTAATCGCCAACCTTTTTGAAGCGGTAAAAATGATCAATGCGGTTGAAGCCGGTAAAGCAAGTATTACTTCAGCAGATGCTAAAGAACTAGAAGAAACTTTACACGCATTTATATTTGATGTGTTAGGTTTAGAAGCTGCTACAGCTCTAGAAAATAATCAAGACAGCGAGCGTTTAGCCAATGTGGTCGAATTATTAATTCAATTAAGAGCTAAAGCTAGAGCTAATCGAGATTTCGCTACGGGCGATAAGATTAGAGACGAACTCGCTGCCAATGGCATTCAATTAAAAGATAGTAAAGAAGGGACAACCTTCAGCTTATAAATTTATGTTGAAAAAGATATTGATAGCTCCTTTTTTATTGCTTATTAAGGGCTATCAATATTTTATTTCTCCGCTTACTCCCGCCACTTGCAGATTTCAACCTACGTGTTCACATTACACGGCTGAAGCTTTAAAAATCCACGGACTTTGGAAAGGCAGTAAACTAGCTTTCAACAGAATTCGCAGATGTCACCCTTGGGGAGATTCCGGTTACGACCCCGTACCACCAAAAGAAGATTAGAAGTTTTATAGATGTGATGCCTTAAAAAACTTCAAATCCCTATATTTACATTTCGAAATATTAAAATTCTACTATGCTATTTTCAGCTATTGTTTGGGATCCTTCAAAAGGAATAGATTTAGGTTTTTTCATGATTCGCTATTACAGCATGATGTATTTAGTTGCCTTTGTATTAGGCTGGTACATTATGAAAAAATTCTTCAAAAATGAAAATATAAGTGAAGAGAAACTTGACCCTTTATTTATTTATGCGGTTTTAGGGACTTTGATCGGCGCAAGATTAGGACACGTTTTTTTCTACCAAACAGAACTTTTATGGGAAGATCCGCTTTCGGTGTTTTTGCCTTTCAGCTTTAAAAATGGATTTGAATTTACCGGTTTTCAAGGTTTAGCAAGTCACGGAGCGGCAATTGGGATTATCACCGCAATGTATTTTTACAGCAAAAAACATTTAAAGAAAAACATTCTTTTTATCCTAGATCGAATCGTGATTCCTGTTGCGATTGGTGGTGTTTTTATTAGAATAGGAAATTTTATTAATTCTGAAATTATAGGTAAACCTACTAATAGCGATTACGGAGTTATCTTTAAACAATTAGGAGAAACCTTTCCGCGACATCCGGCGCAATTATATGAAGCAGGCTGTTATATTATCGTTTTTATCATTCTTTGGTTTACGTATTGGAAAACCGACAAAAAGGAAAAGACAGGCTTTATTTTCGGCTTATTTTTAGTGATGTTGTGGACAGTTAGATTATTAATTGAGGTTGTAAAAGAGGCGCAAGTTGTTGGTCGCGATGCTTGGGCTTTAAACACCGGGCAGTTATTAAGTATCCCGTTTATTTTACTTGGTTTGTATTTTATTTTAAGACCGAAAAAAACTACTCCTATTGAAAAATAAGCGTTTACAATTCACCGGAATTCTCTTGAGTGGGATTTTACTTTTTTGCGCTTGCAATGAAGAAAACAAACCTCCAGAAACTGAATTCGACAAACATTCTTTTACCAAAGAAGGTCAGATTTATATTGTAAATACTGAAAAAGACACCTTAAAACATCTTGAGGTTGAAGTTGCCAAAACAGCTCAAGAACAAGCCACCGGATTAATGTTTCGCAGAACGATGAAAGAAAACAGAGGGATGATCTTTGTTTATTTCACAGAACGGCCGCGATACTTCTATATGAAAAACACGTTTATTCCGTTGGATTTGATCTATGTAAATGGAGAAAATAAAATTGTAGAGTTCAACGAAAATGCTACTCCGCTAAGTAAAGAAACCCTTCCGAATAACATTCCCTCGCAATTTGTTTTAGAAGTAAACGGCGGCAAAGTTTCTGAATGGGGACTTCAGCTTAATGATTCATTAATTATGCATTTAGAAGAGTAATTTCCTTTAAATTATTCAACAGCAGTAATCATTCTCCCATTACTTCCACAGGATGATTTTGTTTTAATCCATCTATCACATAAAAGCCTCACTTCTCTTCATTTAAGCGCACTGAATAGATTCAAAATATTCTATTATAGCTACGTTTTAAATGATGTACGAAAACTACAAGTCAATAACAGCAAAACTGAAACAAACTGGACTCTTAAAAAAATTTCAACCAAATTAGTTAGGCTTAATTTCATTCCATAAAAAAGCCACCTGAAACAGATGGCTTTTATATTTCTAAAAGAGATTTAGAATTACACTAACTCCTCTTCTTCTTTTTCTTCTTCCTTACGCTTTAAAAGATCTTCACTTTTCTTTTTAGCAGTATCGTACATAATTGGTGTTGCAATAAATAACGATGAATATGTACCTACAATCACACCAATAATTAAAGCAAACATAAAGCCTCGAATACTTTCACCACCAAAGATGAAGATCGCTAATAATACGATTAACGTGGTTAACGAGGTGTTTACCGTACGACTAATTGTACTATTTAATGCAGAATTAATTGTCTTGTTAAATGGCCAATCTGTGTATTCATTAAAGTACTCTCTAATTCTATCGAATACAACCACGGTATCATTCAGCGAGTAACCTACAACGGTTAAGATCGCAGCGATAAACGCTTGATTGATTTCCATATTGAAAGGCATAAAGCTATATGTTGCAGAGAATACTCCTAAGATGATCAATACATCGTGGAATACTGCAGCAACGGCCCCTAAACTAAATTGCCATTTTCTAAATCTAAATAAGATATAAAGGAACACTACGATCAACGAACCGATTACTGCCCAATATGAAGCTTCTTTAATATCGTCTGCAATGGTAGGACCTACCTTCATAGAAGACATTACTCCTACTTCGCTATCTTCATTAGCTACTGCGAAATCATCATAAGAAGTTCCTGCCGGTAAATAGTCTTGTAATACTCCGTAAAGTTTTTCTGAAATCTCGTTATCAACTTCAGTTCCTTCTTCTTCAACTTTATACTTTGTAGTAATTTTTAATTGGTTGTCTGCTCCAAAAGTTTTTGCTTCTGCACTACCAAATTCTGCTACTAAGTCATTTTCAATTTCAGTTGGATTCACAGCTTGGTCAAATCTTACCGTATACGTTCTACCTCCAACAAAATCTACACCTTGATTTAACCCAACACTTAATAACGAACCTAAACTTGCTACAATTGCAATTCCTGAAATTACATAAGCTACTTTACGCTTCGCAATAAACTTGATACTTACATTCTTAAATAAGTTTTTAGTAGCTCCTGTAGAGAAAGCTAAAGACTTACCATTTTTACCATAACCATCGATAAATACACGAGTAATAAAAATTGCTGTAAATAATGAAGTACCAATACCTATTAATAAAGTAGTAGCAAAACCTTTAATTGGTCCTGTACCAAAAATTAATAAAATTACCCCGGTTAAACCAGTAGTGATGTTTGCATCTAAAATTGAAGAAAGTGCGTTACCAAAACCATCTTTAATAGCTTCGAACTGCGCTTTCCCTTTACCTAATTCTTCTTTAATACGCTCGAAAATAAGTACGTTCGCATCGACCGACATACCAATGGTTAATACAATACCGGCAATACCAGGTAAAGTTAATACCGCTCCTAAACCAGCTAAAATACCAAAGATGAATAAAATGTTTACCGCTAAAGCAACGTCTGCAAAAAGACCGGCTTTACCGTAATAAAAGATCATCCATGCTAATACAAATAGTAAAGCGATTAAGAATGAATTAATACCACTATCGATCGCTTCTTGACCTAATGATGGTCCAACGATTTCACTTTGTACGATATCTGCAGATGCTGGCAATTTACCGGCTCTTAATACGTTTGCTAAATCTTTACCTTCAGCAACCGTAAAATCTCCTGAGATTTGGCTTCTTCCTCCAGAAATAGGTCCGCTGCTTAATCCAGGTGCAGAATACACTACATCATCAAGAACGATTGCAATTTGAGAACCTTGCTGGTAAGCTTTGGTAGTCATTTCTTCCCACTTCTTAGCTCCCTTACCGTTCATATTCATTGAAACTACGATTCTACCTAATTGATCGTAAGTTTGTGTTGCGTCTGTAATTACACTTCCGCTTAAATCTGGCTCACCAGCTTTATTTCCTTTTAAAGCATAAAGATCTACCAGTTCGCTATCTCTCATTGGTTTACCCCAAACAAATTTAGCGTAACGTTGCTCTGCAGGAAGCAACGCCTTAACTTGAGGCATTCTTAAATATTTACCTACAGTTGCAGTATCTTTAATTTGAAAACTAGCAATTACCGGACCTCCTTGCTGTCCTGTTGCTTGGATTAGATCGAAAATAGGATTTTCCCCTTGTTCTGCGGTTTCT
This sequence comes from Mesonia mobilis DSM 19841, assembly GCF_000423405.1. Classification (GTDB taxonomy): domain Bacteria; phylum Bacteroidota; class Bacteroidia; order Flavobacteriales; family Flavobacteriaceae; genus Mesonia; species Mesonia mobilis. Next base: position 103,940 of record NZ_AUHX01000011.1, on the reverse strand, counting down.
TCTTCTTCAGCATTTTCTAAAAGATCATCGATACTATCGTCATCAGAAACTTCTGTAGAATCGGTTTGAGCTTCTGCTTTTTCTTCACCTACTAAGGTTTTTAATTTCTCGTTAGCTTGACCTAAGAAAGGAAATAACTCTTGCCCTTTATACACATCCCAAAATTCTAATTGAGCTGTACTTTGTAAAAGACCTTTAACACGCTCTACATCTTTTGCTCCAGGAAGCTCTACTAAGATTCTTCCTGAGTTTCCTAAACGCTGAATGTTTGGCTGAGTAACTCCAAATTTATCGATACGCTTACGAAGTACTTCAAAAGCAGAAGTAATACTCTCGTCTACTTTTCTAGTAATTACACTTTTTACTTGCGCGTTTGGTGTATCAAAATTAATCTCTTCACTTAAAGCTTGGTTAGCAAAAATATCTGGAGAAGCTAATTTAGCGTCTTCATTTTCTTCAAAAGCTTGAAAAAACAATTCTAAATAATCTCCAGAACCGTTTCTTTGTAATACATCTGCTCTTTCTAAAGCTTGAGTAAAAGCAGGATCTTGAGAACCATTTGCAAGCTCTCTTAAGATATCTTTTACTGAAATCTGAAGAATTACGTTAATACCTCCTTTTAAATCTAAACCTTTATTAAGCTCTTTAGCTTTTGCGGAATTGTAAGTAATTCCTGCAAAAACTTCTTCGCTTCCGATAGAGTCTAAATATCTACGCTCTTCAAGATCTCTTAACGTAGCATAATCTTCTCTATCCTCACTAATTTTTTGGTTCGCATAGGCTTGTGCTTCATCTTCTACCTTATTTGCGATAAACGTAAACGATAATTGATAAATACTTACCAATCCGAATAAAATTGCGAATAGCTTAATTATTCCCTTATTCTGCATTATTCTTTAAGTTATTGATTAATCTATTTTTAAAAACGGACAAATATAGGGTTTCAAACATGAAATGACAATTATTTTTTTAAGATAAATTTCACAAAAAAAGCCTGTTGAATTTTCACATTCAGCAGGCTTTACTTTTTATAGCTTAAATACTTACAGCTCTAGCAAACCATTGGTTTTCTTAACACCTTCAGCACTTTCTTTAAGTTTTGTTTTCTCTGCATCGTTCAATTCGATTTCAACAATTTTTTCGATACCGTCTTTACCTAAAACTACCGGCACACCGATACATAAATCGTCTAAACCATACTCCCCAGAAAGTAAAGTAGAACAAGGGAAAATTTTCTTTTGATCACAAGCGATTGCCTGTACTAAACCAGAAACTGCAGCTCCCGGAGCATACCAAGCACTTGTTCCTAACATTTTAGTTAAAGTGGCTCCACCAACTTTAGTATCTTCTGCTACTTGATTTAATCTTTCTTCTGAAATAAATTCTGAAACAGGAACACTATTTCTAGTAGCCAATCTTGTTAATGGCACCATCCCGGTGTCGCTGTGACCACCAATTACCATCCCGTCAACATCAGAAGCAGGAGCTTCTAAAGCTTCAGATAATCTGTATTTAAAACGAGCGCTATCTAAAGCACCACCCATTCCTATAATTCTGTTTTTAGGTAATCCTGTGGTTTTATGCACTAAATACGTCATCGTATCCATAGGGTTACTTACTACAATAATCGTTACATCTGGAGAATGCTTGATCAAGTTTGAAGAAACTTCTTTTACAATACCGGCATTAATACCTATAAGTTCTTCTCTTGTCATACCCGGTTTACGCGGAATACCACTGGTAATTACTGCAATGTCACTCCCTGCAGTTTTTGTATAATCGTTAGTACTTCCTGTAATTTTAGTATCGAAACCATTTAAAGAAGCAGTTTGCATTAAATCCATCGCTTTACCTTCAGCAAAGTTTTCTTTAATATCTAAGATGACTACTTCTGAAGCAAAATTTTTAATAGCGATATACTCAGCACAACTCGCTCCAACGGCGCCTGCTCCTACTACTGTAACTTTCATTATTTTAAATTTTTAGTGATAATATTTATTGAATTTTTAAACGATTGCTAAAATACGAAATTGATTTCGCTTAGGGGAATTTTTAAGCGCTTAAAAATGAATTAATAGCCAAAATTTATCCCTAGATTAACATTCTGGTATTCTTGAAAGCTATAAGAAGCATTTAATCTAAAGAAAGCTAATTTTAATTTGAAGCCTAAAGTTGCATTAACGCCACTCACATCGGTAGTAACAGAATATGGATTCACTAAAGTTTGCCCTGCTAGCGGACCTTCGTCGATCGTATACGAACCGTCTAAATATGTTTTTGCATTTCCTGAAACATACCCCAAACCAGCGTAAAAATTAATGACCGGTAATTTGGTTGAAGCGATCGCAGAGAACATCCAACTATTCATTTCTGTATTTATAGTTTGATTACTTCCTTGCACCGGAGTTGAATCTAGATCGTAAGAAGCTTCGATACGATTATAACCAACTAATCCGGAAATTGCTATGGGTAATAATTTTTCTCCTGTTAACCAACTGGTAAATTCGTGCTGAAGTGCCGCGCCGTAAAACTTAGTTTTCGCTCCATCGTAATCTACTTCCGGTAAAAAGCGAGCTTTAACTTCAAAACCTTTCACTAGACCTAAACTTCCCTGTAAATAAGCTGTAGGCACAAAATTAATGTTGCTACCGCCTAAGCCTTGCGGTAAAGTAAATTGTGTTGTTTCTGTGCCATTATCGGTTTCATATTCAACAACAATCATTTGATCGGGGTTATTTTCACCAAAAACGGTCGCCACACTTTTGCTTTGTGAGCCATCGGGAAAACTTATGTAATTGTAATCATTTACATTTAAGTTGAAGTTTTGCTTGTCGTCACTCACCAAAGCCACATTTGCTACGACAGAAACTTCAAAATGTAATGTTTCTTTGCCTCACCGGAGTTATACCAACCATTAGCTAAGCTATAAATGGTAGCTTCTGCGGCCGGCGCTATATAACTTTCACTAAATCGTGTAGCATCTTCAACCCCGGCTCTCAAAATTGTTTGAATTTCATCTTGCGCTTGCAATGAAAAAGAACCAAGAACCGCTAAACCTAACATCAATTTTTTCTTCATAATTTCAATTTTAAATCTTTAATTATTCACCAAAACAATATCCCACTCCGATCGAGATATTGCTGTATTTTTGCAGGTTAAGCATTAATTGAGTTTTTATATGGTTAATTTGATAATTTAATCCTAATGAGCCGGAAAAGCCATAATCTTTATTTTCAATTTCTATTTGATTTAAAACATCCTGAAATTGCTCGCCTTGTTCCGGCATAGTATAAACCCCCTGAAAATGGGAAACCGATGTTGCCATAGAATAATCTAGGCCTCCAAAAAAGGTAAATTTTGCCAAGTTTTTTGAAGCGATGAGTGAAAATGACCAAGCATCCATATCACTCACAATAGAAGCTTCGTTATTGGGTTCTTCATCTTCGATGTGATAAGTTCCTTTAAAACTACTATAAGCGACCAATCCTGATAAATTTACAAAAAAATCTTCTTGTTTTAGCCAACTAGTGATTTCATGCTGAAGAGCAACGCCCACAATTTCTGTTGAAATATCACCTATTGCCAACTCTGGCGAATACCTAAATTTAACTTCGGTTCCTTTTATTAATCCCAAACTACCCTGAACAAAGAAAGTTGGTAAAACATTTACATCTCCATTATCGACACCCGGCGGAAGTTCTATTTCTAAACTTTGCAAACCTTCATCGGTTTCATAATTTATAAAAACCGACAGGTTTTTATCGCTTCCAAAAATACTCGCTACATTTTTTGACTGATAGCCATCTTCAAAACGAACCGAATTATATGCTGAAGGATCTAATTCAAAATCACCTCCACTATTAGGCACGTAAGTTACATTCGATAAAACACTAATTTCAAACTGAGGAAAAGTTTTAGCTTCTGCTGAAGTATACCAGCCGCTATTTACATTAAACATCGCTGCTTCTGAAGCAGCTTCGATATAGGCATTCCCAAATTTTTCGATGTCTGGAACTACTTGAGGAATTAATTCTGCAAAATTAGTTTGCGAAAAACTCAAGCCCGAAATACAAAATATTAGTAATAACGTGTAAAGATGTTTCAAATACTAGAAATTAAAATGAATAAAAAAACCCACGATTTTGTCGTGGGTTTGAAATATAAAACTTTATTTAAAATTATGCATCGATATTCGCGTAAACTGCGTTTTTCTCGATAAACTCTCTACGTGGTGGCACCTCATCTCCCATTAACATCGAGAAGATACGATCTGCCTCACCACCATTATCTATAGTAACTTGGCGTAGCGTTCTAAAATCTGGATTCATGGTCGTATCCCAAAGCTGCTCGGCATTCATCTCACCAAGACCTTTGTAACGTTGTACTGCTACTCCACCAGCATATTCATTTGTAATTTCGTCACGTTCTTTTTCATTCCAAGCGTAACGTTTTCTATTTCCTTTCTTAATTAAATATAAAGGAGGCGTTGCGATATAGATATGACCTGCTTCAATAAGTTCACGCATATATCTAAAGAAGAAAGTTAAAATTAAAGTTGCAATGTGACTACCATCAACGTCGGCATCACACATAATTACAATTTTATGATATCTTAACTTAGAAAGATTTAATGCTTTACTATCTTCTTCTGTACCGATGGTAACCCCTAAAGCTGTGTAAATATTTCGAATTTCTTCATTTTCAAAAACTTTATGCTGCATCGCTTTTTCAACATTCAAGATCTTACCACGCAAAGGCAAAATTGCTTGAAAGTTACGGTCACGACCTTGTTTTGCCGTTCCACCTGCCGAGTCACCCTCTACTAAGAATACTTCGCATTGTTCTGGATCTTGCTCAGAACAATCTGAAAGTTTACCCGGTAAACCTCCACCGCTCATTACGGTTTTACGTTGTACCATCTCACGCGCCTTCTTTGCAGCGTGACGTGCTTGTGCAGCTAAAATTACTTTTTGAACAATAGTTTTCGCATCGTTAGGATTTTCTTCTAAGTAAGCCTCCAACATATCTGAAACTGCCTGAGAAACTGCTGAAGTCACCTCGCGGTTACCTAACTTGGTTTTGGTTTGCCCTTCAAATTGTGGTTCTGCAACTTTCACAGAAACAATAGCCGTTAAACCTTCACGAAAATCGTCTCCAGAAATTTCAAACTTCAGTTTATCTAACATTCCTGAAGCATCTGCATACTTCTTTAAGGTCGTTGTTAAACCTCTTCTAAATCCTGAAAGATGCGTACCACCTTCGTGTGTATTAATATTATTTACGTAAGAGTGAAGATTTTCATTATAAGAATTATTATAAATCATCGCCACTTCTACAGGAATACCGTTTTTCTCACCTTCCATCGAAACAACATCGGCAATAATCGGCTCACGAGTTTCATCTAAGAAGCGAATAAATTCCTTAAGACCTTCTTCAGAATGAAAATGATCTGAAATGTATTCTCCTTTTTCATCTGTATTTCGCTTATCGATTAAAGAGATCTTGATTCCTTTATTCAAGAAAGCTAATTCACGAAGACGTTTTGCTAACGTATCGTAATTAAATATGGTAACTTCTTTAAATATTTCTGGATCCGGCTTAAAAGTTACTGCAGTACCATTATCGTCGGTTTCTCCGGTACTTTTTACAGGATATAAAGGCTTTCCTTTTTCATATTCTTGCTCCCAAATCTGACCTTTTTTGTAAACTTTAGCGTGTAGGTGTATAGAAAGTGCGTTCACACAACTTACCCCAACACCGTGAAGACCACCGGAAACTTTATAAGAATCTTTGTCGAATTTACCTCCAGCTCCAATTTTGGTCATTACTACCTCAAGCGCAGAAACTCCTTCTTTTTTATGAATGTCGATAGGAATACCACGACCATTATCTTTTACAGAGATCGAGTTATCTTCATTTATTACCACATCGATAGCATCACAATAACCGGCCATTGCCTCATCGATAGAGTTATCTACCACCTCATAAACTAAATGGTGCAAACCTCTAACGCCAACATCACCAATATACATCGACGGACGCATACGTACGTGCTCCATCCCTTCAAGGGCCTGTATACTATCTGCAGAATAATCTTTTTTAACTTCTTCGCTCATATTCAAATTTTAACATACTTAGAAAACAAATATAGAAAAAGCAAGCTTGTTTTTGAAGTTTGAAAAGCCTGCAAACCTTGAAGTTATTAACAATTAATTAAAAATAGCCATTCTAAGCGACGATAAGTTTAAAAAGATACCGCACCCTTAATTTTAACAGAAGATATATAAAACCTTAACAATAATACTTCTGCGTTTAAGTTATATTTCAACAAAATCAAAAATACAATGATGAAAGCAGTTTTAAGTTTAGTAATGGTCTTTAGTCTTTTTTGTTTTGATGCTCAAGCACAAGATTTTTCAGATCTAGACAAAAGTCCGATGGATGTGAGTATTATTAGAAACGAAGACAACTCACCAATGGCAAGAGTAATTTACAGCAGACCAAAAATGAGAGGTCGTGAAATTTTTGGAGAATTAGTGCCTTACGGCGATGTTTGGAGAACGGGTGCTAACGAAGCTACCGAGTTGCGTTTATATCAAGATATGACTATTGGCGGCCAAACCATCCCTGCAGGGACCTACACTTTATATACCATTCCTGAAAAAACAGAATGGACTATTATTTTAAACAAAGCCCAAAAGCAATGGGGAGCTTACGAATACGACGCCGACAAAGATTTGTTAAGAATTAAAGCTCCGGCAAGAAAAGCGGCAGCACCTATTGAAGATTTTTCGATCGCTTTTCAGCCAATCGAAAATGGCACCAATTTATTAATGGGCTGGGCAAATACCTATGTAGAAGTTCCTTTGAAAAATGTGGGAGAATAAATAAATTGCTCTAAACAATAATAAAGAAGCCTTTCAGATATTGAAAGGCTTTTTATTGAATTAAACTTGAGCAGCTGCATACAGCATTTCTCGACCTATTTCTTTTAAGTTTTTTTGATAAGCTTCTTTTTCTTCTGAAGTCCCATCGGCATATTTTGGGTCTTGATAAGGCAACGAAATTCTTGCCACACTTCCCGCTACAAACGGGCAACCACCGTCGGCTTCCGTACAAACCATCACAGCAATGAAATTTTCCTGCGGATTGTATTCATCTGAATAAACTTTAGAAAAAAGCTGTTCCTGATTCTTGTCTTCTTCTGAAATATTTATCTGGTAGCGTGGGTTTTCACCATCTTCCATCTTTTCAACTTGAAAACCTGCTGCTTTTAAAGCTTCGATCATATTAGGATGAAATACGGTAGCTTCAGTTCCCCCAGAAAAGGTTTCAATAGGTAAATTATATTTCTCTGCCGCCAATCTTAACCAAACTTGCCCTAAATGACTCCTTCTGGAATTATGTGTACAAATTACGATGACTTTAGCTTTATCGAATTGCTGAATGCTTTCTTTAATTTTTTCAGCAAAAAGATTTAAATCGGTTTTTCTTTCTTCTGAAATTGAAGTAAAATCTTGTTCTAATTCTTGAACTAATTGCTGAAGTTGAGGATAAAATTTCATAATTAAGCCGGTTGAGTTTTATAATATTTCTTTCGTAACCAAAATGCTACTTTTACTAATAAAATAAGCGCAGGAACTTCTACTAACGGACCAATAACTCCTGCAAATGCTTGTCCGCTATTCAATCCGAAAACTGCAATCGCCACAGCGATCGCTAGTTCAAAATTATTTCCGCTCGCAGTAAACGCTACCGAAGTATTTACTTTATAAGACGCGCCTAAACCTTTACCGGTAAAAAAAGCGACTAAAAACATCGCTACAAAATAAATAAGTAATGGAACCGCAATAATTAAAACGTCTTGCGGAATTTCAACAATCAATTCTCCTTTTAAACTGAACATTAAAACAATCGTAAATAACAATGAGATTAAGGTTAGCGGAGAGATCTTCGGAATAAATTTTTCATTATACCATTTTTCTCCTTTCGCTTTCACTCCGATATATCGAGTTACAATTCCTAACAAAAACGGAATTCCTAAATAAATCGCTACACTTTCTGCGATCGTAGTGATAGAAATATCGACCAAAGCTCCTTCAAAACCAAATAATGGCGGAAGCTTAGTGATAAACAACCACGCATAAAAACTGTAAGCAAATACCTGAAAAATGCTGTTCAGCGCGACGAGACCTGCTCCGTATTCCGGACTACCTTCTGCAAGGTCGTTCCAAACAAGAACCATCGCAATACAACGCGCGAGACCAATTAAAATTAGTCCAATCATATATTCAGGATAATCACGCAGAAAGGTGATCGCTAAGAAAAACATTAACAAAGGCCCAATAATCCAGTTAAGCACTAGCGAAAGCGTAAGTACTTTCGTGTTTTTAAAAACTTTAGGCAAAAGGGCGTAATTCACTTTTGCTAAAGGCGGGAACATCATTAAAATTAATCCGATCGCAATAAGAATATTAGTCGAACCGATTTGAAAACTATTGATCACTTCTGAACTACTTGGGTAAAAATAACCAATCGCTACGCCTATTAACATCGCTAAAAAAATCCAAAGCGTAAGAAAACGATCTAAAAAACCTAATTTTTTCATCTTATTTTAATTTAGCAACAACCGCTCCCCGGCGCGCATTGATTAGCTTCTACTTTCACCTCAACCTCTATTGGAGAACCACAACAAGCTTGTGCTTTCTCTTCTTCTGTAGTTGCACGGTCTTTTGCTTTACAAGTAGTGAAACCTTCACCTAAACGAACGATTAATAAATCGTTCTTCACTTCGTAAGCAGCCACAGGAAGTGTAGCTTTATGGAAGTTGTGGTTTTGATATTCGAAGAAAACCTCAACATCTTCCAGTGTAGTTCTTACTTTATTTACTACTTCAAAAATCGATAAGATCTTCGATGCCGTTAGTTGATGATTAGGTTCCGGCACTTCATTTTCCCATAACTGCACGTGAACCTCTTGCCATTTATTTTGTACACCACCACAATCTATTGTATCAAAATCTACATTCTTGATCTCGGTAAGATGATAATCTGTTCTTACAAAGCTTCCGGGTTGATATTCAAAATATACCGGTAAATCTTTATACGCTTTTAGTACTTCTAAAAATTCTTTTGTTTTCATAATTGTTTTATTGCAATATTACGATGAATAAGATAAAATTTTTTTAACAACAATCGTCGCTTTGACATTGTGGATTCGCATTGAAAAAACCATCAAACAGTTGCTGAATATCTTTCCAGACTTTAGGATCTATACAATAGCAAACGCTGGTTCCTTCGATATTCCCTTTAATGATTCCGGCCGATTTTAATTCTCGTAAATGCTGACTTATCGTTGCTTGCGCCAAACCAATCTCATTTACCAAATCGCCACAAATGCATTGATTAACTTTTATAAGATATTGAAGAATCGCTACACGTGCGGGATGCGCTAATACTTTAGCCATTTGTGCCAAGTGGTTTTGTTCTTCTGTAAAAATGTCTGATTTTGTTAATCCCATTGCTTTAATTATATATTGCAATATTACGATGAATAAAATTTTCTACCAAAAAAAAGCCTCATTTAAATGAAGTAAGGCTTTTGCTATTTTTTGCGCAAGGGATGGAAGTGGCATCCTTTTTTGCTTTATAAACGACTTCTCGACTCCGCTCGAAGTGACAAGCAAAAAAGATATAACGTACAGCCCGACCCGCTAGGGTTGCGCCCAGAATATTTCTACTAAGGGATATTTAGGTATTTATGAGTCTGCAAGGAAACTTTCCACTTTGGGTTTTGCATTACATAATCGACAATTAATGGAATGATCTTATTTCGAACGCTCCACTCCGGTTGTAAATACAAAATACAATCTTTGTTAACTTTTGCGGCTTGCTCTTCGGCAAACTTTAAATCGTGTTTATTAAAAACGATCACTTTTAATTCGTTGGCTTTATCGTAAACTTCTTGCGTAGGCAATTTTAGCTTTTTTGGAGATAGGCAAATCCAGTCCCAAACTCCGCTTAACTGATAAGCTCCTGAAGTTTCAATATGCAGTTTAGCTCCCTTGGCTTTAAGTTGCGTGGTAAGCTCGGTCATATCCCAAGTTAGCGGTTCGCCACCTGTAATTACAACCGTATCGCTATATTTAGTAGCATTATCTACGATCTTTTCGGTCACGGTTGGCGGATGCTTTTCTGCATCCCAACTCTCTTTTACATCACACCAATGGCAACCAACATCGCAACCGCCTATTCTTATAAAATATGCCGCCGTACCTTTGTGGTAACCTTCGCCTTGAATGGTATAAAATTCTTCCATAAGCGGAAGCATTTTTCCTTCATTCACCAACTGCTCTATCTGTTCTTTTTTCATTGCGGCGCAAAGATAATCAATACGAACTGAACTATTCTTATTTCTCTAGGTTATCTTAAATTGTTCATAGAATTCATCTGAAAATATTTCTAAGAGCAAATAAGTATTCCTATTTTTACGGCTTCAAAATGATACCTGTTATGAAAAAAATTTTTACGCTTTTTATATTAGCCATCGCTCTAATTTCTTGCGAACAAGAAGAAAAAAAAGATCCGTTTTTAATTGCTAAAAACCAAGTTGGATTACTTACGCAAGACGTACAGATTAAAGATCTAGACTCATTATACGCACAAGATTCTATTGTAAAGCAGGGAAAAAATCAGTTTAGAAGTGGTCATCAAATTTCGGTTTTCGATAAGAAAGGTAATGAACTTTTGTTACTTACTCCGGTTCAAAAATTTGACAGCACTAGTACGGTAGCTACAATTCAGGTGAAAGATGCGCGTTTTAAAACCGAAAAAGGTTTGACTGCAAAAAGCACCTTTAAAGACATCACTACCAATTATAAAATTTCTCGTATAGAGAATACTTTAAGTAATGTGATTATTTTCTTAGATGAAATTAATGCGTACATCGCTATCGATAAAAAGCATATTTCTGGTGATGCTAAATACAACACCGATATTCCTGTAGAGCCAAATCAAATTCCTGATGATGCTGAAATTAAACGTTTTTGGATTGGTTGGGAATAAGATGAAAACTACCCCATTTATTATTTTTTTTCTGAGTTTTCTGCTACTTTTTTCTTGTAAAGAAAATGAAGCGGACAAAGATTACTATCATTTACCTACTTATAGTAAATCTAAAAATGTTCAGGCGGTTGTTGAAATACCTGCAGGTACAAATCATAAAATTGAATACGACAAAATTTCGAGGAAGTTTGTGATCGATTCTACGGAAGGAAAAGCCAGAATAATCGATTTTTTACCGTATTTAGGTAATTACGGTTTTATTCCTTCAACCTATTCTGATCCTGAAAAAGGTGGTGACGGCGATGCGCTTGATGTGCTTATTTTAGGAGAAAACTTAGCGACAGGAAGCGTTGTTGAAATTATACCGATCGCTCTTTTAGAATTAAGTGACGATGAAGAATCTGACAATAAAATTATAGCGATTCCGGCGGAAGAGAAAAACCGAATCATTAAAGCTGCCAATTTTGACGACTTTTCAACTAAATATCCTGAAATTAGAAAAATGATCGGGACTTGGTTTGAAAACTATGACCTTAACGACGAAGTTCAAATTTTAAGGTGGACGGGAGAAGAAGCTGCAAAAAAAGAAATATCCAAATGGCAAAGCTTACCATAAGCCTTTTGTTTACAAAATGTTAATCGTTAACACAAGCAAACAACAACCTAGTATCTTTAATTTTCTAACCAAAAAAAATAGAAATGATAAAGATTTTAGGTATTGTATTAGTTGTTGGCGGAATGATAAGTTTAGTTTTAGGAGTTTTCGGTATTTTTGGAAGCTTAAATGTAGTTAGCCCTTGGGCATTTGCCATTGTAGGACTTATTTTCTTTCTATCGGGCATCGGAATTGTAAAGCGAAAAAAAGATACCGACGAAGTTTAACCTCAACATCGGGTTTAATTAAATATGAAAAAAACGATTAATAAATATTTACCAAAAATTATCGGCGTAAGGTTAAATACCTTGCATCTAGTTAAACCCCAAAAAGCGGTAAAAAAAGCCTTCTACTTATTTTGCACTCCTCGTCGTGGTCGAGTTAAACCAGAACAAGAAGAGTTTCTTGCGCAGGCAAAAGCTAAAACTGTTATTGCTGAAGAGATTCAACTACAAACCTATCATTGGAAGGGTTCAGGTAAGAACATTTTATTAGTTCACGGTTGGGAAAGTAACACACATCGATGGAAAGCGCTAATTGAAAAGCTACAAGCTAAAAATTATAATATTTATGCCTTCGATGCTCCGGCTCACGGGTTTTCTTCAGGAAATTACATTCACGTACCTCTTTACACAAAATGTGTTGAAAAAATGGTACAAGAATTTTCTCCTGAAGTTATCATCGGGCATAGCATCGGCGGAATGACAACGGTATTTCATCAGCACGAATTCCCGAATAAAGCTATTCAGAAATTGGTGCTTTTAGGTCCGCCATCAGAGCTTTCTGCAATTATGAGCAATTATCAAGAAATTCTAAATTTAAAACCTCGGGTAATGAAAGGTTTAGAAAAACGCTTCCAAACCAAGTTGGGCTATAGATTTGCAGAATTTTCGATCGCTAAATTTGCAAAAGAAGTGCAACAACCTACGCTGGTTATTCACGATAAATATGATAAAATTGCTCCGGTTGAAGCTTCAAAAAGCATTCATCAGAACCTTCAACATTCAGAATTTATTGAAACTGAAGGTGCCGGCCATTCTTTAAACAATGAAGATATTTATTCAGCAATTATTAAGTTTCTAGAACAATAAAAACACCTAGTTGTGGCAGAAGAGAAGAAATTAAAACGAATTAATAAGTTTTTAAGTGAAGTAGGTTATTGTTCACGTCGTAAAGCCGATCAACTTATCGATCAAGGTCGCGTTACGATAAATGGCGCAGTTCCTGAAATGGGAACAAAAATTTCTGAAGATGATGAAGTTCGCGTAAATGGCGAATTAATTTCAGCTAAAAAAGAAAAAAATGTTTACCTCGCTTTTAATAAACCCATTGGTATTGTTTGCACCACCGACACGCGTGTAGAGAAAGACAATATCATTGATTATATAAATTACTCAAAACGAATTTTCCCGATCGGTCGATTAGATAAACCCAGTGAAGGTTTAATTTTATTAACCGATGATGGTGATATCGTCAATAAAATTTTACGCGCCAGAAACAATCACGAAAAAGAATATTTGGTAACGGTTGACAAGCCTATTAACAACGACTTTTTAAATAAAATGAGTAATGGCGTTCCTATTTTAGATACTGTTACCCGAAAATGTAAGGTTTCTAAAGTTGGCAGTCACGAATTTAGAATTATTCTTACCCAAGGTTTAAACCGACAGATTAGAAGAATGTGTGAATATTTAGGCTATGAGGTTACGAAGCTTAAACGCATTCGTATTATGAATATCGAATTAGATTTACCGGTTGGTAAATACCGTGAACTTACTGCTGAAGAATTTAAAAACCTCAACGAGCTTATTGGTAATTCTAGCAAAACCGAAGAAGCTTCTCAACTTTCTACAGAAAGTAAAAAAGAAAACCAAAATACGAAGCGCCCACGAGTTAAGCGTAAAAAGTAACATATTTTTAAGGGTAAAGCTTTTTAATTCTTGCTATTTTTAAAACAAAAATGGCTAAACAAATTAAGAACGAAGACCAATACGAGGCTTTACGCGATCAAGGTTACAGCAAAGAGAAATCTGCACGCATTGCGAACTCCCCAAATTCTGGTAAGAAAGGCGGAAAAGCAGAAAAATATGAAAATCGCACCAAAGAAGAATTATACGAGCAGGCAAAAAACGTAGGGATTGAAGGACGCTCTACGATGTCTAAAGATGAATTAATTCACGCACTTAGAAATAATTAATCATGAGTAAAATTCAACCTTTTCATTTAGCTATTCCTGTTGATGATCTCGAAGCTGCAAGAACTTTTTATCGTGACACCTTAGAACTTCAAGAAGGTAGAAGCGATGAGCATTGGGTAGATTTCGATTTTTTTGGACATCAGTTAGTGATTCATTACAAAGAGAAAGAAGCTATTTCTAAAAAAGCTACCAATCCTGTTGATGGAAAAGCGGTGCCTATTCCGCATTTTGGAGTTGTGCTAACATGGGAAGATTTTCATAGTTTTTCAGAAAAACTTCAGCAGAAAAATATCACTTTTGAAATCGAACCTTACATTCGATTTAAAGACAAACCCGGTGAACAAGCCACAATGTTTTTTTATGATCCCTGCGGAAATGCTTTAGAATTTAAAGCTTTTAAAGATCAACAACAGTTATTTGCAAAATAATTTATGAAACAACTACAACCCGCCTTAGTGAGACAACTTTTTATCTTGTTGCTCATTTTATTTTTAGGTTTTTTAATTTTTAAGGAGTTAACGCCTTACCTCTCCGGTATTTTAGGAGCAATCACTTTATATTTTTTGTTGAAAGGCTGGATGCAAAAGCTTGTGAATAAAGGTTGGCATAAAGATTTAGCTGCCGCCTTATTAATGGTGGGTTCTTTTATAGGAATTTTAGTACCTATTACCGGAATCATCTTAATGCTGACTTCTAAAATAGGAAAAGCAGTTAATAATTCTGAACGTGTGGTCACTGCTATAAAAAACCAGGTTGATACTTGGGAACATTCATTAAACTATAATATTAGTGATCAAATAAATACTTCAGAAATTACCAGTTGGGTTTCTACCAATTTACAAAGTCTTGCCGGCGGTACATTTAATGCTTTTATCGCCATTGGTATTATGTATTTTATTCTCTACTATATGCTCACCTTTCAAGATAAAATTAGAGCTTCTTTAGATGAATATTTACCTATCAATCACGAGAATTTGCTACTCATAGGTAAAGAAAGTAGTAATATGGTAAAAGCAAACGCAATTGGTATTCCTTTGGTTGCGATCGTTCAAGGAATTGTTGCCTTAATCGGTTTTTTAATTTTTGGTGTCCCTAACCCGTTTTTTTGGTTTGTAATTACAACGATTGGCTCGATAATTCCGTTTGTAGGTACAGCTATTGGTATTGTACCAGTAACCATTTTAATGTTTACCCAAGGAGAAAACTGGCAGGCAATTGCGGTATTAATTTATGGTATTGTTGTGGTCGGTTCTTCAGATAATATTATTCGCTTATACGTGTTAAAACGTTTGTCTGATGTTCATCCACTAATTACTTTAATTGGAGTAGTCGTTGGAGTGCCGTTATTCGGTTTTATAGGCTTAATTTTTGGTCCGCTTTTAGTATCTTTATTTTTATTGATCGTAATGATCTACAAAAAAGAATACGGAAAAGAAAAGTCTAAAATTAAATCTTCCGAAGAGAATATTACGGAAGAAGTAAATAATAAAGAATTGAAAGAAGAAAGTAACGCTAAAAAATTATAATATGATATTCGATAAGATAAAAGATAAAATTAATGAAGATTACGTTAGAAAAGAGGCTAACAAATCTAGACCTGAAGATATCACAGAAACCTTAGATAATCAAGAAGAAATTGATAGAAAAATGTCTACCGCAGGTGTTTTAAAAAAATACACAGAACTAGGCAAACTAATGGTGAATATGCTGAAAGATTATAAACTGGGAGTTTATAGAGATATCCCTTGGTTTACTATTGCTTCTATCGTATTTGCGCTGTTATATGTTTTGAATCCGTTAGATATTATCCCAGATTTTATTCCCGGGTTTGGTTATGTTGATGATGCTAGTGTTTTGGCACTTGCGTTACGCTTTATTGAAAGTGATCTACACAAATACTTAGACTGGAAACTCGAACAAGATTAAAACAAAAAAAGGAAACCAAATCGGTTTCCTTTTTTATTCAATAGAATTTTATCGACTATAATTTTTCTCTTTTTCTGTGACGTTCTCTTGCAAGTAAAGTATTCTTCAGCAACATCGCGATCGTCATTGGTCCTACTCCACCGGGAACCGGAGTTAAGTAAGAGGCTTTTTTCTTCACATTATCAAAATCTACATCACCTACAATCTTATAACCTTTCTGCGTAGATTCATCTGAAACTCTAGTAATCCCCACATCGATCACTACAGCGTCGTCTTTAATCATTTCAGCTTTTAAGAAATGAGGTATTCCCACCGCAATGATAATAATATCTGCTTGCGAAGTGATCTGGGTAATATTTTTTGTGTATTTATGTGTTAACGTAACTGTTGAATTCCCCGGGAAACCGCTTCTTCCCATTAAAATACTCATCGGCCTTCCTACAATATGACTACGACCAATTACTACGGTGTGCTTTCCTTTGGTAGGAATATCGTAACGCTCTAATAATTCTAAGATCCCAAACGGAGTTGCCGGAATAAAAGAGGTCATATCTAACGACATTTTCCCAAAATTGGTAGGGTGAAAACCATCTACATCTTTATCTGGATCTACTGCCATTAATACTTTTTGCGTATCGATTTGCGGTGGTAACGGCAACTGAACAATAAACCCATCGATATCATCATCTTGGTTTAATTCTTCAATTTTATCAAGCAATTCCATCTCACTGGTTGTCCCAGACATTCTTACTAAAGTAGATTCAAAACCAACGCGCTCACAAGCTTTTACCTTACTGTTTACATAGGTCATACTCGCACCATCGTTCCCTACAATAATTGCAGCTAAATGCGGCACTTTTTCTTCACGGCTTTTCATTTTTTCAACCTCTGCCGTGATTTCATTTTTAATGTCGTTACTAATTTTCTTACCGTTTAAAAGGATCATTTTATTTAATTTGAATCTGGGTAATACTAAGTTCTAAATTCTTATTATAAAAAAAGGCCGGGTATTTTGCTCCCAGCCTTGATGTTTTATTTCATTCCGCGCATCATTTGCATCATTTTCTTTCCGCCGCCGCCTTGCATCATCTTCATCATTTTACTCATTTGGTCAAACTGCTTCAATAATTGATTTACTTGCGTTACCGATGTACCGGAACCTTTGCCGATTCTGCGTTTTCTACTCGCATTGATCAATGATGGTGTAGAACGCTCTTCAGGTGTCATTGAATGAATGATCGCTTCAATATGTTTAAAAGCATCATCATCAATATCGATATCTTTCATTGCTTTTCCTGCTCCGGGTATCATACCAATAAGGTCTTTCATGTTACCCATTTTCTTCACCTGCTGAATTTGATTTAAGAAATCGTCAAACCCAAACTGGTTTTTAGCAATTTTCTTCTGAAGTTTTCTCGCTTCTTCTTCGTCGTATTGTTCTTGAGCTCTTTCTACTAAAGAAACCACATCTCCCATTCCCAAGATACGATCTGCCATACGTGAAGGATAGAAGACATCGATCGCTTCCATCTTCTCACCGGTACCAATAAACTTGATAGGTTTATTAACCACAGATTTAATAGAGATGGCCGCACCACCACGAGTATCACCATCTAATTTGGTAAGAATAACACCGTCAAAGTTTAGCGTATCGTTAAAGGCTTTTGCTGTATTTACCGCATCTTGCCCTGTCATCGAATCGACAACAAATAAGGTTTCTTGTGGCTCGATCGCTTTATGAATATCTGAAATTTCATTCATCATCGCTTCATCTACAGCTAAACGACCTGCGGTATCGATAATTACCACATTATGACCGTTTTCTTTAGCGTAAGCGATCGCTTTTTGAGAAATAGCTACCGGATTTTTTTCTTCTCGATCTGAAAATACTTCAACCCCAATTTGATCTCCTACTACGTGTAACTGATCGATCGCCGCCGGACGGTAAACATCACAAGCTACCAGTAAAGGATTCTTTGTTTTTTTAGTTTTAAGGTAATTGGCAAGTTTACCAGAGAAAGTTGTTTTACCACTACCCTGTAAACCAGACATTAAAATTACGCTAGGATTGCCTGAAAGGTTAATTCCTTCTGCATCGCCTCCCATAAGTTCGGTAAGCTCGTCTTTTACAAGCTTCACCATAAGTTCTCCCGGCTTTAAGGCCGTAAGTACATTTTGCCCTAATGCTTTTTCTTTTACCTCATTGGTAAAGTTTTTAGCCGTTTTAAAATTTACATCGGCATCTACCAATGCTCTTCTTACCTCTTTTAAGGTTTCTGCAACATTAACTTCGGTAATTTGGCCGTGCCCTTTTAATACGTGTAATGCCTTATCTAACTTATCACTTAAATTATCAAACATAATCTTTCAGTCAATTTTTGAGATTTGCAAAGTTAACGATTTGATGCATAACAATAAAAAAAGCAAGCCTAAAAATAAGCTTGCTTTTTTATAGATGTTGAAATTTTTATTGTTTGACCACTTTTTTAGTGATCGCAGTTCCTTCTGCAGCAATTAGTTTCACAAAATAAACGCCACTATTCAAGGCTGAAAGATCGATTTGTGTGGAAGTTGAAGTCAACACTTTTTGACCGGTGATGGAATAAAATTCTACATTTTCTATTGGCAATGCTGAATTATTCTGAATACTTACCACCCCACTTGTCGGGTTAGGATATAAGTTTACTTCCGCTGAAAAATCTGAAGAAGCTACTGATAACTCTTCTACAAATTCTGTAGAAACTTCATTCGTAATAATTGGCTCATTAAAATCGAAATAGATCGCTGCATCTCCGGCAATTATATCTCCTACAGCAATACCTGACTTCGGCTTTATCTTATAAGCGATATAACCTTGACTTCCCTCTACATCGGCATCTTCGTAAGGTAAATTTATACCATCAAAAACAAATTCTACGGCATTACCATTTTTTATATTTACTTGATAACTATCACTAGAAGATATCATTTGAAGGGAATTCCAATCTAAATTTGCGCTTAATGTATCTCGAATTGCTACTCTTTGAGCATTTGCTGTTCCCGTATTCTGAAAACGAATAATATAATTCAAATACTTTCCAGCGTCATCAATATGCACTTGACTGCCTTCTAACACTCGTTTATCGTTAGGGTCGTAAGAGTTAACCACTTCTTGATTTAGAATAAATTCATTATTTTCTAAATTATCATCTGTAACAGAAGGTATTACTTCAACATTAAAATCTAATATATCACCACTAGTTAGAGTTGGAGGTTGCGCGTTTAAAAATTCAACGTTTATATAATCACTTTGAAAAGGAGCTATATCTGTAAAACTAAAACTTAAGGTATTGTTTGTGGCGGTGCTTTCTGAAGGTGAAGCCTCAATAAAAGTTTGTAAATTCTCATTATAGGTAAGTAGGATCTCTCCATCTAAATCTGTTGTTCCTTGGTTAGTGATAACGATTTGATAATTGCTTGAAAAACCCGGAACCGCACCACCAATTGGTAATAATACAATTGAAGCATCATTAACTTCTGCATTCGCTTCCGCACAAAAATTTACGGTAGCTTGATTACCATAACCTGTAAAATCTACTTGCTCTGAAGCAGGTGTGAATGTAAAATTCGAGTTAGCAGAAAAAGCCGTTAGTGTATTATTTCCTTCAGTAGTATATAATGCGTAATATCCATTTGCTTGGGTTAGTGTTGCATAATCATATCCACCTACATTTGCAAAAACGAAAGTATTTGCAACCGTTGCAGCAGAAACATCATCGCAGCCTAAGCCAATATCGTACTTCACAAAGCCACTAACCAAATTAAGTTCATCATCACCAAAATTACAATTTGTTGTTATTGAAGCATTAATTTCCTGTAATTGTTGATATTCCCAAGGATTAAATATATCAATCTCATCTACGCATACTAGTTCTAAGTTAGGAGTTTCATAAAACCCTTCACCAAGACTAATATTAGACGAATTACCATTTTTCAAATTTAAATAAGTTAATTCTGTATTATCAAAAAAACTAAGCCCTATTATGTTAGGGTTTTGGGAAACATCTAACTCTGTTATTAAGTTATCATAAATATCAAAATATAGCAAGGCAACATTATTACTTACATCTATACCGGTTATAGAATTGTTTCCAAGGTATAGATATTCTAAGTTTATTAATGAGCTTACCTCAATACTAGTAATAGAATTACCATACAAATCTAAATCAGTTAAGTTTTCAAAATTCTCTAAACCTGTTGGATCGGTTATATTATAATTGGTGTAATAAAAATTTAATTGTAATTCTGTTACGGCTAAGGCTTCAGAAATCTGTATTTCTCCATCATCGTTTGTATCGATAATAGGTTCATATTCTAATAAAGCATTTTTTAAATTTTCATCAGGAAAGTCGATGTTTTGAGAATACAGGTTTTGCAAACAAATTATACAAAACAAAAAGAGAGTAATTTTTTTCATAAGAATAATGTTAGTTTCATAAATATAACAGTTTCACA
The DNA here is from genome assembly GCF_000423405.1 of Mesonia mobilis DSM 19841. Lineage (GTDB taxonomy): Bacteria > Bacteroidota > Bacteroidia > Flavobacteriales > Flavobacteriaceae > Mesonia > Mesonia mobilis. Next base: position 83,605 of record NZ_AUHX01000011.1, on the reverse strand, counting down.
TAAAAAAATCCCCCTGAAACTTATTAAATAACCAAATAAAAAAAGCAAGCCTAAAAATAAGCTTGCTTTTTTTATAGTGTTGAAATTTTTATTCTTTCACCACTTTTTTAGTGATCGAAGTTCCTTCTGCTGCAATTAACTTCACAAAATAAATGCCACTACTCAAGGCTGATAGATCGATTTTCACGGAAGTTGAAGTCAGCACTTTTTGACCGGTGATGGAATAAACTTCTACATTTTCTATTTGTAATGCTGAATTATTTTGAATACTTACTACTCCACTTGTCGGGTTAGGATATAAATTCACTTCCGCTAAAAAATCTGGAGAAGCTACTGATAGGTTTTCAATGAATTCTGTAGAAACTTCATTGGTAATAATTGGCTCATTAAAATCGAAATAGATTGCTGCATCTCCAGATACTACATCTCCAACAGCAATATCTGATTTTGGCTTTATTTTATAAGCAATATAACCTTGACTACCTTCTTCATCGGCATCTTTGTAGGGTAAATCTATATTATTAAAAACAAATTCTATAGCATTACCATTTACGATGTTTACATGATAATCATTACTAGCAGAAATTATTTTTAAAGTACTCCAATCTAAATTTGCACTTAAGGTATCTCGTATTGCTACTTTTTGAGCGTTTGCCGTTCCTGTGTTCTGAAAGCGTATTATATAATTTAAATACTTTTCAGCGTCATCAATATGAACTTGACTGCCTTCTAATACTCGTTTATCGTTAGGATCGTAAGAGTTAACGACATTAAAATTTAAAATATAACTATTATTAGTAACATCATCGTCTGACGTAAAAGTTATTATTTCAGCAATAAAATTTAATTCATCTCCGGCATTTAAAGTTGGGGGTTGTGCATTTGCAAATTCAACTTCAATATGTTGTGTTTGAAAAGGTGCTAAGTTTAAAACCTCAAAGCTTAATGTATTTTCTGTCGAATTTATTTCTGTTTCAGAAGCGCTTATAAAATTTTGCAAGGTATGGTCGTAGGTTAAAACTACATTACCATTTAACACAGTAGATCCTTGGTTGGTATAAGATATTTTATAAGTAGTATTTAACCCCGGTATTGCACTGCCTAAGGGCAACATCACTATAGATAAATCGTTATACTCAACTAAGGTCTGTGCACAAAAGTTTACAGTTGCTTGATTACCATAACCTGTAAAGTTTACTTCTTGTGAGGCAGGAGTAAAGCCAAAATTTTCACTAAAGCTATTCACTCCTACAGTATTTATGCCTTCTCCTGTATATAAAATATAATTTCCGTCTTCATCTGCTAAGGTTCCATATTCAAAACCATTTACCTCAGAAACTACTAACGTATTAGGGACTGCTACCGCAGACTCATCGTTACACCCTTCACCAACATCATATTTAACCGTACCTGTAATTAAATTTGTTTGATTTTCTGTAAAATCGCAATGAGTGCTTACAGCAAACCAAGGCTCGCCCATCCATTCTTGGATATAAAAGTTTTCAAAAAAAATATCAACGTTATCTACACAAACAAATTCTACATTACCCATATCATAAAAAGGCTCTACAGAAGACATATTTTCATTATTCCCATTTTTAAGATTTAAATATGTTAATTGAGGTAACTCTAATAACGTAATTTCTGTTAAAGCAGGATTGTTAGATACATCTAAGCTAAGTAAAGGATTACCTCTAATATTAAGATAAGTTAACGCAACATTTTCTGAAACATCTATAGCACTAAGGTTATTATCATTTAGCACCAATTCTTCTAAATTTACAAGCGACGATAGATCTATCGATGTTAAGTTATTATAGCTTAAACTTAAGTAGGTAAGGTTATTGAGTGCTATTGAGGTAAAATTTGAAATATTATTAAAATTCAAGTTTAATACGGTTACATTAACAAAATTTTCGAGACCAGAAATATCTGAAATTTCTTTACTAGAAAGCATTAAATCTCCCGTAAAAGACTGGGCCTCACTAAGCTGTATCTCATTATCTGCATTTAAATCTATAGGAGGCTGGTGATATAAGAGTGAGGCTTTGAGGTTAGCATCAGGAAAACTCAAAGTCTGTGCTTGAATACCTCCTAAAAAACTTAAAAAAAATAAACTAAAAAGTAAAATTGATCTCATAATAAATTAGAATTGGTTTAACAAAAGAAAATTAAAGAAAATGGCCGTTAAAGCAACGGCCGTCTTCCCCCTAAACAAAAACAACAAAGAAATTAATACTAGCAGTTTATTTTAAAAATTTTAACCGCTTAGAATATTAAATCTTTATTTTAGAACAAGCAATTCATAAAAATTCCTACTTTCATTTAAAATTTTCTACATTTATCGCCTCGGAAAATTAAAAAATGGCCAAATCTTTAAAAGATAATGTTTGTGAAGAGCGTCTTTTTAGTAAGCTCTACAACGAGCATGCTACTCACCTGTTTAATTTTCTTTATTACAAATTTGGCGATCAACTACAACCACAAGACAAAGTACAAGAAGCTTTTGTAAAACTTTGGAAAAAATGCAAAGACGTACCACCCAAAAAAGCCAAGTCGTTTTTATTTACGGTTGCCAATAATTTAATGCTGAATGAGTATAACCATCAAAAAGTGGTTTTAAAGTATCAGCAAAAGCAAACTAAAAAAGTTAATCATCAAGACCCGCAGTTTTTAGTTGAAGAAAAAGAATACCTCGAAAAATTTCAGAATGCTTTGGCAAAACTTACCGAAGCGCAGCGCGTCGCTTTTATGATGAATCGTACTGAAGGTAAGAAACACAAAGAAATTGCAGAGATTTTGGGCATCTCACGAAAGGCAGTTGAAAAGAGAATTTATTCCGCGTTAAAAAAATTACGCGAAGATTTAAAAGAAATTTGATTTTAAGGTAGGAATAAATTAGCCTTACTTGTTTTAAAGGTAGAGCACACGAAGATGAAAGAAGAAAAACTCATACAAAAATGGTTAGATGGCGAGCTTTCTGCAGAAGAGCAACGAGAGCTTGAGCAATTAGATGCCTTTAAAGATTATCAAAAAATCGCTGAAGCTTCTACCTATTTTAAAGCGCCAACTTTTGACGCTAACGCCACTTATGAGAAAATTAAAGAAGCACAACAAAAACATCAAGCTATTAATTGGCTGAGTGTAGTTGGTAAAATAGCCGCAATTTTAATAATGGCTTTTTTAAGTTACACGATGTTTTTCACTAACTCTACCCAAGAGTTTACGACAGAAATTGCTTCAACAGAAAAAATTACACTTCCAGACAATTCATTAATCAACCTCAACGCAGGTTCACATTTATCGTTCAACGAAGATGCTTGGGAAGATCATCGTTTTATTGCTTTAGACGGCGAAGCCTTTTTTAAAGTAGCAAAAGGTGAAAAATTTACCGTAGAAACTGCTTTAGGTTCTGTAAGCGTTAAAGGAACTCAGTTTAATGTAAAACAACGCGACAATTTATTTGTAGTAACTTGCTACGAAGGTTTAGTGGAAGTTAAAACTGAAAAAGAAACGGTTTTACTCCCGGCAGGTAAAGAATTTAGACAAATAAACAATCAAAGTTTAGTTGAAAATATTTCTGCCACTACTCCTTCTTGGACGCAAGGAAAAAGCAGTTTTACCAGTACTCCGCTAAAAGAGGTGTTAAATGAATTAGAGCGCCAATACGACATTCAAATTCAAGCAAAAAACCTTACTTTTGATGCTCATCGAACCTTTACCGGAAGTTTTGTACATGACAATTTAGATCAAGCGTTGAAGGCAATCACGATTCCTTTTCACTTAACGTACAAAATCGAAGGCAGTTCTGTAAGCATTGTAGAGCGTGAGTAAAAAAAGCTACTTCATTTTTATATTTCTTATTGCTTTTTGCCATCAGCTTTTTTCACAAGAAGAAAGCCAGAACACTTTTTCGCTCACAGAATTATTACAAATACTCGAAAGTCATTCTGCATATACATTTTCTTACGCCGATGAAGATCTAAAAAACATCGAAGTTCCTGAACCGCCCAATATGCTTTCAGTGACCGAAACGATCGCTTTTTTACAAGAAAAAACCGGCTTTAAATTTACCCTCATTGGTGAACATCAAATTATTGTCGATGTTCCCATTCCTGTTGAACAAAAACCTGAAAAAATTACGGTAGAAGAACTCGACGAAGTAATTCTCACCAACGTTATTGCCAAAGGGGTTTCTAAAATTAAAGACGGAAGTTTTAAAATTAATTTTGATGAAATTGGCATTATCCCGGGACTTATAGAAAATGATGCTTTCCAAACCATTCAAGCGCTTCCCGGGGTTGAAAGTGTGAATGAGAAAGTTTCGAACATTAATATTCGTGGCGGCACCAACGACCAAAATTTAATTTTATGGGACGGGATTCGTCTGTACCAATCGGGGCATTTTTTCGGATTAATTTCAGCCATTAACCCGCATCAAAACCATACGGTGAGTTTATATAAAAACGGAACTCCGGCTACTCACGGTAATAGCGTTTCGAGTGTGATCGAGCTTTCTTCAGCAAAAAAATTAAATGATGATTTTGAAGCAGAAGTCGGTCTCACTTTTTTAAGTGCCGATGCATTTATCGATACGCCCTTAGATAAAAAATCGTCGATACAAATTGCAGCGAGAACTTCCATTAACGGCGCTTTTATTACGCCAACTTATTTGCAATATTACGACAGAGCTTTTCAAAATACAGAAATTGCCAATACCAATCAAAATGCAATAAATACAGAAGAAGACTTTAGATTTTCTGATGTTAGTTTTCGATGGTTATATCAACTTTCAGAAAAAGATCTATTGCGCCTAAATTATTTTTCTATTGCGAATGAATTGAGTTTTACTGCGGAAGAATTCAATCAAAATTCTATGGAAACCAAAGAGAGTACGCTTTCGCAAAACAGTTTGGGAATGGGCGCTTTTTACAAAAGAAATTGGACTGAAAACTTTTCAACTCAACTTCAATTATTTCATTCTAATTATCATTTAAATTCTACCAACCGCATTCTCAATACCAACACATTTTTTGAACAGGAAAATAATTTGGCAGAAACGGCTTTTAAAATTAGCTCTAAATGGAAGTTAAACGAACGTTTTGAACTCAACTCCGGTTACGAATTTTCTTCTACCACCAGTAGAGATGCTGAAGCCGATGAAGAAATCACCAACGAAGATCTTATTGAAAATCGACTAAACGTGAATAATTTATTTTCTAGTTTACGTTACCAAAGTTCTTCTCGAAAAACCTTGGTTCATCTTGGCGCTAGAATTAACTATTTTAATGATTTTGATATTCTTTTAGCCGAACCGAGACTTAGTTTTAATCAGCAATTTCTAAAGAACTTTTCTGTGGAAGTGTTGGGTGAATTAAAAAGTCAATATTTATCGCAGATCGTAAATTTTCAGAATGATTTTCTGGGGATTGAAAATCGAAAATGGCAACTCGCAGATCAATTAAATTTCCCGATCACTAAAAGTAGACAGGCTTCGATCGGTGTTAACTATCAAAAAAATAATTGGTTGGCAAGCATTGAATCGTATGTAAAAAAGGTAGAAGGCATTTCATCTCAAAGTCAAGGATTTCAAAATCAATATGAATACGCGCAAATTATTGGCGATTATAGAATTGTGGGTTTAGATATTCTTCTAAATAAAAAATTTAGAAATTTTGATGCACGCTTAAGCTATTCACTTACCGATAATGATTATTTTTTCGATGATCTCTCGGTTAACGAAATTCCGAATAACTTCGAGATCGTGAACTCTTTTACTTTTGCGACCTCGTATAGCTATAAAAATTTTAAAGCTTCCGGCGGACTTATTTGGCGAACCGGAAAACCTTTTACGCCAATTTCTGCCAATGGTTTAGCGAATAACCAGTTTGATTATGAACCGATAAACAGCAATAATTTAAAAGATTATATGCGGGTAGATATTTCGGTAAGTCAGGAATTTAAAATTCAGAAGAAATTGTTGGCTTACGCGGGTCTTTCAATTTGGAATTTGTTAGACCGTGAGAATATTATTAATTCGTATTACCGCCAAAATGATAACAATCAAATTTATTTGGTAGAGCAAAAAGCTTTAGGCTTAACCCCAAACTTTGTGTTTAGGGTTAAGTTCTAAATTTATCTTACATACGTTCTGGAACGCCTATTCCTAATAGATTGAAACCATTTTGAATGGTATTCGCAACGGCTTCAGAAAGTTGTACTCTAAACACTTTTTCTTCTTCAACTTCTGCGCCCAAAATACTTACGTTCTGGTAGAATGAATTAAATTCTTTCACTAAATCGTAGCTATAATTAGCGATTAACGCCGGGCTGTGTTGCTCTGCTGCCTGCTGAATAATTTCTGGATATTGCTGAAGTAATTTTACCAATTCACGCTCTTTCTCGTGCAATTTATAATTCGTAAGATCTGTAGCGTGATTAAAATCTGCTTTTCTTAAAATCGAACGAATTCTCGCATAAGTATATTGAATAAACGGACCGGTATTTCCTTGAAAGTCTACCGATTCCTCAGGGTTGAATAAAATTCGTTTTTTCGGATCTACTTTTAAAATGTAATATTTTAAAGCTCCTAAACCAATCGTTTTGTAAAGCTCTTGTTTCTCTTCTTCGGTATAACCGTCAAGTTTCCCTAATTCTTCAGAAATTTCTTGAGCGGTTTTGGTCATTTCTTCAATCAAATCATCGGCATCAACCACGGTTCCTTCACGGCTTTTCATTTTTCCGCTAGGTAAATCTACCATTCCGTAGCTTAAATGATATAAATGGTTCGCCCAATCAAAACCTAGTTTTTTCAAGATCAAAAACAACACTTTAAAGTGATAGTCTTGCTCGTTACCAACGGTATAAACCATTCCGTTGATCGCATAATCTTCTACACGCTGAATGGCCGTCCCGATATCTTGCGTCATATAAACTGCGGTACCATCGGCACGTAAAACGATCTTTTCATCTAAGCCTTCATCGGTTAGATCTATCCAAACGCTACCATCTTCTTTTCGGTAAAAAACGCCTTTTTCAAGTCCGTCGTTTACCACTTCTTTTCCTAATAAATAGGTATTGCTTTCGTAATAATTTTTATCGAAATCTACTCCAAGTGCCGCATAAGTTTCTTCAAAACCATCATAAACCCATTGGTTCATTTTTTCCCAAAGTGCAACGATCTCTTCATCTCCTGCTTCCCATTGTTGCAACATTTTTTGAGCTTCTAATAATAACGGAGCTTCTTTTTTGGCTTGTTCTTCAGAAATTCCCTGCTTTTGTAATTCGGCAATTTGGGTTTTATATTCTTTATCGAATTTTACGTAATAATTCCCAACCAGTTTATCACCTTTTAATCCGGTAGAATCTGGCGTTTCGTGTTGCCCAAATTTTTGCCACGCCAACATACTTTTACAAATATGAATTCCGCGGTCGTTAATGATCTGGGTTTTGTAAACCGTATTCCCCGCAACTTTCAATATTTCAGCAACAGAATAACCTAATAAGTTATTTCGAATATGCCCTAAATGCAGCGGTTTATTGGTATTTGGCGAAGAATATTCAACCATAATTTTTGGAGATTGCTCGTTGGTAGCGACACTACCATAATGCTTATCGTCTTTTATTAAATTGAAAAACTTTAAGAAATAGGCATCGCTCAAAACAATATTTAAAAAGCCTTTTACCACATTAAAACCGGCAACTTCCTCTACATGTTCTTCTAAGTATTTTCCGATATTCTCACCCAATTGCACAGGATTGGTTTTTACTTGTCGCAACATCGGGAAAACCACCACGGTTATATCGCCTTCAAACTCTTTGCGCGTAGCTTGAAATTCTACATTTTCTAATGAAACCTCGTGAAGGTGTTGTACGGCTTCTTTAACTTTTTCTGCTAATGTGTCTTGAATTGTCATCTCCTCAAAAAATTTTGAACCGCAAAGATAATTTAAAATTTAAAGCTGACTAACATCCTTAGTAGCTTTCCTGTTTTATTTGAATTTTAAGCATTTGCTAGACCTAAAATTAAGACTTATCTTTATTCAAAATCAAACTTAAAATGCATTTGTTCCCTTCCACTTTCATAAGTAAAATCATTCTTTTTAGTGGAATTATCTTTTATTTAGGTTTATTTTCTTCGGAAGAAAACACCACTAAAAAAGGAATCGATTTTTATAACGGGAATTATGAAGAAGCTCTGCAAAAGGCGAAAACGGAAGAGAAACTGGTATTTGTTTATCTTTATGCCGATTGGTGCGGCGTTTGTAAATCACTAAAGAAAAATACGCTTAAAGACAAAAAAGTCGGACAATTTTATAACGATGAATATGTAAGCTTAGCGCTAAATGCAGAAAAAGGTGAAGGCAAAAAAATTGCTAAAAGTATTGGGCTTCGCAGTTACCCAACACTGCTTTTTCTAGATGGTGGCAACGGCAGAATTTTAAACCAGGTTTCGGGGTATAAAAGTCCGATACAATTAATAAATTTAGGTAAAGTTTATACTGAATAATTTTAGTTATGCTCATTAACGTTTCTTACAATAATCCCGAACGTCGCGAAAAAATTAATGCTGAAGTAGGCAAACCTTTTTCGCTCATCGAACGTTTTAAGATGAAAGGAATCGGCTCTAATAAACTTTTTATTACCTCAACAAGTATCGAAATTCATAACCTGTTAATTCTAGATAAATATACCAATACGTGTAATATCGAAATGCGACCCGATGGGATTTTGGTTACTTTTAGATCATTGTTAGAAACCTACGCTTTGGTGATCCCATATTACAAACTCAAACTTTATAAAGGCAAAGCTGAAGAATATTCTATTTATCGAGATCAATATTTTATAAAGGTGAAAGCCGACAGCAAAAGTACTCACAACTTCATGAAAAAAGTACTCGATTTTAAAGCTAAGCATTGGAGCTCTTCTTCGCATCCTTAGACTATCGCATTTCCTGCAAGGTCTCTTTGACCTTGTAGGTAATATTATTAAAACTTCTAAACCTACAAGGTTTTTAAAACCTTGCAGGATGATAAATTCACTTTCTATAAAATCACTTTTAACTTTCAGCAAACATTCATTTAAAGAATTGCTCACATTCATCTAGATTTTAAAAATCACATTTGCGGCAAAAAAGAATGGACTTATTTATCTATGTTTTTGCGGCTTTATTTTCTGTAATCAATCCATTAGGAACGGTTCCTATTTTTGTGGGACTCACCAAAGAAGACAGCAATGCCGAGAAATCGCGCACTTCAATTTTTACGGCTATCAATATTTTTGTGATTTTATTGATCGCTTTTTTCACCGGAAAATATATTCTGAATTTCTTCGGAATTAGTATCGAATCGCTTCGCATTGCCGGCGGACTTATTATCGTATCTTCCGGTTTTGCGTTACTAACGGGAACCTTCAACAAACACAAAGGAATGGATCGTGAAAAAGTAAAAAATGATGCTTACCAACGAGAAGGAGTAGCTTTAACTCCGCTTGCGATCCCGATGTTAGCCGGCCCTGGATCTATTTCGTTTTTAATTGGTTTAAATGAAGAATACAGTGTTTTTATAGATCAACTCGTCATTGTACTTTCTATTCTAACCGTTTGTTTCGCGACATTTTTGGTGTTAAGAAGTGCTCCGTTTATTGTAAAATGGTTAGGAGCTTCCGGTATCAACGCAATTTCTAGAATTATTGGTTTTATTGTAATTGCCATCGGGATCGAGTACATCAGTTCTTCGGTAATGACGGTTTTAGGAGTTGCGTTTAGGTAAACTATCGTTTTCTAAAAGCAATTCCACAGACTAAAGACAGAATTCCTAGACAGATCATCGCAAAAGATTGAGTGCTATCGCTTTCAGCAATTACTTTTTCGGTTCCGTTTTCTAAAGAAATATGAGGAAAGAGTAAGGTGTAAATCCCGTAGCCAATTAAAACAGCGCCAACTAATAGTAAAACAATCTTTAATGTATTTTTCATTTTATAAACCCATCTTAAAAAGCACCGAAAGTTAAGTATTTAATTGTAATTTTCTTGAAAAATTGACTCATGAAAATTCTTCTTACTGGTGCTAACGGATATATTGGAATGCGTTTACTGCCTTTACTCTTAGAACAAGGCCATCAAGTGGTTTGCGCCGTAAGAAGTGCCGATCGCCTCTCGGTAGATCCTGAGGTAAAAAAAGAGATTGAAATTGTAGAGATCGATTTTTTGGAAGAAGTACAACCCAATAAACTTCCTACCGATATTGATGCCGCGTATTATTTAATACATTCGATGACGACTTCTACCAAAGATTTTGATGAAAAAGAAGCTCAGGCCGCAGAAAACTTCAACAAATATTTAGAGCCCGTCAATGCCAAACAAGTGATCTTTCTTACCGGAATGGTTAACGAAAAAGAAAGCTCTAAACATTTAAGCTCGCGCGAGAAAGTTGGGAAAATTTTGCAAGAAGGTAATTTTCATCTTACCTGTTTACAAGCCGGCATCGTTGTAGGTTCCGGGAGTTCTTCTTTTGAAATTATTAGAGATCTGTGTGAAAAACTGCCGTTTATGATCACGCCGCGTTGGGTAAATACCAAAACCCAACCCATTGCCATTAGAAATGTCTTGCAATATTTAACCGGTGTTTTGGGGAACGAAAAATGCTATGATGAAGCTTTTGATATTGGTGGTCCCGAAGTATTGACTTACAAAAAAATGATGCTTCAATACTCTAAAATTAGAGGTTTAAAACTTCACATTATCGGCGTCCCGTTTATGACGCCCAGACTATCTTCTTACTGGCTATATTTTGTAACCTCTACTTCGTATAAACTTGCCGTGAATTTGGTGGATAGTATGACGGTTGAAGTAATTTCTAAAGATACAAGATTGCAAGAAATGCTGAATATTGAACCTATTTCTTACGAAGAAGCAATCAAAATGGCTTTCGATAAAATAGAACAAAATCAAGTAGTTTCTAGCTGGAAAGATTCAAAATCTAGCGGAAGATACAAACAAAAAGACCTTAACAAATACATTCAAGTTCCTAAACACGGATGTTTGCGTGATGTTCAGCAACAAAAAGCAGAAGATCCGGAAGTTTCGTTAGAAAAAATTTGGAGTATTGGTGGTCAAAACGGTTGGTATTATGCCGATACGCTTTGGAAGTTTAGAGGTTTTCTCGATAAACTTTTTGGTGGCGTAGGTTTGCGTCGTGGTAGAACACACAGCAATAAAATAAATACAGGAGATTCGCTTGATTTTTGGCGCGTTTTACTAGCCGATAAAGAAAAAAAGCGACTCTTGCTTTTTGCAGAAATGCGTGTACCTGGTGAGGCTTGGTTAGAGTTTTGTATCGATGATGAGGGTATTGTACATCAAACGGCAACTTTTAGACCTAGAGGAATTGCAGGAAGAGCCTATTGGTATAGTATGCTTCCGTTTCATTTTTTTATCTTTAAAGGTATGTTAGATGAAATTGCATCTGCCGATAAATAACCAATACCTATGAAAATATCTCGATTCATTTTTACAGCTTTCCTCCTAACTTTTCTAATTAGCTGCGATAATTCAGATGAAAATACTCCCGAAGAGCCAACGCCATCAACAGAAATGTACTTTCCGCCAATAGCCAGTAATGATTGGGAAACTACCACATCAGCTCAATTAAATTGGAATGAAGATGAAATAGATGCATTGATCACTTATCTAGCAGAAAATAACACAGAAGCATTTATTATTCTAAAAGACGGTAAGATTGTGATCGAAGAATATTTTTCAGATACTAATCAAAATACACTTCATCCTTGGAACTCGGCAGGCAAAACCCTTATTTCATTTTTAATTGGTCAAGCTCAACAAGACGGTTTATTAACTATTCAAGATGCTACTTCAACCTATTTGAGTAAAAACTGGACCTCTATGACTCCCGCACAAGAAAATGCGATCACGATTTGGAACCAACTTACGATGACTGCCGGCGGAGATTATAGCGTTGAAAATACAATGTGCTACGATCCTGAATGTCTAACTTACTTAAATGAACCCGGTGAGTTTTGGTATTATCACAATGCCTTTTACACACTTTTAAAACCCGTTTTAGAAGAAGCGACCACTAACAATTTTGACGGCTATTTTGAAGAGCATTTGAAAAATAAAATAGGAATGAACGGAAATTGGGTATCGATAGCCTACAATGATATTTATTTCAGTAATGCTAGAAGTATGGCAAGATTCGGGTTACTAAATTTAAACAAGGGTCGTTGGGAAAATGAAGCTTTAATCGATGAAACTTATTTTGAAGAAATGACGACTACTTCGCAAAACCTGAATCCTGCTTATGGTTTTTTATGGTGGCTCAACGGAAAATCTTCTTATAAATTACCACAAAGTACTGCAACTTTTCAAGGGAAACTTATCCCTAACGCGCCCGACGATTTAATTGCCGGTTTAGGTGCCAACGATAAAAAGCTTTACGTGGTTCCCAGTGAAGGTTTGGTCATTGTAAGATTAGGACCAGAAGCAGAAAATTCAACTTTAGGACCTTCAGGTTTTGATAATATTCTTTGGGAAAAGATTTCAGCTATTTATAATTAAACAACTTTACTTATTAAAATTTTTAGACTCATAAAAGACAACGCTTTACTAGCGCTATCTATCATTTTTATTCTAGCTTTTTCAAGCTTTATTTTTATTGCTCCGGAAAGTTTTTACAATACTATTGAAACTTACTCGATCACCATTAGAGATCTCTTCGGAAGTTTTTATTTGTGGTTAGGCTTAGGCTGTGTTTTATTTCTATTGATCTTAGCTTTTACTCCCTTCGGAAAGATAAAATTAGGCGGAAGCAAACCCGAATACAACACATTATCTTGGATTGCGATGTTGTATAGCGCAGGAATGGGTGCCGGCATTTTATTACGAGCCGTGCAAGAACCGGTGTTTATGCAACAACATCCGCCAATCTCGACAAATGCTTCTGCGGAAGTAGTTGCGCTGGAATATACTTTTTATCAATGGGGATTTACCGCTTGGGCATTTTATGTGTTCTTCGCCCTGGTAATTGGTTATTATTTATTTGTACGGAAAAAATCGATGTTACTCAGCAATACTTTTCCGCAATTTGAAGGAAGTAAACTTATAAAAGGCGCTGATCTATTAACCATCTTAACGACCGTGATCGGAATTGTTGCCGCTATTAGTTTAGGAACCGAACAAATCGAGGGCGGACTCACCTATTTACTCGAAACCGAAAATGATTATGCTTTTGCTTATCTGTTTACATTTATCATTTTTCTCTTCGGATTTATTTCTGCTTATCGCGGCATTCATAAAGGAATTCAGAAAATTTCAAATTGGAATATCGCACTTACTTTTCTGTTGTTACTCTTCATTTTCCTACAAAATGATATGTTACAAATCCTTAAAAATTTCGGAATTGCAACGTATCGATACATCATCGATTTTCTTCCCTTAAGTTTAGCTCTAGGAAATTACAATCCCGGTAAACAATTTCTTACCGATTGGACGCTTTATTATTGGGCATTCTGGTTAGCTTGGGCACCATTCACCGGTATTTTCATCGCCAGAATTTCTAAAGGAAGAAGCATTCGGCAAATGATTTTAGGAGCTATTTTCATTCCGTCATTTGGGAGTTTCTTTTGGTTTAGTGTTTTTGGGACTTCCTCATTTCAGCTTATTGAACAAATGAGCAGTTATCAAGGTGAATTTGACAATGTATTCACTTCCATATTTGTATTTCTAAAAGCGTATCCACTATCTACCGTAACTTCTATTTTAACGATTGTTTTGTTAATTGGCTTTTTAATTACTTCGGTAGATTCTGCAATTTATGTACTGAGTATGTTTACTGATAAGGGAAAACAAAACCCAAAGAAAACGCATCGCTTAATTTGGGCTATACTCATGTTTATTTTTACGGAAGCCATTTTACTTTTAGGTAGTTTTACTCCAGAAATTAATGTTCTTACTGCAATGCAAAAACTCTTGATTGTGACTTCACTTCCCTTTGCATTGCTGAGTGTTCTAATCGGAATTCGGTTAGTAAAAGATTTCCGGAGTTCGAAGTAACCAATAAAAAACCTCACAAGTTTTAAAGCCTGTGAGGTTTAGAATAAAATCAGGATGCGATGCTGAATCAAGTTCAGCATGACGTTATTTTATCCTTCCGACTTCTTTCGCTAAAGCTACAGAAGCCACCTTTCCTTGAAAGGGAAGGAACTTTTTATTTTTTGGTTTTCGGTAAGAACACTTCCGCAAGCATACAACGCGCGCTTCCACCACCAAGGGTTTCGATGGTTTGCAGACTACTGCTTAAAATCTCACAGTGTTTCTCGATTTTGGCAACTTGGCCTGCTGTTAAACTTTGGTGAGCACGTTCACTCATTACCAAATACTTTTTATTAAAAGCACCTTGTACTTGCAACATATTACCCGCAAATTCGTGCATTTGCTCTTCTGTGATCGTGATGATTTCTTTACCATCTTCTTTTAAACTATTGATCACCGCTTTGCGTTGCTTTTTATCGTCGATCGTATCTAGACAAATTACCGCGAATTCTTCAGCTAAACACATCATCACGTTGGTATGGTAAATTGCTTTACGCTCACCATTCACGGTTTGGTTGGCTTCAAAAATTATCGGCATATACTCAAAATCTTCACAAAACTCGATCAGCAAATCTTCATCGGCGCGTTCAGAAAGGGCGCAATATGCTTTTTCGTTCGAACGGTCTAATAGCAAACTTCCCGTTCCTTCTAAGAAAATCTTTTCCTCTTCTGCAGCGGTATAATCGATCACATTTTTGATCTCAAAACCTTCTTCTTCTAAACGTTGTAAAATATCTTCACGACGTTCTCTTCTTCGGTTTTCAGCAAACATCGGGTACAAAGCGATATCTCCTGTCTCGTGAAAAGAAACCCAGTTGTTCGGGAAAATAGAATCTGGCGTATTGTTTTCAGCAACATCATCTACCACAACTACATTTACACCAACCTTGCGAAGTTTAGCAGCAAAATCGTCAAACTCTTGTTGTGCTTTTTGCGTGATCTCGTCTACGTTTCCATCAATATTTTTCTGAAAATAATTATTCACTGCCGTCTCTTCATTCATTCTGAAGGCTACAGGTCTAATCATTAAAATACTATCTGTAATCTGTTTCATTCTTTTTCTTTTTGCAATAATTCGTTCTTGACTCTGTTAGAACTGATGTTTTTTTTATTTGGGCGTCCGGGCAGGCTTTCGCTACTCGCTTTTTTTGTCACTAAAAATTTCTCCGAAACTCAAGGTGACAAAAAAGAGCTCAAACACGCCGCTCAATCCTTGACGCGCTTACTCCCGAATTAACGGTAAAGTAGAGCAACGCAATAAACCTTCTTGCTTAGCAATTTCTGCATAAGGAACTTCTTCTACCGTGATTCCGTTTTCACGAAGCCAAGCGTTTAATCGTGTAAAATTCTTTTCAGAAATCACTACTTCCGGAGAAATTGAAAAAATGTTACTGTTCATATTGTACATTTCTGCTTTGGTAATTTCAAAGACGTTTTCTTTTCCGAAGTAATTTACCAACCACTCGTATTCTTCTTCCTCTAAAAATCCGTTTTTATGAATGATCGCTTTGTCTTTCCCAACCGGCTGAAAACAACAATCTAAATGCAACGCATTATTTTTAGCATCGGTATTCGATTTTCGAAGGTTAAACGACTTTACAGTTTTATCTGGAAATAATTCAGCAAGTGCTTTTACTGCTTGCGTATTGGTTCTTGCCGTGATAAAATCTGGATAATCTTCACCTCGATACGTACCCACAAAAATGTAATCGCCGTGCGGCATGACATCGCCACCTTCGACGTGCGCTTCTTCAGGAAAACGAATTACATTCTCTTTAGGCACCAAATCGATTATATGCTGAATGGCTTCAATCTCGCGTTCACGATCGGGTAAAATATTCGCGATAATAAATTTATCTTCGATCACAAAACCAATATCTCTTGAAAAGATCTGATTATAGTTTTCGATAACTTTTGGGCGGTAAACTTCAACATTATATTTCTTTAAAACCTCTTCTACCGCTTTAATTTCTTTGACCATATCTTGCTCTTCTGGATAGGTCCCGGCTTTTAAATGTTCTAAAGATTTGGGATCGTAAGTATCTTCGATACTAGGTTGATCACCTATGTTTCTGGCAAGACCTAAAACTACGGCTTTAAGCCGATTGGTCTCATTAGTGATATGTAGTGAAAGCATTTTTATTTTTTTGGCAAATATAAAAAAAGCTCCATATTTCTATGAAGCTTTTACAAATTTGATAATGAAATGATTATCTATTTTCGATATCTTTAAAATCTCTAAGGTTTTCACCCGTATACACCTGACGTGGACGACCAATTGGTTCTTTTTTCAATCTCATTTCTCTCCACTGTGCGATCCAACCTGGTAATCTACCTAAAGCGAACATTACAGTAAACATTTCTGTTGGGATACCTAATGCTCTGTAAATAATACCAGAATAGAAATCTACGTTCGGGTATAGCTTTCTTTTTACGAAGTAATCGTCTTCTAAAGCTTCTTTTTCTAATCCTTTAGCGATATCTAATACCGGATCTTGTACACCTAAATCTCCTAATACTTCGTCTGCAGATTTTTTGATGATCTTAGCACGAGGATCGAAGTTTTTATACACACGGTGACCGAAGCCCATTAATCTAAACGGATCTTCTTTGTCTTTAGCTTTCGCCATATATTTTTTAGTATCACCACCGTCTTCTTTAATACCTTCCAGCATTTCGATCACTGCTTGGTTAGCACCACCGTGAAGTGGACCCCAAAGTGCAGAAATACCTGCAGAAATAGAAGCAAATAAACCGGCGTGAGAAGAACCAACTATTCTTACCGTAGAGGTAGAACAGTTTTGTTCGTGATCTGCATGAAGAATTAATAATTTATTTAAAGCAGCAGAAACTACAGGATTAACCTTGTACTCTTCATTTGGCTTTTTAAACATCATTTTTAAGATGTTATCTACATAATCTAAAGAACTATCACCATAGTCTAATGGCTTGCTGTTTCTTTTTCTTAACGTCCAAGCTACTAATACCGGAAATTTAGCTAATAATTTCACGATCGCTTTGTACATATCTTCTTCAGAATCTACGTTTACAGAGCTTGGGTTAAATGCAATTAATGCACTTGTTAATGATGAAAGCACTCCCATTGGGTGAGCAGACTTTGGAAAACCATCTAAGATTTTCTTCATCTCTTCATCTACGTGAGATTCATCTTTAATATCTCCGTAAAATTTATCTAATTGCTCCTGCGTTGGAAGCTCGCCAAAAATTAATAAGTATGCTACTTCTAAAAAGCTTGCTTTTTCAGCTAAATCTTCAATAGAATAACCTCTATACCTTAAGATTCCTTCTTCACCATTTAAAAATGTAATGGCACTTTCACAAGAACCTGTATTTTTAAAACCAGGATCTAAAGTAATAAGTCCTCCAGTGTCACCTCTTAAAGATTTAATTTGAATCGCTTTTTCGCCTTCTGTACCTTCTGTAACAGGAAATTCGTACTTTTTCCCGTCAAGTTCTATCGTAGCTGTTTTTGACATGTTATTTATTATTGAATTTTTTAATTTAAAGTGTCGCTAATTTACAAAATTTAGTGTTAAATAGCCGTTAAGAAGCCTTTATAATTTTGATTAATTTGATAGAAAATTCTTATTACCGAAAAGGTTTTAGTAATTAATAGTTGTTGTTGAGTTTTAAGCAAAAAAAAGTCCCACTTTTAAAGCAGGACTTATTCAAATTTACTTTATAAATAAATTAGATTTTAAAGGCATTTGCTTGCGGATAGTAAGCTACTTCACCTAATTCTTCTTCGATTCTTAATAACTGATTGTATTTTGCCATACGATCACTACGAGAAGCTGAACCGGTTTTAATTTGACCTGTATTTAACGCAACTGCTAAATCTGCAATCGTGTTATCTTCAGTTTCTCCTGAACGGTGAGACATTACTGAAGTATAACCGGCATTGTGTGCCATATTTACTGCAGCAATTGTTTCTGTTAATGTACCGATCTGGTTAACTTTAATTAGGATTGAATTAGCGATACCTTCATCAATTCCGCGAGAAAGACGTTCTACGTTAGTAACATATAAATCGTCTCCTACTAATTGTACTTTATCTCCGATTTTATCGGTTAACGCTTTCCAACCTTCCCAGTCATTTTCATCCATACCATCTTCAATAGAAATGATCGGGTATTTTGAAGCTAATTCAGCTAAATAAGAAGCTTGCTCTTCGCTCGTTCTTACTTCGCCACCTTCACCTTCAAATTTCTTGTAGTTATATTTACCGTCTTCAAAAAATTCTGCAGCAGCACAATCTAAAGCGATCATTACTTCGTCTCCAAATTTGTATCCTGCTTTTTCTACTGCTGTTTTGATAGAATCTAATGCATCTTCTGTACCTTCTAAAGTCGGTGCAAAACCACCTTCGTCACCTACAGCGGTACTTAAACCTCTATCGTGAAGTACTTTCTTTAAGTTATGGAAAATTTCTGTTCCCATTTTAATAGCGTGAGAAAAGCTTTTGGCTTTTACCGGCATGACCATAAATTCTTGAAATGCGATCGGTGCATCTGAGTGAGAACCTCCGTTAATGATATTCATCATAGGAACCGGTAAAGTTTTTGCACTTACACCGCCTACGTATCTATATAAAGGAAGGTTTAACTCGTTAGCTGCCGCTTTTGCAGCTGCAAGAGAAACCCCTAAAATTGCGTTAGCTCCTAATTTAGATTTATTTGGCGTACCATCTAAATCGATCATTGCTTTATCGATCGCTTCTTGTTCGAAAACAGAAAAACCAATTAAATTTTCAGCAATGGTAGTATTTACGTTTTCTACAGCTTTAGTTACGCCTTTACCCATATAATCATCGCCACCATCTCTAAGTTCAACGGCTTCGTGTTCTCCGGTAGAAGCTCCAGAAGGCACTGCAGCTCTTCCTAAAACACCATTTTCTGTAATTACATCTACTTCTACGGTTGGATTACCTCTTGAATCAAATATTTGTCTAGCGTGAATTTCAATTATTAAGCTCATAGTTTTTGTTTGATTATAAATAATTTAGCTGCAAGATAAGGATTTTGCTGCTTATTTACTTTTAATTTATTGTCAACAATTATGGATTTTGGAATTTTTAGCAACCCGAAAACGTTTTTGTTAACAAAAAAAGCCTTGAAAATTTCAAGGCTTTTAATTTTATGCGGTTACTTTTTTCATATTCTCAATGAATTGATCGAAAAGATACAGTGCATCGTTTGGTCCGGGACCAGCTTCCGGGTGATATTGTACAGAAAAACAATTCTTATTTTTCATTTGTAAACCGGCTACCGTTTGATCGTTTAAGTGAATATGCGTAATCTCTACTTCTGGATTAGCTTCTAAAGATTCTTTACTTACGGCAAAACCATGATTTTGCGAAGTAATTTCACCTTTACCGGTTAGTAGGTTTTTAATCGGGTGATTAATCCCTCTATGTCCGTGGTGCATTTTAAAGGTATCGATACCATTTGCCAAGGCAATAATTTGATGACCTAAGCAAATACCAAATAACGGCTTATCTTTTTCGATGATCTTTTTAGCAACATCTATAGCATTGGTTAACGGCTCCGGATCTCCAGGCCCATTAGATAAGAAGTAGCCATCAGGATTCCAAGATTCCATTTCTTCAAAACTAGTATCGTATGGGAATACATTAATGTAACAACCTTTCTTCGCTAAGTTTCTTAGAATATTTTTCTTGATCCCGATATCTAAAGCTGCCACTTTAAATTCAGCATCTTCTTCACCTACAAAATAAGTTTCTTTTGTTGAAACCTTAGAAGCAAGCTCTAAACCTTTCATCGAAGGGATCGCTGCCAATTCTTTCTTAAGCGCTTCAACTTCATCTATACGCGTAGAAATTACAGCATTCATCGCACCGTGTTTTCTTATATAAGAAACTAGTGCACGAGTATCTACATCTGAGATCGCTAAGAGATTGTTATTTGTTAAAAAGTCTTCTAAAGATAGATCTGAACGCTCTCTTGAATAGTTATAGCTGAAATTCTTACAAATTAATCCGGCAATTTTAATGTCTTCAGATTCTACTTCTTCAGAAAAAGTACCATAATTACCAATGTGGGCGTTGGTTGTAATCATTAATTGTCCGTAATATGAAGGATCTGTAAAAATCTCTTGATATCCTGTCATTCCGGTATTAAAACATACTTCTCCAAACGAAGTACCATCTCTATCTCCAACAACTTTTCCGTGGAAAATTGTACCATCTTCTAACAATAAAATTGCTTTTTTACGAACGTGATATTTCATTACAATCGAATAATAATTTAGGTTAAGTTAAAAAAAAAGGATAAACCCTTAAAGTTTATCCTTTTGAAATTATTGAAAAATAAAATTCATTTTACTCTTCTTCATTTGATGATTTATCTTCTGCTTTAGGAGCAGTAGTTTCAGAAGCTGCAGTTTCTGTAGCATTCTTCTTACCACCTCTTCTACTACGACGAGTAGATTTTTTCTTACCTTCTCCTTTAGGGTTGTAAATTTCGTTAAAATCTACTAACTCGATAAGTGCCATATCTGCATTATCTCCTAAACGATTACCAAGTTTGATAATTCTTGTATATCCACCTGGACGGTCTCCCACTTTTGGTGCAACTTCTCTAAAAAGCTCACTTACTGCATATTTGTTACGAAGTTTAGCGAAAACTAATCGTCTGTTATGCGTAGTGTCTTCTTTAGATTTAGTTATTAAAGGCTCAATAAATTGTTTTAAAGCTTTCGCTTTAGCAACAGTAGTATTGATTCTTTTGTGCTCGATTAAAGATGATGCCATATTGGCTAACATTGCTTTTCTGTGAGCAGTTTTTCTACCTAAGTGGTTTACTTTTTTTCCGTGTCTCATGACCTTTTGGTTTAATCATCATCTTGCTTCTAAACTCATTTTGTGAGGAGCAAAATATGACGTATTAATCTTTATCTAATTTGTATTTTGATAAATCCATTCCGAAGTTAAGACCTTTTACATTTACTAGTTCTTCTAGCTCTGTTAAAGATTTTTTACCGAAGTTACGGAACTTCATTAAATCATTTTTATTGTATGATACTAAGTCTCCTAAAGTATCTACTTCTGCTGCTTTTAAACAATTTAATGCTCTTACTGAAAGATCTAAATCTACCAATTTAGTTTTCAATAACTGTCTCATATGAAGTGATTCTTCATCGTAAGTTTCAGTTTGAGCGATCTCATCGGCTTCAAGGGTAATTCTCTCATCAGAGAATAACATAAAGTGATGGATTAAGATTTTAGCAGCTTCAGTTAAAGCATCTTTTGGATGAATTGAACCGTCTGAAGAGATCTCAAAAACTAACTTTTCGTAGTCAGTTTTTTGCTCTACACGATAGTTCTCGATACTATACTTTACGTTTTTAATTGGCGTATAGATAGAATCTGTAAAGATGGTTCCTAAAGGAGCGTTAGCTTTTTTATTTTCTTCAGCAGGCACATAACCACGACCTTTATCGATTGTTAACTCGATATTAAGATTTACATTCTCTTCCATATTACAAATCACTAAATCTGGGTTTAGTACTTGAAATCCTGAAATGAATTTTTGAAAATCTCCTGCGGTAAGTTGATCTTTACCCGAGAAAGAAATAGTTACTGTCTCGTTATCTACTTCTTCTATTTGTCTTTTAAAACGAACTTGTTTTAAATTTAAAATAATTTCGGTAACGTCTTCTACAACTCCAGCAATGGTAGAAAACTCATGATCTACACCTTCTATTCTTACTGAGGTTATTGCGAAACCTTCTAATGAAGACAACAGTACTCGTCTAAGAGCGTTACCTACAGTTAATCCATATCCTGGTTCTAAGGGACGAAATTCAAACTTGCCCTCGAACTCGGTTGAATCAATCATGATAACTTTATCGGGCTTCTGAAAATTAAGTATGGCCATATTATGAGTTCTGTCTGTTAAAGATTATTTCGAATATAATTCGACGATAAATTGTTCGTTAATGTTTTCTGGAATTTGAATTCTTGAAGGTACAGAAACATAAGTTCCTTCTTTCTTCTCTGAATTCCAGGTAATCCATTCGTAAACATTACTTGAGCTCTCCAATGAAGACTGGATTGCTGTTAAAGATTTAGACTTTTCTCTTACCCCTACTACATCACCAGCTTTTAATTGGTAAGAAGGTATATTTACGATTTCACCGTTTACAGTGATATGTCTGTGAGAAACCAATTGTCTTGCACCTCTTCTAGAAGGAGAAACTCCCATTCTATAAACAACATTATCTAAACGAGATTCACATAATTGTAAAAGAACCTCACCAGTAATACCTTGTGCAGCTGTTGCTTTCTTAAACATATTTCTGAATTGACGCTCTAATATACCGTAAGTATATTTTGCTTTTTGCTTCTCCATTAACTGGACAGCGTATTCAGATTTTTTACCACGGCGTCTGTTGTTACCGTGTTGACCTGGAGGATAGTTTCTTTTTTCAAAAGACTTATCATCTCCAAAAATAGCTTCACCAAACTTTCTTGCTATTTTACTTTTTGGACCAGTATATCTTGCCATTTATTTAAATTTTAAAGAGTGATTATGAATTAAGGTCTTTGAAAATATAATCCTTCGATAATCGTAATACTCTTTGTTGATATTTACTATTAATTAAACTCTACGTCTTTTTGGTGGACGACAACCGTTGTGTGGAATTGGTGTGATATCGATAATCTCTGTTACTTCGATCCCTCCGTTGTGGATAGAACGAATAGCAGATTCTCTACCATTACCAGGTCCCTTCACATAAACTTTCACTTTTCTTAAACCAGCTTCGTGTGCTACTTTAGCTGCATCTTCTGCTGCTAATTGTGCTGCGTAAGGAGTGTTTTTCTTAGATCCTCTAAAGCCCATTTTACCGGCAGTAGACCAAGAGATCACATCTCCTTTTTTGTTAGTTAAAGAAACAATGATATTATTGAAAGAAGCTGTAATGTGCGCCTCACCAAAAGAATCAACGATTACTTTACGTTTCTTAGTTGTTGACTTTGCCATAACTACTTATTATTTAGTTGCTTTTTTCTTGTTCGCAACTGTTTTTCTCTTTCCTTTACGCGTTCTAGAGTTATTCTTCGTACGCTGACCTCTTAACGGAAGGCTAGATCTGTGACGGATACCACGGTAACAACCGATATCCATTAAACGCTTAATACTAAGCTGAACTTCTGATCTTAATTCTCCTTCTATGGTATATTGCCCTACAGCTTCACGAATTTTTCCGATTTCATCATCGGTCCAATCTGAAACTTTAGTATTCTCATCTACTTTGGCAGTTTCAAGAATTTTTTGAGCTCTACTCTTGCCAATTCCGAAGATATAGGTTAATGCTATAACTCCTCGCTTTTGTTTAGGTATATCTACCCCTGCAATTCTCGCCATAATTAGCCTTGTCTTTGTTTAAATCTAGGATTCTTTTTGTTAATAACGTAAAGGCGCCCTTTTCTGCGTACAATCTTGCAGTCGGCACTTCTCTTTTTTATTGATGCTCTTACTTTCATCTCTATTGTTTTTTCTGATAAATGTAAAGTTTCTGTGTTTTAGAAGCTTATCAAAATTTTTCAGACCGCAAAAGTAATAAAAAATTTTGAATTAATCACATTTATAAGATTTATTAGTATCTATAGGTTATACGAGCCTTCGTTAAATCGTAAGGACTCATTTCCAATTTAACTTTATCTCCCGGCAAAAGCTTAATGTAATGCATTCTCATTTTTCCTGAGATGTGAGCTGTGACCACGTGACCGTTTTCCAACTCTACTCTAAACATTGCATTAGATAATGCCTCGATAATTGTTCCGTCTTGCTCTATTGCTGGTTGCTTTGCCATAATTATGCTACTGCTTTTCTATTTCTTCCAGATTTCATTAAACCATCGTAATGCTTATTCAATAAATAAGAATTGATCTGCTGCATTGTATCGATCGCCACACCTACCATAATGATAAGAGAAGTACCTCCAAAGAATAACGCCCAACCTTGCTGAACACCTATCGAAACAACAACCGCAGGGAATACTGCAATTAATGCTAAGAAAACAGATCCTGGCAATGTGATTTGAGACATAATTCTATCTAAGTATTCTGCTGTTTCTGTACCCGGTCTGATCCCAGGAATAAAACCACCACTTCTTTTTAAATCATCTGCCATCTTATTAGTTGGCACTGTAATCGCGGTATAGAAATAAGTGAATATGATAATTAGTAATGCAAACACTACGTTATACCATAAACCGAAGATATTATTAAATTCTGCGGTAATTCCTTGAGCCATTTCAGAATCTGACATTCCTGCAACAGCAGAAGGAATAAACATAATTGCTTGTGCAAAAATAATAGGCATTACTCCTGAAGCATTTAACTTTAAAGGAATAAACTGTCTTGCTCCTCCAAAGATATTTTTTTCATAACCTCCAGTCGCATTTCGCCTAGCATATTGAACCGGTATCTGCCTTACAGCCATCACCAACATCACAGATGCGAAAATGATTGCAAACCAAATAAACAACTCAATAAGGATCATAATTAAACCTCCATTTGCATCGGCTCCAGAAACTCTAGAAACCCATTCTTGTATGAATGACTGCGGAAGTCTAGCGATGATACCTACCATAATTAATAAAGAAATACCGTTTCCTATACCTTTATCTGTAATTCTTTCACCTAACCACATTGCAAAAATACAGCCTGTAGTAAGGATAATTACTGAAGAAACAACAAAACTTATTGAATCTCCTAACAAGAAAGCACTTTGAGGTAAAGTTCCGTATAAGTTATAGATATAACCAGGACCTTGTACCAAAGTAATAGCGATGGTTAACCAACGTGTAATTTGGTTAATTTTCTTTCTACCACTTTCACCTTCTTTTTGAAGTTTTTGAAGATAAGGAACTGCAATACCCATTAACTGCACCACAATCGATGCAGAAATGTAAGGCATAATCCCTAATGCAAAAATCGATGCATTAGAAAAAGCACCACCTGTAAATGCGTTAAGCAAACCTAATAAACCGTCGTCGGTTTGGCTTGCTAAATTAGACAATTGCGATGCATCTATACCCGGAAGTACTACTTGAGTACCAAAACGATAAACCAATAGAAGACCTAAAGTAATCAAAATACGATTCTTTAGCTCTTCTATTTTCCAAACGTTCTTTATTGTTTCAATAAATTTCATTCTTTACTTTTATAAAGTTACAGCTTCACCACCGGCAGCTTCGATTGCTTCTTTAGCAGATGCGGTGAATTTGTGAGCAGAAACTTTAAGTTTAGCTTTAAGCTCTCCTCTTCCTAAGATTTTTACTAAATCTGTTTTTGTTGCTAATCTATTATCTAATAAAGTTTGTAAATCTACAGTATCATTAATTTTACCGTTATCTACTAACTTTTGAAGTGTATCTAAATTAACCCCTTGATATTCTTTACGATTTCTGTTATTGAAACCAAATTTAGGAACTCGTCTTTGAAGTGGCATTTGCCCACCTTCAAATCCGATTTTCTTAGAATATCCTGAACGAGATTTAGCTCCTTTGTGTCCGCGTGTAGAAGTTCCACCTTTACCAGATCCTTCACCTCTACCTATACGCTTACTATTTGCTCGAACTGAACCCTTTGCAGGTCTTAAGTTATTTAATTCCATCGTATAAGTTTATTTTGTTTCTTCAACAGAAACTAAATGTTGTACTTTATTTATCATTCCAAGGATATTAGGCGAATCTTCGTGTTCGACAGTTTGCCCCATCTTTCTTAAACCTAAAGCTTCTAAGGTAAGCTTTTGGTTCTTGGTGCGATTGATAGCACTTTTCACTTTAGTTACTTTAATCTTTCCCATTTTCCTTGAATATTATCCGTTAAATACCTTGTCTAATGAAATACCACGTTGTTTTGCAACAGTCTCAGCACTTCTTAATTGCAATAATGCGTCGAAAGTAGCTTTTACCACATTGTGAGGGTTAGAAGATCCTTGGTTCTTTGATAATACATCATGAACACCAACTGCTTCTAATACCGCACGAATGGCACCACCAGCAATAACTCCGGTACCCGTTGCAGCAGGAAGTAATAAAACTCTTGCTCCACCGTATTTACCTTTTTGCTCGTGTGGTAAAGTACCCTTATTTAAAGGAATACGAACTAAATTCTTTTTTGCATCTTCTACAGCTTTAGCAATTGCTTCAGCTACCTCTTTAGACTTACCTAAACCGTGACCTACAACTCCGTTTTCGTCTCCTACAACTACGATAGCAGAAAAACCAAATGCTCTACCACCTTTAGTAACTTTAGTTACACGTTGTACACCAACTAAACGATCTTTTAAATCTAAGCCACTTGGCTTAACAAGCTCTACATTTTTATAATCTTGATACATAATCTTTTAGAATTTTAGTCCGCCTTCGCGAGCACCTTCTGCTAATGATTTAACTCTTCCGTGATATAAATATCCGCTTCTATCGAACGAAATAACTTCTACTCCGGCTTCTTTTGCTTTTTCAGCGATAGCTTTACCTACGGCAGTCGCTACCTCGCTTTTGGTTCCTTTATCAGAAACTCCTTTGTCTCTAGAAGAAGCTGCTGCAATAGTTTTACCACTTACATCATCTATTAATTGAGCATAAATCTCTTTATTACTTCTAAAAACAGATAGACGTGGTTTACTCTCAGTACCCGAAATTGATTGACGGATCCTTCTTCTAATTTTATTTCTTCTTTTTACTTTTGAAAATGCCATAATTATACTTTATTAAGCAGATTTACCTGCTTTTCTTCTAATATGCTCACCTACGAACTTGATACCTTTTCCTTTGTATGGTTCAGGCTTACGGAAAGATCTGATCTTAGCAGCTACTTGACCTACTAATTGCTTATCGTAAGAAGTTAATTTTACGATAGGATTCTTACCTTTTTCAGAAATGGTTTCAACCTTAACTTCAGGCGCCAAATCTAATACAATATTATGAGAAAATCCAATCGCTAAATCTAACTTTTGACCTTGGTTAGATGCACGGTAACCTACACCAACTAATTCTAGTTGTTTTGTAAATCCGTTAGATACACCTTCAACCATATTCTGAATTAAAGCTCTGTAAAGACCGTGCTTTGATTTAAAAATCTTCTTTTCAGAAGGTCTCTCTAACACTACTTCGTTCTCTTCAACTTTAATATCGATATCTGAAAATTCTTGAGTTAACTCTCCTAATTTTCCTTTTACAGTAACTACTCCGTCTTTTACGCTTACAGTTACGCCTTCTGGAATCGATACTGGACTTTTACCTATTCTTGACATGTTTTCGTCTTTTAAATATTAGTAAACGTAGCAAAGAACTTCACCACCTACATTCTCTTTTCTCGCTTGCTTATCTGTCATTACTCCGTGAGAAGTAGAAACGATTGCAATTCCAAGTCCGTTTAAAATACGTGGTAATTCACCCGCACCAGCATACTTTCGAAGACCAGGCTTACTAATTCTTTGTATCTTTTTGATTACAGAGTCTTTAGTATCTTTATCATACTTAAGAGCGATTTTAATTGTCCCTCTTGAACCCTCTTCCTCAAACTTATAACTAAGAATATACCCTTGATCGAATAATATTTTAGTAATTTGTTTCTTTAAATTAGAAGCTGGTATCTCTACCACACGGTGACTTGCTGCCACAGCATTTCTAATTCTAGTTAAATAATCTGCAATAGGATCTGTATTCATCTATTTTGATTTGTGGTTGTGGTTTTCTTTAGTTTAGAACCTTCAACCGATTAAATTTTTACCAACTAGCTTTTTTAACTCCCGGAATTAACCCTTTGTTAGCCATTTCTCTGAACATAACACGAGATATTCCAAATTGTCTCATATAACCCTTTGGTCTTCCTGTTAGCTTACATCTGTTATGTAAACGAACCGGAGAAGAGTTTTTAGGTAATTTCTGTAATGCTTCGTAGTCTCCAGCTTCTTTTAAAGCCTCTCTCTTTTCAGCATACTTTTTTACCAACTCTTGTCTTTTTACCTCACGGGCTTTCATTGATTCTTTAGCCATAATTAATTCTTTTTAAAAGGTAATCCTAGTTCTGTTAACAATGATTTTGCTTCCTTATCTGTATTTGCAGTAGTCACGAAAGTAATATCCATACCAGCAATTTTATTTACTCTATCGATATTAATTTCTGGGAAAATAATTTGCTCAGTAATACCTAAGTTATAATTCCCTCTACCGTCAAAACCAGTAGCTTTTATACCGTCAAAATCACGTACACGTGGAAGTGAAGCTGTGATCAAACGATCTAAAAATTCGTACATGCGATCTCCTCTAAGTGTTACTTTAGCTCCGATAGGCATACCTTTACGTAACTTGAATGAAGCAACATCTTTTTTAGATATTGTCGCTACAGCTTTTTGACCAGTAATAGTAGATAATTCATCAACAGCATGATCAATTAACTTTTTATCTGCTACAGCTGCACCAACACCTCTACTTACTACAATTTTAGTAAGTTTTGGCACTTGCATTACATTTTCGTAACTAAATTCTTCGGTAAGAGCAGAAATGACCTTGTCTTTATACTCTTGTCTAAGTCTTGGTACGTAACTCATAACTAAATTACTTCATTAGATTTTTTAGAAAATCTCACTTTTTTATCTCCTTCCATTTTAAAACCTACTCGCGTAGTTTCTCCGTCTTTAGTTAATAAAGAAAGATTTGAAATATGGATCGGAGCTTCTTTTTTAACAATTCCGCCTTGAGGGTTAGCAGCGCTTGGCTTCTCATGTTTCGAAATCATGTTAACCCCTTCAACGATTGCTTTATTTTTTTCAATTAATACTGTTTTCACAGTTCCTTGCTGACCTTTGTGTTCTCCAGCAATTACCTTTACAGTATCTCCTGACTTAATTTTAAGCTTTGCCATCTTTTGTGTATTAAAGCACCTCTGGTGCTAATGATACAATCTTCATAAATTGTCTATCACGAAGTTCTCTAGCTACAGGTCCAAATACACGAGTTCCTCTCATTTCTCCAGCAGGGTTTAATAAAACACATGCGTTATCGTCGAAACGAATATAAGAACCATCTGGTCTGCGAACTTCTTTTTTGGTACGAACTACAACTGCTGTAGAAACCGCTCCTTTTTTAATGTTACCATTAGGAGTTGCTTCTTTTACACTCACAACAATTTTATCACCTACAGAAGCGTAACGCTTCTTTGTACCACCTAATACTCTAATTGCTAAAACTTCTTTAGCACCAGTATTATCAGCTACTCTTAATCTAGATTCTTGTTGTACCATAATTACTTCGCTCTTTCAATTATTTCTACTAATCTCCAACTTTTAGTTTTACTTAAAGGTCGTGTTTCCATGATCTTTACAGTATCACCTTCGTTGCAGTCATTTTTCTCGTCGTGTGCTACGTATTTTTTCGTTTTTAATACGAATTTACCATACATAGGGTGCTTCATTTTCTTTACTTCTGAAACAACAATAGATTTCTCCATTTTGTTACTAGTAACTACACCTATACGCTCTTTTCTTAAATTTCTTTTTTCCATCTTACTCAGCAGAATTATTCAATTCTCTTTTTCTCGATTCTGTTGCTAAACGCGCTATAGTCCTTCTTACAGTTCTTAACTGCGCCGGGTTATCTAAAGGCGTAATTACGTGAGCCATTCTTAAATCTGTATAAGATTTTCTAGTATTCGCTAACTCATCTTGTAATTCAGCTACTGATAATTTTTCTACTTCTGATTGTTTCATAACTTTCAAAAATTATTCTTGATAATCCCTTGCAACGATAAACTTAGTTCTCACCGGAAGTTTCTGTGCTGCTAAACGCAACGCTTCTTTAGCAGTTGCCATTGGCACACCACCTAACTCAAAAAGAATTCTTCCCGGCTTCACTACTGCCGCCCAATACTCTACGTTACCTTTACCTTTACCCATACGAACCTCAAGAGGCTTTTTGGTAATTGGCTTGTCTGGGAAAATTTTGATCCAGATTGATCCTTCCCTTTTCATATAACGAGTAGCAGCAATACGAGCAGCTTCGATTTGTCTCGCTGTAACAAAACTTGAATCTAAAGATTTGATTCCAAAAGTTCCGTTTGATAATCTATGCCCTCTTTGAGCAAGACCTTTCATACGTCCCTTTTGCTGTTTTCTATATTTTGTTCTTTTAGGCTGTAACATTTCTCTTACTTTAAAAAATTACTTTCTACGACGTGATTTGTTACCACCTCGTCCAGATCCAGATTTCCCTCCTTGCTTTTTAGATAAACCAACTAGTGGAGATAATTCTCTTTTTCCGTAAACATCACCTTTCATGATCCATACTTTAACACCTAATCTACCATAAGTAGTATGTGCCTCAACTAAAGCATAATCAATATCAGCTCTAAACGTAGATAAGGGGATTCTACCATCTTTATAAGCTTCTGAACGCGCCATTTCAGCTCCGTTTAAACGACCTGAAATCTGGATTTTAATTCCTTCAGCATTCATACGCATTGCAGCTGCAATTGCCATTTTGATTGCACGACGGTAAGAAATTCTATTTTCTATCTGTCTTGCAACACTTGCACCTACTAAATGAGCATCCAATTCAGGTCTTTTAATTTCAAAAATATTAACCTGAACTTCTTTACCTGTAATTTTCTTAAGCTCTTCTTTTAACTTGTCTACCTCTTGCCCGCCTTTACCGATAATAATACCAGGTCTTGCAGTAGTGATAGTAACGGTTACAAGTTTAAGCGTACGCTCAATAATTACTCTCGATACACTAGCTTTAGAAAGACGTGCGTGGATATACTTTCTAATCTTATCGTCTTCGGCTAATTTATCACCGTAGTCGTTACCTCCGTACCAGTTAGATTCCCATCCTCTAATGATACCAAGTCTATTACCGATTGGATTTGTTTTCTGTCCCATACTACTTCTTAGCTTTGTGTATTATTTTTAGCCCCAACCACTAATGTAACATGGTTAGATCTTTTTCTTATCCTATGTGCTCTTCCTTGTGGAGCTGGTCTTAGTCTCTTCAACATTGCACCACCATCTACACGGATTTCCTTAACAAATAATTCTGCCTCTTCAACGCTAGCATCTTCATTCTTCATTTGCCAGTTAGCAATTGCAGAAAGAAGTAATTTCTCTAGTCTTAAAGAAGCTTCTTTATTATTAAACTTAAGAATTTGAAGCGCTTTCTCTACATCTTCACCACGAACTAAATCTGCAACTAAGCGCATTTTTCTTGGTGAAGTAGGGCAGTTATTCAGCTTGGCAAAAGCCACTTGCTTCTTAGCTTCTTTTATTTGCTCTGCTCTTTCTTTTTTACGAACTCCCATAGCTTCAATTATCTTTTACCTTTATTTTTAGCACCAGCGTGTCCTCTAAAAGAACGAGTTGGTGAAAATTCTCCTAATTTATGACCTACCATATTCTCTGTTACATAAACAGGAACAAACTGTTTCCCGTTATGCACCCCGATAGTTTGCCCAACAAAATCTGGAGTAATCATCGAAGCGCGAGACCAAGTCTTGATCACAGTCTTCTTTCCAGACTCTACATTTTGAGCTACTTTTTTCTCTAATTTATAGTGAACGTAAGGTCCTTTTTTTAATGAACGTGCCATATCTTATTATTTCTTTCTACGTTCTACAATATACTTATTACTCGATTTGGTTTTAGAACGTGTTCTAAATCCTTTAGCCGGAAGACCTTTTCTAGATCTTGGATGACCTCCAGAAGCACGACCTTCACCACCACCCATTGGGTGATCTACTGGGTTCATTACAACTGGTCTAGTTCTAGGTCTTCTACCTAACCAACGTTTTCTACCAGCTTTACCAGAAACTAACAACTGATGATCACTATTAGAAACTGCTCCAATAGTAGCCATACAATCTGCTAAAATCATTCTAACTTCACCAGAAGGAAGTTTAATTGTAGCATACTTACCTTCTCTCGCCATTAACTGAGCAAAAGCACCAGCACTACGAGCCATTACAGCTCCTTGACCAGGACGTAATTCAATACAAGAAATAACAGTACCTAAAGGTATCTGCGACAAAGGCATTGCGTTACCAATTTCTGTAGCCACATCTGACTTTCCAGAAACTAAATTTTGACCTACTTGTAAACCATTTTGCGCAATCACATATCTTTTCTCACCATCTTGGTAATTTAATAATGCGATAAAAGCGGTACGGTTTGGATCATACTCAATAGTCGCTACCGTTCCAGGAACTCCCTGCTTATCTCTTTTAAAGTCGATAATACGGTAACGCTTTTTATGACCACCACCTAAATAGCGCATGGTCATTTTTCCCTGACTGTTTCTACCACCAGATCTTTTTTTCGGAGCCAATAAACTCTTCTCCGGCTTATCAGTTGTAATAGCGTCATAACCATTAACAACTCTAAAACGCTGACCAGGTGTGATTGGTTTTAATTTTCTTACAGACATTTTTTAATCTTAAAGATTAGCATATAAATCAATTGTTTCACCTTCCGCCAACTGTACAATTGCTTTCTTATAAGCATTTGTTTTACCAGTTACGATCCCAGTTTTCGTGTAACGAGTTCTGCGATCTGGACGAACATTCATAGTGCGAACTTTTTCTACTGAAACGCCATAAGCAGACTCTACTGCGTCTTTAATTTCAATCTTGTTCGCCTTATTATTAACCACAAACGCGAAACGATTATTCATCTCACTATCGTTCGTAGCTTTTTCAGTAATAATAGGTTTTATTAAGATACTCATAACGTTTATTTACTCAAATTCGACTCTACTCCTTCTAAAGACCCTTCAACAAACACAATATTATTTGAATATAATATTTTGTAAGTATTTAATTCTGAAGCAGTTACGACTTCAGCAGCCTTCAAATTACGTGAGGACAAATATACATTATTATTTGACTCTGACAACACAAATAATGATTTTTTCCCCTCAATACCAAGACCTTGCAATAATGAAATGAAATTTTTTGTTTTTGCTGAATCAAATTCTAAATTCTCAACAACTAAAACTTCATTGTTTTTTGCTTTCTGACTTAATGCAGATTTTCTTGCAAGTTTCTTTAAACTCTTGTTTAATTTGAAACCGTAGTTTCTTGGTCTTGGACCAAATACTCTACCTC
The DNA here is from genome assembly GCF_000423405.1 of Mesonia mobilis DSM 19841. Lineage (GTDB taxonomy): Bacteria > Bacteroidota > Bacteroidia > Flavobacteriales > Flavobacteriaceae > Mesonia > Mesonia mobilis. Next base: position 50,343 of record NZ_AUHX01000011.1, on the reverse strand, counting down.
CACCTTTGAAGATAGGAGACTTTATACTACCTGCACGCGCAGTACCTGTACCTTTTTGTTTTTTAATCTTACGGGTACTTCCAGTAATCTCTGCACGTTCTTTAGCTTTATGCGTACCTTGACGTTGGTTAGCCAAGTATTGCTTAACATCTAAATAAATAGCATGCTCATTAGGCTCTACACCAAAAACAGCATCAGAAAGAGTAACCTTTCTACCTGTTTCTTTTCCTTTAATATCTAATACTGCTACTTCCATTACTTCTGAATGATTACATAAGCGTTTTTATGGCCAGGAACACATCCTTTTACCACAAGTAGATTCTTATCTGCAACTACTTTTAACACTTTAAGGTTTTGTACTTTAACTTTATCGCCACCCATTTGACCTGCCATACGCATTCCTTTGAATACTCTTGCAGGATAAGATGCCGCACCAATCGAACCAGGCGCTCTTAAACGGTTATGTTGACCGTGAGTTTGTTGTCCAACACCACCAAAGCCGTGTCTTTTAACAACCCCTTGAAAACCTTTACCTTTAGAAGTACCTGAAACATCTACAAATTCTCCTTCTTGAAAATGCTCTGCAGTAACTTCGTCACCTAATTTCAATTCTTCTTTAAACCCTTGAAATTCAACAACGCGACGTTTAGCAACAGTACCAGCTTTTTTAAAGTGACCTTTTTCTGCACTTGTAGTACTCTTGTCTGTCTTGTCATCGAAACCAAGTTGAATTGCTTCATACCCGTCAACCTCTTTGGTTCTGACTTGGGTAACTACGCATGGCCCAGCTTGAATAACGGTACAAGGGATGTTTTTCCCGTTCTCGTCGAAAATGCTGGTCATACCGATTTTTTTTCCTATTAACCCAGACATAATAATTATTAATTAATGATTTATTTAAAAAATTTCAGGGCAAGAAAATACATTCAAGCCCTGAATATAATTTTCCGTTTTTCCTTCGCTCGCAGCTTAGGACATGTTTTCTGAGAATATTCTCAGAAATAAGATTACACTTTAATCTCTACTTCTACTCCACTTGGCAATTCAAGTTTCATCAACGCATCAATTGTCTTTGATGAAGAGCTATAAATATCAAGTAATCTTTTATAAGAACTTAATTGAAATTGCTCTCTAGACTTTTTGTTTACGTGAGGAGAACGAAGTACTGTAAAAATCTTTTTATGAGTTGGTAATGGAATTGGACCAGTTACCACAGCTCCTGTAGTCTTTACAGTTTTCACAATCTTTTCAGCAGATTTATCTACTAAATTATGATCGTAAGACTTTAATTTTATTCTAATTTTCTGACTCATTTTCCTAATTTTAATCGTTTGCTCCTTTAGCTGCTTTAATTACTTCTTCTGAAATATTAGAAGGAGTTTCAGCATAGTGAGAAAATTCCATAGTTGATGTTGCTCTACCAGAAGATAAAGTTCTTAATGTTGTAACGTATCCAAACATTTCAGATAACGGCACTTCAGCTTTAATTACTTTAGCACCAGATCTGTCTGACATACTGTTTACTTGACCTCTTCTTCTATTCAAGTCACCTACGATATCTCCCATGTTTTCCTCAGGAGTTACTACTTCATTCTTCATAATTGGCTCAAGAATTACCGCACCTGCAGCTTTAGCAGCAGCCTTGAATCCCATTTTCGCAGCCAATTCGAAAGATAATTGATCTGAATCTACCGGGTGGAAAGATCCGTCTTTTAAAACTACCTTTAAAGTATCTACTTGGAAACCTGCCAATGGACCGTTCTTCATTGCTTCTTCGAAACCTTTCTGAACTGAAGGAATAAATTCTTTTGGAATTCTACCACCTTTAATCTCATCAACAAACTGAAGACCCTTACCTTCAAAATCTTCATCTACAGGTCCCATTTCAAAAACGATATCTGCGAACTTACCACGTCCACCAGATTGCTTTTTGTAAACTTCTCTATGCTGAGCAGTTCTGGTTACTGTTTCCTTGTATTCAACTTGAGGCTCACCTTCGTTAACCTCTACTTTAAATTCTCTCTTTAAACGATCTACTAAGATTTCGATATGTAATTCTCCCATACCAGAAATAATAGTTTGACCAGAAACTTCGTCAGTTTTCACTACGAAAGTTGGATCTTCTTCAGCTAATTTAGCTAAAGCCATACCCATTTTATCAACATCTGCTTTAGTCTTTGGCTCTACCGCGATACCAATTACCGGCGCCGGGAAAGTCATAGATTCTAAAACGATCGGGTGATCTAAATCTGTTAATGTATCTCCGGTTTTAATATCTTTAAAACCAACAGCAGCCCCAATATCTCCAGCTTCAATCTTATCGATCGGCTCTTGTTTATTTGAGTGCATCTGATACATTCTAGATATACGCTCTTTTTTACCAGAACGAACGTTTAATACGTAAGAACCAGCATCGAGTGTACCTGAATAAGTACGGAAGAATGCTAAACGACCAACGAAAGGATCGGTAGCAATTTTAAATGCTAATGCAGAGAATGGAGAATCTACATTTGGCTTACGAGATTCCTCTTCTCCAGTATCTGGATTTGTACCAACAATTGCATCTACATCTACAGGAGAAGGCAAGTAACGCATAACTGCATCTAACATTGCCTGAACACCTTTATTTTTAAACGCAGAACCACACATCATAGGGATGATAGACATATCTATAGTTGCAGCTCTAAGCGCAGCGATAATCTCATCTTCAGTAATAGAACTTTCGTCTTCGAAGAATTTCTCCATCAAAGCTTCATCATATTCAGCAACAGCTTCTACTAACTGAGCTCTATACATATCTACATCATCTGCTAACTCTGCAGGAATTTCAATTTCCTCGTAAGTCATCCCATGATCATCATCATTCCAAATAATTGCTTTTTTTGAAATCAAATCAACCACACCCTTAAAGTCCATCTCTTCTCCGATTGGAACTTGCAAAGGAACAGGATTACCACCTAACATTTCTTTAACCTGATTACATACGTTAAAGAAATCTGAACCTTGACGGTCCATTTTATTAACGAATCCTAAACGAGGTACTCTATATTTATCAGCCTGTCTCCAAACTGTTTCTGATTGTGGTTCAACACCATCTACAGCACTAAATAATGCAACAACCCCATCAAGCACACGTAAAGAACGCTCAACTTCTACAGTAAAATCAACGTGACCAGGAGTATCAATAATATTCACTGTATACTCTTGATCTCTATAAAGCCAAGTACAGTGCGTAGCAGCTGAAGTAATTGTAATACCTCTTTCTTGCTCTTGCTCCATCCAGTCCATAGTAGCAGCACCATCGTGCACCTCTCCTATCTTGTGACTAATACCTGTATAATAAAGTATACGCTCCGTTGTTGTTGTTTTACCAGCATCAATATGAGCCGCAATACCTATATTTCTTGTAAATTTTAAATCTCTTTGTGCCATTATTTTTAGAATCTAAAATGTGAGAATGCTTTGTTTGCCTCTGCCATTCTGTGAGTATCAACTCTCTTCTTAACAGCAGCACCTTCTTCTTTAGCAGCAGCTAATACTTCTGCAGCTAATTTAGCAGCCATTGATTTTTCATTTCTTTTTCTAGCGAAAGAAATTAACCATTTCATAGCTGTTGAAACTTTTCTATCTGGTCTAATCTGCATAGGAATCTGAAATGTAGCACCACCCACTCTTCTACTTCTCACTTCAACGTGCGGCATCACATTAGATAAAGCATCTTTCCATACTTCTAACGCAGTCTTTTCTTCGTCTTGCTTTTTTTCCTCAACGATATCCATAGCATCATAAAAAATCTTAAATGATATAGATTTCTTACCGTCCCACATCATCATGTTAACGAAACGCGTCACTAACTGATCATTAAATTTTGGATCCGGTAAAAGAGGTCTTTTTTTAGCCTGTCTTTTTCTCATTTCTTCTTTTTAAAAGTTCTTTAATTACTTTTTAGGGCGTTTTGCACCATACTTAGATCTACGCTGAGTTCTACCTTCGACACCTGCGGTATCTAAAGCACCTCTAACGATGTGATATCTAACACCAGGCAAATCTTTTACCCTTCCACCTCTAACTAATACTATCGAGTGCTCTTGTAAATTGTGACCTTCGCCAGGGATGTAAGCATTCACTTCCTTACCATTTGTCAACCTTACCCTTGCTACTTTACGCATAGCAGAGTTAGGTTTTTTAGGCGTAGTAGTATAAACACGCGTACAAACCCCTCTTCTTTGAGGACACGAATCTAAAGCAGCCGATTTACTCTTCTTAGTTATTTTGGCTCTTCCTTTTCGTACTAATTGTGAAATTGTTGGCATAAAATTTATTACAACTAATTAATTAAATTTAAATATACCCTATTTTTAGGGTTTGCAAATGTAGAAATATATTTTTACTATTCAAATTATAATTCATTAATTTTCAAGAGGATTAAAAATTTCTACGGAACTACACTACAAAAGATTTATTTTCGTTCATCACCAAAACCATAATTCATTATTAATTTCATTATTAAAGCTAGAGCCTACATAACATTTATTTTCTTACTAGGAATTCATCTCTGCCAAGGTCAGGAAACCAAGCTTCAAATTGAAAGTTTTAAAAAATCGAACCATAAGATTATTGATTCAATCGGTTACGAGAAAAATTTTACCAACCAAAAAGACCTGCAAGAAGAAATAACAGAATTCAATAAAAGAATAAAAAAACTAGGATTTATAAACTACCAAAGTCAACACAAAATAAATGATAAATTACATATATATATAGTGAATTTTAAAAACAGGATTGAAAGATTACAAATTCATATTCCCGACTCCATTCAAAAAGAATTACCAGAATACTTAAAAGACAAAAAATTATTCAAAATCCCCTTCAATCAAATAGAAACTTTCCTCAATAAACTAAATGAAGAAATCGCCAATCAAGGAAAACCTTTTAATTCCCTTCAGCTAAAAAAAATCAACATTTTAAATCAAAACACAGCAAAAGCCATATTAACAATTAACAAAACTCAGCAACGAACACTCGACAAAATCGTTATTAAAGGATATGAAGAATTCCCCAAAAGCTACCTTAAAAACTTTTTAAACTTAAAAACCGGGAAAACTTTCAACAAAAAGCTAATTGACAAAAAACTGAATGAACTTTCTGAAATCGATTTTGCAAGATCTACTAGAGAACCAGAAGTTCTTTTCACCAAAGACTCAACCACCCTATATCTATATTTAGAAAAAAGAAACAGCAATAACTTTGACGGATTTTTAGGGTTTTCAAATGAAGAAAACAGCAATAACCTAACCCTCAATGGCTATATCAATGTAAACCTGAACAATAATTTAAATTTCGGAGAATCACTAAACATTGAATACAAAAATAACGGAGAAGAATTTTCTTATTTTTTCGCTAAAGCCAAACTCCCCTTTTTATTCAACACTCCGATAAGTCCAGAAGCATCCATAAGCATCACCAACCAAGACTCCACTTTCACTACAAACCAGCAAACTATTGGACTAAACTATCAAGTATCACCGAAAATCAACATCAAAACATCTTACTTATACGAGAACTCAAATTTCCTTCAAGAAGACAACAACACTACAATCGAAACCAATGAAGACTACGAGGCCTCTTTCTTGAATATTGAATTAAGTTACCAAAAAAGAAGCCAATACAAAACTTTCCAATACAACACCAACGCCTCGATAAACCTAGGAACCGGAAACAGAAAAACCTCTTCAACCAATAATAAACAACAACGAATTCAACTTGATGCAGAGAAGATTTTCAGCCTAAATTACAGGAACCACATCTACATCGCCAACCATAGCGGTTTTATAAATTCAAACAATTACATAGACAATGAATTATTCAGAACCGGCGGAATCAAAACACTTAGAGGATTTCAAGAAAATAGTTTAGTTGGTGAATTATTCAGCTTTTTCAACACAGAATATAGATACCTACTAGATCAAAATTTATACGCAAATAGCATTTTTGACTTCGGAAGAATAGAAAATAAAAACCAAAACTTACAAAATACCGTATATAGTTTTGGGTTCGGGATTGGACTGGAAACAAACAGCGGATTATTAAAATTAATTTTCGCCAATGGAAAAACAGATGAACAAAATTTCGAATTTAGAAACACAAAAGTTCATTTAAGTTTAACTACATTTTTCTAAAAAAAATGACCATTTTCTTAATCTTAACTTTAATAAAAGGTAAATTTTAATGAAAAATAGTTGTGTAATTAACTTTTAATTAGGATTTTTGGCACTGGCTAATTCAAATAAATTATAAAATGAGAACAAAGTTTAGTGGAATTTTAACGCTAATTCTAGCGTTTGTTGTGCAATTAACTTTTGCACAAGAACAAACAATTTCCGGTACGGTTACCGATGATGCGGGCCTACCCTTACCGGGGGTTAATGTTTTAATTGAGGGAACCTCTACAGGAACGCAAACAGATTTTGATGGTAATTACACCATTGAAGCTTCTGAAGGCGAAACTATAGTATTTAGTTACGTAGGATTTACACCTCAATCTTTTGTAGTAGGTGAAACTCAAGATTTCAACATCCAATTAGCATCAGGAAACGAATTGGATGAAATTGTAGTAGTTGCTTATGGTGTTCAAAAGAAAGAAGCAATTACTGGATCGGTTGGAGAAATTAAAGCCGAAGAAGTTGAAAAAATAACAACAGGTAACGTATTACAGGGAACTGTAGGTAAAGTAGCCGGTGTTCAAGTTTTCAACGGTAGTGGACTTCCTGGTGACGGCCCGACAATTAGAATTAGAGGTATCGGATCTTTAAACGCATCCTCTGCTCCTCTATACGTAGTTGACGGTGTTCCTTTTAATGGAGATGTAGCTTCTATTAACTCTCAAGACATTGCATCGATGACATTCTTAAAAGATGCAGCTGCCGCAGCACTTTATGGTAACAGAGGTGCAAATGGAGTTGTAATTATTACAACAAAAAAAGGAAAACAAGGTAAATCTACCATCACTTTCGATTCTAAAGCTGGTTTTGCATCAAGAGCTGTTGAAGATTATGATTTAATCGATAGCCCAAGAGGCTTTTACGAAGCTTACTACCAAAGGTTGAAAAACAATTTTCAATTTAACAATGGTCAGTCTGCTAGTGCTGCAGGAATAAGTGCAGCTAATGCATTAATCGATGGAGATTTAGGCCTTAGGTACAACATCTACAATGTAGCGAATGATCAGTTAATCGATCCTACAACAGGAAGCTTAAACCCTAATGCAGCTTTACTTTATCAACCGGAAGATTGGGAAGATTATTTATTTAATGATGGTTTTTTTACTCAGACAAACTTTAGTGTATCTGGAGCAACAGAAAAAACAAATCATTATTTTTCTGTAGGTTATGAAAAAAATGAAGGATATGTTGTTAACTCTGGTTTAGAAAAAATATCGACTAGATTAAAATTAGACACAGAAGTTACAGAAAAAATCACATCTGGAATGAACATGAGTTATACTCATTTCAAACAAGATTATTTAGATGGGTACACAGGTGATAGTTCATATAGCAACCCATTTTTATGGACTAGAAGTATTGCTCCTATTTACGGTGTAAGACTTTATGACAATGACGGCAACCCAGTATTTGGACCAAACGGAAATCATTTATTTGACGATGGTACCGGAAACGGAGGACAACTAGGTGTGCCAATAAGACCTTTTGGATCATTACAGCACCCTTACGCAACTGCAGTAAACGATATTAAAGAATATACTACAGATAACTTATTTGTAAGTGGTTTTGCTGCTGTTGAATTACTTGAGGGATTAAACTTTAAATATACTGCGACTGGAGAATTATTTAATCGGTCTACCAGAAGTATGGATACACCTCTTTACGGTGATGCTGCTAATCCAGACGTAAACGGACGAGTTGATTATGTGAATAGTAGAAGATTCTCTTTAACACAACAACAACTTTTAACCTACGACAAATCATTTGGCGATCACGATTTCAACTTATTATTAGGTCATGAAACCTTAAACAGAAGAAATAATTATGTTTCTGCTTCAAGATCTGATTTATTTTTACCAGAGTCTGGAATTATCGACCATGCCGGTCTTATCCAAGGAAACTCTGGATATCAAGTAAATTATGACTTAGAAGGTTTCTTTAGTAGATTAACTTATGATTTTGATGATAAGTATTTTGTAAACGCAAGTATTCGTAGAGATGGATCGTCAAGATTCCACCCAGATAACAGATGGGGTACTTTTTACGGTTTAGGTGGTGCTTGGAGAATTTCTCAAGAATCATTTATGGAAGATATTTCTTGGCTTAACGAACTAAAGTTAAAAGCTAGTTACGGTGAGCAAGGTAATGACAACTTAGGTATTGAATTACCATACTTAACGCAATTTACTGTAACTTCAACCATTGATAATAGCTTACCACTATCTTACAATAAAACCTATATCGGAAACCCAGATATTACTTGGGAAACTAACAAAAACGCCAACTTCGGTCTTAACGCTAGTTTATTTAACAATCGTTTAGATATTGAAGCAGAATATTTCCAAAGAGTAGTAGAAGATATGTTATTCTTCAAGCCTCTACCAACGTCTTCAGGTTTTTCTGATCTTCCAGAAAATATTGGAGATATGGAAAACAAAGGTTTTGAAGTAAGTATTAATGCAGAAATCATTAGAACTAAAGATTTCTCTTTATCTGCTAACTTAAATGCAACTCATTACAAAAATGAGATTACAAGACTACCTGCTAACGATAACCCAAATAACAGAATTGTAACTGGTCTTTATGCATACGAAGAAGGCGGAGGAGCTTACGACTACTACTTAAGAGAGTTTGCTGGTGTTAACCCAAATACAGGTGCTTCTCTATTCTATATGGATGATGATAATGGTAATAAAATTGTAACTGAAAATTTTGCAGAAGCTACGCTTTATAAAATGGATAAAACAGCTTTACCAGATGTTTATGGAGGTTTTGGATTCAATGCTAGATATAAAGGTTTTGATGCTGGCATACAATTTGCATATCAATATGGTGGTTACTCATATGATAGCGTTTGGATGGGTGCAATATCACCTTCAAGAGGTGAAAACTACCACTCAGACATAACTAACACTTGGACACCAGAAAATACTACTGCAACTTTACCAAGAGTAGATGCTGAAGATCCTAATCTTTACTATGGTACAAGTACATTAGGTTTAATAGAATCTGACTACTTAAGTATTCAAAATGTATCTTTAGGATATACATTTAACGATAAAATTACTGACCAACTTAACTTATCAAGTCTTAGAGTTTATGGCTTAGCTGATAATGTTGGGTTATGGAGTAAAAGACAAGGATTTGACCCTAGAAATAGTGGAGTGACTGGTAACTCATCAAATAACTATTCTATTCTTAGAAATGTTTCATTTGGTGTAAACGTGAAATTTTAAAAAAAATAAATTATGAAAAGATTTAATGTACTTTATTTAACACTTACAGTGATAGCTTTTATGACTGTATCGTGTTCTGAGGAGTATTTAGATAACTCCCCAAAGAGCACAGTTTCTTCAGAACAACTTTCTCAATTAGCAGAATCAAGCCCTGAAGCATCTTTAATATTATCATCAGGTTTAGAAACTGGTAATTATAATTATTTAGTTCAATTTGATACCGGTGATAATGGTGGTTTACATGATGACTTTGGTCATATGGCAGTGAATTTAGGTACAGACTTAATGAGTAATGATGTTGTAATGACTCAGTCTCATTGGTTTGTGAACTACTACAACTACACAGCGAGAGTACAAACCTCATCAAGAACAGATATGGTTTGGAAATTTTATTATAGAGTAATTAGTAACGTGAATGATGCACTACCTTTAACTCCTGCGACAAGTACTAGTCCAGAAGTATTGCAAATCAGAGGTAGATTGCTTGCAATGAGAGGATTTGCTTATTTTTACTTATTACAAATTTATGCTTATGATGATCTAGGAATACCTATTTATACAGAAGATGAACAAAATTTAAATAGAGTTCCTGTAGCTGACGTTAAAGCATTAATTGAGCAAGATCTAACAGAAGCTTACGATCTAGTTGCCGGCTACCAAAGATCTTCTAAAATGGAAGTTGACCAAAATGTTGCTGCAGGTATCCTAGCTAGGTATTACTTATGGGATGAGCAATATGGACAAGCCGCTACTTACGCACAAATTGCTAGAGGAGGTTATGCTCCAATGGATAACGCTGGATTAACAGACGGGTTTAGTAGAATCGACAACCCAGAATGGATGTGGGGAGCAGATATTAACACTTCAACCTCTACAATTTACGCTTCATTTTTCTCTCATATGAGTAATTTAAATGAAGGTTATGCAGGACTACTTCAGGTTTACAAAACTATTGACAGTAGGTTATTTGAAGAAATTTCAGATTCTGATGCAAGAAAAGATTGGTTTTTAGATTCAGGAAACTCTTTTGGCTTACCACAGTATGCAAACGTTAAGTTCTTTGATGAATCAGGAACAAGCTTTGTGGGTGACTATGTATTTATGAGAGCAGCAGAAATGTATCTAATTGAAGCTGAAGCAAGAGCTCAGTCAGGAGACGAATCTGGAGCTAGACAAGTATTGTTCGACTTAATATCTACTAGAGATAGCGAATATGACTTATCTGCTAACTCAGGTCAGGCTTTACTTGATGAGATTAAATTACATAGAAGAATTGAACTATGGGGTGAAGGATTTGCTTGGTACGATATGAAAAGATGGGACGTTGCTTTAAACAGAACATATCCTGGAACTAATCACGCAACTTTTGGGCAGTTAGATTACGCAGCAAATTCTGATAAATTTAAATTTCAAATTCCTCAAGCTGAATTAAACGCTAATACTGAAATTGAATTTCAAAATCCATTTTAATCCCTACCAAACATTAATATAAAATGAAAAAAATTAAATATATATTAGCCATTACTGCATTATCGGTACTAATGGTAAATTGTGAAGACTATGACCCTGCTGTAGACCCTCCGGCAACAGCTGTAGGATTTAAGTATGCTAATCCTGTACTTCTTTTAGAAGAAGATAACGCTACTTACGAACTTGAAGCAGCCACTACAACACCATTGGATAGTGACTTAACTTTAAATTTCGAAATTAATAATAACTATGACTCTGCTGAACATACAGCTGATGCAGCGGACTTTAGCACAAATGGAACTATTGTTATTCCTGCTGGAGAACTTACAGGTTCAACAACTGTAGACTTTGATTTTAGTCAATTAAATGTTGGTGAAACTAAACAGATCGTATTTTCGATTGTTGACACGTTAGCGATACCACAGACTATCAACAATACAAAAATGACTACTGTTATTGAGTATTCTCCTTTATGTCTATTCAATGAAGTTAGTTTAGGCTTTACATTTGATGATTACGCAGAAGAAACTTCGTGGGAGTTATACAGATATGAAAATGGGTCTCCTGTACTAGTTAATAGTGTAGAAGCTGGTGTTTATGAAGATATGACTAGTTTTGAGCAAGTACTTTGTCTAGAAAGCGGTGATTATATTCTTGCTGTTTATGATGAATATGGTGACGGATTTTGCTGTGATTATGGTGACGGTGCTTTCGCTGTTACTTTAGCAGATGGAACTGTTGTTAATGGTAATGCAGAATTTGGTCAAAACACAACTTTAGAATTTACTGTTGAATAACATTTAATATTAATTACTAAAAGCCACCTTTCGGTGGCTTTTTTTTCCTTAATAAATATGAAAAAGATATTATTAATTTTAACTATCCTATTTTATGCAGGATTAACCTCTGCTCAAGAAGTTTCTGATACTTATGACCTAAATGAAGTTAAAAAGCTTGAAGAAAAATTTCAGGAGCAACACATAGTTCAAAAAGAAAAAATAGAAAACTACCTTTCTCAACATCCAAATGTTCAAAAGACTATTTTTTCAAAAAATAACAAAAAATTTCAAGTTGTAGATATTATAAACAACAAACCGGTTTATAGATCTACAGATAATGCAAATAGTGCTAGAGCTACTAAAACAAATACTCTTCATTCTGGAGGATCTTTAGGTTTAAATTTAGAAGGGCAAAATATGAATATCGGCGTTTGGGATGGCGGATATGTATTAGGTTCTCATGTTGAGTTTACAAATGCAGGAAACTCAGAATCTAGAGTAAGTTATCCAGATGCGTTTTCAAGTAACCCTCCTACAGAATTTCACGGAACACATGTTGCCGGTACAATTGGAGCTCAAGGTGTAAACCCTAATGCAAAAGGTATGGCTCCTCAATCAAATATACTTTCTTATACTTGGGATAATGATGAAGCAGAAGTTACTGCTGCAGCCGCAAACTCATTACTTATCTCTAATCATAGTTATGGGGTTCCAATTTATAATGATAATAATGAATTAAATGTACCGGTTTGGTACATGGGCTGCTATAATACTGATGCAAAAGATTGGGACGACATTTCTAATTCAATGCCATATTACTTGGCTGTTTTTTCTGCTGGTAATGACGGACAACAAAGTTACGAAGGGGGTTTTGCCTCAGGATATGACAAATTGAATGGAAATAAAAATTCAAAAAACAACTTAGTTGTCGCTAATGCTAACGCTTCTGTAAATCCTATTACAGGAGAAATAACTACTTTCTCAATTAACAATTCAAGTAGTCAAGGACCAAGTGATGACGGAAGAATAAAACCTGACATTGCAGGAGAAGGTACTGGTGTTTTCTCTACATCAAACAGTGCAAATGATGAATATGGTACTTCAACAGGTACCTCGATGGCCTCTCCTAATGTTGCTGGAAGCTTGTTATTATTACAGCAATACTACGAACAATTAAACGACAGCTATATGAGAGCTGCTACACTTAAAGGTTTAGTTTGCCACACTGCTACTGATGACAATTTTAGAGTAGGGCCAGATCCAAGATTTGGCTGGGGTCTATTAAATTCTGAAGACGCCGCACTTTTAATTGCTGATGATGTTGCAGGAATTGAAGGAAAAATTATAGAATCAACTTTAAACAATAATGCTACATTTACTATTCAAGTAACAACCAATGATCCACAATCACTTCAAGCAAGTTTAAGTTGGAATGACCCATCTGGTCAAGATATGTCGGGTTCTTTAAATTCAACTACACCTGTATTAGTTAATGATCTTGATTTAAGAATAATTGATTCAGATAATAACGAATATTTCCCTTGGAGATTAGATATTAACAATGTAAATTCTGCTGCAAATAAAGGAGATAACATTGTTGATAATATCGAGAAAGTAGATTTAAATAATTCTTCAGCAACTGCTCAAACTTATACAATTCAAGTTACACATAAAGATAATTTAGTTGGTGATGCTCAAGACTTTTCTCTAATTATAAGTGGGACTAACTCAATCGAATTATCAACTAAAAACTTGAATAAGAACAAATTATTTAATGTTTGGCCAAACCCTGCTAACAACTTTATCAATATCACTTCTGAAAAATCAGATATTTCAGATTATGATATTAATTTATATGATTTACAAGGAAGAATGATAATGAAAAACATTGACACAGAAACAGTTAATATTTCAACTTTATCCAAAGGATTATATATCTTAGATTTTAGAAATGGAAATCAATCGTTCCAGAAGAAAATTATCAAAGAATAATATAAATTCTATATTTCAAAAAAAGGCTAGCAAATTTGCTAGCCTTTTTTTATACATTTGCTTTATGAAAACATCTGAAATTTACGGTATAAAGCCTACGTTGGAAGCACTTCATGCTAATCAAACTATTGATAAAATTTTTGTTCAGAAGAATATAAAAAATGAAGGACTAAAAGAGATTATACATTTAGCTAGTGAGCAACACATTCCAGTAAGTTACGTGCCTGTTGAAAAGCTAAACAAGCTAAGTAAAAATAATAATCACCAAGGTGTTTTTGCTAAGATTTCTCCGATTAGTTACGTAAATATTGAAGATTTATTAGAAAATTCATTTTCAAAAAAAGAAGATCCTTTCTTCATTATTTTAGATGAATTAAGTGATGTAAGAAATGTTGGTGCTATTATTCGAACGGCAGAATGTACAAATGTCGATGGAATTATCACACTTAAACAAGGAGGTGCAGCCATAAACGATCAAACCGTAAAAACTTCAACAGGAGCAATTTTTAATATTCCTATTTGCAAAGTAGACCATATTAAAGATGTTTTATTTTATATGGATAGCTATCAGGTCCAAACCGTAGCAGCTACCGAGAAAACCGATCAAAGCGTTTACGAAGTAGATTTCAAAAAACCAACAGCATTAATTATGGGTAGCGAAGGGAGAGGGGTTTCTAAAAACGCCTTACAAATGGCAAAGGTTAAAGCCAAGCTACCAATGTTAGGAGAAACTTTATCGTTAAATGTATCAGTAGCTTGTGGTGCTATTTTATACGAAATGGTAAGACAACGCCAAAGCTAAAGTAAAGTCTTATTCTTTATTCTCTTTGGCTTTAAAACTATAGATAATTTTTAATTCATTATCACTAGAATCTGACTGGGTTGAGTTTTCTTCTTCAACATCTGGATAAAGTTCTGAAGTTGGAATAAAATTTCCGTTTTCGTCGAAATGTTTCATAAACTCATCCTCTTCTTCTAAATAGGATTCTTTTTCCCATTCATATTTTTTCTTTTCAACAACAATAACATTACGATAAAATAAGGCTAGTAATAAACCTGCAATAAAACCGGCTAAATGACCTTCCCAACTAATCCCGGGAACTCCTGGTAAAACTCCCCAAACTAAACTTCCGTATAAAAATACTACGATAAAAGAAAGCGACATTAAGCGGTAATGTTTCGACCAAATTCCTTTAAAAAATAAGAAGCTAGCAAACACATAAATGAGTCCGCTAGCACCAATATGATGGCTTCCCTCCTCGCCCATTAACCAGGTTAGTAAACCGCTTAGCAACCAACCCATCAAAAAAACCTTGAAAGCTAATTTCCTGTAGAAATAAAATAAAGCTAATGTGAGCAAAAATAACGGAATGGTATTGCTGTAAAGATGCTCAATACTTCCGTGAATTAGAGGAGAGAAAATTACACCTCGAAGTCCCACAAAACTATGTGGTGAAACGCCCAAGTAATTTAGTGAAAAATTAAATTTCACTTCTGCCCAATAAACGATCCAAATAATTAAAACCGAAAATAGAGGAACTCCTAAATTCACAGGATCTAAGGCTTGTATATTTTTTTCAGTCTTCATTTAATTCAAAACAAGCAAATGCTTAACCAATTTTAAAAATAGGCAAAATTGTCACATACAAATTATATTTTTGCAATATGAGTAAACCACTTGCAGAACGATTAAGACCACAAAAGTTAGAAGAATATTTAAGTCAAACTCATTTGATTGGCGAAAATGGTTCTCTAAAAAATCAGATAAAAAAAGGCATTATCCCATCGTTAATTTTATGGGGACCGCCGGGTGTTGGTAAAACTACACTTGCCAATATTATTGCCAATGAGACTGAACGACCTTTCTTCACGCTAAGTGCAATTAGCAGCGGAGTAAAAGATGTTCGTGAGGTTATTGAAAAAGCAAAAAAACAAGATGGTTTATTCACTACCAAAAACCCGATTTTATTTATTGATGAAATTCACCGATTCAGTAAATCTCAACAAGATTCGCTATTAGGTGCGGTAGAAAAAGGCTGGGTAACGTTAATTGGCGCTACAACAGAGAATCCTAGTTTTGAAGTGATTCCTGCATTACTGTCCAGATGTCAGGTTTATATTCTTAAAGAATTTTCTAAAGAAGACTTAATTCAGCTTTTAGAAAGAGCGATGACTGAAGATAAAGTTATGGCTAGTTATGAGATTAATATCAAAGAAAGTGAAGCACTTTTGAAAATGAGCGGCGGCGATGCTCGAAAATTGCTGAACATTTTTGAATTGATTGTCACTTCAGAAGACGCTAAAAAAGTGACGATCACCAATGATATGGTCGAACACAAAATTCAGAAAAACACGGTTCGCTACGATAAAACCGGAGAGCAACACTACGATATTATTTCAGCTTTTATTAAATCGATTCGTGGTAGTGATCCTAACGCAGCGGTGTATTGGTTAGCGAGAATGATCGAAGGAGGCGAAGATGTAAAATTTATTGCTAGAAGAATGCTTATTTTGGCAAGTGAAGATATTGGGAATGCCAACCCAACAGCGCTACAAGTTGCGTTAAACACCTTTCAATCGGTGAGAATGATCGGTTATCCTGAAGCTCGAATTATTTTAAGTCAATGTGCTATTTATTTAGCGACTTCAGCAAAAAGTAATGCCAGTTATATGGCACTCAATTACGCTCAACAATTGGTTAAACAAACAGGAGATCTTTCGGTACCGTTAGACATTAGAAATGCGCCAACCAAACTTATGAAAGATCTAGGCTACGGAAAAGATTACAAGTATGCGCACAACTATGAAAACAACTTTACGCAAGCTGAATTTTTACCGGAAGAAATAAAAAATACAACACTATACGAACCGGGAAATAATAAAAGAGAAAAAGCTCTAAGGGAATACCTTAAAGCTTTATGGAAGGGCAAATATGAATATTAATTTATTCGACTCTGTAGAGTGTAGCCTTTTCAACTTTACCTGAAGCATTATTAAAATATTCGACTTCCAAATCTCCATCGTCGTTAATCACTAACGTACCATTAATGGTATCTGAGTTAAACAATAAGGAGTTATTACTCGTTACATTAATAAAAGCTTTTTTCTCGGCCGTTGCGGTATTGGTTAAAATATAACCGGCTTCAATTTTACTTATGCTATATTCTTCATTGAAAAGTGAATAAGTACCAATCAATTTTTCTTTGACGGTTTCTTCAAAGCTTTTTGTTTCCTTTTTTGGTTCTTTTTTAATTGGGGATTTTTGTTCTCCTTCTTCAAATTTTGAAGAATCATAAGAATTTTTACCGTTGTATTCGTAATAAAAATTAGATCCTTCAAATATCTCAAAAGCCTTATACAAAGCATCATGATAAGATTCTTTAAAATCTTTTACTTTGCTCTGTCCTTCTGATTCAAATATAATCTGATTATTACAATCTCTAAAAATCAAATTCAATTCGGTCTGTAAGGAAAAAAATGATTCTGATTCACTTTGCAAATCTACATATAATGCCAAACAGTTATTAAATTTCAAATCTTTAGGCTTATCCTCAACATCCATAAATGTCTCAAAACCCTGTTCATTTAAAAGATGTTTAACAAGTGAATTTATTAAATATTCGTTATCCTTTTTTTGAAATTTAAACTGAATCGGAATCACTACATATTTAAAATAATTAAGATCTTCCAGCTCTTGCGTTTCTTGAGCTTTTATTTGGGTTGAAAAAACCATCGCGATCAACCCAATTAGTAATAAACTAATCTTTTTCATTTCTATAATATCTCTAAAAGTTGTTTTAATTGATTTACTTTTTTTCCTGAATAATCGTTCACATTTTCACCATCAAATAAAATAGAACTCATTCCAAATTTTTCGGCGCCCAAAATATCGGCTTCAATATTATCGCCAATCATCACACTTTGCTCCGGATGAGCGTTTGCTTTTTGTAGCGCATATTCAAAAATTTCCGGATGCGGCTTTTTAACGCCTACTTCTTCTGAAGTGGTAATTGTTCTAAAATAATGATCGATCTTGCTATTGTTCAGTTTTAAATTCTGAACTTCAGAAAAACCATTGGTAATAACGTGCAACGTGTACTTTTGTTGTAGTTTTTCTAAGGTATGTTGAGCATCATCAAATAAATAATTATTATTCGGTAGATGCGCAATATAATCTTCAGATAAATTATGAATCTGCTCTTGGCTTACCTGCATTGCCAATTCTGTAAACGTATCGTTTAGCCTACCGTAACGCAAGTCTGCTTTCGTTACTAAATTATTTCTGTACTTGCCCCAATAAAAATTATTAATGGGTATGTAAGTCTTCAAAAATGTTGTGATATCGATTTGAAGGTCATTCTTCTTAAAAATTTCTGTAAAAGCCAAGGCTGAATTTCTTTCAAAATCCCAAAGTGTGTGATCTAAATCGAAAAAAATATGAGCTACTTTATTCGTTTTCATTAATCATTTTTATTAAATCTAATATTTTTCCGTCTTTTTGCGAGTCTTTAAAATCTGAATTTTTAAACACTACAGAAAGTGTTCCGTTTACTTGTTTTACGTTATTTTTTAAGTTTTCAAGCGTTTTTTTCATCTCGAAGTATGAATAATCTTCAAACGCATAACTATTTACTGCCGGCGGATGAATAACAAGTGGTGAGATTCTTTCAAAATTAATATCGTAAAATAAAAACGAACTGCAAGTTCCGGCTCTAAAACCGGGAACATCGACAAATGCCATCGAAAAATCTTCTTTGATCTCTAGCTTATCAAAATTGTTATACAAGTCGGGTAAATTAATATCGAAAAAATGACTCAAACACATTTCTAACGGACGGTTTACAATCGCCTCCCACCTATTTTTTTCTAATTTAAGTGTCTTAATTTTAGATAGGGCTTCAAATCCCGGTAATAAACCGATTTTCCCATAATCTCCCATCGATTTAATAAGCGCGTGGTAATTGATTTTATTATAACTAATATTTTTACTGTGTACGCTGTAATTACTTAGCTGAAACATAAAATACCAGTCTAATTTTTCTTGTTTAGAAAAATGAATAAGCTCGTCGTAAATATCGTAAGGGTCATTTTTTAAATACAATAAAACTTCTAAACGCTCCAGAAACATATTCATATTAAAACTGAATAAATCTCGAATGCTCGCACCAATACTTCTTACAATTCCTTTTTTCTTGTATTTGTAAGCTTCTGCAACTGCTAAAATATTTTTAGTGTTATAGGTTCTGGTAGGAAATTCTAAATAATCGAAACGCTCAATGAGTTTCAATTTAAATTTTAAAGCCCAAATATCGACTACAGGTTGATCTAAGAATTTTTTTCTATAAGCTAAGCTTTCTGAAGAAGGATATCGACCGTGCTCATCTTTTACGTGCGGCAAATATTCTTCATAGCGACTCAACATATAAAAAGAAGCCGCAAAAATATCGAAAGGTAAATCGCTTTCTTTTGAAGTTCTAAAAAAACAAACAGTATTTTCCCATTTAGAAACGCGCACCTCAACATCGGTAAAACCTTGTTCAGACAATAATCCGGAAGATTGAATAAACAATTCGTTACCCAATTTTTGTTTTCCATAGGAGAGTTTCATGCCTTCGTAAGCAATAAACTCTTCAATTTTAGAAGTAAACTTAACTTTTAAACCTAAAATATGCGTACAAATATGCCTGAATGTATAATTAATTCTAGGCGTAACTGCACTTACATAAATTAATAATTTAGGCGAATCGCTCATAAAATGCCTTCGTTTGCAAAGCTAAAATAGGACTTTTGCGTCACAATTAAATGGTCTAGCACTTTAATATCTAAACTTTCTCCGGCAAGTTTTAATTTTCGAGTGAGTTGCTTATCGGCTTCGCTTGGTTTTAAAGTTCCTGAAGGATGGTTATGCGCTAAAATTACAGACGTCGCGCCTACTTCTAAAGCGTTTTTAAACGCCAGGCGAACATCGACTAAAGTACCGGTCATTCCGCCTTTACTTAATTGAAGTTTCTGTAAAATTTTATTAGAATTATTTAAATAAAGAATCCAGAATTCTTCGTGACCTAAATCGCCGATTATAGGTTGCATGACTTCAAAAACAGCATCTGCCGATGTAATTTGTTTTCGTTGCACGGCTTCTTCTCCTCTTCTTCGCCTTCCTAATTCCATCGCAGCGACGATCGTGATTGCCTTCGCCTCTCCTATTCCTTTAAATTTGGTGAGTTGTTGCACAGAAAGTTTACCGAGTTCATTCAGTTTATTTTCAGAAGCAGCTAAAATACGTTTAGATAATTGTACTGCGCTTTCTTCTCTACTACCGGAACCTATTAAGATCGCGATCAGCTCTGCATCACTCAAACTCATTTTCCCTTTCTGAAGTAATTTTTCTCGCGGCCGATCTCCTTCTGCCCAATATTTAATTGAAAAAGGTTTATTTTCTTGCATTCTTAAAGATAAGAACAAAAATTTAAAACCAAGAAACTACTCCAAATAATCAGAAAATTTTCAAAAGAAGAATGGGGCAAAATGCAATAAAGATTTATTTCATCACTTTACCCAATTCAGCAATTAAATCCATTCTTTTACTTGATCAAAATCTAATCCGCCGTAATTACCGCTACTCATAAATAAAATGACGGAGTTGGTAAATGCTTCGGTTTTTAAATATTCTTGAAATAGTTGCGGATTTGTATATACTTTTAAATTCTTATGCTGAAAAGCCTCTTCTATCTGTTTTGCATCTATTTCCTGAAGATTTTTAAGCTGAACCGCTTCCGGTGAATAAAAAACTATGGCTTTATCGGCCGCAGCTAACGAGTCTTTATATTGCTGAAGAAATTCTGCATTAAGACTGCTATAGGTATGCAATTCTAAACAAGCTACTAAATCTTTTTCAGGATATTGTTGCTTTACGGCTTCTGTGGTTGCTTTTACTTTTGAAGGACTATGCGCAAAATCTTTAAAAGCCAGCGTACCGCGTAAATCTGAGATTTTCTCTAAACGTTTTGAAGCTCCTTTGAACGTAGCAATTGCCTCATAAAAATCTTCTTCATCGATTCCCATATGCTGGCAAATCCATTTGGCGCCGGCAAGATTGTTTAGGTTATGTTCTCCAAACACTTCGATTGGCATATCTCCTTCGGGTGTCTTTAAAAAAGTTTCGCCATCTTCTACAAAATATTCCGGAGTAACATATGGGTGTTTTCGGGTTGGTTTTGTAGCACTTTCAGCAATTTGTTTTACTAAAGGATCTTCTTCATTATACACCAAAATACTACCATTTACCATTGAATCTGTAAACAGTTTAAACTGCTCAACATAATTTTCAAACGTCGGGAAAACATTAATATGATCCCAAGCGATACCACTTAATAGAGCAATGTTAGGTTGATATAAATGAAATTTTGGTCGACGATCGATCGGTGAAGATAAATACTCATCGCCCTCTAACAACATAAAATCATTCTCATCGGTGAGATGAACCATCGTATCGAAACCTTCTAATTGCGCGCCTACCATAAAATCGACTTCTTTATCGTGGTAATGCAACACGTGCAAAATCATTGAAGTAATAGTTGTTTTACCGTGAGAACCGCCAATAACCACACGAGTTTTATCTTTACTTTGTTCGTATAAAAACTCCGGGTAAGAATAAATTTTTAAGCCTAATTCTTGCGCTTTCTTTAGCTCCGGATTGTCTTCTTTAGCGTGCATTCCTAAAATTACCGCGTCAATAGCTGAAGAAATTTTTTCGGGAAACCATCCCATTTCTTCCGGTAATAATTCAGCTTTTTCTAATCTCGATTTCGAAGGTTCAAAAATCGCATCATCGCTTCCGGTTACTTCATCTCCTTTTTCGTGTAAAGCTAATGCAAGGTTATGCATAGCGCTACCGCCAATCGCAATAAAATGTACGCGCATAGAATAGTTTTTTGGTTGTAAAATGTAAAGATATTAATTCATCGCCGATTATCAATAACAGAAAGCTTTGAGATTATTGATCATCGTATTTTAGTAAAAATTCAGCAGAAAAATTTAGATTAAGAAAATTTACTTACAAAAGAAGACCAGTTGGTGTTGGGATGTACTTTTTTAGCTTCTTCTAACAGATCTTTAGCTTTGTGATGCTCATTCGTTCTGTCTAAATACAATTCTAACAATTTCTCATAGCAAGTTACAGAACCTCCTACTTTCAACGCATTTTTATAATAGGTTTCAGCCAGCTCAAATTCTTCTTCTTCTTTTGCAATAAAACCTTTTGCCAACCAACCGTCTACGTCACTAATTTCCTGTAGTTGATGCGCATATTTATAAGAAGTTTCTGCACTTCCGCCTAAAATTCCGGGGAGTTTCATATACAATTCGACCAAAGCCCAACGTGCTTCAATGTGTGTTGCATCTAATATTGCCGCCCGTTTTAAATAATGTTTGATGTCTGAAATATAAAAAGCGGCTTGCATTTTAGATAACGTAAGTGCCTTCATCCCTAAAGCGCCGCCGTATTTAAAATTATAATTGGCGTTATCGGGATATTTTTCAACTAAAGCTTCATAAAAATCTAAAGCCTCGTCCCATTCTTTTTGGTGCGCAGCAATATCTCCTAAATACTCTTGTGACTTTGCAAATTGTTGAGATGAAGTGGAAACTTGCTGAAATTCTTTTTTAGCTGAATTCCATTTTTCGGCTTCAAAAAATTTTTCTCCTTTTTCAAAAGAAGTTTGCGCGTTTACAGAAACGCTTATTAAAATGAATAGGTATAAAAGTTGTTTTCTCACAGGCTAAAAATAACAAAAGTGCTGCCAAAGTTGCTGAATATTTCAAAAAATACGTTTTCGGCAAAAATTGATAATAATCTGTATCTTTAAACAAATTACCAATCTTATGAAAAAAGTTTACCTGCTAAGCCTGTGTTGTCTGTTGGTCACACAAGTTCATTATGCGCAACAAAAATTTGATAAATGGTGGGATGAAATTGAAGAATTGGAGCTGCAAGGTAAATCGGTAAGTGCGCTCGAAAGAGCTGAGAAGATTAAACGCAAAGCCGACCGAAAAGAGAACCCGCAACAGTTTCTAAAGGCTTTTCTCTATGTTGCCAAGTATAAATTGATCTTAAAAAAAGATAGCGAAGAAGAAGTTTACCAAGATTTTTTAACTGAAATTGAAGATCAAAATGCTCCTACCCGACAAGTGCTTTATTCGTTTTTAGCAGAAAGTTTAAACGATTATTATAAAGAAAACCGTTACCGCATCAATCAACGTACAAACACAGACTCGATTGCAAGGGATTTTTTAACGTGGAGTAAAGACGATTTTCAATCGAAGATCATGAGTTACTATCAAAAATCGCTTTCTTCGGAACAAAAACTTATCGAAACTCCGCTAAAAGATTTTACCGAAATTTTAAACTACGGAGAGAATTATAACAACTATCGAAGTACACTTTACGATGTTCTTGCCAATCGTTACCTCACCTTTTTAAAACATCACAGCTATAATCCGGAAAATAAAAAATCGCATTATCTCATCGAAACTGAGTTTTACGGTTTACCAAAAGATTTTGTTTCGATCGATCTTTCAGCTTACGAAGATGGCTCTCAAAAGATGGAAATTTTAAAAACCTATCAAGATCTTACGCGCTTGCATCTTCAACAGAAAAATACACTTTCGGTAGTGATCACCACCTTAGAGCGACTTGAGTATTTAAAGGAAAAAGGCTCGTATTCTACTCCTAAAGAAAATTATAAAGAAGCGCTGCTGAAGTATTTAAACGCGGTAAACACTCCAAAAGAAAAAGCTTGGATACATTATAAATTAGCTGAATTTTACTATCAAAACGCAAACAAGAAAACGAATCCAGATTACCTCAACAAAAGTCTTTCTCAGGTTGAAAAAATTAAAGACTTGCTCCCCAACTCACATCCCGGCAAACAGGCTTTAAAAATTGAACGCGCAATTACTTCTTCGCAAATCACGATTAAAACCAAACAAAAACCATTACCCCATCGTAAGTTTCGTGCGTTGGTTAATTTTAAAAATACCGACAGTTTATATTTAAGAATTTATCAAATTCCGCATAAAATTTTAACGCAATACGATTATAGTCAAGATTCTTTAGCGCGAGATTTATATAGAAATACGAAAATTTTTCAGCAACAAGAATTTCAGCTTCCGAAAATTGAAAATCATTTTTCTTATTCTACAGAACTCTTGCTAGATGAATTGCCTGTAGGAAACTATGTATTGCTTTTTAGTAAGGCTAAAGTGATCGATCTTGAAAAATCTGATTATCAATTTCAGCAATTACAAATTACGAATCTTTCTTATACCAACTTCGACTTTCAGGAAGACCAACAATTATTCGTTACTAACCGAACAACCGGGCAGCCGCTAGAAAATGTAAAAGTTTTTCTTAAAAATAAGCAGAAAAAAATCTACACTACCAATCAAGATGGTTTGGTAAAAATACATCAGAAACCTAAAAGCTATTATCAACAAGAATCTATTATCTTAATTAGTAAAAATGACACTTTATATTCAGAAGTTACTTTTCGTAAAAAAAATTATCAAAGCAGTAGCGATGAGCAAAAACCTGAAATAAGAAGTCATTTATTTACTGATCGCGGCATTTACCGACCGGGGCAAACCATTTATTTTAAAGGAATTCTCTCCTTCCAAAGTAAAATCGAAAGAAAAGTAGTTCCTAATGAGCGTGTTTATGTAAAGTTATACGATGAAAATTACGATTTGGTAGATAGTCTTAGTTTAAGAACGAATGAATTTGGCTCTGTACAAGGTGAATTTAAGATCCCGAAAAATATAATAACCGGAGAGTTTGAAATTACTATAGATGAAGATTTCGAGGAAAACTCTCCTTATTATGATGTTTATTTTAACGATACGTATGCAGAGGTTAGAGTTGAAGAATACAAACGTCCAAAATTTGAAGTTATATTCAACGATATCGATTCAACCTACGTACTCAACGATTCTGTTCAATTAAAAGGAAAAGCCAAAGCATTTTTTGGAGGCAATATTACTAATGCACAAGTAAAATACACCGTTGAGCGAAAACTGAATTATAATTATCGTTATAATTACTCATATCATAGCAGATCTTCTGAACGTCTAACTACCGGAGAAACCACCACCGATGCAAAAGGAAATTTCACTATCGATTTTAAAGCTATTCCCGATGAAGCTATTGATAGTGATTTTCAACCAACTTTCACGTATTCTATAGAAGCTACAGTAACCGATGTAAATGGAGAAACACATACGGCATCGCAAAATATTCGCGTTGGTTATCACGCTACAGAAATTTCGATTCAAGCGCCATACGAAACTATAATTGGAGAAAAGCAAGAACTAAAAATATACGCTCGAGATCTCAATAATTTAGCATCGAAAGCTGAAGGTGAACTTAAAGTTTATAAATATGTGAAGCCAAACCGAATTCTAACAAAAAGAAGTTGGGCTGCTCCCGAGATTCAGCAAATTCCGAAAGAAAAATTTATAAAACATTTCCCGTTTACGCCTTATGACAGTTTAGACCTTAAAGAAAATTGGCCTAAAAAACTCATCAATACCATCCCGTTAAAAATAGATTCTTTGGCTACTTTACAAATTGATGATTACAAAGAAGAATGGAGAACTGGAGATTATGTATTTGAATTTAAAGGAAAAGGAAAGTTAGGTTACGAAGTTGAAGCAGAAACCAAAAAATCGATCAAAAACCCGAAAGATAAACTTGACCAATTTGATAAAAATTTCATCAACTACACTTACGATTTAAAGGAAGTAAAAGGTAAAAAAGAAGTGAATTTCAAATTTACTACGCTACTAGATAGCCTTCCTATTTTAGTGAATCTAGCTTTTGATGACACTTTGGTTAAACAAGAAATATTTCAGCTCAAGAAAGGAGAAAATTCTTTCACTTACACCATTTCAAAAGCAACCGAGAATATTTATCTAGAATACGTATGTAACCGATTGGGCTATTATTTTAAAGAGAGAAAAAGTGTCAATTTACCTCAACCTGTAAATACTAAAGAAAACCTTGAGTTTGAAGTTATCCATTTTAAAAACAAATTAGAACCAGGCAGTCAAGAAACTTGGCGATTAAAAGTGCTCGATCATCATAAAAAGCCGGCAAACGCCGAAGTTTTAGCCAGTATGTATGATGCAAGTTTAGATGAGTTTGTTTCTCATAATTGGAATACACAACTTTATAGAACTCCGTATTCTTACAAAGGAAATGGTTTACCAAATTCAAGTATTCATTTAAATAATTATTACACCAATAATTTTCACAAAAGCAATTATTACACACCAAATCATTACAGCTATTCGTTAAGTTATAGTTTCTTTCAAAATTTTGGTTATCATTTTACGAATACTACAAATACGAATAAAGTTTATCTTAACCAGTTAATTAAAGAAATTCAAGAAAGAGCTTCCAAAAATGATAATGTCTCAAAAAAAGTCACCGAACTGGATGAAGTCCTAGTAACAGCTTACGGTAACCAAAGAAAAGAAAGCTTAACTGGGAGTGTTACTCAAGTACAAAATAACTCTCCAGGTGTTCAAAATTCTAACGATTCTTCAAGCATAGTTTTAAGAGGAGTTGGTTCAATTAACGGTAATGCCGAACCTCTTTTCGTAGTAGATGGTGTTCCTGTTTCTGAGAATGAATATAAAAAGTTAGCAACTGAAAATATTACATCTGTCAATGTGCTCAAAGACGCAAGCGCAACTGCTCTTTACGGTTCTCGAGCAGCTAATGGAGTGATCATTATTACCACCAAAGCTGCGGAAGAAGAATTGCAACAAGTAGAAACACGAACCAATTTAAAAGAAACCGCTTTTTTCTTTCCACAGTTAAAAACCAACAAAAAAGGAGAAGTGATCTTTGAGTTTGAAAGTCCGGAAGCCTTAACCCGTTGGAATTTTCAGGCTTTTGCGCATGATAAAAATCTGCATCAGGCCAAGCTTGATTTGACAACGATCACACAAAAAGACCTCAACATTATTCCAAACTTTCCGCGATTTTTTAGAAGCAAGGATACGCTTGTGATTTCTGCGAAAGTGAACAATCTATCAAAAAAAGTACTCAACGGAATGATTCAATTAGAATTTACCGATGAAGTGACGCAAGAAAAAATAAAACTGGTCACCGATAAAAACACCATCAAAAACTTTCAAATTCCTCCAAAAGGAAATACCGAAGTGAGTTGGACGCTTTTTATTCCCGAAGGACTTTCAGCAGCGCGTTATCGCATTGTCGCTAAAGCCGGAAATTTTTCAGACGGAGAAGAAAGTATTATTCCGGTCTTATCGAACCGCATTTTTATTACAGAAACGCTTCCGATCTGGGTGAATCCGAAGGAGAAGAAAAGTATCACTTTCAACAACCTTAAAAACAATACTTCAACCACGCTAGAAAATCATCAACTGGTTTTTGAATATACGTCGAACCCGGCGTGGACAAGCTTGCAAGCGCTTCCGTATTTAATTGAATATCCGCACGATTGTGCCGAACAGACTTTCTCTAAAATGTTCGCCAATTATTTAACAACGGTTCTTTTAGAGAAAAATCCGGAAATTCAGCAAACGCTTCAGCAATGGAAGGCCAATAAAACCGAGCTTTCGCCCTTCAATACCAATGAAGAATTAAAGCAAATCGTGTTGCAAGAAACGCCTTGGTTAAAAGATGCAGAAACTGAAGAAGAGCAACAAAAACGTTTGGCGCAATTACTCGACATTCAAGAAACAAAAGCCAAAACTCAACAGGCATTAAATAAATTGTCTGAGCTTCAATTAAGTTCCGGAGCTTTCCCTTGGTTTAGCGGCGGCCGAGCCAACAGGGCGATCTCTTTACACATTTTAAAAGGAATGGGAAGATTGCTAAAAATCGCACCAGAATTAGAAGATAACGATACGTTTGACGATATTTCGATCGATCTGATCGATTATTTAGATGAAAAGTTTCTGAATCAAGACTTTAAACGAAAAGATTTTAATTTCTACCACAGCGATCTTAACTATGTGTACGCAAGAAGTTTTTTCGAAGGTTTTAAAGATGAAAAATTTGATGCGTTTAAAACCTTATTATTAGAAGATTTCGATAAAAAATGGATCACACTTTCGATTCAGTCAAAACTTACGTTAGCAATGGTTGCGCATCGTTACGAGAAACAAAAACTAGCGAAAAATATTTTGGCCTCGCTCAAAGAAAATGCCGTTATCGATGCTGAACACGGAATGTATTGGAAAGAGGTCGTTAACAGTCGTGCTTGGTATAACGCACCGATCGCCACGCAAGCTTTAGCCATCGAAGCTTTTACAGAAATAGATAAAGATGAAGAAAGCATCAATCAATTGAAAACTTGGTTACTTCGGAACAAAAAAACCGAAGCTTGGAGTTCTACCAAAGCGACGACCGAAGCGGTTTATGCATTGCTTATTCAAGGAGATCAAGACTATGTAAATGCGGAAGCTCCAAAAATTAAGATCGGTGATCAAAAATTAATTTTAGGCAATAATAACAAGGCCGGATATGTAAAAACGCGGTTTTCTGCGGAAGAAATTACTCCAGAAATGGCTGAAGTTGAAATTAAAAATAACTCAGATTCGCCACAATACGGAGCGATGTATTGGCAGTATTTTGAAGAAGCTGATCAGGTAAAAGCCAACAACCAAACCGAACTTTCTATTGAAAAAGAACTGTTTAAAAAAGTAGAAAGTAACGAAGGAACAACGTTAGTGAGTTTAGATAAAACTTCTTTAAAAATTGGCGATTTGGTAACGGTAAGATTGGTGATGAAGGCGAAAGAAAATTTTAGTTTTATGCATTTAAAAGATATGCGCGCCGCAGGTTTAGAACCGGTAGATGTACTTTCTACCTACAAATGGCAAGATGGTTTAGGTTATTATCAAAGTACAAAAGATGTTGCAACGCACTTTTTCTTTGATGAAATTAGCCAAGGAACTTATGTTTTTGAATATGATTTACGCGTCAACAATCCCGGCAATTTCTCTAACGGAATCTCACAATTGCAAAGTATGTACGCCCCGGAGTTTAAAGTGCAAACCGAAGGAAGCCGAGTAGAGTTGAAGAAGAATTAATATAAAAGTCAGCTTGTACCTAGATGCAAGCTGACTTTTTTAAGTATAACTATTTTATTCCGAAAGGCTGCGCAGGTAAATCTTCTATCCATTGATCGCCAAACTTTTCGTTTAAATACTTTACGATCGCTTTATTATGCTGAATTGTTTCCTTCAACGTAAAAGGATCTATCACACAATTTTCTGTACGCATTCCTACTCCATATTTTTCTTTGAAATTTTCAAAATCGATTGGAGTGTTATTTATTCCGTTAAAGATAAAATAAGGCTGATTACTTTTAGCTTTCACATTTTTCATTGAAAAACTATAGCTATTTTTTTCTTTTGAATATTGGAAAGCTTTTCCTTTTTCCTGCAACCTGATCGTTATCTGGTTATTTTTTTGAGAGATTTTTGCCGGATAATACGTGTAAACATCAAATTTAGTGGAGATAAACGAGAAGCGATATTTCCCTTTCTCCGGTAAAGTAATATTGAAATCTTCTTCAGAATTAATTTGAATAGTTTTATTCAATTCGATAATAAAAAATTCACCGGAAGTAAGTCGCTCATCGGTTCTATTTTCAAAAACTACACGAGCTACGATTTCTTTTGCTTGTGAAGAAAAAGAACCAAGAAATACGACTAAAAATAACAGTAAAAGCTTTTTCATAAAATGATCATTTAATAAAAAAGACTGTGAGGAAACTAAAGTGTTGCAAGCTTCGGTTTTAGAAACATCCTTAAACTATTCTTCCGGCGGATAGTTTTCTAAAGCTTTTTCTACAACTTCAGTAAAAAAATACATACGTTCTTCCGGACTGGCGTCTTGATTAAACTGATGCTCTACTACAGCTTGCCAATACAATTCATCATCGGTAGCATTCGTAAATTCTATGGTAATGCTCATATAAAGACGTGAACCACCAACAGGAATACCACCGGAAACGCCACCACCAACGACTCCGCCTCCGCCGCCAACACCTAAACCAATGCTAGAATTACTTTGCTTTTCAAAAACTTCGGTATAAAAATTTATTTTAAAATCGGGTGTTGCTGAAGAGATAAATCCGCGTTTACTCAAACCGGTATTTAAGGCTTGGATCATTCGATCTTCGTCTAATTCATTTAAACCGGTTTCGGTTTCCATTTGATCATAAAAGTTATAGGATTCAAACTGATTAAAATTTGCTTTTTGATCGTAATCGAAGTAAGCTTTGGGTCCGCCACAAGAAGTTAAAAGCAGAATAGAGAATAAAAATATTACAGGTAAAAATCGTTTCATATTATTAGATTTAATCTACTAAAAATAAGAAAAACTATTCTTTCCCAGCGAAATATAACCTAGCGTTAACAAAAAAGCGGAAACCTCAACAGTTTCCGCTTTCATATTTTATTCAATTAAAGTTGAATTTATGCTTCAGGACTTTTATTTAAGATTTTCCAAAGTTGATCTTTCAATTCTTGTAATCCTAATTGCGCCACCGATGAAATAAATACATAAGGAATTTCTTTAAAATCTTCCTGTAATTGTTCATCGAGCTCTGCTTTTAGTTCTTCATCAAGCATATCGGTTTTCGAGATAGCGATCAATCGATCTTTATCTAATAATTCCGGATTGTAGCGACGTAATTCATCTAACAAAATTTCGTATTGTTTCTTTACATCATCGGCATCACACGGAATTAAAAATAATAAAGTTGAATTACGCTCGATATGTCTTAAAAAACGATAACCTAAACCTTTACCTTCTGCAGCTCCTTCAATAATTCCGGGAATATCTGCCACTACAAAACTTTGGTAATCGCGGTATTTTACGATTCCCAAATTTGGTTTTAGCGTAGTAAATTCATAATTCGCAATTTTAGGTTTTGCCGCGGTAATTACCGAAAGTAAAGTCGATTTTCCTGCATTTGGGAAACCTACCAGACCAACGTCTGCCAAAACTTTTAGTTCTAAGGTAATATTGCGTTCTTGCCCATCGATACCGGGTTGCGAATAACGTGGCGTTTGATTGGTAGACGATTTAAAATGCCAGTTACCTCGACCGCCCATTCCGCCTTCAGCGATGATAATTTCTTCGTTGTGGTCGGTTACTTCATCGATAATTTCTTCGGTATCGGTATCACGAATCACGGTTCCTAAAGGTACTTCAATATACACATCTTCTCCATCGGCTCCCGTACTTCGTTGTTTACTACCATTACCTCCGTGACCGGCTTTAATGTGACGCTTAAAACTGAACTCGATAAGCGTCCATAAATTTTCATTTCCACGAATAATTACGTGACCACCACGACCACCATCACCACCATCGGGACCGCCTTTTTCAATATATTTTTCTCGGTGCAAATGCGAAGAACCACTCCCGCCTTTACCCGAAGAAACGTGAAGTTTTACGTAGTCTATAAAATTTCCTTCTTTCATATTCCTGGTCCACTTTTGTGGAAATTTTTAAAATTCTTCTTGCTAAAAACAGCTTATAATTGATCGATCACTTGGCTTAAACGTTGTGTGATCTCGTCGATACTCCCAACACCATCTACACCAAAATATTTGTCTTGCTTTTTGTAGTAATTTTTTAGAATCGCAGTTTCATCGTAATAAACTTTGATACGATTTCTAATCACCTCTTCATCGGCATCATCGGCACGACCAGAAGTTTTACCGCGTTCTAATAAACGTTTTACCAACACCTCATCTTCTACTTCTAAAGCGATCATGGCATTAACAGCATCGTTTTTGCTTTCTAATAATTTATCTAAAGCACCGGCTTGAGCTTCGGTACGTGGGAAACCATCAAAAATAATTCCTTTAGCTTCCGGATGTTTATCAACCTCTGCGTTTAACATATTAATGGTAACCTCATCGGGCACTAACTGACCTTTATCGATATACGATTTTGCGGTTTTACCAAGTTCTGTTTCGTTTTTAATATTGTAACGAAAAACATCTCCGGTAGAGATGTGTACCAATTCGTATTTCTTTTTTAAAATATCTGCCTGTGTTCCTTTTCCGGCTCCCGGAGGGCCAAACAATACGATGTTTGTCATTTAGATTTATTTTAGTTGATATATTTCTGGTAAATTTCTTCCTAAACCGTCATAATCTAAGCCATAACCTACAATAAACTTATTTGGTATTTCTAACCCAATATAATCTATTTTATGCGATTTTTTATAAGCTTCAGGTTTATAGCAAAGTGTAGCGATACGATAACTTGCGACTTCTTCTGTTTCTAAAATTTTTATAATTTCTGAAATGGTATTGCCGGTATCGACAATATCTTCGACCACGATCACGTGTTTCCCTTTTAGATTATTTACGCCAATTAAATTTTGAATCGTTCCTGTAGACGTAGTGCCTTCGTAAGATTTTAGCTTGGTAAATTCTACCTCGCAATCGCCGTTAAATTGTTGTGTTAAAGCTGCTGTAAATTGGTAAGCTCCATTTAAAACTCCTAAAAATACTGGTGTTTTTTCGTGATAATCTGCGCTAATTTGTTGCGCTAGTTGAGCAATACGTTCTTCAATTTCTGCTGAAGTAATAAAAGGGACAAAAGTTAAATCGTGTAACTGAAGCATGCTTAGTTGAGTTTTCACTCGGTTTTGTGCAAAGATAAGGATTACAGAGAGAAAGCCTATTTTTTCGTGTAATCTCTTAAAAAGATTTATTTTTGCCGAAACAAGTTGCGTTAGGGATTGAGGCATTTGTTTAAGCTCTTTTGTTTTGTTGTTCTAGCAAAGCTGAAAAACAAAACAAAAAGCGAGTGCCGAAAGCCCGACCCGATAGGGAAACGCCCACATTTTGACTCCGCTCCATGTGATAGTCGAAAAAATTAAATGATAAACCAGAAACCTTCAACATAATAAAAATGCATAACTATTTTTCTTCAGATTTTAAGCTTGGTATTCTTGGCGGCGGCCAGTTGGGTAAAATGATGTTGTACGACACGCGTAAATACGACATCCAGACATATGTGCTTGACGCCAGCCCCGAAGCGCCATGTAAAATTGCTTGCGATGTTTTTGAGCAAGGCGATTTAATGGATTTTGATACCGTGGTGAATTTTGGTCGAAAAGTAGATGTACTTACGTTCGAGATCGAATTGGTGAATGTCGATGCCTTAGAGCAATTAGAAAGTGAAGGCAAAAAGGTATATCCTTCTTCGGCTACGTTGAGAAAAATTCAGGATAAAGGTGTGCAAAAACAATTTTATGCTGAAAAAGGAATCCCAACAGCCGATTTTACGGTATATACTGAAAAAGATGAATTAACCGAAGCTTTGGTGCGAAAAGAATGGGATTACCCGTTTGTATGGAAAAGTTGTACCGGTGGTTACGACGGGAAAGGCGTTTCTGTGATTAGAGATGAAGAAGATTTAATTCCGTTACCGGAAGGTGCTTGCTTAGCCGAAAAAATGATTCCGTTTAAAAATGAATTAGCGGTGATCGTTGCCAGAAATGTTTCGGGTGAAGTAAAAACTTATCCGGTAGTCGAGATGGAATTTCATCCTGAAGCCAACCAAGTGGAATATGTGATTTGCCCGGCAAGAATAGAAGATCACGTTGCAGAAAAAGCCAGAGCTGTTGCTAAAAAAGTTTCAGAAAGTTTTGAGCACGTAGGTTTATTGGCGGTAGAAATGTTCCAAACCGAAGATGATGAGATTTTAGTGAACGAAGTGGCGCCAAGACCTCACAATAGCGGTCATTATAGTATTGAAGCGAGTTTCACCAATCAGTTTGAGCAACACCTGCGCGCGATTTTAGATCTGCCTTTAGGAGAAACAGAAAGTAAAGTTGGTGGCGTGATGGTAAATTTAGTTGGTGATGAAAATCACGAAGGCCAAGTACATTACCAAAACATCGGAAAGATTATGCAAATGCCCGGCGTAACACCACATATTTATGGTAAAAAACAAACGAGACCTTTTAGAAAAATGGGACACGTGACCATCGTAAATAAAGATTTAGGGGAAGCTCGAAGAATTGCAGAAGAAGTGAAGAAAGAAATTAAAGTAATAAGTAGAGGTTAGAGGTTAGAGGTTAGAGGTTAGAGGTTAGAGGTTAGAGGTTAGAAAGTTGAAAAAATCTAATTCATTTATTTTCTAAAAAGTAATTTCTTTGTCAACAACTCAAAAAAAAATCCTTCCCTTTTTAAGGGAAGGTGCCGAAGGCGGAAGGGTTTAAAATAAAAATTAATAAAAGCAGAAGGCAAATTTTAAATAGCCAAAAGCAAAAAAATAAAAATATGAGTAAAGTAGGAATTATAATGGGAAGCACGAGTGATCTTCCTGTGATGCAAGAAGCCATCGATATTTTAAAAGGTTTTGATATTGAGGTAGAAGTCGATATTGTCTCGGCACACAGAACTCCGGAAAAACTATTCGATTACGGAAAAAACGCTCACGAACGTGGTTTTAACGTTATTATCGCCGGTGCCGGCGGTGCAGCTCACCTTCCTGGGATGATCGCTTCTCTTTCTCCGTTACCTGTGATTGGTGTTCCTGTAAAATCGAGAAACTCGATCGATGGTTGGGATTCTGTGCTTTCTATTTTACAAATGCCGGGCGGTGTTCCGGTAGCAACCGTAGCTTTAGACGGAGCCAAAAATGCCGGAATTTTAGCAGCTCAAATTATTGGCGCAGCAGATAAATGTGTGCTTGACAAAATTTTAGTGTACAAAGAAGGCCTTAAACAAAAAGTGATTAAAGGCGCTGAGGAAGTTAAAAAGAAGTAGGTAGGAAAAATTACATTTCGTCACCCTGAACTTGATTCAGGGTCTCATCTTATTTTTTCCACCTAACATGAGATTCCGGATCAAGTCCGGAATGAAGAAAGTATCACGCTCTATTAATTTCAGAAAAACAACGTTAGTTTTTCTCATAAATCCAAAAACCTTCTCTATTAGAGAAGGTTTTTTTATTTCAATTTGTTCAACATTCAAAGATTTTTTGCATATTTATAGAAGTTATTTACTCAACCTCTACTATGCTCAAAACTTACTTACCACTCGCTCTAACTTTTATATTTTTTCTCCCGTTAACCGCGCAAGATCTTTCAGGTTCACTTTTTAGTAAAGAAACCAACGAAAGCATTCCTTACGCTTCTGTAGAAATTGGGAAAAACTACGGTGTCATCACTAATAACGAAGGTGAATTTCAAATTAACGTCGATCGTTTTACCGAGAAGGATTCGCTTCGTTTTTCATCGTTAGGTTATCAATCGACGCGAATTGCTTTAAAAGATTTTGTACAAGACACGATCATTTATTTAAAAGAAGATGTAAGTGAATTAGAAGATGTTTATTTGATCAACAAAAAACTTTCTCCGCAAGAAATTATGGCAAAGGTGAATGAAAATCTTGCCAAAAATTATAACTACAGCTTGC
This sequence comes from Mesonia mobilis DSM 19841, assembly GCF_000423405.1. Lineage (GTDB taxonomy): Bacteria > Bacteroidota > Bacteroidia > Flavobacteriales > Flavobacteriaceae > Mesonia > Mesonia mobilis. The sequence goes on along the minus strand of NZ_AUHX01000011.1, from coordinate 15,153 downwards.
GCCAATACGACCTGTTTATTAGAAATGAAAGTGACAATGAAATTCTCGATGCCGAATTCGAAATTAACAAAGCCACTTTTTTAGAGAAAAAAGTCACTAAAAAATTTAATACTGAATTAGAAGAATTACTAAAAACGACCAAGAATGTTACTTCAAAATCGTATTCAGAAAAATTTATTCGTGTTTCGTTAGGCGAAAAAATAGACAGTCTAAAAGTCGATATTCAAAAAGCTACCGTTTTAAAAGACACCACCCAATCGAGTGATGTAGAAAGTTTTTCTTCAGAAGTCATGAAAAAAATAGGTCAGAATCTTAACAGTGAAAATACTTTTAAAGTAAAAAGCGGAATTTTACCGATAGACGATTCTCTAAAAGTCGGTAAGAAATTTAAAGTTCAAACCAAAAAAAGTGATTCTATTTACACCAAGAATCTCAAAGAAAGTTATGTAGATTATTTTAAGTACAACGATAAATTAAATTTGGGAAAATTTGATTTTGTAAGAGAGTACGAAGATTATGCTTATACCATTGAAGACATTACCGGTTTTAACGGAGAAATGGTTTATATTTTATCGTTTGAACCCGATCGTGGTCGCGCCGATTATCTAGGAAAACTTTACGTTTCTGCTGAAAGTTTTGCGATAATTAAAGCCGAATATCATTTAGAAGAAGGCGAAAAAGCTTCCGGAATTAATATGAAATTCTTATTAGGGATCAAAGCTGAACAAACTAAAGACACCGGCTTAATCATTTTCAAAAAGAATGAAAATAACACCTACGATCCTGTTTATGCTAAAAGTAAAACCAACCAATATATTTACTTTAATCGTAGTTTTAAATTCAAAGAAAATACTGAAGATCGTTCTAAGCGAATCAAATTCAAATTTGATATGCTTGTCGAAAATCAATCAAACATGAATACCGAGATTTTGTTTGTGAACTCTTCGCCGGTAACTTCAGAACAATTTAATAGTATCGAAGAAAATAAAGGTAAAAAGCTAGATTACATTCGCAAATACGATGCTTCAGTTTGGGAAGGTTACAATATTATTTCTCCCGATCGAGAATTGGAAGAGTTTGAATTGTAAACTCTTTTTTGACTAAAAATTAAGACCTCAACTCTCCTACTCTTTGTATCTTTACGTTTGTACAGAAAAATAAATTATGAGTCAGGAAAACCCGTTATTGGAGCCTTTTGATGCTGCTCCATTTTCTAAAATAAAAAATGAACATTTTAAACCGGCTTTTCAAGAAGCCATTGCCAAAGCAAAAGCAGAAATCGATAGCATTACTTCTAATGAAGAAGCGCCAACTTTCGAAAATACTTTAGAAGCGTTAGAATTTGCAGGTGAAACCTTAAGTCGAGTTTCGAGCATATTTTTCAATTTAAATTCGGCAGAAACCAATGAAGAAATTCAGAAAATCGCACAAGAAGTTTCTCCTTGGTTAAGTGAATTCAGTAATGATCTTACCTTAAATGAAGAATTATTTAAACGTGTAAAAAGCGTTTACGAGCAAAAAGACAGCTTAGAACTGAGTGTAGAACAAAAAACACTGCTCGATAAACATTACAAAAGTTTCACGAGAAACGGGGCTAATTTACCGGAAGAAAAAAAAGAGCAACTTCGAGAAATCGACAAAGATCTTTCTAAACTTTCACTTTCGTTTGGTGAAAATGTGTTAGCAGAAACCAATCGTTACGAACTTCATATTGAAGATGAAAAAGATTTAAAAGGCTTACCGGAAAGCGAATTAGAAAACGCTAATTTATTAGCCAAAGCTAAAGGAAAGAACGGCTATATTTTTACACTTCAATACCCGAGTTATATTCCGTTTATGAAGTATGCAGAAAATCGAGAACTGCGTAAAAAACTTTCGATTGCTTTTGGAGCGAAAGGTTTTCAGAATGATGAATACGATAATCAAGAAAATGTATTGAAGATTGCTAAACTTCGTCACCAGCGGGCTAATTTATTAGGTTTTCAAACCCACGCACATTTCATTTTAGAAGAGCGAATGGCAAAAAGCCCTGAAAAAGTAAATGATTTTTTAAATGAAATGCTCGAAAAAGCAAAACCTGCGGCTGAAAAAGAGTTTCAAGAATTAGAACAATTTGCAAAAGAATTAGACGATATCGACCATTTAGAAAAATGGGACAGCGCTTATTATGCTGAAAAGTTGAAGCAAAAGCGTTTTCAGCTAGACGACGAACAATTGAAGCCTTATTTTAAACTCGATAATGTAATTCACGGAGTTTTTACGGTAGCCAAAAAATTATACGATCTTCATTTTAAAGAAGTATTTGACATAGATAAATACCACGAAGAAGTAAAAACTTACGAGGTTTATGATGGTGATCATAACTTTATGGCTCTTTTTTATGCCGATTTTCATCCGAGAGAAGGCAAAAGAAATGGCGCTTGGATGACGATTTACAAAGACCAAAAAGTGAAAGACGGTAAAAATGAGCGTCCGCATGTTTCTAACGTTTGTAATTTTACGCGACCAACTTCTAAAAAACCATCCTTACTTACATTTAATGAAGTAACCACGTTATTTCACGAGTTTGGTCACGCTTTACACGGGATGCTGGCTAACTCAACTTACCCGAGTTTATCGGGAGCTTCAGTCTATTGGGATTTTGTTGAATTACCAAGCCAGGTGTTAGAAAACTGGTGTTACGAGCCGGAAGCTTTAGAACTATTTGCTCGCCATTATGAAACCGATGAAGTGATCCCGATGGAAATGATCGAGAAGATTAAAAAATCGGCCAACTTTCACGAAGGGATGCAAAACGTTCGCCAGCTAAGTTTTGGGATGTTAGATATGGCTTGGCACGCCGTCGATCCTTCAGCAATCAATTCTGTAAAAGAAAATGAATTAAAAGCTTTTGAAGCGACAAAACTATATCCTGATGTTGCTGAAAATTGTATGAGTACTTCGTTCTCTCATATTTTTCAAGGAGGTTATTCGGCAGGTTATTATTCTTATAAATGGGCAGAAGTATTGGATGCCGATGCGTTTGCATATTTTCAGGAAGAAGGAATTTTTAATAAAACAGTAGCTGATAAATTTAAAGATAACATTCTTAGTAAAGGCGGCACGGAAGACCCGATGGTTTTATATAAACGTTTCCGTGGAAAAGAGCCAAACCCTGAAGCTTTATTGAAACGCGCAGGATTGATTTAGTCGATTTAAATAAATTTGACATCATTGCCAAGTTTTGGTATATTAGAACAAACTATCATTTTAACAATGGAAAAGAATACGTCTATTACGTTAGGAAGCTATTTTGAAGAATTTATTAAAGAAGAAGTAAATTCTGGAAGGTATAACTCAGTTAGTGAAGTTATAAGATCTGCTCTAAGGCTTTTAGAACAAGAAGAAAGAAAAGAAAAAGAATTAATAAAAGCATTAGTAGTTGGAGAACAAAGCGGATTTGTAGACGATTTTGACCCTACAGAAAACTTAAAAAAACTTCATCAAGAGCATTTATGAATTCTACCAAATATCGTATAAGTCGTCAAGCGATAAAAGATTTAAATAATATTTGGTTATATACTTTTAAGAAATGGTCAAAAGAACAAGCAGACCATTATTACGATTTAATAATTAATGAAATTAGATTTATAGCTGATAATTTCTTTACCGGTAAATCGGTAGAGCAAACAAGGAAAAATTATCGAGTAACTAAAATTAAATCGCATCTTATATTTTACCGAAAAGTTGAAAATGATACGATAGAAATTGTTAGAATTCTTCATCAACGAATGGATATTAAAAAAAGACTGAAATAGAAATTATATACTAAATAAAAATCCCGAACAATTCTATTCGGGATTTTTATTTGTTTGTTCGTCATCCTGAACTTGATTCAGGATCTCATCATATCTATCAATAAATTATTCTTTAATCCATTTAACGATTTTCTCATCGGTTGGTAAAGTTCTGGGATCGATCACATTTACTACTTTCCCTTCTTCACTAATTAAATATTTCTGAAAATTCCAAGCTACTTCAGAATCGGCAAAACCATTTTTAGATTTTTGAGTGAGAAATTCATATAACTCGTGCATATCTTCTCCCTTTACCGAGATTTTACTCATCATCGGGAAAGTAACTCCGTAATTGCGTTCGCAAAACTGAGCGATCTCTTCATCACTTCCCGGCTCCTGACTTGCAAAATTATTGGCAGGAAAACCAATGATCACAAAGTTTTGATCTTGGTAAGCTTTGTAAATCGCTTCTAATTGCTCGTATTGTGGGGTTAAACCGCATTTACTCGCGGTGTTCACAATCATCACTTTTTTCCCTTTTAAAGAAGCTAGATCGAAAGTATTTCCTTCAATATCTTCAACTTTAAATTGATAAATTGTGTTTTCCATTTGTTTTTGGTTTTGTGCTTGCGTTAAAAATCCTATGAACATCAAGCAAATCAATATTCCTTTTTTCATCATTTCTATTTTACTTTCCCCGGGTTTTTTTTTACAAACGAAGCCCAACCCGAATAACTTTTACCGGTTTCTACTCGACTCGAATTATAAAAATGGCAAACTGCCGCTGCCAAACCATCGGTAGAATCTAAGTTTTTCGGTAAACTTTTCAACTTCAACGTGCTTTGCAGCATTCTTGCCACTTGTTCTTTACTGGCATTCCCGTTACCGGTAATCGCCATTTTAATTTTTTTAGGTGAATATTCTGTCACCGGAACTTCTCTACTCAAACCGGCAGCCATTGCCACACCTTGTGCTCTTCCTAACTTTAGCATCGATTGTACGTTTTTACCAAAAAACGGAGCTTCGATCGCGATTTCGTCGGGATGATAAGCGTCGATCAAATCGATCGTTCGTTCAAAAATCAGCTTGAGTTTTACGTAATGGTCGTCATATTTTTTCAGCATCAATTCGTTGAGTTGCATAAATTCCATCTGCTTACCTACCACTTTTATAAGTCCAAAACCCATTATGGTAGTTCCCGGATCGATGCCTAAAATTATTTTTTCTGTTTTCAATCTAAATATTTGTTTCTTTGTGTATGCGCTGGCTTCCCTACAAATCTAAGCAATTGTTTTTACTACTTTTAAAAGTAGCCTTGCTTTCTGCCATTTGTTTTTTTATTTATCATAAACTCACCGCAAACCAAGAGCTAAGCTGGATAAATTTCAGAGATCAACTTCAAAGCATTTCTTGGAAAGAATTTATTGTTCTATTCATTTTTACCGTGCTTAATTGGAGTTTAGAAATCTTTAAATGGAAAAAATTAACCCAGAAAATAAGTTCAATTTCTTTTCAGGAAAGTGCATTTCAACTATTAATTGCGCACGCAGTTGCTATTCTCACGCCAAATCGAATTGGGGAATATGGAGCGAAACCAATGTTCTTCCATAAAAAATATTGGAAAAAAATTGTGCTTTATAATTTCTTCGGAAATATGAGTCAGCTATTCGCAACGGTCATTTTTGGAATCATCGGAATTACTTTTTTATTAAATAATTCTGCTTTTAAATTCAATTTTATTTCCCTTCAACAAGTATTAATTACAGTAGGAATAATTCTAATTGTTCTTTTTTTTCTGTGGAAATTGGTTTGGTTCCAACAACAATTCAATAAACTTAAAAAAGCTTTTCTTCAGTTTTCGGTTATTCAACAAATTGAAATTTTAGAGTTATCGATAGGTAGATATTTGATATTTAGTCATCAATTTTACTTTTTATTGGTCTTGCTGAATGTCGATATTTCTTACTTCGATGCGATGAGTTGCATTTTTAGCATGTACTTTTTAGCGTCGATTTTACCGAGTGTATTTTTGTTAGATGCGGTAATAAAAGGCGGAGTTGCAGTTTGGCTTTTTTCCTTTTTTCAGGTAGAAGCTTTACCGGTCTTGGCAATTTCTTTAACGATGTGGTTGTTAAATTTCGCATTACTCGGAGTGATTGGCAGTTTACTGTGGTTTAAATTTCAGCCTCGATTCGATTTGAAATTTTCAACGCTATGGAAATAATTTTTTCGATGTTCGTATCGGCTAGTTACGCAACACTTATGTTGTGGTTACTCTACGGAATTTTCAAATTAAAACCTTTTCCACTTCAGGACGAAGAACAAAAAACCAGCTTTACGATTTGCATACCGTTTAGAAATGAAGCTGAAAATTTACCGCGACTTATAGCAAGTCTAAAAAAAATTGAATATCCTGCTGAGCTTTTTGAGATCATCTTTATTAATGACTGTTCTGAAGATCATTCAGAAGCGATCGTAGAAGAATTTATTCAGCAATATTCAGAATTTTCTATTCAGCTTTTAGAGAATTCAACAAAAGCAATTTCTCCAAAAAAAGAAGCGCTGAGTAAGGCGATTAAAGCTTCTACTAAAAAATATATTGTAACGACCGATGCCGATTGTATAGTTCCTGAAAAATGGTTGCAATATTTTAATGCGATGGTAATACAAGAACAATCAGATTTTATCGCCGGTCCGGTAAGTTATCTTTCAAAAAAATCATTTCTAGATAAATTTCAGTCTCTAGATTTTTTAAGTCTGCAAGCCGCGACCTTAGGAGGTTTTGGGAATAAAAAACCTTTTTTATGTAATGGCGCTAATCTTTGTTTTAGAAAAAAAACATTTATAGAACTCAGTGGTTTTGAGAACGATAAAATTGCCAGTGGCGATGATATTTTTATGCTCGAAAAAATGAAATTTGCTCAAAAGAAAATTGATTATTTATCGCATCACGAAGCGCAAGTAAAAACGCTTCCGCCGCAAAACTTAAAAGCACTTTTTCAACAACGAGTGCGTTGGGCTGCAAAAACTTCAGCTTACAAAAATCCTACAAGTTTACTTACTGCGATCGTCGTATTTTTGGCAAATCTGGGTTTTATTATCTTCGCCTTAGGAGCGATTTTAAAACTTATAACTTGGCAGGCGTTTCTAATTTTGTTCGTTGTTAAATTCAACATCGATTTTTTAATTCTTTACAATACAGCGGCATTTTACCAGAATTTACATTTGCTAAAAAACTATGTCATCATCGCTTTCTTACATCCTATATTCGTGACAAGTACCGCTATACAGTCTTTCTTAACTTCTTACGAATGGAAAGGAAGAACATACCATAAATAAACTATTGATTTTAAAGACGTATCGCTCGGCGATTTTTAAAAAATGCTTACTTTTACTTCAGAAAAAATATACCCATGAAACGATATTTACTGATTATTTGCATTGCTTTTTTGAGCTTATCTACATTTGCTCAAGAAAATTATACCATCGATGGTGAAAATTTATCACTTTACACCGCCGTTGAAGGAGATGTGACTTTGCTTTGGAATACAATCGATAACCAATACCGATATTTTGTGGTTAAAGATGGCGAAACCTACGAGTTAACTAATACGCGTTTTGGAGAAAAAAATCGCTTTCAGGCTCAGTATAAAGAAACTCTAGCGCAAGTAACTCCAGAAACAGAAATTGCAACCGATAAAGTAAAGTTAACTTTAAGCAGTTTAAGAAAATATATTAACGAACATAATGCTGCTGTCGATCAAGATTTTGTGGCTGAAGACGATGCTGTTAAACCGGAAGCTCGTTTTGGTATTTTTGGCGGAATAACTAATGCTGTTTATTCACCCAACCCAACTAACGAAACTACCGCAGTTGCAGGAATCGAATTAGAATTATACAGCAGTAAAAAGTTCGATAGACATTCTATTTTCACGCAAGTGAGACACGTTTTTGAAAAAGATGATTACGAATACAACTACACTGGTCTTACTTTTAACTACCGTTTTAAAGTGATCAATGCAGAATGGTTTCATTTTTATCTTGAAGCTGAAGCGATTGAACTTTATTATACTGAAGAGCCACGTTATATTTACGATGCAGATTCTAATGAGATTACCGATGTTGAGCGAAGAGACGATTTTTCTTTAGATCTACCGTTAAGTCTTGGAGCGGGAGTTGCCATTCGAATTGGTAAAGAGACTTTCTTTACGTTAAGTTATAATGATTTTGTGTCTTTAGGAAAAGATAATAACGGTGAATTCCCTATCGATTTTACCGCCGGATTAAAATTTAATCTCTAAACTTATTCTGAAGCAATTACCAAGGGTAATTTAAACGAAGTTTTTACAGGAATACCTCGCTTTCTAGCGGGGTATATTTTTGGCATTTTTTGAATTGATTCTTGCAACCAAGATTGCATTTGAGGCATTTTTTCTTCAATTAAAGCGGAAGTTTCTAAGGAATCTAAACTTGGCTTTCCGGTTGCGTTGATTGAAATATACAATAGCATTTTCTCTTGGATCGAATCTGATAAAATCACTTTTTTCTGCTGAAGAGATTCGTGAAGTTGTAAGGCAAATTGCTGCTCGAAACAAGATTTTTTTGCTTGCGTTTCAGAAAGATTTTCGCAAGCTTCAAAAGCAGGATAAACCTCTACTTCTTGCCAATTCAATTCTTTTAATTCTTCTTCAACTAAGTCTTCAGAAGAGATTTTTTTGGTTTCAAAGTTTTGGCATCCAAAACATAAAAGTAACAGCAAAAGGTAACTATACTTCATAAAAGTAAAATTAAGTATTCTTTACAAAGCAAACTTCGTATTTCACCTTAATTTTAATAACAAGCTTATAAACATTTAGTTTTTGGCGAGATGCTGCTGTTCTTTTAAATCACTTAACCGGTTTTTAGCTAAATACAAGTAATACTTCGCTTTAGGTTCATTTTGAAATTTGCGCACAAAAAGCTGGTAATAATTAATTCTTGTAACTAAATCTTTATAGTAATTATCGGCACAAACCGCTAACTCGTATTGCGCCCTGTAATTTTGAGAATTTTCTTCTAACGCAGTTTTAAAATTTTCGATCGCTTTTTTAAATTGCTCTTGCTTTTGTAAACTAATCGCATAAGTAGTATAAAACTCATCTACCGGTTGATCTGCCAATAAAACCGCCACTTTTAAAAACTCTGTGGCTTCCTGGTAGCGTTCTAATTCATTTAAGCTTTTACCTGCAAACAAAAATGCCTGTATATGATTTTTTTCTAGCTGAATTACTTTTACAAATTGCTCGTAAGCTTTTTCATATTTTTTTAAATTGAAATAACACGAACCTAAATTAAAATGAATAAATACCGATTTTTGATTGAATTCTATTAACTGTTCAAATCTATTTTTAGCGGAAACTAGATTTTTTAGAGCCACCGCATTTTGAGCCAGAAGACTAATCATCCTTGTATTTTCAGGATAACTTAGCAAAGCTTTTTCACCTAATTCTTCTACTTTTTGATAATTTTTCTTTCGGTAATGATGCTTAGCAACTTCATATAAGGTTTTTTGATGATTTTCATTTAACTCCAAAACTTTTTGAAAATCCTGAATCGCCGTGGTATCATCCAGCTGTTCTTTAGCCAAACCTAAACGATAATAAAAATCGGGATTTTTAGGGTAATCCTCTACAAGCTTTTTAAAAACACTATCGGCAATTTGATAGTTTCTACTTTGATAATACAATTTACCTAAATTGCTTTTCGCGATAATTAATTTTTGATCTAGCTGAATTGCCTTTTCATAATTATTAATCGCTAAACCAATATTTCCGGTGGCTTGGTAAGCTTGGGCAATTTTCTGATAGGTTACCGCGGAAGTTGAAGAAGAATTTTGATAAAGCTCGATCGCATTTTGATAATTCCCGATAGCATATAAACTATCTGCAAGCGGTAAAGCCGAAGTTTGTGCTTCGGCTTTCCATAAAAATAAAACTAATATGCTTAAAAATAGTTTATTCACTTACTTGAAAAATGATGGGTAAACTGTATAAAACGCCAACAGGCTTTCCGTCGTTTTTTCCCGGTTTCATTTTGGGTAATAGCGCTACCACACGTTTCCCTTCTTCAACTAATTCTGGTGAAGATGCTCTCGCTTGAATATTATCGATATTCCCGTCTTTGGTGATCACAAAACGCACATAAATTCTGTTTGTCCCTTTTTCAGCATAAGGTTTTACTGCATTGGTATCGAAATTTTTATTCACAAAGTTTGTGATTTGCTCACTCATACATTTTTTTGCGGCTGCATTATCTAAATTCTCACAACCGGGATAAGTAGGTACTGTTTCAATCGCTGTAAAAGGAACTCCTTCTGTTGAAGTATTTTCTTTTTTGGACTGACTTTTTCGGTAAGCTACATAGTCTTCGTAGGATTGAGCCCAAGCCTTTTGCATCATTTCTTGGTGATTACTTTCGTTTTCTTCAGTCCAAGTTCCTTCTGCTAATTTTCTTTCTTTATTACTTTGAAACATCCATTCTGAAAATACACGCATTCTATAAAATGCTTCTTTAGATATGATATGCTTATCTTTCTCGATCATAAAAGATTCAGAAATTTCAAAAAATGATTTTCCGTTTTCCTCCATTTGTTTAAGTTCACTTTCTAATTGATTCACAAGTTCAGCATCTTCTTGAGATAAAGCTTCAGGTGGCGCCGGTGGTGTCGGTGGAGTTGGCACTTCCATATTTTCATTTTCCCCATCTATTAAATTTGTAGTATCTGAACACGACACATACGTAAGCATCGCAAAGATTAATGGGATCAGAATTAAAAATTTGAATTTAGCGGCTCTTGCCGATTTTGATTTTTGTAACATAAGAATTCGTGTTTTGATTAATGAATGATTAAAAAATTGATTGATGAATGATATTTGTTCGCTCCCAAAAGCTACCTTAAGTAAACTTTCGTAATACGATTTTTTGTCTGAATTTTTAGTCGCTTCTGCATCGGCGATGTATTCGTGTATATTGGTGATTTGCTTTTGATAGATATACACCACCGGATTAAACCAAATAGCGATTTTTAAAATTTCAAAAAACAACAAGTCTAAACTATGGTATTGTTGCGCGTGGACTTGCTCGTGTTTTAAAATTTGGGCTTTTTCGGTTTCCGCTAGATCACTTCCTAAATAAATAGTTTTAAAGAAAGTACAAGCCATCGAGCTGTTTTCAACTTCAACAAGTTTTAAATCGTTTAGGTAAGAGACTTTACCTTGCTTTCTGATTTGTTGAAACTGAAAAATCTTTTTAATCAATAATAAAAGACTGATCAACACTCCTAAACCATAAGCCAACCACCAAGCATACTTCTCGAAAAAACCTATAGAATTAGTTAAGTTGGTGACAGTTTTATTAGGAATTTCTTTAATCACAGGATCACCAATAAACACAGCCGGCAATTGAACCAGTTGTTGTGCTTCTACCGCATAACTTTCTAATACATTAAAACTTAAAAATGGCAGTAATGCTGAAATGATAGGCGTAAGCAACAAGTACCAACGGTTGTAAGTAAAAAAGGTTTCTTTCTTTAAAAACAGCTCGTAAACTCCCCAAAATAGAAGTAAAAAAACACTTAACTGTAGGATATAGGTCACCATTACTTTTTGTTTTTATTAATTTCTGAAAGTACTTCTTCTAATTCTCGAATGCTTAGATCATTTTTCTTCACAAAGAAAGAAAGCATACTTTTTACGGAGCCGTCGAAATAATTATTCAGCAGTTTGGTCATCGAGAATTTACTGTAACTGTCTTTTTCTATTAACGGATAGTAAATATGACCTCTTCCCTCTTTTCGAAATCCTACAAAACCTTTATTTTCTAGAATTCTAACAATCGTTGAAACCGTATTATAAGCAGGTTTTGGTTCTGGCATTTCTTCTATTAATGTCGCTACATTTGCTTCGTTAAGCTGCCAGAGCAATTGCATGATTTCTTCTTCGGCTTTGGTAAGTTCTTTCATTTTTTCAACTAATTATTTAGTTCTACTATATCAAATATAACTAAAAGTTTAGTTTAAACTAATATTTTAGTTGTTAAAATTTAAATTTGTGTATTTTAGAGATAAAATTGAATAATGGATTTACTCTTAGTTATTATCGGCTTCTTATTGTGTATCGTAGGGATTATTGGAAGCCTTTTACCCATATTACCGGGACCGCCAATAAGTTGGTTAGGTTTATTACTACTCTATTTCGTGGATGAGATGGAGTGGAATTACTGGCTATTGGGCGGTACACTTTTTATAGCCATACTCATTTTTATTTTAGATTATATTATTCCCGCAGCCGGGACCAAAAAATATGGAGGTAGTAAAGCCGGAGCCATTGGTACCACAGTAGGGTTAATCGTAGGAATTTTTATTCCAATTCCGCTAGGCTTTTTAATTGGTCCGTTTGTAGGTGCTTTTATCGGAGAGTTTATATTTAACAAAAGCAGCTCTAAAATTGCATTAAGAGCTGCTTTTGGTTCTTTTATGGGCTTCTTAGCTTCAACTTTTATGAAGTTTTTTGTTGCCGTTATTTATTTAGGTGTTTTTGTGTATTTATGCTTTCAACACCAAGATATTTTATTTTAAAGCCATTCAACCTTAGCTTCAATTGAAGTACGTTCCCCTTGTAATTCGGTTTCATCATGATTTCCCATATAAAAAAAACCTAAACATTTTTCACCTTCTTTAAGGCTGAAAAATTCATCCATATATTTAATTAATCCAGGTGAAGACCAATACGCTCCAATGCCGTAGTGACTTGCAGTTAACCACATATTTTGAACAGCCATTGCTACTGCAGCAATTTCTTCCCATTCAGGTAAATTTTCTTTAGGATCGCGCTGCATACAAATAGCGATCACACAACTTGCTTTGGAAGGATTGGTTTGAAGTTTTTTGTATTTGAAGTCTGAAGGTTTTTCAGCAGTTTCTTTATATTTATCTGCTAAGAACTGACCTAAATGTTCTAATTTTTTACCTTGCATGACCTTAAAACGCCAAGGTTCTGTTTTTTTATGGGTTGGCGCCCAATTAGCCGTTTCAAGAATTTTTTCAATGGTTTCTCTGCTAATTTCTTCTGAATTATATTGAACAGGAAATACCGATCTCCTATTTTTTATTATTTCTTCAATCATAAGTTTTTATTTAAATAATTTCTGAATCACTTGAGCAATCCTTTCTCGATCTTCATCGGTTAAATTTGATCCCGAAGGTAAACATAATCCATCTTTAAATAGATCTTCTGCAACAGTTCCGCCAAAATAAAGTGCATCTTTAAATACGGGTTGCAAATGCATAGGTTTCCAAAGCGGTCTAGATTCAATATTTTCTTCTTCAAACGCTAAACGAAGATCTTCTCGATTAATTTGATTTTTAGTTTTGGTTGAATCGACTAAAATTGCACTTAACCAATGATTAGAAAAGTAATCACTATTGGGTTCTTTAAAAACGGTAATTCCATCAATATCCTTAAATAAACCTTGATAAAAAGCATTCATTTGTCTTCTTAAAGCAATATGTTGATCTAAAACTTCCATTTGTCCGCGACCAATTCCTGCAGAAATGTTACTCAGACGATAATTATAACCGATTTCTGAATGTTGATAATGCGGAGCATTATCTCTAGCTTGTGTTGCATAAAAAACAACTTTCTTTTGAGCTTCTTCTGAAGGACAAATTAAAGCTCCACCTCCGCTTGTGGTAATTATTTTATTTCCATTGAAAGATAAAACCCCATAATCTCCAAAAGTTCCGCATTTTTGATCTTTATAAGTCGATCCTAAAGCTTCAGCGGCATCTTCTATTAAAGGAACTTCATACTTTTTACAAACTGCTTTTATTTCATCTAATTTAGCGGGCATTCCATATAAATGAACACAGATCACAGCTTTCGCTTTTCTGCCTTGATCAATAGAATAGTTAATTGCTTTTTCTAATGCAACCGGACACATATTCCAGGTTTGAGGTTCACTATCGGTAAAAATTGGTTGTGCGCCGGCATATTTTATAGGATTAGCAGACGCTGAAAAGGTCATACTCTGGCAAATCACAAAATCATCACGATTTACACCTAGCATTAAAAGACTTAAGTGAAGTGCTGCAGTACCACTGGAAAGTGCTGCTATAAATTTATCTTTATTTAAATATTGTTGGATTGAATTTTCAAAACCAACCACATTCGGACCTAAAGGAGCGATCCAATTATTCTCAAATGCTGAATTAATATAATTCAGTTCTGTACCTCCCATATGAGGAGACGATAACCAGATTTTATTGTTTTTCATAAATCATATTTATCTCGAAAAAGGTAAAAATATAGTTTTAAAAATTAACTTTAAATCTAACTGAAAAGAAATATGATTTAAATACCATAAGTTTAATTCTATTTTCTTCGGAAAAATAACTTCATCATTATAGCGTTTAGGATCATCCACATTCGCTAAAACTTCTTCTTCATTGTAATATGCTAAAGATGCACATCCGGTGAGGCCAGGTTTTAATTTTAATATCTTTCTACTATCTCCTTCTAAACAATCATAGTAACCGGGAATATCTGGTCTCGGACCAACTACAGACATTTCTCCTCTCAATATATTGAACAATTGCGGAAGTTCATCTAATTTAAATTTTCTAAATATTTCGGTAAGCTTAGTTTTATATCCCAAGTGAGAGATCGTTTTGAACTTAAAAATGATAAAAGATTTTCCATTTTTACCAATACGTTCTTGTAAAAAAATAGGATGCTCAGTTAAATGTATAGATAGAATTATACCCAATATCAATAATAATGGTGAAATTAGAAGTAACATTACTAACGCTACAAAAAAATCAAAAAGGGGTTTAAAAAACTTTAAATACAACCTAATAAATGAATTTTAAAAGATTTTAAAGTTAGTTAAATTCTCAGAATGAAAAATTGAAATAAGAATTTTAAGAAAACTATAAGAATTTTCGAAGTAATAGCTTAGCCAGTTTATATTTAAGAATAAATAAATATTTATTTTATGAAGATTCCAAAATTATAAGATAATTTATTTCTATAGCGTTACTCTTTGGGTCGTGCTATCGCAACTCACTTTTTATGTTTTGATTAAAAATAAAAGGGCTTAAACAGATAGCTTGTTTTGAGCGTAGTCGAAAAGCGCTATCCCTAACGTTGGGGTCAGTTTCTTGATTTTTGGTTATAAAAAAAGCCCTTTATCTTATGATAAAGGGCTTTTATAAAGAAGGCGGCGACATACTCTCCCACAGTTAGCAGTACCATCTGCGCTAACGAGCTTAACTTCTCTGTTCGGAATGGGAAGAGGTGAGCCTCGTTGCTATAACCACCTTAAATCGTCGGTTTGATCT
>NZ_KE384014.1:101528-141926 GCF_000423405.1 Mesonia mobilis DSM 19841 | reverse complement strand
GTATTACCGCGGCTGCTGGCACGGAGTTAGCCGATCCTTATTCGTAGAGTACCGTCAGCTTCTTACACGTAAGAAGGTTTCTTCCTCTATAAAAGCAGTTTACAACCCATAGGGCAGTCTTCCTGCACGCGGCATGGCTGGATCAGAGTTGCCTCCATTGTCCAATATTCCTCACTGCTGCCTCCCGTAGGAGTCTGGTCCGTGTCTCAGTACCAGTGTGGGGGATCTCCCTCTCAGGACCCCTACCTATCGATGCCTTGGTAAGCCGTTACCTTACCAACAAACTAATAGGACGCATACTCATCTATTACCACCGTAGTTTTAATTATTAAATGATGCCATTCAATAATACTATGGGGGATTAATCCAAATTTCTTCGGGCTATACCCCAGTAATAGGTAGATTGTATACGCGTTACGCACCCGTGCGCCACTCGTCAGCCAGAGCAAGCTCTGCTGTTACCGTTCGACTTGCATGTGTTAGGCCTGCCGCTAGCGTTCATCCTGAGCCAGGATCAAACTCTTCATCGTTGTTTTTTAAATATATTTACAATACTTAATTTTCAACTCGGAATTATCGTTTACTCTAATTTAATAAAGTAAGACTCAAAATTTAAAAATTAGCTATTTAGCCTTAATTCGTTTTTTACTGTCAATCAATACTTCAATGAACTCTTTTACCTCCACCCTTTTAAAAGCTTCCGTGTTGTCGAAAATAAAGGATTCGAACCTTCAACTCTATCGCGCCATCCCGGCTTTTCTTGTCATAATTTTTTGAGAACTTTAACGCTTTCTGCATTTGCGGGTGCAAATGTAAAACTTATTTTTAATTCAACAAATAAAAATTAAAGTTTTTTCATTTTTTTTTTATTTTTCAGCCTCACAAGATACAAACTTTATCTCCAAAACTCAAAAATCCCAACCCTTCTCAATGAACTTAGCTTCTTTCTGAAAGCGGACGCAAATGTAAAACCTTTTTATTTACTAGCAAGTAAAAAATGAAGTTTTTTTAATTTATTTTTTCAGCTTCTTTTAAGTAATCCATACTCTCCCAAACCGCCATAAACTCAACTCCAGTCTAACTTTACAATGAACATCGCTCCCTCTCAAAGCGGCTGCAAATATACGTCTGTTTTTCTCTCATAAACAAACTTTTCTTCAACTTTATTTAAAGTTTTTTTAATAATGCAACTCAAACACCAAACGAACAGTTAGTTAGATCAGAAAATTATTTTGAGAATTACAGAAAGAAATCCCAAACTATACCAAAACGAATCGCAAAATCGCGATAAGGCTGCAATGGAGCTACGAAATTATATTAGTTAGTTAATGACAAAATGGGGGATTTTATAATTTTAATTGTTATAGTAAAATAAAATACTATATTCGTCTATACACTTAAACCGTTAGAATGATTAAAGCTTACTCTCTACTAATAGTCCTCCTATTAGTAAAATTTTCTGCGTTTGGACAATGCGCCGGTCAAGATACTACGATTACTATTTGCAATTATGCCGATACTAATAATCAAAATTTTAATTTGTTTAATGCTTTAAGCGGAAGTCCTGATAGTGGCGGTACTTGGACAGACAATAGTAATCTAGGTGTTTTTACGAATGATAGTCAAGATGAGATTAATATCTGGCAAATTAACCAAAGTGGTGTTTTCACTTATACTTATTCTATTAGTAATAGTAATTGCACAGATACATCTTCAACCTTAACACTTATAATAGGAGGTTATGCCGGTGAGGATAATTTTAGTGCGAATGCTTGTGAAAACGATATCAGTGTAAATTTATTTCAGTTTATAAGTAGTAATCCCAATCCTCATCTAAATGGAACTTGGGTAGATGTAAGTAATACGGGAGCTTTAACTAACAATATTTATGATGCAACGGTACAAGGTGTAGGCACTTACACTTTTACTTATAATGTACCATCGCAAAATACGTGTGCAATGAGTACAGTTACTGTTGAATTAACGGTACACCCACTCCCTACTCCGGCAGGAGTTGTCGAGTATGAAGTTTGTGGTTTAGACGAAATAGCGAATCATACTAATGTAGATTTAAACAGTTACATTTCGGCTTCTTCTTCTAATGGTTATTGGAGTGATAATAATGGAACAAATGAAATTAACGGAACCACCGATACAATTATAGACATCCAAAATATCTTTAATAATTTTGGTTACGGTGTTTATAGCTTCAGTAGAACTGCAATTCCTGACCATCCTATTTGTGAATTCCAAACTTTTACGGTAATCATTCAAATTAGAAGACAATTAGATTTTTCTGATGCCGTATTAGAGGTCGAATCAATTTGCGAGAATGATGTTAGTGGTTTCCCTATTCAAGCAACTATAAACGGACTTCCTAATTTAAACGATCTACCAAGTAACATTTTTAATATTACTTACGATGTTAACGGACCGGTAAGTTTAAGCGGAATTACCACACAAATCTCCTTAAATGATCCGGAAAATTT
Source organism: Mesonia mobilis DSM 19841 (assembly GCF_000423405.1). Taxonomy (GTDB): domain Bacteria; phylum Bacteroidota; class Bacteroidia; order Flavobacteriales; family Flavobacteriaceae; genus Mesonia; species Mesonia mobilis. The sequence continues at coordinate 139,437 of NZ_KE384014.1, read as the reverse complement.
TAGCCTTCCGAACACCTTTGCTCCAACTCCCGGAATATATACGATCGAAGTAACCGACTTTGAAATTTTTAGTGATCCTAATAATATTATATGTCAACTTCTTTATGACCTGGAAGAAACTTTTGAAATCTATCCCATTTTTGAAGACGATATCGTCATTGATATTCCAGATATTTGTTTAGGTGAAGATCTTCTTATCGATTTTGATATTGAAAATAGCAACTTAAATGAAGACCTAATTATAGACTACAATATTTCTGGAGCGAATAATTTTACCGCAACCAATGTCACATTAAATTTTTTAAGTGGATCATCTTCACTTCAAATTCCAGGGAATTTACTTCCTAATTCAGGAACAAATGAATTAGAAATCACAAAAATTACGACCATCAATGGATGTGTAACTACTCCTACCGATCTTAATTTTGAATTTGAAATTTTTGAAAACCCAGACCCTTTCGTGATCATAGCAATGGAAAATATATGTTTGGGAGACGATGCGATTGCTGCCTTAAGTAATCTTACCGGAATTGATCAATTAGAAATCGACTACTCTTTAACCGGAGCTAATATTGCAAACAATCAAATTGAAACCATAACTGTAAACAATGCAAATGGTGAATTGTTATTACCTTCAAGCTTACTCAATAATTCTGGAGTAACTACTTTAACCATTCACGAACTTACCAATGCAGAAACAGGATGTTCCACAGTTACAAATGTCGATTTTACTTTTGAAGTTTTTCCGCTACCCGATGCGCCAGACACTCCGGCTTTGCAAGAGTTTTGTGAAGTCGATGCAGCACAGGTATCAGACTTAACTCCTAATCTTCCGAACATATTTTGGTACGATTCAGAAAATAGTGAAATACCACTATCAGCCGATACACTTCTTACCAATGGAACTTATTGGGTAGCGCAAATTGACACCAATGGTTGTTACTCTTTAAAAACACCGGTTAGTGTTCTTATTAATCAAGTTCCTGTGGCTACACTAATTCCTGACGGAGATCAATTTTGTGGTGCAGACGAACCTACTCTTTTAGATTTAAGTGCAAATACTCAGCAATACAATCAATACCAACTCAATTGGTATGACCAAAATGGGAATTTATTAGCAAACGACACGCCACTTTCTGAAACAGCAACTTATTATGCTTACACCTACGATTCGGTTATCAATTGTGAAGCGATCGATGCCTTAGAAGTTAACGTTTCACTCACCGCTTGCGACGGAAATTACGACTTTTTTATTCCAGATGCTTTTTCTCCTAATAACGACGGAATAAATGATGTGTTTCGCATTCCCGATATCGAATATATTTATCCCGATTATACTTTCGAAATTTATAATCGATATGGCAAACTTTTATATGAAGGCGATATTAATCGCCCTCATTGGAATGGTGAAGCAGAAAGCGATTTAGTTCTAGCTGATGGTTTGGTGCCTAACGGAGTCTATTTTTATATCGTCAACTTCAACAAAAACAATATTGCTCCGCAACAAGGAAGATTATATCTAAATAGATAATTAAAAAATTATAGATGAAAATAAAATTACTTACGCTTATCGCTTTTGTGAGTTGCCTCAACCTATTTGCTCAACAAGATCCTGAGTTTACTCATTATATGTATAACCAAAAAATCATTAATCCGGGTTATGTAAACGACACACCCGAGACGTTACATTTTGGTGCTTTTTTTCGCAAACAATGGGTCGATGTGATCGGTAACCCAACAACATACTCTTTCTTTTCTCATTTACCTTTAAGCAGTAAACTAGAAGCAGGAGTTTCTTTTGTAAATGATGAAATTGGCGAAGACGCGCTTAAAGAAAATAATGTTACCGCAGATCTGGCATACATTTTAAAAATTTCAGAAAAAACAAAAATCTCTTTAGGTCTTAAAGCCGGAGCTACATTTTTAAATACAGATTTTTCAAGATTTAGACTAGAAAGTGGCGATGCAAGCACAGATCCTGCGTACAGTCAAAACATCAATGAAATCTACCCAACTTTAGGAGCCGGAGCATTTTTATTTACCAATAACTATTATTTAGGTTTATCGACTCCCAATTTTTTACAGAGTAAACATTTAAACGATGCTAATGGTATTCAAAGTATTGGTGGCGAAGAAATTCATCTATATTTAACCGGTGGTTATGTATTTAAAGTTTCACAAAGTCTAAAAGTGAAGCCTTCCTTTTTATTAAGAACTGTTGCCGGTTCTTCTGCGATGGTCGATCTTTCTGCTAACGTTTTATACCTAAATAGATTTGAAGCCGGAGTTTCTTATCGCTACGACGACTCTATAAGTGCTTTAATGAGTATTGGTATTACGACCAACCTTAAATTTGGGTATGCCTACGATTATACCACTACCAACTTAGGAAATTACACCAGCGGAACCCACGAGATTTTCCTTCTTTATAATTTAGACTTGTTTAAAGGTCACAACAAATCGCCTCGTTTCTTTTAAATCTTTATGATGAAAAAACTCTTACTATACTTCTTATTGATCATTTTTAGCTTGCCAACATTTCAAGCGAACGCGCAAGATTTTTCTATTCAACAGGCCGATAAATATTTTGAAAGAACCTATTATTCTAAAGCTATTCCTTTATATGAAGAAGCGATCACTCGAAAATCTGAAGCCAATTCAATAAGAAATTTGGCAAATGCTTACTTCTATACGTTCGATTTTAAAAATGCTGAAAAGTGGTTTCGGTTTTTGCTGAAGAATAGTAAAGAATTAATGGATGATGCGCATATTTTTAAATACTACCAAAGCTTAAAAGCCCAAAAGAAATATGAATTGGCCGATACTGTTTTTCAAAATCATTTGCTTGAAGCTTCAGAAAAAAATAATTACCTACAATCCTTAGTTTATTTGGAAAATGTTGAAGCCATTGGCGAACGCTACACCTTAAAAAATTTACCGTTAAATACTGAGAAGTCTGAATTTTTCAGCGGAGTTTATCAGGATCAAGTTTTAATTTCTTCTACCAAAGAACAAAAAGGGCTTTTTGCTAAAATTTATTATTGGAACAATCTTCCTTATTTAAACCTTTACAGCATTCCTTCCGATAGTTTAGAAACAGAGAATTCAAAACTTTTTGCGGAAGAATTAACAACCAAACTTCATGAGAGCAACGCAGTTTTCACCAAAGACGGAAAGACGGTTTTTTTCACCCGAAATAATTATTTAGATGGTAAAAAGGAGAAAGACACCGCAAAAGTTACGCAACTTCAAATTTACAGCGCTCAATTAGAAAATGAAAAGTGGACCAACATTACCTTGCTTCCTTTCAACAATAAAAATTATTCTTGTGAGCATCCCGCATTAAGCAACGATGGCAAAACACTTTATTTTGCATCAAACAAACCCGGCGGTTTTGGTGGTTTCGATATTTATCAAGTAAATACGAGCGATTTTACTTCACCACAAAACTTAGGAAAGCTTATCAATACGCCTAAAAAAGAACAATTCCCTTTTATTGATGCTGAAGGAAATCTTTATTTTTCTTCAAACGGTCATCCCGGTTTTGGTTTACTCGATGTATTTATCGCCAAACCTACTGCAAACGGATTTCAAAAACCAGACAATGTTGGTTTACCTTTAAATTCGAGTTACGACGATTTTGCTTTTTATATGGATCCAAAAACCAAAGACGGTTTCTTTTCTTCTAACCGACCTTCAGGAAAAGGAAGTGACGATATTTATCAAATTCACGAAACTAAGCCTTTAATTATCGAAGATTGTTACCAGTTTTTAAAAGGAAAAGTTTTTGATAAAACCACTCAAGAACTACTCACCAATGCTAAAGTTGTTTTGTTTGAAAATGAAATCGCCATCGATAGTTTAACCACTGATGCTACAGGAGCTTTTTCTTTTAAAATAAATTGTAGTTCTTCATTTCAAGTTATAGCCACCAAAAAAAAGTACACCAAAGATGAAAAATCTTTCAATACTTCTTCACAACGTAAAAAAGAAAATCTTGCCGAACTTTATTTGCTAAGCGAAAAAGCAATTGCTGAACGTAAACAACAAGAATTAGATCGTGAAAAAGAGCGTTTACAACAGCAAAAAATTGAACAAGAAAAAGCTCAACAAGAAAAAGTAAAACAAATTATTAATAACGAACCGAGTATTGTTACCAAAAACGACAAGACTTTTATAGAAACAGAACCTATTTATTTTGATTACGATTTATGGTATATAAGAAAAGAATCTCGTAAAACACTTAACAAAGTAATTGCGCTTCTCCAAAAATATCCAAAAATGAAAATTGAAATTGGAACGCATACCGATATTCGAGGAAATAACAACTATAACTTAGAGCTTTCGCAAAAAAGATCTGATGCTGTGATGGAATATTTTAATGAAAACGGAATTAACCTCGAAAGACTCAAAGCGGTAGGTTATGGCGAAACGCAACCTATTATTCATTGTGAAACAGAAGATTCTTGCACCGAAGAACAGCACGAAATTAACAGAAGGTGTGAATTTGTAATTAAAAGCTTTAATTAGAAATTACTGCCACTTTTCAACAGCTTTCAAAAAGTCAATTTCAATAGCGGGTTCTTGCTTATTTAATTGATCTTTTTGAAAGTTTCTGCGCAGAATATGTTCAATTAAATAATCTTCTTCGACTTCTTCGGGATGAAATTCTTCTTTTAAAGAAATATTAAAAAGACTTGCTGTCGTGTTATACCAAAAGGCACGCCAACCACTTTTAAGATCTTTTACAATATCAAAAGTTGTGGTGCCTGTTTGGCGATACATTAATTTCACTAAAATTTGCCCTTCAGTTTTCGTAAGCTTTTTTAGCTCTTCGGTAAATTCATCTTCAATATAATTCTGAACGATTTTAGTATATTTCTTTCGCTTCGATTTCGATTCAATTTTATTTAAACGTTCATTAAGTTCTGTTAAACGTTCAGAAGCCATGACCGCATATGGCCAAACGTGTCTGGTTTTTTTCTGAAGAATTAAATACCTTCTACGTTCGTAACGACTTTTAAACTTATAAGGTCCTACCAAAAATACCTCATCAAGATCGATGGTTTCCATCACCTTATCATCAATAACCATAAATTGCTTATGCTCGGTAGAATCTAAAGCAGAAGTGTCTTGCTCTTTCTTTAGTTCTTTTGGCTTCACGCTTGTTTTGCTATTCACCAACTGGTGACGAACTTGAGCTTGTGCAAATCCGGTTACTAAAATTAGTAGTATGAATAAATTTTTCTTCAAAGTCAGTAATTCAACTATTCAATATATATGAATCTAAAATCATTCCAAAATTAATCATTATTAATTAAATGAATAAGAATTCTTATTTTCGTGGAAAATTACAAATAAATAATATGTCAAAAAATAGTATCCTAAACGAAAAATCACTTCAGTTTTTAGAAACTTACTTGAATAATGCGGCTCCAACCGGTTACGAAAGTGAAGGTCAAAAACTTTGGATGGATTACCTAAAACCTTACGTAGACGAATTTATTACCGACACTTACGGTACAGCAGTTGGAGTAATTAATCCGGACGCTAAATTTAAAGTAGTTATCGAAGGTCACGCCGATGAAATTTCTTGGTACGTAAATTACATTACCGATAATGGTTTAATTCACGTGATTAGAAATGGTGGTAGCGACCATATGATCGCCGCTTCTAAGCGTGTAAATATTCATACCAAAAAAGGAATTGTAAAAGGAGTGTTTGGTTGGCCGGCAATACATACGCGAGATAAAAGTAACGAAGAACACCCAAAATTAGAGAACATCACTATCGATGTGGGTTGTACTTCTAAGGAAGAAGTTGAAAAATTAGGCGTTCACGTAGGTTGTGTGATCACTTACCCTGATGAATTTTTTGTGCTGAATGAAAACAAATTTGTTTGTCGCGCTTTAGATAATCGAATGGGTGGTTTTATGATTGCTGAAGTTGCTCGTCTTTTAAAAGAAAATGGAAAGGAGTTAGATTTTGGACTTTATATTACCAATTCTGTACAAGAAGAAATTGGTTTACGCGGAGCAGAAATGATCACGCAACGCATTAAACCAGATGTAGCTATCGTGACCGATGTTTGCCACGATACCACTACTCCAATGATCGACAAGAAAAAAGAAGGAGAAACTAAAATTGGCGACGGTCCTGTAATTAGCTACGCCCCGGCGGTACAAAACAACCTACGAGAGCTGATCATCGAGACGGCAGAGAAAAACTCGATTCCGTTTCAGCGTTTGGCAGCAAGCAGAATGACAGGAACAGATACCGATGCTTTTGCGTATAGCAATGGTGGTGTTGCTTCTTCACTAATTTCGCTTCCGTTACGTTATATGCATACCACGGTAGAAATGGTGCATCGCGACGATGTTGAAAATGTAATTAAATTAATTTACGAAAGTTTACTTCAGATTAAAAATGGAGAAACGTTTAGTTATTTCGAATAAAATTTTTCTGTTGAAAATCAATCAAAAGCCTCTTTTTATGAAGAGGCTTTTTTTTATGGAATAGAATAAAAATTATCACTTCAGCATAGAAAATTAATTCAACAAAGCTTTAAAAACTCTTAATTAGTACGTTTTTATTAAAACCTTCACTTTTTATTATGCATCTCTCACGGCATTCTTAGCTAAATTTATAGGTGATTTCTAAATGACCTATGAACCTAACTACTGAAAAAATACAGCAAATAACGCAGCAACCGGAAGAGTTTGCGGCCTTAGCCAATCTTGTTTACATTCAAGATCATCACCTTACCATTAATCGCCACAAACACGGTCGCGGTTTTTATTATACCGACAAGAAAAAGAAAAAAATTACCGATAAAACTTCTTTAGAACGAATTAAAAAATTAGTAATTCCGCCGGCTTGGAAAGAAGTTCGCATTACGCATTTAGAAAACGGACATCTACAGGTTGTCGGTAGAGATACCAAAGACAGAAAAGTATATCGCTATCACGATTTGTGGTCTAAGTTTAAAAACCAGACGAAATTTTTTAAAATGGCTTCGTTTGGTGAAAAACTACCCGAAATTAGAAAACAAGTCGATAAAGATCTAGAATTAGAAGGGATGCCGAAACAAAAGGTTTTGGCGTTAGTTGTTAGGTTAATGGAAGAAACTCATATTCGAATTGGTAACCATTATTACGCGAAAAAAAATCAAACTTACGGACTTTCAACCTTGCGTTCTCGTCACGTAAACGTAGGCGAAGATATTCTCACTTTTAATTTTATTGGTAAAAAAGGAAAAGAACATCATATAGAAGTAACCGATCAAGATTTAATTGAATTGGTAAATGAATGTGAAGAAATTCCCGGATGGGAACTTTTTAAATATTACGATGAAAACGGAAATAAAGATTGCATCGACAGCGGAATGATTAACGAATACATTCAAAATATTTGTGGAGAATTTTATTCCGCTAAAGATTTTAGAACCTGGGCGGCTACAAAAATTTACTTTGAAGCGCTCCGCGATCTGGGTTATGTAGAAGAAGAAAAACAACAAGACAAAAATATTATTGCAGCGCTCGATGAAGCAGCAGATGCTTTAGGAAATACCAGAAGTGTTTGCAGAAGTTATTATGTACATCCTGTAGTGACAGAATATTACCAAAACGGGAAAATACAGGAGTATTTTGATAAAGTAGATAAAAAATCTGTCGGAAAATCTTCTGAAACTTTTTCTCATACTGAAAAAGTGATCTTAGAGCTGATGGAAAATTTTAAAATTAACCTAAAAGAACAAAACTCATGAAAAATCTAGTATTAATTCTCACCATTGCTTTTAGCAGTTTGTTAACTGCACAGGAAGCTTTACAACCTGTACCTTTACAAGAAACTGAAAAAATAGTAAATTCTGGTTACGTCGTAGTGGTAACTACCGATCCTAATTTAGCAAAAACTCAAGAACAATACGATATTTTTGAAAACGGCAGAAAGTATTTTGCTGAACGAAATATTCAGCCTTATCTCGTTACTCCACAAAGTGTACAATCTTTTTTTAAAGAGAAAACTGAACGTTTTATGAAATTTGGTGATTATCAAAAATTACAACAAGCAGATAGTGATTTTGTAGTAATTATCTTAGATAAAGATTTTAATAGAAAATATATTTCAGAAACTCCCATTACACCAATGCAAATTAGTGAAGTGATGGATTAATGAAACGCTAAATTTGTTATGAAAAATTTGATTATCTATTAATCTTAGTAGTTGGTGTTTTCGTCATTCCGGACTTGATCCGGAATCTCCTACCGCAATTAGATGAAAGTTTTGAATGAGACCTTGAATCAAGTTCAAGGTGACGCTTACAAATACAATAGATAATCAAAAATTTATAAATTGAATTTACTTATTCAAATAAGCTAACACATTATTCTGAATTCTGTTTTCAATATTATCGATCGCTGCTTTTTCAAAAGTTTCGCCGGTAATATTTTCGTATAACTCAATGTAGCGTTCAGAAATAGAATTGATGTATTCATCGGTCATTTCTGGTAATTGTTGTCCTTCTTTGCCTTGAAAACCTTTTGAAATTAACCATTGGCGAACAAATTCTTTAGAAAGTTGTTTCTGTGGTTCTTCTTTTTCTTGGCGTTCTTCATAACCTTCCGCATAAAAATAACGTGAAGAATCTGGTGTATGAATTTCGTCGATCAATACAATTTCTCCATTGGCATTTTTACCAAATTCATATTTGGTATCTACTAAAATTAAACCTTGTTTGGCTGCAATTTCTGTTCCGCGTTCAAAAAGTTTTCGTGTGTAATCTTCTAATACTTTATAATCTTCTTCAGAAACAATTCTACGTTTTAAGATGTCTTCTCTAGAGATATCTTCATCGTGATCTCCCATTTCTGCTTTGGTTGCCGGAGTAATGATCGGTTTCTCGAATTTATCGTTTTCTTTTAAACCTTCCGGTAAAGCAACACCACAAAGTTCTCTTTTACCTGCTTTATATTCTCTTGCTGCGTGACCGGCCATATAACCTCTAATCACCATTTCAACCTTAAAAGGTTCACATAATTGACCAACAGCTACATTGGGATCTGGAGTGGCTTCTAACCAATTAGGCACCAAATCTTCTGTTTCCTTCATCATTTTGGTAGCGATCTGGTTTAAAATTTGTCCTTTATAAGGTATTCCTTTTGGCATCACCACATCGAAAGCACTTAAACGATCGGTAGCGATCATGATCACGCGATTATCTTCTAAACGGTAAACTTCTCTTACTTTACCTTTATAAACGCTAGTTTGGTTGGGAAACTTATAATCTGTACTTGTAATCGTATTCATGAAATTATAATTATGAGGTCGTTATTCTCTATTTTCAATTGCGTTGTATGCAGAAATGATGCTTTTTACTAATCGGTGTCTAATTACATCTTTATCGTCTAGATAAATAATATCAACACCTTTTACAGTTTTTAATACCAACAATGCTTCTTTTAATCCTGAAATAATACGCCTTGGTAAGTCGATCTGACCGGGATCGCCGGTAATCATAAATTTAGCGCTTCTTCCCATTCGGGTTAAGAACATTTTCATTTGCGCGTGCGTGGTGTTTTGTGCTTCATCTAAAATCACAAAAGCATTATCTAAAGTTCTACCGCGCATAAAAGCCATAGGTGCAATTTGGATAACTCCTTTTTCGATAAAAGAATCTAATTTTTCGTGCGGAATCATATCTCGCAATGCATCATAAAGTGGCTGCATATACGGATCAAGCTTTTCTTTTAGATCGCCCGGTAAGAAACCTAAATTCTCTCCGGCTTCTACTGCAGGACGCGTTAAAATAATTCGCTTTACTTGCTTTTCTTTTAAGGCTTTTACAGCCAAAGCAACACCGGTATAAGTTTTACCGGTTCCAGCAGGGCCAACAGCAAAAACCATATCGTTTTTCTTTACGGCTTCTACAATTTTACGCTGGTTAGCGGTTTGTGCTTTAATAAGCTTCCCTCCTACACCGTGAACTAAAACTTCGCTACTTTCAAAAGAAGTTTCGTAATCTTCTTTCTTTTCGCTGGTTAAAACACGTTCAATTGAATTTTCATCAAGTTTATTGTATTTGCTAAAATGCTCCATAAGCATCGTAAAGCGTTTATCAAACTCTTCGAGTCGTTCTTCATCTCCAAAAACTTTTACTTGGTTACCACGGGCAACCAATTTTAACTTCGGAAAATATTTTTTAAGTAACTCGATGTTAGCGTTTTGCTGCCCAAAAAATTCGCGTGGGCTAATTTCAGAAAGTTCAATGATAAGTTCGTTCAAAAGCAGGTATGTTTATTAGTGTTTTATCTTTAAATTCGCACAACACAAATTTAAGTAAAAAAAAGAGTTTAACCGCTTAAACATATTAACAGTTTTATAAATGCCAATCATCACTTTAACTACAGATTTTGGACTTAAAGATCCCTCTACCGGCGCGGTAAAAGGAGCTATTTTAAGTGAACTCGATTCGGTGAATATTGTTGATATCTCTCATCAAGTGGCACCGTTTCATATTACCGAAGCGGCATATATTATTAAAAATACCTATAGCAGTTTTCCTAAAGGAACCATACATATTGTGGGTGTTGATTCTGAAATTACTCCGGAAAACAAACATATTGCCTTACAACTAGACGATCACTTTTTTATTTGCGCCAATAATGGGATTATGTCTTTAATTGCTTCAGAAATAAAACCGCAAAAAATTGTTGAAATAAATATTCACGATGCCGTTGAAACCAACTTTCCTGTGCTCGATATTTTTGTGAAAGTGGCTTGCCATATTGCTCGCGGCGGAACGTTGGAAGTAATTGGTAAAAATATTCCTGAAATTAAACAACTAAAAGACTTTACGCCTTTTATAAATCAAGATCAAAAACAGATCATTGGTCACGTGATGTATATCGATAATTACGGTAATGTAGTTACGAACATTTCTAGAAAGATATTTGAAAGTGTTGGTAAAGGCAGGAAATTTAAAATTTCGGCAAGATCGGTTAGTTTTTCTAAAATTCACGAAAGCTACAGCCACGCCATTAATTTTGATAAACCTAAAGAATCACGCGAAGAAGACGGTAAAAAATTAGCCATTTTTAATGCGTCGAATTATATCGAATTGGCAATTTATAAAAGTAATCCAAGTACAGTAGGAAGTGCTTCTACGCTATTCGGCTTAAAATTAAATGATACTATTAATATAAAATTTGAAGATCTCAATGCTGGTTAGAATTGTAAAAATGACATTTAAAGAAGAAGAAATCGAAAACTTTAAACATCTTTTCGATGAAAAAAAGAGCTTGATACGCGGCGTGGATGGTTGTCAGTTTTTAGAATTATACCAAGATCAACAAAATAAATCTATCTTTTTTACGTATAGCTATTGGGAGAATGACGAAGCTTTACAAAATTATAGACATTCTGAATTATTTAAAGAAGTTTGGGCCAACACCAAAGTAAAATTTGATGCTAAACCCGAAGCTTGGAGTGTAAATAAATTAGTAAGTCTTCCCTAAATTTAATTATGAAAGCAATATTACTTAAAGAAATAAACTCCTTTTTTTCTTCAACGATCGGCTATTTGGTGATCGGTATTTTTTTACTGATCAATGGCTTGTTTTTGTGGGTATTTCAGGGAGATTTTAATATTCTCGATTTTGGTTTTGCCAGTTTAACTCCATTCTTTCAAATTGCTCCGTGGATCTTTATTTTTCTTATTCCGGCAATTACGATGCGAAGCTTTTCCGAAGAAATTAAACAAGGTACGTTGGAGCTTTTACTTACCAAACCGATCACGCTTAATCAATTGGTAAGCGGCAAATATTTAGGGACATTTTTACTGGTTGTTTTAGCTTTACTCCCAACCTTACTATATGTTTTTACAATTTCTGAATTAGGAACAACCTCAGGAAATTTTGATAATGGCGCCATTATCGGCTCGTATATTGGGCTTTTATTTTTAGGCGGCGTTTACACTGCGATCGGGATATTTTGCTCAACACTTTCAAGCAATCAAATTGTAGCCTTTATTTTAGGCGTAATTATTTGTTTTCTTTCATTTTACGGAGTTGAAGGTTTATCGAACATCGATCTTTTTGGTTCAGAAATTTATGCGTTAGAATATTTAGGCATTAGCTACCATTATAAAAGTATAAGTCGCGGCGTGATCGATACGCGTGATCTAATTTATTTTGCAAGCTTTATTTTATTATTTCTGTTTTTAGCAAAGTTGAATTTAAAACGCTATTTCTCATGAAAAAGAACAACAAACCTTATGTTTCTTTAGCCATAGTGATAGGAGTTTTAATTTTGATTAACCTTATTGCGGCTAATTTTTATAAACGATTCGATCTTACCGAAAATGATCGTTACACCCTTTCTGAAGCTTCTAAAGAAATATTGCTGAATGTAAATGAAACTATCGTTGTTGATGTTTTCTTGAAAGGTGAATTTCCTTCAGAATTTAAGCGCCTTCAAAACGAAACGCGTTATTTATTGGAAGAATATGAAGCTTTCAACCCGAATATAAAATTCAACTTTATTAATCCGTTAGAAGAGAATCGCGATGCACAAGAAATTGCAACCGATTTTTACAATGCGGGAATGACGCCCGAAAATTTAAATATTACTGAAAACGGTAAAGTGACCGAAAGTTTACTTTTCCCTTGGGCAGTTGCTCATTTTCAAGACCGTCGCGTAAAAATTCATCTGTTAAAAAAGAAAATTGGCGATAGTAATGAAGATATCGTGAACAGCTCGGTGCAACAATTAGAATATGCGTTTTCAGATGGGTTTAATAAACTTATCAATCAGCGTTCTAAAAAAGTGGCGATTATGCGTGGCAATGGAGAATTAGCCGATGCTTATATTGCCGACTTTGTAAAGTCGATTCGCGATTACTATTACATTGCGCCTTTTACGTTAGATTCTGTCGCTGCAAATCCTCAAAAAACACTTCAGCAACTTAATGATTACGATTTAATTGTTGAAGCAAAACCTACCGAAGCTTATACCGAACAAGAAAAATTAGTACTCGACCAGTACACGATGAACGGTGGAAAATCGTTGTGGTTACTCGAAAATGTAAAAGCAGAAAAAGATAGTTTATTTACCAATGAAGAAAATAAATTATTGGCATTTTACAACGACTTGAACTTGACTGATTTTTTCTTTCAGTATGGCGCACGTGTTAATCCAGAAATTGTGAACGATGTATATTCTGCACCGATCGTTTTAGCCAGAGGTTCTGGAGAAAATACGCAATTTAATCCGTACCCTTGGTTTTACGAGCCTATGGCAACTTCAACTAACAATCACCCGATCGTGAATAATATTGAAGCGGTAAAGTTTAATTTTGCCAACCCGATCGATACGTTGAAGAACGATATAAAGAAAACTATTTTATTACAGAGTTCTAAGTTTTCAAAATTAGAGGGCGTTCCTACGCAAATAAGTTTGCAAGAACTTATTCAAGAAAAACCAGATCGATCGACGTATACTGCAGGCGCGCAAAACTTAGCGGTTTTATTAGAAGGTGAATTTACTTCGGTTTACAAAAATAGAATTCAGCCTTTTCAAGTAAATAATTACAAAGAAACTTCAGCAGAAAATAAAATTTTATTGGTTTCTGATGGCGATGTGATCAAGAATTCAACAAGAAATGGGCAACCACAAGCTTTAGGTTACGACCCAATGACGGCAACTACTTATGGGAACAAAGAGTTTTTAGTAAATGCGGTAAATTATTTACTCGACGACAAGGGACTTTTAAAAATTAGAAGTAAAGAAGTAAAACTTGCTTTCTTAAATACCAATCGAGTGGCTGCAGAGCGTTTGCAGTGGCAATTGGTGAATATTGCTCTACCTTTAGTAATTTTAGGGGTTTTCGGCTTTATTTTCACTTGGTACCGCAAGAAAAAGTATATCAAGTAAGCGTTTTCAACAATTCTTTGCAGTTCGTTAATTCAAAGAAAAACTTAAACACAAGGTTTACAGTCAACTAGTGTTTTTCTCAAAATTTGATTGCTGTTAATAAAAATGTTTGAAGATTCGTTTAAAAATTCAGTTATTAAAATATATTTGTATTTCATTGAACATTTTATCAAATAATTCTCATGAAATTTATAGTTTCTAGTTCATATTTATTAAAGCAACTTCAGATTCTTGGAGGTGTTATTAATAACAGTAACACTTTACCAATCTTAGATAACTTTCTATTTGAACTTCATCAAGATAAATTAAAAGTTTCGGCTTCAGATTTAGAAACCACTATGTCTGCAGAATTAGATGTAGAGTCTGATTCTGAAGGAAGCATCGCCGTGCCAGCAAAATTATTGCTAGATACGCTAAAAACCTTCCCAGAGCAACCTTTAACTTTTGTTGTTGAAGATAATCATACGATCGAGTTAAGTTCTAGCTACGGTAAATATGCGTTGGCTTATGCTAACGGAGAAGAATTCCCGAATGCGGTTGAATTAGACGAACCTAGCAAAACTGTAGTTCCTGCAGACATTTTGGCGACTGCGGTAAGCAAAACTATTTTTGCTAGCGGAAACGATGATTTAAGACCTGTAATGAGCGGAGTTTTCTTTCAGTTCTCTACAGAAGGCTTAACTTTTGTAGCGACCGATGCCCATAAATTGGTAAAATATTCTCGTGAAGATGTTTCTGCTGAAGAAACTGCTGAATTTATTATGCCTAAAAAACCTTTAAATCTTTTAAAAGGAATTTTAGCCAACAGCGATAGCGATGTATTAATTGAATACAATGAATCTAACGCTAAATTTACCTTCGACGATACACAATTAGTTTGTAGATTGATCGACGGTAAATATCCAAACTACGAAGCGGTGATCCCAAAAGAAAATCCGAACGTACTTACGATTGACAGAACACAATTTTTAAACTCTGTAAAAAGGGTTTCTATATTCTCAAATAAAACTACACATCAGGTAAAACTTAAAATTGCCGGAGCAGAATTAAATATTTCTGCAGAAGATGTAGATTATAGCAATAAAGCAGAAGAGCGTTTAACTTGTGACTACCAAGGCGACGATATGCAAATTGGTTTCAACTCTCGTTTTTTAACCGAAATGTTGAATAATCTTAACGCAAACGACGTACAGTTAGAAATGAGTTTACCAAATCGTGCCGGTATTTTAACTCCAAAAGACGGTTTAGACGATGGTGAAAAAGTAACGATGCTCGTTATGCCGGTAATGCTTAACAACTAATTTTAGTTAACCACTAAAACTTAAATTTTGAACCCTCGCTAACCACGAGGGTTTATTTTTTTTATCTTTATACGTATGTTTCAAAAAATTGAAAGCACCAACTTCCCCCCTACACAAACCCTATTGGTTTGGGATGGTAAATGTGGCTTTTGTAAATTTTGGATCACCCGCTGGCAACAACAAACACAAGGCAAAATTAAGTTTGTCACCTATCAAGAAGCTGCCGAAAACTTTAAAGACATTCCGCTTAAAGAATTTAAAAAATCAAGCAAAGTTATAGAACCCGACGGTCGCGTTTATAATGGTCCAGATTCTGCATATCGGAGTCTTTATATTGCAGGAAATAAAAAATGGCACCGTTGGTATAAAACCTACAAACTCTTCACCTACATTAGCGATCACGGTTATAATCACATCGCTAAAAATAGAAGTTTCTATTTTAAAATTACCAAAGCTTTTCTAGGATCCAATCCTAAAAAATTTCAGCCTTATTGGGTATTTTACCTTTTAATTTAATAAGCATTATTATTTATTTTTCAGTTAAATGAAAAACAACTACTGGCTTTACATCGTTGCGGCGCTCATTGCTATTATCGGATTGGTAACCGGTAAATTTTTATTTCTGCTTTTTGTACTTCCACTAGGATTATTTTCTGCTAAGAAAAAATAAACACAGCTCGTTAAACTTATATTAAACCAAGACCTATTTCTTGGGGATGAGCGCTTTTCATAGTAATTTACTATCAAAAATTAAATAACCATGAAAGATTACGGAACATTATCTGAAGCGATCAATAAATTGAAACTAGAAGAAGGTTACAAATACGACTTCAATCTAATTGATGAATATCTAGAATTAAAGTCTGAAAAAGAAAAATATACCGCCGACGAATTTGAAGTCGATAAAGTATTACGTTTTGAAGGGATGAGCAATCCCGATGATAATTCTATTCTTTATGCCATCACTACTTCTAACGGAAGAAAAGGAGTTTTAACCGATGGTTATGGAGTATCTGGCGGACAGGTTTCGCAAACTATTCTAGATAAATTACACAGAGAAACGCGCCCATAGTTTACTGCCGTTAAACTTATATTAAAAAACGAGAGCTAAATTGGCTGAAGCTCTAAACTATTGTATTTTTGTATTGAAATTAAAATAATAATAAATATAAACTATGGAATACTTAAATTTAGATAGAGAAAAAATCACTTTAACTGTAGAAGAGTTAAATATTTTATTAGCAGACTATCATTTATATTATCAAAAACTTAGAAACTTTCACTGGAATATAATCGGAAAAAGTTTCTTTGATCTTCACGAAAAATTTGAAGAAATGTATGATGATGCAGTTTTAAAAATAGATGAAATTGCAGAACGTGTGTTAACGCTAAGATTTCAACCTACAAGTAACTATTCAGATTACTTAAAAATGTCTAATTTATCTGAGTCTAAATCTGAATTTACAGACTGCGAAATGGTAAAAATCTTACTAGAAGACCACGGTAAAATTTTAACGCAAATGCGTAAAGTAGTTAAAATTGCAGACGATGCTAATGATGAAGGCACCATTGATTTAATTGGTGCTTACATTAGAGAATTAGAAAAAACAAGTTGGATGTTAGATGCTTGGGTAATGAAAACTCAACAAACTCACGAAGAAATTAAGTAACGATAGTTAATGAAGAAAAAAGATAATTTTGATTTATCTGAAGCCATCGGCGGGATTTATAATAAACTCGCCGATTGGCTTGATTCTATTATATTAAATTTACCGAATTTTATTTTAGCGGTACTCGTATTTATAGTATTTATTTTTATAGCTAAATACGTTTCAAAAATATTAAATAGACTCCTTCTTAGAAGAAAAATTCAGCATTCCGTAAGAGATATATCGATCAGGATTTTAAAACTGGTTATTATTTCTTTCGGTTTTTTTATTGCCTTAGGTTTACTCAATCTCGATAAACTTCTCACCTCTATTTTGGCCGGTGCCGGAGTTGTTGGTTTGGCAATTGGTTTAGCTTTACAAGGTACGTTGAGCAATACTGTTTCTGGTGTGATCTTAAGCTTTTTACCAGAAATACAAATTGGCGATTGGGTAGAAACAAATGGTTATGCGGGTGAAGTTTTAGAAGTTAACCTTAGAAATATAGTAATTAAGCAAAATGATAATAATCACGTGGTGATCCCGAACACGAAAATTGTTGAAGATGCTTTTAAAAATTTCAGTAGAACCAAAAGGTCTCGCGTGATGCTTACTTGTGGCGTAGGTTATGAAAGTGATCTCGAAAAAGTACAAGAAATTACTGTTGAAGCTATTTCTAAAATTTTTAAACAAAAGGGAAATGAGCAAATAGAATTTGCTTACGAAGGTTTTGGCGATAGTTCAATCAATTACGTGATTAGATTTTGGACAGATTGTACCAAACAAAGAGATATTTTGTTTGCGAAACACAAAGCCATTCTTGCCATAAAAAAAGCATACAACGAACACGATATTAATATCCCGTTCCCTATAAGAACTTTAGATTTTGGTAAAAATAAATTTAGATCAGAAACTATACACATTAGTTCTAAAGATTAAATAACTATACAAAAGTCCTCACTTTGAGGACTTTTTTAATCTTAATAATATGCTTAAAACTATATTTCGTGTATTAGCTATCATAGCTGTTCTATTAACCGTTTTCCCATTTCTTGCAGCAGATGCTTGGTATATTAGAATGTTTGATTACCCTCACGTTCAACTTACATTTCTTACACTTTTTATATTGCTCATCTATTTTTTCAAGTTCGAATATAAAAACTGGAAGGATAATATATTTCTTTCAGCCTTAACGATCTGTTTGGTCGTTCAAGCCATAAAAATTTATCCTTACACGCCTTTTGCTCCTTTAGAAGTTAATGCTTCAACTCAAAAAGACGAAGGCCTTAAAATGTACATTGCCAATGTGCTTCAGAAAAATAAAGAATATGAAAAAGTTATTCAGCAAATAAAAGACCACAAACCAGATTTGATCCTACTTACAGAAACCGATCAAAAATGGGTCAAAAAAATAAATGCTGAATTCTCTAAGAATTACAAATACAAAGTTGAAGTTCCATTACCCAATACTTACGGGATGTTACTTTACACCAAATATCCGTTGGAGAATCAGCAAGTAAATTATTTAATTGAAGATAGCATTCCTTCTATTAATGCTCAATTAAATTTTCACGATCAACTTATAGATTTACATTCCATTCATCCCAAACCTCCTATGCCACAACACGCAAAAACATCGGATAATCGTGATGCAGAAATGATGCTGGTAGCTAAAAAAGTGCTAAAGAAAGAAAAGTTACCGGCTTTGGTAATGGGCGATTTTAATGATGTGGCTTGGTCTACTACGACGACTTTATTTCAAGAAGTTAGCAAACTATTAGATGTTCGTAAAGGGCGAGGATTTTTTAATACCTACGATGCAAATAGTTATGTAATGCGTTGGCCATTAGATCACGTTTTTGTTTCTGAAGAATTTAGAGTTCAACAAATTGAATTACTTGAAAATAATGGTTCAGACCACTTACCTATCTTTTTAGAATTGACTTATGAACCGGAGCATAAAGAAAGTCAGCAACAAGAAAATCCATCTTCCGAAGAAATGGAAGACGCCAATCAGCAAATGGATTAACTATCATCAACAATCTTAAAATATTAAAAAGTGTTAAGCTTTGCTAAGCTCTTCTTAAATAACATTTCATAAAGAAATACCCCACTTTATTATAGCTAAGTTTGATCGAATTAATTAAACATGCTATGAGAAAAAGATTACGATTGCAAAATTTTTACTTGATTCTAGCCTTTCTAATTTCTATTGTTAGTCTAGATAGTTATGCGCAAAACACACTTGCATTTCAAAGTTTTGAAGGTTCAGGTACTTGGAATTATTCGCCCAAC
Source organism: Mesonia mobilis DSM 19841 (assembly GCF_000423405.1). Taxonomy (GTDB): domain Bacteria; phylum Bacteroidota; class Bacteroidia; order Flavobacteriales; family Flavobacteriaceae; genus Mesonia; species Mesonia mobilis. Next base: position 120,266 of record NZ_KE384014.1, on the reverse strand, counting down.
CCGGCTAGTTATAACACCGGTACCTCTTCAGATGAAGATATATGGGGAATAGTTAGTAGTTTATCATCAATAACTGCTACAGATGGAACAAATTTTTGGGGAATGCAAGATTTAGAAAACTCTAACGGTGGAGGCGCGTTTTACCATATGCTTACTTTCCAAAGTATTAATATTGAAGGGTACTCTAACGTACAATTATCATTTGACTACAATGTAATTGAATATGATTCTACAAATGGTGATGACATTAGATATGTAATTGTAATAGATGGTACAGATGCTGTAACTACTTCATTAACCAATGACGGCTCTGGATCAATCAATTATGATGTAAGCTCGAACTATCCTAATGCAGAATCTGTTGGATTAAGAATCGAAGCTAAACAAAATGGTGCTAATGATTTTGCAGGAGTAGATAATTTTTCTATTGAAGCTACTACATTAAATACGAATGATCTAACTTCTACAGTGAATGCGCCAAGTGCTCAAATTGCAGGAAGTACAGTAGATGCGAATAATGTAAATAGTGAATTAAATGCTGTAGATGTATTCGCTTTCGAAATACAAGATAATGGCGATGGTGATAATCTATCAACTTTAGTTACACAAATGAGATTTACTCCAGGTAACAGCAATACATTATTTTGGGGGAATGACATTCAAGGGATTACCTTAAGAGATGAAAGCAACACTTACATTTATCCCGACAATGTTATTATTGAAAATTCTGAGCTGATTTTAGAATTTGATACTCCAATAGCAATCCCAGATAATGACCTAAGAGAATTTACCTTAGGTTTCTACATTAATAATACAGGTATCACCGATAATGATGTTATTCAGGTAGAAATTGACTCTACAAGTTACGGATTTAATGCAGATATTTCTGGTTCTGGTTTTGATGCTCCTTATACCTCTTCTAACATCACCGGAAACTTAATTAATATTAATGTTGAAGCAACTCAGCTACAATTTTTACAACAACCAACCGATGTTAATGTAAATAACGCTATAGATCCTGCTGTTCAAATTGCATTTACAGATATTAACGGAAATGTAGATTCTACCTACACCGATGAGTCTGGAACTGTAAACCTTACGACCAATGGTTCTTTTGAAACGAATGCTATAATTTCGGTAAATGCTAACAATGGTATTGCTACTTTTGATAATTTAATTTTTGATACAGAACAAAATGATGTTGTGTTAACTGCAACTCACGCAGATGGGAATATTTCAGGTACTTACAATTCAAATATCTTTAATGTAACAGCTGCTCCAGAAATTATTGCAATACAAGATTTCGATACTACTACTCCAGAATGGGTTTTTACAGCAGATGTAAATTATTTTAGTAATACAAATAGTTATTTTGGACCTATTGATGGTAGTGCTGCTACCGGAGTTAATAATCCAGATTTTAACGGAAATATTTTTTATGAGCAGGATTTACAGAATGATGACGGAGGTATAGCAGGTTTTGCAAATATTACGTTTGATGAAATTTTATTAGAAAATTACGATAATGTGCAATTTAGCTTTGATTATGATATTGTTGGATATAATGCGAATAACGATGATGCAAAATATGAGTTATTTTATGATGGCGTAGGTCAAGGAGAAGTGTTTTTATTAGATGGTGGTGTTGATCCTCAAAATGCTCAAGGTTTAGTTTCTGTGAATATACCAGACAGTGTAGATGAAGTTTATTTAGTACTATCGATTAGAAATAATGGCCAAAACGGTTACTCAGGATTTGACAACTTTATTTTAGCGGGTAACCCAGATACTCCTCAGAGCTTTGTGTTCGAAGATGGCTTATGGACTCCAGAAAACCCACAAGGAATTTCAGAATCTGACGATGATATTACCATTGTTAATGGTAACGTGATTTTTAATGGAGAAGTTAGTGTTAATAACCTTACAGTAAATACTAATGCTGCTGTAGAATTTCAAGATGTGTTGAATTTATATGGAGATATAAATAACAATGGCGATTTTACTTTTGTAAGTATTTCAGAAACACAAACAGGTATTCTTAACGAAGTTTCAGCAACTAGTACAATTACTGGAGATATTACGGTTGAAAGATTTATTCCTGAAGGCAGAAGAGCTTTTAGATTTTTAACAAGCGCTGTAACCACTTCAACCTCTATCAACGAGAATTGGCAAGAAGGAGTTAACAACACTGGTTTAGAAATTTCTGATAATCAAGATCCAAATCCTGGTTACGGTATTCATATCACAGGATCTGAAACTGGAGCTAATGGTCTTGATGCAACACCAACAGGAAATCCTTCATTATTTACTTTCGACAATGTTACGCAAACTTGGTCGGCGATCAATAATACCAATTCAAACACTTTAACAGCAGGTGAAGCTTATCGTGTTTATGTAAGAGGTGACCGTGGGATAGATGTAACTAATAACGAAGCTCCTAGTCCTGCTACTATTATCAGAGCTACGGGTGAATTAGCTACAGGAACTATTACTCAAAATGGTTTAAGTAGTATTGAAGGTTCTTTCAATTTTATAGGAAATCCTTATCAAGCTCCGGTAGATATGTTTGCCGTACTAAATAATTCTAATAATGTAAACACGAATTTATATTATACTTGGGATCCAGATTTAAGTGACTATGGAGCTTATGTGATGATTGAAGATGATGGAACTGTAACTCCATCAGACGGAGCTACAGGTACTGCAGATGCTAATACATACTTACAGCCTGGTCAAGCGGCTTTCGTCATTACTTCTTCTGAAAACACTTCTACTTCTTTAATTTTTGAAGAATCTTTTAAAGGTGCTAAGAGTGACTTAACGACTGTATTTAGAGCTGCAAACACTAACGATATTGAGATTGTAGGTAATTTGTATACTCAAGATAACTTTACAAATTCAGGTATTATAAGTGATGGATTTAGAATTAGATTTTCAGAAGATTATTCAAATAATATTAATGCTTACGATGGTGTAAAACCTTTTAATATAGATGAAAATTTTGGAGTTATAAGTGATTCAGAATTATTAATTGTTGAAGAAAGAGAACTACCTTTTAATGATGAAGAAATTCAGTTATTCAATAATAATTACCGAAATGAAAATTATATTCTTTCTTTAAATGTTGAAGAGTTTGAAGGTCTAAACGTATATCTAAAAGATAATTTCACACAAGAATTAACTTTATTAGAAACCGGCGTAAACCATATTCCTTTTTCGGTAAATGCAGATGATGAAAGTTCTCAGGAATACCGAATGGCATTAGTATTTAGCAATGAAGAAAACTTAGGAACTCAAATCACAGAAGAAAATTCTTTAGTAATGTATCCTAACCCGATTAAAAATGAAAGTCTACATATAAGACTAACACAAAATTTCGCCTACGAAGACTTAAAAATCAAGGTGACTAATATGATGGGACAACAAGTTTACACCTCTGAAATTAATGCATCAGGACTTCGTCAAATTCAAATTAACGAAGCAAATACCTGGGAAAGTGGTGTTTACATGATCTCTTTAGATAACGGTAAGAATACTATTACTAAAAAGATTATTAAACAGTAAAATTTTAAATAGTATATTTAACTAAAAGCCTTGCTCAAATAAGCAAGGCTTTTTTATTCCCAATCTTGTTGTTCTAACTCAAAAATATCTTCTACTCTAACCTTAAAAATATAAGCTAACTTTAAGGCAAGAACGATACTCAAGTTATAGCGCCCTTTTTCAATGGCGTTTATGGTTTGGCGACTTACTCCTACTCTTTCTGCCAGATCGGCTTGTGTAAAATCGTTTTTAGCTCTCTCGACTTTTAAACTAGTTTTCATAAGCTTCAAATTTAGAAGATTTAGCTAACACCCAGTAAAATCTGATAATAAACAACAATAAGATCGTAATCATATTGGCGACCAATACATAGAAAAAACTTAACCAGTAAATAAATAAAATTGAAAAAATTAAAACTCCGTAATTAATATAGGTTGCCCATAACAAAGAATCTAGCCGTAGTTTCGAAATAAATTCATCTTCATTTTTATGTTTCGAAAATGCAATACATAAACCACCTATGATAAGCAAAAGCTCAACAATTTCATCAAAGATATTGTTCTCTATAAACTTAAAATAAGTTGTCGTTTCTGTCTCTCCTAGCTGAATTACTTTTGCGGCTAATGCAAAAACTTCGGTATTTAAAAAATCAGGTTCTTCTGTTCGTGTAATTAAAGCAAAACCAAGTAAAAATAGTCCCAGTAAAAATAGAACCCAACCCACAAATTTTAATCGATACGGTAAAAGAAATTTAGTTATCATAATTCTGGATTATTAAAAGTTCATTTCAAATGTAAACAAAATTATATTAAATGTAAAACAAACTTTACATTAAGTAAACCATACAATACTTTATTTCTCATGTTTTTAGAGTATATTTCAACTAAAAAGATGAATAATAAAGATCAAGAATATATTCGTAGAGCTATTCAATTAGCAAAAGAAGGAATGGATAACAATGCCGGCGGACCTTTTGGTGCCGTGATCGTGAGAAACGGAGAAATTGTTGCCGAAGGTTATAACAAAGTAACCTCAACCAACGATCCAACTGCTCACGCAGAAGTTACTGCGATAAGAAATGCTTGTAAAGAATTAAAAACTTTTCAGTTAGACGATTGCATACTTTATACTTCTTGTGAACCTTGCCCTATGTGTCTTGGAGCAATTTATTGGGCTAGATTTAAAAAAGTATTTTATGCGTTAGAACAAACCGATGCGGCAACTATCGGTTTTGACGACCAATTTATTTATGATGAAATCGATAAAGATAAAGATGCTCGTAAAATTCCGTTTAAGCAAATTGGTCGCGAAGAGGCGCTACCGGTTTTTCAGGAATGGGATCAAAAAGAAAATAGAACAGATTACTAACCCAATTCTTGCCAAACACTCACACTACGTTTAATTTCGTTATCAAGTTGCTCCCACTCTCTCGAATTTCTCGGCGGCGTGCTGGGAGCCAAGTGTGGCAAGACAACCTCAATAATTACAGGTCCGTTAAAGTTTATCGATTGTAAGGTTTTAAAATGCTGAATAAAATCTATATGACCGCTACCAATGCCTCCTCTATTTGAATCTGAAATATGATAACTCGCCAATTGATCTCCTGTTTCCTGAATTGCTTTTACGGCGTCTGCTTCTTCAATATTCATATGAAAACTGTCTAAAACAATTTTTATCTCGTGATGTTCTAATTGATCGAGAAAATTTCGACATTCTAATGCCGTATGCATGATAGAAGATTCGTATCGGTTCACAGCTTCGTAAACCAATTTTACTTTCTTCAATTTTGCGTAAGCATCTAATTTTTTACAAGCTTCAGCTAAAAACGTATATTTTTCAGCTTCAGAAGAGCAGTTAACTGTCCATTTTGGTAAAGCTTGCAAAGTAACCCAAGGTGAATTTGCTTCAACAGCAAAATCGATCACTTCAGAATAATAAGAAATTGCATTTGGTAATGTAGCTTCTGAAGAATTTTCTGGCTTTGCGTAAAAAGGATCGATCGCAAAGATTTTTAAGCCATAACGTTCGGCGATTTCTTTAACATCGATAGGCGAATAATCGGTAAGCTTTTCACAAAAATGCAAACCGTCTAAACCTAAACTTTTTACTTTCGACATCAACTGTTCTAGATCTTTTAAACCTAATGTCCAAGAACACGTACCTAACTCCATTTTTTAATTTAAAGTTATTAAATACTTCAGGTATAACTTCAGGAGAAACGATTTTTAGTTTTATTTTAACCAAATAAAAATGCTTATTTAAACACCTCGAACCTTATGAAGTTGATATCTAAAAAACGATTAAAGAGATTTCTATTATTACTTTTAGGCTTCTTTGTAATAACTATAATAAGCGTTTTGAGTATTGACTATTATGTAAGCAAACAAACTTCAGAAAAGATTTATACTCAAGTAAACAAAATTCCACCGAATAAAGTAGGCTTACTTTTAGGAACTTCTAAATACTTGAGTAGCGGACACATCAATTTATATTATAAATACAGAATTGAAGCCGCAACTAAACTCTATCGATCAGGAAAAATAAAATTCATTTTAATAAGTGGTGATAATGGCTCTAAATCGTATAACGAGCCAGAATTAATGAAACAGGATCTTATTGAAAACAATATTCCTGAAGCTAATATCTTTCTTGATTATGCCGGTTTTAGAACATTAGATTCTGTATTACGCGCACAAAAGATTTTTGGTCAAAACACATTTACCGTGATCTCTCAAGAATTTCATAATGAACGCGCGCTTTATTTAGCGCAATACTTTAATATTGAAGCGGTAGCTTTCAACGCAAAAGATGTAAAACTTAATTACGGACTTAAAACACAACTCAGAGAAAAATTAGCACGCTGTAAAATGATGCTCGATTTACTTTTTAAAGTTGAACCTAAATACCTAGGCGATCCTATTAAAATTGAATAAAACAATAATTTTATATATATTGAAGTTATACTTTATATGAAAACAGACATTATAGATACAAACTATATTAATAACCTAGCAATAATCAAAGTTTGGAAGAGAATCATCTTGGTTTATGGAATATGGTTAATCTACCTAACATCCTTAAATGGAGTAGAAAAAATCTACGAATACGAATCAATCATCTCAATCACATCCAACATATTTATCATTTCTGGATTAGTCATACTTTTACTAAATACAGTAGTTTATTTAAGAATTGGCACATTTGTTTTAAATGAAAACGTATTAATTTTAAATCAAAAGGAAAAAGTACTTGAAATTGAACTTGACGCTATTAAGACTATAGTTTTTGGAAAAGAATATGGTAAATTCTATTACTTAAAAGTCGATCAATCGGATTTCATAATTGAATTAAACGAATCTCAACTATATGATTTTAAGAAAATTATTGATGATTTAAATATCAAAATAATTAATAGAAATTTTACAGATAAACTAAGAGAACGCTTTAATAAAAAGTTGGAGTTTTATAACAATAGAAAAGTATAATTTAGGCTTTATGATCTTTATAAACAGAAACTTCTGCGTAAAAGTCAGTTCTTTTCTCTATATTTATTTATCAAACTACCTTGGTGATCTAATTCTATAATATTGTTACTATAAAATTAACTATCTAAAACCAATTTTTATGAAAACATTTGCTAAAGCCCTATTTGCAATTTGTATTCTTGGTTGTTTTGCGTTTGCAAAAACTTCGACCACTTCCACTAAAGAAACTGTAAAAATCGTGATTGATGCCGGTCACGGTGGTAAAGATTCAGGGCAAAATATTGAAGGAATTAAAGAGAAAGAAGTTGTTTACCAAATCACTCAAAAAATAAAAGAGCTTCATCAAAATAAAAATGTAGAGCTATATTTCAGCAGGCCGAATAATGAATTTGTGTCTTTAGATGAAAGAGTTGAATTTATAAATACTATTCAACCCGATCTAGTGATCTCTTTACATGCTAATGGTCATCCGCAAGATGAAACAAAAAAAGGAATGGAGATTTACTTTTCAAAAAAAAATAAGTTTTCTAAAGAAAATTTTGAATATGGAGGTCAGCTTTCTGGTATTTTTATATTCTCTTCTGCTCAACAAGTAGAAATTAAAAGTGCTAATTTCACAATACTTTCTAAAGTAAATGCGCCCGCACTAATGTTAGAATTAGGGTTTTTAACCAATCCTGAAGAAAGAACCTATCTAAGTTCAAAAGAAGGTCAAACCAAAATTGCCAATAACATTCTCAAATTTATAAATGAAATTTAACGTTATTTTTTTTCGAATAGAAAAAACGTCTGATTTCTAATCAGGCGTTTTTATTTATTTATCATAATTAAGGCTCGTTTCTGTTTTAATCGAAACCATACTAAAAATGATAAACTCAGCCCTAAAGAAACTAAAATAATTACCGCCAACGGAATCATACTCGGCCCCGTATATTTACTGATAATAAATGAGGCAATCGCACCAAAAATCATTTTTAAGCTACCTACTAACGCAGAAGCTCTTCCTGCTCTTTTCGTAAACGGAAATAAAGATAAAGCTGTGGTATTTGGGTTTTGAAATCCTAATAAAAATAAAATTAGAAACAGTAAAACGACCGTCGTATAAAAGTTACTGCTTGCCCAATAACTGTTCGCTAAAAATAAAACTCCCAAACCAAGCAGTAAAAAACCAATGATTAAGGTAATATTGAAGGTTGTATTTCTTTTCAACACCAATCGGTTTAATTGACTGCCAACAATTAATCCGGCAGCATTCATCCCAAACAACCACCCGAACTGAGTTTCAGAAAGATGAAAATTATCCATAAATAAAGTTGGAGCATTACTTATATAGGCAAACATTGCTCCGATGGTTAAGCTTCCCGCAAACGAAAAGGTTAAGAACACTTTATCTTGCAAAATACCTTTATACTTTCTTAAAACTTGCCCTATTTTAAGATTTACAGTCTTATCGGGTTCAATACTTTCCGGTAAAAATTTATAAACGCTTATAAACATTAAACCCGCAAAAACCGCTAAGATCAAAAATATGGTATGCCAAGAAAAATGGGTAATCACAATACCACCTACGGTTGGAGCAATAATTGGAGCGCCACCCATAATTAACATTAAAAAAGAAATTGCTCTTGCTACTTCACTCGGCGGAAAAATATCTCGCACTACTGCTTTTGAAGCTACCATCCCTGCAGAAGAACCAGCCGCTAAAAAGAAACGAGAAATAATTAACCAATATAAATTAGGCGAATAAAAACAACTAAAAGCAGCAATTATGTAAATAACCAAACCGATAAGTAATGGCTTTTTTCGACCGAATTTATCCATAATCGGTCCATAGGCTAATTGTCCAAATGCTATCCCAATAAAATAGCTGGTTAATGAAAATCCAACACGCGCTTTTGTTGTTGAAAATTCTTCAGCAATACTCTCAAAGCTGGGTAAATACATATCTATTGAAAAAGGTCCTAAAGCAATGAGCGTACCCAAAACCAATAGAATTATCTTTTCTTTTTTCTTATCTCTAACGGAAAAATCTTCTTGCATTCGGCAAATTTCGGGCAACAAAAGTTCTTGAAATAGCCTAAAATTTCATTTAACATTTTATTAATACACTATTACGATATCGGAATTATTTCTTCAGAAAATTTAATCGAATAACTTCTTTTTTTATATTCGCACCATTCAAAATTCGGGATGTAGCTTAGTCCGGTTAAAGTGCGCGTCTGGGGGGCGCGAGATCGGAGGTTCGAATCCTCTCATCCCGACAAAGAATACAAAATTAACAAACAGAACAAATTACAATCTTTTGATTTTCAGTATTTTAATAAAAATTGAAGTCAAAAGATTTTTTTTATTATCAAAATTCAGGTGACCTATACGGTTACCTATTCGGTTACCTAAAAAAATATTATCTTTCGATTTATAATGCCGTTTTAGGCACATTGATTTGACTTTCGTTCTATTCATCTTTAAAACGAAAGTATATGCAGACTATCAAAACATTCAGTATTCATTTTTGGATCAATAAGTCCAAAAGAAAAGACTCTAATGCTCCTTTATATGCAAGGATAACCGTAGAGAAAAAGAGAGTCGAAATTAGTTTAAAACAAATGGCTCCTATTGAAAAATGGGATAAGCGCTCTCAACAGGTAAAAGGGAGGAGTTTCGAGAGTAAGCAAATTAATAATTATTTAGATCAATGTAAAGCGCAATTATTTAATTGCTACAGTGATTTGAAATCTAGAAATGAGCTTATTACAGCCAAAAAAATTAAAGCTACTTTTTTAGGAGAAGATAACGATCATAAAAGTTTAATAGAACTTGTTACTTACCACAACGATAAAATGCAATCTAAATTAAAATGGGGTACGCTTAAAAATTATTACTCTACAGAAAAATATTTGAAAAATTTTCTTAATGAGAAAAAACACACCTCAGATATTTATTTATCTGAATTAGATTATAAGTTCATCGTAGATTTTGAGCATTATCTAAACTCCGGTAAGTATTTGAAAAAAAGTCAACCCTTATCTAATAATGGAGTAATGAAACATTTAGAAAGACTAAAGAAATTAACTAATCTAGCCTTAAAATTAGAATGGTTGGATAAAGATCCATTTTTTCAATTTAAATTAAAGTTTCAAAAGTTTGATAGAGTTTTTCTTAATCAACAAGAACTAGAAAAATTAGAGACTTCATATTTAGAAAAAAGAGTTCACCAGATAGTTAGAGATATTTTTGTTTTCTCTTGCTACACCGGACTTTCTTACATTGATGTGAAAAACCTCACAAAAAGTCATTTAACTAAAGGAATGAATGGCAAAGATTGGATTTTTACCCAAAGGGCGAAAAGCGAAGAATATGTAAAAATTCCTTTGTTACCTAAAGCTAAACAAATTTTACAGCAATATGAAAGTGATTCCATAAAAGAAGGTAAATTACTTCCTGTGTATTCCAATCAAAAAATAAATAATTATATCAAGGAAATATGTAAGCTTGTAGGAATTCCTAAAAGCATATCATTTCACTCTGCCAGACATACTTTTGCCACGACGGTAACTTTAAATAATGGTGTTCCTATAGAAACAGTTTCAAAATTATTAGGTCATTCAAAACTATCTACTACACAAGTTTATGCTAGAGTATTGCAATCAAAAATAGGGATGGATATGGATAATTTAGAAGAAAGATTAAAAGCCATATAATGCGGAAAATCTAAGTGAAAACTTTATAGGACTTTATTTTTAATTTTTTAGTTTGAAGGTATTACAACCGAAAGGGATGGAATAGCAAGAGGATAACACGCTACGCGATGTTATAGTATTCCAATCCCTTTAGATATAGGCTATACTTAAATTCAATCTTTCTTTATACCAAGTTTTTTGCAGCAAAAACTTTCATTACTACTATAAACAGGGAAATTTTTACAGCAAATAAAACATTTTAGTTATATTATAATAAATCTTACTTTCCCGCTCCACCCTATTTTTCTCCATTACATTACTAAAAATAAGGTTCACTAAAATCGATCTTGAACCCAAGCTAAAAGAAATTTAATGTGTAATATTTCTATAAGAAATTTACTTTTAACTTAAGTTCGCTTGATTAAAATGAACTAAATAATCTTCTAAGACTTAAAAATCCTACTGACCAATACGCCTTACTTTTTTGATAACGAAAAAACATGAATTAATATTAACGAACGCATAAATCAGTTCGCTTCTCTTCCTTTTTTATAGTTCTTTTTAATATTAATTCATGTAAAAAATAAGTATCAAAAAGGTAATGCGAAGGCACTAAAGGAAGTAAATTAAAAAAGGTAGCTATTAAGGATTTTCAAAATTTAATCTTTCGGAAAAGGCAAATGCTCCAGATAAATAAAGTAAATAGTTTATTGAGTTTCTTTTATATGATGTAGCTTTTTTAATTGGGATAATCTCTTTTTTCCCTCTTCTTGGGATTTTTCTAAAAATAAATAGGCTAACTTATGGGCATCATATCCATCTTCTATACTAATATCATTTTCTGATTTATAGTTCAGGTTATATTGAGCATGGCATATAGCATTATAAATTCTTTTAGAACGGAAAGATTCTTTTGGCAACACAATCTCTGTACTTCTGCTAAAATTCTGACATAGTCTAACCATATAGTTAAGATCGAAATATGATGGCTTATATTCCCAATAAATCCAAAGTAAGGAAGCACAAACTTGAGAAATAGCTTCATGAACTAAAACTAATTTTGCTGCTTCACAAGAAATATCTTCACCCGTATCTAATTTACTTATCAAATACTCTGCTTTACGAATTCTAGATTCCCAGGCTTTTTTTATTCTTTTGTACATAATGGGGTGTTTCATGTATCTCGTAACAACTAAAGTTTTCTCTTGAAATATTATATTTTCAGACAACAAGGTCTGACTCAAAAAATTATCTCCTTCACTCAAACGTGTTGTAATTTCATTATAAGTATAGTGTATGCTATATAATCGTACTTTTTTTTTCATTTTAGAAAAAACCTTTTCCATAAATTCTTTAGGGTCTTTTACATAAGAATTACTTATAATAATTAAAGTAATTTCAAAAAACTCCTTAGATTCAATGGTTTCTGAGTTATTAAAATGGTAAAAACTACTGAGTTGATGAGACCTTATTCCTATCTGGTAGATAGAGTGTACAGGTAGTATTGATTTTATAACTTTTAATAGCATCTTAAAAATATCTTCAGGTAAATGGTATACATTCATATCAGTTGATTTTAATACATAAATTGAGTTTTATTCTATTAGGTACGCATACAAATTCAATAACCTCAAATCATAAAAAAATAAAATGAAAAATTTGCTATTGAATATGTTCTTGAAGTTGCAGAATAACATTACTGTACCCCACCAATAGTATTAGTAAAAAACAAATACGGAGTTGTATTTTACAAGGAAGCGTTATTAATCATATTTATAAAATATTTCATTATCTTTGAGACTATGAGTACAGCAACTAAAACAAGCCACATCGGCAGAAAGATTAGCCGAATTAGAGAACTTCGTGGAATGAAGCAAGAAGCCTTAGCAGCAGAATTAGGAATTAGTCAACAAGGCGTCTCTATTTTAGAACAAAGTGAGAACATTGATGATGAGAAACTTGATAAAATAGCCAAAATATTAGGAGTAAGTAAAGAAGCTATTGAAAATTTTTCTGAGGAATCTATTTTTAATAATATACAGAATAATTATGAAGGGTCTACAATTAATGCAGGTCCTACCGTCCATCATCAATGTACATTTAATCCATTAGATAAACTTGTTGAAAGTTATGAGGAAAATAAAAAGTTGTATGAGCGTTTGCTAGAAGCTGAGAAAGAAAAGATTGCCTATTTAGAAAAATTATTTGATAAATAGCAAAACATTTTTTTAAACAGATAAAAAAGCCATTAGCTCTAAAAAGTTAATGGCTTTTATAATTTCTAAAACTAAAAAAGGCGACAATAAAATTGCCGCCTTGAATGTTTTCACAACGGAATAATCCTTATTGTGAATTGCTTCAGAATTGTAACACAAATATAAAAAAACATTTTAATAAAATTTTACGGATAACCGTAATCTGTCTAAAATTTTTATCTCTATATTTAAAATGTTAAAATTTTAAGAGCATATGAAACGTATTTTAGGATTAGACTTAGGAACAACGTCTATCGGGTGGGCTTTTGTGAATGAAGCTGAAAAAGACAATGAAGAATCTTCTATAATAAAGACTGGAGTTCGGGTTGTTCCCCTTTCAACAGATGAAGAGAACGACTTTAAAAAAGGAAATAGCATTACAATCAATGCTGATAGAACTCTAAAAAGAGGAGCACGAAGAAATAAATTCCGATATCAACTCAGAAGAAAAGCACTTATTAAGGAGTTAAAAAATATAGGTTTTATTAATGAAAACACTAAGCTCACTGAAACCGGAAATAACTCAACACACGAATTATTAAGGTTAAGAAACCGTGCAGTAATCGAAAAAATGGAAAAAGATGAGTTTGCACGTATTCTTCTATCCATAAATAAAAAACGTGGTTATAAAAGTAGCCGTAAAGCTAATAGTAGCGAAGAAGGTGAACTTATAGATGCTATGGGCATCACTAAAAAGCTCTACGAACAAAATTTAACGCCCGGAGAATTTTCATATCAGCTTTTAAAAGAAGGAAAAAAAGCTATACCTGATTATTACAGATCAGACTTAGAAAATGAGTTTGATAAAGTCTGGAAAAGGCAAAAAACATTTTACCCCGATATTTTAAATAAAATATTACGCAAAGAACTCGTAGGTAAAAATAAAAATCAAACTTGGAAAATATGCGAAAATCCTTTCGATATAGAAGGTATTAAACTTGAAGGCAATAGAGATGAAAAAAAATTGGAAAAGTTTAGGCTTAGAAAAATAGCTCTAACTGAGCAAATTGATTTAGAACATTTAGCAATTGTACTCCAAGAAATTAATAATGAGATCAATAAATCGAGTGGTTATTTAAGCGAAATTAGTGACCGAAGCAAAGAGCTACATTTTAATAATTTAACAGTAGGACAATACCTATACAATCAAATTGCACAAAATCCACATAAAAGTTTAAAAAACCAAGTTTTTTATCGTCAGGATTATTTAATTGAATTTCAAAAAATTTGGGATAAACAGGCAGAGTTTTATCCTGCATTAACTGAAAAGTTGAAAGATAAAATTCAAAATGAAATTATTTTCTACCAACGAAGGTTGAAATCACAAAAAGGACTCATTAGTTATTGTGAATTCGAAAGTTGGGAGCAAAATGCCACTGTTGATGGTCAGGTAAAACATAAAACTGTAGGTCATCGTGTTATTCCAAAATCTTCTCCATTATTTCAGGAGTTTAAAGTTTGGCAAAATTTAAATTCTATCAGAATTATTCATATAAAAACCAATGAGGTTTTTCATATAGAAGAAGATTCGAATACTGAGTTATTTCAAAAACTAAACTGGACAGATAAATTAACGAATAAACAAGTTTTAAAAGAATTTAATTTAAAACCAGAGGATTGGAAAATAAATTTTCAGCAAATCGAAGGCAATAGAACGAACTACAATCTTCTTGCAGCTTATAAAGAAATATTAAAGATCGAAGGTTATGACAATATCAACTTCTCTAATATTGAACCTGATGAACTGCAAGAAATCCTAGAGAAATGTTTTGGTGAAATTGGTATCGATAAGCAAATATTAGATTTTAATGCAACATTAGATGGAAATGAATTTTCAAAACAAAAATCCTATGAATTATGGCATCTACTCTATTCATATGAAGATGATTTTTCAAGAACAGGAACAGAAGCCTTAGAAAATAAACTCAAAAATAACTTTGGCTTTAAAGATGAGCATTTACCCTATTTAATAAACATTCGTTTTCAGGATGATTATGGCAATTTAAGTGCAAGAGCCATTCGTAAAATAATGCCGTACCTTCAAGACGGAAAAATCTATTCTGATGCTTGTGAATTGGCTGGTTACAATCATTCTAATTCCGTAACCAAAAAACAAAATGAAAAGCGAGTATTAAAACCAAAACTCGAAATACTTAAGAAAAATAGTTTACGAAATCCCGTTGTAGAAAAAATCTTAAATCAATGTATCAACGTGATAAATACTATCATTGAAGATGAGAAAATGGGGCGTCCAGATGAAATAAGGATTGAGCTTGCTCGCGAACTCAAAAATACCAAAGAACAACGCGACCGGATGACCAAAGCCATTGGCAGAGCTACACGAGAACACGAGAAATACCGTGAGGAAATAAAATCTAAATTTGGATTACCACACGTAAGCCGAAACGATTTAATTCGATATAAACTTTATAAAGAATTAGAATCTAATGGTTACAGAACGCTTTATACAGACGAGTACATCAAACCGGAAGATTTATTTTCCAAAAATTATGATATTGAACACATCATACCAAAATCCAGATTATTTGATGACTCTTTTTCAAATAAAACCCTAGAAACAAGAGAAAGTAATTTAGATAAAGGCGATGAAACGGCCTTAGATTTTGTTGAAAGAAAATTCGGTAAAGAGGGCTTAGATAACTATAGGAATCGAGTTGAAGAACTTTATAAAGCAAGAAAAATAAAAGGTTCAAAACACCAAAACCTTTTAATGTCATTAAAAGATATTCCTGAAGACTTTTTAAATCGGGATTTAGGTAATTCAGCATATATTGCCAAAAAAGCAGCCGAAATCTTACTTGATGTGACTAAACGAGTTAGCTTAACTTCAGGGAAAATAACCAGTAAATTACGAGATGATTGGGGTTTAATTCAAATAATGCAAGAATTGAATTGGGATAAATATGAAAAAGTGGGATTAACCTATTACAAGGAAAATAAAGAAGGAAAAAAACTCCGAAGAATCAAAGAATGGACAAAACGAAATGACCATAGACACCACGCTATGGATGCTATTACGGTTGCATTTACTAAACCAGGAATGATTCAGTATTTAAACAATCTGAATGCGAAAACCAATAAGGAAATCTACAAACTTGAAAATACTTATACCTATAAAGATGATAGAGGCAAACGTAAATTTAAAGCACCTTTTCCTAACATCAGAAAAGCATCCAAAAAGCATTTATCGCAAATTTTGATTTCGCATAAAGCCAAAAATAAGGTTACTACAAAAAATAAAAATAAAATCAATGTAAAAGGAAAAAATACTTTTGTTTATCAAACTGTTGAAACGCCACGTGGTCAACTCCACAAAGAAACCGTTTATGGCAAATCGAAATATTACGAAACCAAATTTGAAAAAGTCAGTGGAAAGTTTGATGAAGATCGCATTGAACTTGTCGCTAACCAAAGTCATAAAAATGCTCTGTTAAAACGATTGGAAGAATTCGAAAATAATCCCAAAAAAGCATTTACAGGCAAAAATTCATTAGCTAAAAATCCGGTTTATTTAAACGGCACTCAAGAAACCCTTCCGGAAAAAGTAAAGTTAGCTTGGTTAGAAGACCGATTTACCATTAGAAAAGAAATAACACCTGACTTGAAAACAGATAAAATTTTAGATAAAGGTGTAAAAAAAATATTAGAAGAAAGACTAAAAGAATTTAACAACAAACCCAAAGAAGCCTTTGCAGATTTAGATAAAAATCCCATTTGGTTAAATGAGGAAAAAGGCATAAAAATTAAACGCGTTAAAATTACAGGCGTTTCAAATGCCGAAGCCTTACATCATTCAAAAAATCATTTAGGTAAGCAGGTTTTAGATGATAAAAATAGTCCTATTCCAAATGATTATGTAAGTACAGGAAATAATCATCACGTCGCTATTTATGAAGACGAAAAAGGTAATCTACAAGAAGAAGTCGTTTCGTTTTATGAAGCAGTTGCAAGAAAAAAAGAAGGATTGCCCATCATTAATAAAAAACATGAAAAAGGCTGGATGTTTTTATTTACGATGAAACAAAATGAAATGTTTGTTTTTCCAAACGAAGAAAAAGGTTTTAATCCAAGCGAAATTGATTTATTAAATCCTAATAATAAAGTTTTGATTAGTGAAAACTTGTTTCGCGTGCAAAAAATAGCTACTAAAAATTACTTTTTCAGGCACCATTTGGAGACTCAACTAATAGATCATAAAAAAACAAGAACTATAACTTGGGAAAATATTAGAAGCTGTAATGGATTAAAAAATCTAGTAAAAATACGATTAAACCATCTGGGAGAAATAGTACAAGTCGGAGAATATTAAAATTTTTAAAATGATTAAACGTACCTTATTTTTCAGCAATCCAGCTTATCTAAGTACCAAAAATGAACAATTGGTGGTAAATTTCCCCGAAGAAGAAAAAGAAGATAAAACAATTCCTATAGAAGATTTAGGCTTTGTAGTATTAGAAAATCCGCAAATAACCCTCACCAATGGGTTACTTATGAAACTAGTACAAAATAAAACTGCCGTTATTACTTGCGACAAGCAACACCTCCCCTGCTCTTTTTTGCAGCCTTTGGTAGGTCATACTGAACAAACGGTACGCTATAGACATCAATTAGATGCGAGTGTTCCACTTAGAAAGCAGTTGTGGCAACAAACCGTTATGGCAAAAATAAATAATCAAGCAATGCATCTTAAACGTTTAGGCAAATATAGCCTTAAACTAGAGCGGTGGGCAACAGAAGTTAAAAGTGGGGACACGCAAAATCATGAAGCCGTTGCTGCGGCTCATTACTTTCAAAATCTATTTGACTTAGAAGGATTCAGCAGAAATCAAAAGGGCGTACCCCCAAACAATTTATTAAATTACGGATATGCCATTTTACGAGCGATAACAGCCCGTGCCATTGTAAGTAGCGGGATGCTTCCTTCGGTAGGTATTTTTCATCACAATAAATACAATCCATTTTCTTTGGCCGATGACGTGATGGAACCTTACCGACCTTATGTAGATGCTTTAGTTAATGATCTGGTGCAAAGTGGTTGTAATCTAGAAGAATTAACAACGAAAATTAAAGTAGAACTTTTACAGATACCTGCTATGGATGTAGCTATTGATGGTAAGAAAAGCCTGTTAATGAATGCCGTTAGCCGTACTACCAATAGTTTATATGAATGTTTTTATGGGAGTAGCCGAAAAATATTATACCCGGATTTTCAATAAAGCTTTAAGAATATAAATACGTTAGTTGTAAAAAGAATAGAGTTAAATAAAAACTCAAGTGAAAACCATAAAATGGATTAATACTATGGAAAATTCACGTTTTTCAAGACTAAATCAATACAGAAGCATGTGGGTACTTGTATTTTTCGATTTACCAACCGAAACCAGAATCGAGCGGAAAGCTGCCACTAGATTTCGCAAACAACTTCTAGATGATGGTTTTGGAATGTTTCAATTTTCTATTTACAGTAGATTCTGTGCTAGCCGTGAAAATGCAGCAGTACATATTAAACGAACAAAAAACAATCTACCCAAAAAAGGAAAAGTAGCCGTGATGCAAATAACCGACAAGCAATTTGGTATGATCGAACTTTTTCACGGAAAAAAAGAAATAGAGCCTGAAGTACCTCACCAGCAATTGGAACTTTTTTAATTGAAAAAATAGCATTAAAAATAACTTATCAAGCAAAGCAAAAGGCTTACTAAAAAGCCTAGTTTTTTATTTCTAATTATACATTTAAAATACAGCATACCAGAT
>NZ_KE384014.1:0-98407 GCF_000423405.1 Mesonia mobilis DSM 19841 | reverse complement strand
AAAAGCTTTGTATATCGCTGTAAATCATGATTAAGATTACAATTCTGAAAGCAATTCACAACGGGTAACATTCGTAGGCAAGTACGATCGATACCGTAAATCATAATTATACATACAATGTTAATTAAAATTAATTATAAAGTAAATAAGAATTTGTAATTATTTCTTATCTTAGTATAAATTAAGTCAAATAAAATGTGACCTATTCGGTTACCTCTAATTTACGAATAGACTTAAAATACTGAAATCACTAAGACTGCTGAAGTGTATTCTAGTTCTCTCATCCCGACTTTTAATTTCTATTTTTTCACCTCAACTTTATTCGCTTCAAGAAAATGCAATCACTGGATTTCTTTCAATCTTCTTATTTAAAATAAATAACGTATACTTATATAAAAATTATATATTTACGTCTTATCTTACCTAACTATATTTTTATTAATTATATAATCTTTCCGTAAAAAATGATCATCTTTGGTACTAGAGCAGCACATATTAAAATCTGTTCTTTCTAAGCAAGCGGTATGTCCAAATTGTAATGAAAAAGGTTCTATTATAATTAGTGTTTTTAGAAAGCACGCTCATATTTTTTGGATTCCTATGTTTCCTATTGGTAAAAGAGGTATTTCTCAATGTCAAAATTGTAAAAATGTATTATCGACTAAAGAAATGCCTAATTCTATATGAAATGAGTATATAAAGCTTAAAGATGAAAACAAAGGCCCCTTATGGCAGTTTTCTGGTCTGGCATTATTTGCAATCTTAATTAGCTGGGCATTTTACCAAAGTGGTGAAAATGAAAAATTAGAGCAACAATACTTATCATCTCCCAAAAGTGGAGATGTATATGAATATAAAATTGAAGGCGGGTTCTATTCTACTCTAAAAGTAATCGAAGTAAATAATGATAGTTTGCTCGTAGTTCCTAATGACTATGAAATTGATAAAATGAGTAAACTCTATAAAATTCATAAAGACGAAAATTATTCTGAAGAATTTTCTTTTAAAATAGATAAAAAAGAAATCGAAACAATGTATAATTCAGGAGAGATCTTTGATATTAACAGGTAATTTGAGAAGTCCTAATAACAAAAAAACTACTCCATAAAGAGTAGCTTTTTTGTTATAATTAAAATCTATTTCAACCTTATGCAGAAACTTCTTCTTCACTTTCTACAGTTGCTAAGTAACGTTCTGCATCTAAAGCAGCCATACAACCTGTTCCGGCGGCAGTAACGGCTTGTCTGTATTCTTTACCAAATACCTTTAGGTAAATCGGTAATATTGACGTCTTGTTTTTTCTTCTAACTTTAAAGCTATAAAAACAGTTGATCATGATTATTAAAATAGTTAGAGAAGATCATTCAACACACAACAAATCTTCCCACTGCGTCGTATACCTCGGACTCCGTTCATTTTTGATCAATTCCCATTGTTTCACTTTTCTAGCATCCATTAAAGCCGGCGCTAAAGTGGTTTTCCCGAATTTCTGATTAATACGATCGAAAGCTTCCATAAGGCCGACCTTTTCATCGGTGGCCGCAAATAAATTGGTTTGTACATATTCTTTCGGTACAATTCCGCTTAAACAAACGCCCACTTTTTTATAACGATAACCCGGTTTAAAGATTTTATGCAATGCTTTTTTTCCTTCCGCATTTAAAATAAACGTATTGTTGGTCGGTACTTCTAAAGTTACTGTAATGCTTTTGTAGTATTGCTTATCACGTTCGCTATGGTAATTGGTCTGTAAGAAGATTTGTAGATAGTTAGCACAACAATTTTGGTTACGCAAAACTTCACTTACCTCATTAATATAATACGAACAAGCTTCTTCAATCAGCGCTAGCTTTTCCAGCTTTTTACCAAAAGATTTGGCGGTTCCGATCGCTTTTTTAGGTTTGGGAGCTCGTTCTAAAGGCAAACAACTTTCGCCTTGCAACTCTCGCCACGTACGTTCACCTACTACCGTCATATGTTTTCGTACCCAACTTAAAGGCAATTGCGTAAAATCGAAAGCAGAATTTCTTCCCGTTTCTTGGATGCGCTGCGCGTGCTTTCTGCCAATACCCCAAACATCTTTAATTTTTGCCCAATGCAAAGTGTCAACACGTTTTTCTTCAGAATCAATTACAAATACGTGATCGTTTCCGGCCTCTTTTTTAGCACGTCGATTGGCTAATTTTGCCAAAACTTTTGTCGGTGCAATTCCAACACCAACCGGCAAACCGGTATAACGTTGAATACGTTCTTTAATCGCAATACCGTAAGCTCGCAAATCTTGATGTTGCATTCCCGTAAGATCGATAAACGACTCATCAATGCTGTAAATTTCTACTAGAGGTGAAAATTCTTCCAGAATCCGCATCACCCGATCAGACATTTCTCCGTACAAAGTATAATTAGAAGAAAAAAAGGTCACCCCATTTTTAATCAACTGATCTTTAATTTTAAATACCGGCTCAAACATCGGGATATGGCTTAAAGCTTTCGCTTCACTATTGGCGGCGATCACACAACCATCGTTATTGCTCAGCACCACCACAGGTTTCCCTTTCAGATCTGGGCGAAAAACCTGCTCGCAAGAAGCATAAAAACTATTACAATCGATCAACGCAATCATAACGAATGTATCACATAAGTAATTACGCCCCAAAGTTCAAAAGCGTCAGAATTCATTTTTTCTTTTTCTTGAGGAGTTGGGAATTTCATCACTTCAAAAGCACCATCCTTCACCACCAAAGCAATCTTCCCTCGTACAAATTCTAACGAACGGTCGATAATCAACACATCGTTTTTTAAAATTCCTAAATCTTCCCAAGCGCTTCCGCCAATACGCACAAAAAATGTCGCTTCTTTGTTCTTTACCAATACTTCAGACAAATCGATCGTTCGCTCTAAATAATGCGTCGCCGGACTCGGAAAACCGGTTTGCATCGATACTTCTGCCCGATGTTTAGGTTTCGCTCGTTTAATCTTTCCAAATTCTGTCACTTCCATAATTCAAAATTAGGAAATATTCCTTTCGATAGGAAAATTTCCAATGTTAAAGTTTAAATTTTATTTTCTATCTTTGTCATAATGAAAGTTTTCCATCAAATAGCAGCTATTCTTATGGCATTTTTAGTGCTGTTCTCTACTTCGGCCTTTGCCGTAAGTATGCACTATTGCGGGAAAACCTTGGTCGACTATTCATTTGCACAACAAGCAAAATCTTGCGGAATGGCGATGGAAGCCACCCAAACTCCAAAAGAAACGCCCGCTACGTGTAGCATTCAGAAAAAAGGTTGCTGCACCAACAAAAAGATCACAAAGCAACAAGACGACGTTAAAAACAATTCGAAATTGCAATTAGACCAACAGGTTTTTGTAGCCAGTTTGGTGTATACTTATATTCAACTTTTTGAGGTAAAGAAAACGCAGCACATTCCTCACCGAAACTATTCTCCTCCGCTGCTCGTCTACGACCTACTCGTGTTAGACGAAACTTTTTTAATTTAAAATTTTAATCTGGGCGCAACCCTATCGGGTCGGGCTATCCGTTATATCTTTTTCAACTTCCTGCGCAGGCAGGAATCTAAAAAAGGATGCCACTCCTATCCCTTGCGCAAACCAAATCCTTCTTTCAAAATACCGTTAAGCTATAAGATTCTCCACTTTTAAAGTGAGATGACAACGACAAAGGAGGATTTTTCAATTTCAGTTTCAATTTTATCATTTAAATCACTAAAAATTATGCTGAACAAAGGCATTAAATTTTTAATCGAAAATAAGATCGTTGCTGGGCTCCTACTTGTACTTCTTGTAGGTTGGGGACTCACCAATTCTCCGTTTAATTGGGATCTAGGTATTTTACCCAACAATCCCGTAGCGGTCGATGCTATCCCGAATATTGGCGAAAATCAACAAATCGTTTTTACCAAATGGGAAGGTCGCTCACCGCAAGATATCGAAGATCAAATCACCTATCCGCTTACGACTTCATTATTAGGTATTCCCGGAGTAAAAACCATTCGAAGTTCTTCGATGTTTGGGTTCTCTAGTATTTATATCATTTTTGAAGAAGACATCGAGTTCTATTGGAGCCGTAGCCGAATTCTCGAAAAACTCAACTCACTACCGGCAAATTTACTTCCGCAGGGCGTCAATCCTAGTTTAGGACCCGATGCTACGGGACTCGGACAAATATTTTGGTACACGCTCGAAGGTCGCGACCAAAACGGAAACGTGACCGGCGGTTGGGATTTGCAAGAGCTGCGAAGCATTCAAGATTATTACGTAAAATATGCGCTTTCAGGAGCAAGTGGTGTTTCAGAAGTTGCTTCTATTGGTGGCTACGTTCAAGAATATCAGATCGATGTAAATCCTGAAAAAATGCGCCAATATAATATCGGTTTGCAACAAATCGTAAAAGCAGTAAAAGAAAGTAACCGCGATATTGGCGCCCAAACCCTAGAAATAAACCAAGCTGAATATTTAGTACGTGGTTTAGGTTATGTAAAGTCGATTGAAGACCTAAAAAATACGGTGGTAAGTGCTAAAGATTACACTTCGCTCCGCATTAAAGATATTGCCAACGTACACTTAGGTCCCGAAACCCGCCGCGGAATTCTCGATAAAGAAGGTGCAGAAGTGGTTGGTGGCGTTGTGGTTGCCCGACACAGAGCTAACCCAATGGAAGTAATTACTAATGTAAAAGCGCAAATTGAAAAAATTAAAGGTGGTTTACCTTCTAAAGAGTTAAAAGATGGTAGAACCTCGCAACTTACGGTGGTTCCGTTTTACGATCGCACACAATTAATACAGGAAACTTTAGGAACGCTCAACGAAGCTTTATTAATGGAAATTCTCATTACTGTTTTGGTCATTATCATTATGGTTTATAATCTTAGAGCTTCCTTATTAATTTCTGGTTTGCTTCCTGTTGCGGTGTTAATGGTTTTTATTGCGATGAAGTTTTTCAACGTGACGGCGAATATCGTTGCCCTTTCAGGAATTGCAATCGCTATTGGAACCATGGTCGATATGGGTGTGATTCTCTCTGAAAATATTATTCGACATCTTGAAAAAGCCAAAGAAAAATTTAACATCAACGCTATTGTTTACCAAGCGACTTCAGAAGTTTCCGGAGCTATTTTAACTGCCGTTTTAACAACGATCATCAGTTTTATTCCCGTGTTCACGATGACGGGAGCTGAAGGAAAACTCTTTCGTCCGTTGGCATTTACCAAAACGATGGCTTTGGTGGCTTCACTAATCGTGGCGCTTTTTCTTATTCCGCCATTTGCAGCGATATTATTCAAGAAAAGAAATCGTAGAAAAAAAGCTGGTTTCATCATCAACATAGCGATGATTATTCTAGGGATTGCAGCAATGATTTTCGGTTATCTGTTAGGAATTATTTTAATTACTTTTGGAATCGTTCAATTACTTCAGCAGAAAAATATCCTTTCCGCAGCCAAAGCGAATTTGATCAATATTGTTATTTCAGCTTTAGTGATCGTTTATTTTCTGGCAACCTATTGGCGACCATTGGGAATCACGCAAAATATTGCACTCAACTTCATTTTTGTAGCGTTAATTGTCTTCTTAATTTTAGGTGGTTTTACCCTTTTCAGAAACTATTACACGAGAATCTTACGGTGGACGCTTCAACACAAATTGCTCTTTTTAAGTATTCCGACAGCGATCGTAATTTTTGGCTTTTCATTATGAAAAATACCGGTAAAGAATTTATGCCGTCACTTAATGAAGGTTCGTTTTTATTGATGCCAACTTCGCTCCCACACGCCGGCGTTGAAGAAAATAAACGTATTTTACAACAACTGGATATGGCAGTGGCCAGCATTCCTGAAATTGAAACAGTCGTGGGAAAAGCAGGAAGAACCGAATCGGCTCTCGATCCCGCGCCACTTTCGATGTACGAAAATATCATTCAGTATAAACCGGAATACGCTTTAAATACAGAAGGCGAAAAACAGCGATTCAAAGTAAATGAAGATGGCTATTTTATGCTGAAAGATGGAAGTTTAGTTGAAAATACCAACGATGTCAGTTCAAATAAAGATGAGAATTCTTCTAAATCTTCTGAAGACATCTCGACTTCGCTCGATGTAGCAACTTCTCAACTTATTCCTGATGAAGACGGAGAATATTATCAAAATTGGAGACCAGAAATTAATTCTTCCGACGATATTTGGAACGAGATCGTGCGTGTCACCAAACTACCGGGAATCACCTCAGCACCAAAACTACAGCCTATCGAAACGCGATTGGTGATGCTACAAACAGGAATGCGCGCGCCGATGGGAATTAAAGTGCAAGGTCAAGACCTAGAAGAAATCGAAGCGTTTGGACTCAAGCTTGAAAACAGTTTAAAGCAAGTAAGCGGAGTTAAAGATGAAGCGGTTTTTGCCGATAGAATTGTGGGGAAACCTTATTTGTTGATCGATATTAAACGTGACCAATTGGTTCGCTACGGAATTAACATTAACGACGTGCAACAAGTTTTAGAGGTTGCAGTCGGCGGAATGCAACTTTCGCAAACCGTAGAAGGTCGTGAGCGTTACGGGATTCGAGTTCGCTATCCTAGAGAATTGCGTGACAGTCCGGAAGATTTAAAAAACATTTACATTCCGGTGGCCAATGGTAAACCCATTCCGTTGAGTGAGGTGGCAGAAATTAAGTATGAAAAAGGTCCGCAAGCCATTAAAAGTGAAGATACCTTTTTAGTAGGTTATGTGCTTTTTGATAAGCAAGATGGTTTTGCTGAAGTCGATGTGGTTGAAAATGCACAACAAATGATTCAGCAACAAATAAGAAAAGGAAGTTTAAAAGTACCTAGCGGAATTAATTTTGAATTCACCGGAAATTATGAAAATCAACTAAGAGCCGAGAAAACTTTATCGATCGTGGTTCCGCTTTCGTTGTTCATCATTTTTATGATTTTGTACTTTCAGTTTAAATCGGCCACCACTTCGTTGATGGTCTTTAGCGGAATTGCAGTAGCTTTCGCCGGGGGATTTGTGATGATATGGTTGTACGGTCAAGATTGGTTTTTAAACTTTAATTTTTTTGGTGAAAATCTGCGAGATCTATTCAACATTAAAACCGTGAATTTAAGTGTTGCTGTTTGGGTTGGTTTTATTGCGCTCTTTGGAATTGCGACCGACGATGGTGTGGTAATGGCCACTTACCTCACGCAAACCTTCAGAAAAAATAAACCTGAGAATAAAGAGCAAGTACGTAAATCGGTGATCGAAGCGGGCGAAAAAAGAATTCGACCTTGTTTAATGACCACGGCAACGACACTTTTAGCTTTATTACCTATTTTAACTTCTTCGGGCAGAGGAAGCGATATTATGATCCCGATGGCGATCCCAAGCTTCGGTGGAATGCTCGTCGCATTAATTACTTTATTTGTAGTGCCGGTATTGTTTAGCTGGCGAGAAGAGAGAAAAGTTAGAAGTTAGAAGTTAGAAGTTAGAAGTTAGAAGTTAGAAGTTAGAAGTTAGAAGTTAGAAGTTAGAAGTTAGAAGTTAGAAAATTATAGAAACGATAATGAAAAATAGAATTCAACATAAAATTTTCACTTTAAATAACGTTATACTGAACGCGTTTCACAACTTCAAAACTATGAAAATTCAACATTTTCAAAGAGTGATTTGCATATTTGTCCTACTCTTTTTTGGGTGGAATGCCAATGCGCAGTTGTTAGAAAATTATATTCAGCAAGCGACAGAAAATAGTCCGCAGGTAGAAGCTATAGAATTGCAATACGAAGTAGCCAAAGAAAAAGTAAATGCCGCCAATACGCTACCCAATACAGAAATTGGCGCCGGTTATTTTGTAAGCGAACCCGAAACGCGAACCGGAGCGCAAAAAGCAAAAATTTCTGTTCGGCAAATGATGCCTTGGTTTGGTACCATCACGGCACGAGAAAATTACAGTTCTTCACTCGCAGATGCGGCTTATGTAGATATCGTGATCGCTAAACGCCAACTCGCGATGCAAGTGACGCAAACCTATTATCAACTTTATGCGCTAAAAACCAAGCAGGAAATTCTTCAGCAAAATTTAGAACTTCTCAACACTTATGAAGATTTAGCTTTAAATGCGGTAGAAGTTGATAAAGCCTCATCGGTCGATGTGTTGAAATTGCAAATTCGACAGAATGAAATTAGTGAACAGCGTGAATTGTTAATGGGTGACGAATTAGCGATGGAAAGTAAATTCAACAACCTACTCCATCAAGAAGAGCAACCGATTATGGTAGAAGATTCGATCACGATTCCGGCAGAAGAACCTATGCTCACACTCGAAGACCTAGAATTGCATCCGGAGTTAGAGAAATACGATCAATTATTTCTTTCGATCAAAAAATCTACTGTACTTAATCAAGCAGAAGCTTTACCAAGCGTAGGGATCGGACTAGATTATATAGCAGTAGAAGAACGCCCGAATATGAACTTCAGTGATAATGGTAAAGATATTTTTATGCCGATGCTTTCGGTTTCCATTCCCATTTTCAACAATAAATATAAATCGGTCGAGCGTCAATTAGACATTCAGCAAAACGAACTCAAAGCACAAAAAGAAAATCGAAAAAACGAGTTAGATTCTCGCTTAAAAGAAGCACTTCAGCAACGAATTTCAGCCAGAATAAGTTATCAAACTCAACAAAAAAATATCGAACAGGCAAAAGATGCCGAAGAGATTTTATTAAAACAATACGAAACCGATCAATTAGATTTTCAGGACGTATTAGACATTCAAGAATTACAACTTAAGTTTCAACTTAAACAAGTTGAAGCCATTAAAAACTATTATTTACAAACTGCAATTATTAATTATTTAAGTAACTAAATTATGAAACGTACAATTTTATGTGTAAGCCTTTTGGCATTAAGCTTAACGGCTTGTAAAAACGATGCAAAATCTAACGAAGAAGCAACTGCCGAAGAAAGAACCGAACAGACAAAAGAAGCAAATACCGAAGATTTGCCACTGGCATTTAATTCTGATGAGCAATACCAAATCGCTCGTTTATACCTAGATCTAAAAGACAAATTGGTACAAGAAGACAGCTACGGAGCCAAAAAAATTGCTGAAATTATGATGAAAAAATTCAGTGATGAAGAAAAGAAAAATAAGGCTGAAGAAATTGCTAATAACGAAGACAATATCGAAAACCAGCGTAATGCTTTCTTTCAACTTTCTCAAATGTTAGAACCTACTTTTGCTGAAACGATTACCAGCGGCAAATTATACCAACAGCATTGCCCAATGGCTTTTGACGGTAAAGGCGCTTTTTGGTTTTCTACAGAAGAAGAAATTATGAATCCGTATTTCGGAGATAAAATGTTGCATTGCGGAAAAGTTGAAGGAATCATAAAGTAATTTTAAAACTTTTTGTTGACCATTTTGCCTGCGTAACTTGAATTTAAACCAAAAATGTAATGATGAATAAATTTTTAGAACAATGGGGTGAAGCTGCCAATACCACACTCGGTTTCTTTTGGATGGCCGTTTGGGCATTTGCATTAGGTTACCTCATTAGCAGTATGATTCAGGTTTTTGTGACTGAAAAAAAGATGCAAAACGCAATGGGCAAAGATCAACGAAAAGCAGTTTTACTAGGTACCTTTTTTGGGTTCATTAGTAGCTCGTGTAGTTTTGCTGCATTAGCCTCTACCAAATCGCTCTTTAAAAAAGGTGCTAGTTTTGTGGCTTCGATCGCTTTTTTACTGGCATCGACCAATTTGGTGATCGAGCTTGGGATCATCATTTCCATCTTTTTAGGTTGGCAATTTGTAGTGGGCGAATATGTAGGCGGAATTTTACTTATTCTTATTTCGTGGTTACTAATTCGACTCATTAATCCGAAAAAGCTGATTCAAAAAGCCCGAAAAAATCTTTCTGAAAAAGATGAGGATGACGACGATTCTTCAAAATCTTGGAAGAAGAAAATTAAATCTGAAGAAAGCTGGGCCAAAGTTGCCAAACAATACGGAATGGAATGGAAAATGGTCTGGAAAGATGTGACCGTTGGTTTTACCATCGCCGGTATTGTTGCAGCTTTTGTGCCCGATTCTTTCTTCGAAACACTATTTATCAATACCGGTGACGGAAATACTGACTTTGGCTTTTTTACCATTTTAGAACACATTATCGTGGGTCCGGTTACCGCTTTTCTCACGTTTATTGGTTCGATGGGTAATATTCCGTTAGCTGCATTGCTTTTTGGCAAAGGCGTAAGTTTTGCCGGAGTAATGGCGTTTATTTTTAGCGATTTGGTGGTTTTTCCCGTGTTAAGAATTAACGCCAAATATTACGGTTGGAAAATGTCGCTTTTCATCTTGTTCTTACTATTTACCGCTTTGGTGGGCACTTCGCTAGCCTTGCATTACGGTTTTGAGTTATTCAATATTATTCCCGATGCTTCGCAAGTAAATATTCAGGAGCAAGAATTTTTTAAAATCGATTATACATTTTTCCTCAATTTAGCATTTATCGCCACTTCGGGTTACCTTATTTATCTAGGCTTTTTCAAAAAGAAAGATTTAATGTATATGAAAGAAATGGCGCCTAAAAGCAAACTCTTAGAAAGCGTTTTAAAATACGCAGCTTTGGTTTGCTACGTTTGGTTGGCCGGCGGAATGGTGGTTAAATATTTAATCAACTAATTATAAATGCATTAACAAACGTTTAACGGGTTGTTAAGGGATAGTAGCTCTTATTTTGTTTAATTTCGAATTGAACTAATAAAAAAACTATACCTATGAAAAATGAAAGATTAATCAACGCGCTAACCAACTGTGTAAACCATTGTAATTATTGTGCCGATGCTTGCTTAAGTGAAGATAACGTACAAAAAATGGCCAAATGTATTCAAACCGATAGCGTTTGTGCTGAAGTATGTGAAGCATTAAAAAATGTTTTATTAACGTCTTATGGCGACGTTGACGCTCTTGTAAAATACTGTTTAAAAGTTTGTAAGGCCTGTGCCGAAGAATGTGGAAAGCATGAAGCAGACCACTGTAAAAAATGCGCAGAAGCCTGTAATAACTGTGCTAAAGAATGTGAAAGTTATTTAGCATAATATCACAGTTGAAATAACGCTTTACAAACCCGGAATTAATTTTCCGGGTTTATTTTTTAATATGAAAAAAGAATTCTACATCAAAAATATGGTTTGCGACCGTTGCAAAATGGTGGTACAACAAATTGCTGAAGGTGTTCAGGCAACAACAGAAGAGCTTCAATTAGGAAAAGTTGTACTGAATATTCCTCAAAATTTTGATGAGAAAAAATTCAGTAAAGCCTTACAAAAAAATGGTTTTGAGTTAATGCAACATCCCGAAATTCAACTTACCGAGGCGATTAAAGTTGAATTAATTCATCTTATAGAAAACAACAATTCTGAAGAAAATAGTTCGAGCTATTTAGCCAATCGACTTCATAAAGATTACAGTTTATTGAGCAAGACTTTCAAAAAAATTGAAGGACAAACCATTGAAAAATTCTTTATCAAACTCAAAATCGAAAAAGTAAAAGAATTCATACAGATGAATAAACTTTCGTTTTCAGAAATCGCTTATCAACTCAATTACAATTCTATTAATCATCTTTCTAATCAGTTTAAAAATCTAACGGGAATGACGATGAGCGAATACAAAAACAGTCAGGATTGGAACCGAATTCCACTCGATAAAATTGTGTAAATTCTATCGGTAATTCTGTAAATCGAAACGCAAAAAACGCTTTAATTTTGGTAGATAAAGTATAAAAAAATGAAACACACTTATCATATAAACGGGATGTCTTGCTCGGGTTGCCAAAACCACGTGCAACAAACCTTAGCCAAAGTTAGCGGAGTTAAAAATGTTGAAGTCGATCTGGCAAATTCGAAAGCTGAAATTGAAATGGAACAGCACATTTCGCTTGAGACATTTCAAGAAGCTCTCGAAAATGACGGCGGAAACTATTCTATTCATCATCCTCAAGAACATTCCAATACCATGAAACATACGTATCATATTCACGGAATGTCTTGCTCGGGTTGCCAAAACCACGTGCAACAAACCTTAGCCAAAGTTAGCGGAGTTAAAAATGTTGAAGTCGATCTGGCAAATTCGAAAGCTGAAGTTGAAATGGAAAAACACATTCCGCTTGAAACATTTCAAGAAGCTTTAAAAAATGACGGCGGAAGTTATTCTATTCATGCTTCTGAAGAAGAAGTTCAACCACAAGAAAAACAAAAAAAAACGCCTAAAAATGGTACGGGGGTTTATTACTGCCCGATGCATTGCGAAGGCGAAAAAACATACGATCAGCCCGGTGATTGCCCGGTTTGCGGAATGGATTTGGTAGAAGAAGTTTCTACAAAACCAACAGGAACACAATATACTTGCCCAATGCATCCTGAAGTAGTTGAAGATGCGCCCGGTGATTGCCCAAAATGCGGAATGGATCTCGTGCCCAAAGAACCCGATCTTTCTGCAGAAGAAAAAAATTACCGCCAACTACGTAAAAAATTCTGGTTGGCTTTTGCGTTCACCTTGCCGGTATTTATCATTTCGATGTCAGAAATGCTCAACGATAATCCGCTTTATGACATTTTAGCGTTGAAGTATTGGAATTGGATTCAGTTAGGTTTATCGATTCCGGTAGTGTTTTATGCCGCTTGGATGTTTTTTGAACGCGCCTATAAATCTATCAAAACCTGGAACCTCAATATGTTCACGCTTATTGGGATTGGCGCCGGAGTCGCGTGGATTTTTAGTGTCGTCGCTTTGTTGTTCCCTAATCTTTTTCCGCCACAATTTAAAACCGAAAGCGGAACGGTACACGTTTATTTTGAAGCCGCAACGGTGATTCTCACTTTAGTACTATTAGGTCAAGTGATGGAAGCGCGAGCACATAGCAAAACCAATTCTGCCGTAAAAGAGTTGATTAAATTAAGCCCGAATGAAGCCACAAAAGTGGTCGATGGCAAAGAAGAAAAAATTGCGGTCGATCAAATTGAAGTCGGTGATATTTTGCGCGTAAAACCCGGAGAGAAAATTCCGGTAGATGGTATAATTACCGAAGGTTCAAGTTCTATTGACGAATCGATGATCACCGGGGAACCCATTCCTGTAGAAAAAAATAAAGACGACAAAGTAAGTTCTGGAACCATTAATGGGCAACAAAGCTTTTTGATGAAAGCAGAAAAAGTTGGTGACGAAACCTTGCTTTCGCAAATTATCGAAATGGTGAATAAAGCTAGCCGAAGCCAAGCGCCAATTCAGAAATTAGCCGATAAAATTTCTGCTTATTTTGTGCCGATCGTAGTAGGCGTTTCGATCATTACTTTTATCATTTGGGCATTAGTAGGCCCAAGTCCTGCTTATGTGTATGCTTTTGTAAATGCAGTCGCCGTATTAATTATCGCTTGTCCTTGTGCGTTAGGTTTAGCCACGCCAATGTCGGTAATGGTCGGCGTAGGAAAAGGCGCGCAAAATGGAGTGCTTATTAAAAATGCGGAAGCGCTCGAAAAACTCAATAAAATCGATACGCTTATCGTAGATAAAACCGGAACGCTCACTGAAGGTAAACCCCAAGTTGAAAAAATAGGGTTTTCTAAAACTATTTCCGAAGAAAAAGTGCTTCAACTTATCGCTTCATTAAATCAATATAGTGAACATCCGTTAGCAAAAGCCACACTTAACTTTGCGAAAGAGAAAGATATTCAGCTTCAACCCACGCAAGATTTTAAATCAATCACCGGCAAAGGGGTTCAGGGAAAATTAGAAAATGAAACTTATTTCTTAGGAAATAAACGTCTGATGGAAGAAAATTCAATTGATATTGATAAAAATCTTCAGCAAGAAATCCTTCAACAGCAAGAAAAAGGAAAAACCGTTTCTTACCTCGCTAATCAAAACGAAGCTTTAGGTTATGTGGTAATCGGCGATCCCATTAAAAAAAGCGCAAAAAAAGCAATTGCTAAACTTCACGAAAAAGGAATTGAAGTAATGATGCTTACCGGTGATAACGAACAAACCGCTGAAGCAGTTGCCAAAGAAATAGGACTCGATCATTTTAAAGCGAATATGCTTCCCGATGGCAAGCAACAGGAAGTAGAACGTTTACAAAATGAAGGAAAACAAGTTGCCATGGCCGGCGACGGAATTAACGATGCTCCTGCCCTCGCCCAAAGTAATATAGGAATCGCTATGGGAACGGGAACCGATGTTGCGATCGAAAGTGCAGAAGTTACCTTAGTAAAAGGCGATTTACACGGCATTGTAAAAGCGCTCAACCTAAGCGACAAAGTGATGAAAAATATTAAACAAAACCTATTTTTCGCGCTTATTTATAACAGTGTTGGCGTACCGATCGCGGCGGGAATTTTATTTCCGTTTTTCGGGATTTTACTCTCTCCAATGATCGCCGCTTTAGCGATGAGTTTTAGTTCAGTTTCTGTAATTACAAACGCGCTGCGCTTACGAGCGACCAAAATTGATTAACATTTTAACCATATAAAATGAAAAAATACCTGATTTACTTGCTTTTATTGATAGGCGGAATTTTTCTAGGCTATCTGTTTTTTTATTCTTCTTCTGAAGAAAAACAGCAGCACACCCAAACCGAAGAAAACCAAATTTGGACGTGTTCGATGCATCCGCAAGTTGAACGTCAAGAACCCGGCGATTGCCCTATTTGCGGAATGGAACTTATCCCAAAAGAAACTGCCGGAAGTAATTTAGCTGAAAATGAATTTACGATGACGCTCAACGCGATGGCACTTGCTAATATTGAAACGACAATCGTGGGCGAATCTCAAAACGATAACGGCAGTTTACAACTTTCTGGAGAAATTACCGCAAATGAAGATGAAACCGCTACGCAACCGGCGCATTTTAATGGAAGAATTGAAAAACTCTACGTAAAATCTTTAGGAGAAAAAGTACAGATGGGGCAAGCGATCGCGAGTATTTATTCGCCAGATCTAGTCGCTGCTCAACAAGAATTGATCAGCGCTTATCAAAAAAGAAAATCGCAACCAAGATTGTATCAAGCGGTACGCAATAAATTTAAGAATTGGCGAATTAGCGAGCAACAATTACAACAAATTGAAGAAACTGGAAAGCCACAAACCAATATCACTATTTATGCCCATGTTTCAGGAATCGTAACTTCTATTGAAGTAAACGAAGGTGCTCATATTATGGATGGCAAACCTATTTTTAAAGTGGCTAATCTCTCTACAGTTTGGGCAGAATTTGATGCGTATGAAAATGAAATTAAAAGTTTAAAGGAAGGTCAAAAAATTAATATCAACACCGAGGCTTATCCTGATAAAAGTTTTGAAGCTGAAATTAATTTTATCGATCCGGTTCTAAATTCTTCCACAAGAACAGTAACGGTTCGCGCGGAGTTAACTAACAAAAACAATCTTCTAAAACCGGGAATGTTTGTGACGGCAAAGGTGAAAAGTGAAAGTAAAAACTCGAAAAGCATTAGTATTCCAAAATCTTCAGTTATGTGGACGGGAGAACGTTCTTTAGTGTATTTAAAAACCAATGATAATCCGCCTACTTTTGAAATGCGCGAGGTGAAACTTGGTGCAGAAAACGGAAATAAATATTCCATTTTAAGCGGTTTACAAAAAGGTGACGAAATCGTGACAAACGGAACTTTTACCGTTGATGCCGCAGCACAATTGCAAGGAAAAAAGTCGATGATGACTTCAGAAAATAATTTGCTTGAGCTTTCAACAGAAATACAAGAACAGTTTAGAGAAGTTATAAAAAATTACCTTCAGCTAAAAAATGATTTGGTGAATGATAATGCGGAAGCTTCAAAAAATTCAGCTCAAAAAGCTTTAACGCAATTGCAAGCTATAACTACTTCCGAAGAAGAAACTTCAGCAAAAATTAATTCTTTAAAAGATGGTTTTTCAAATATTAGCAAGGCTGATCAAATTGAAGTGCAACGTGAGTATTTCATTTCACTTTCAGAAGAAATTATTAGCATTTCTAAACAAATTGAAACTTCACAAAAATTGTTTGTTCAAAAATGCCCAATGGCCAATAACAATCAGGGAGCCAAATGGTTAAGCTTGGAAGAAGAAATTAAAAATCCCTATTACGGTGCTTCAATGTTAGGTTGTGGCAGTGTTATTGATGTAATTAATTAGAATCTCATTAACAGCTTAAACAATATTTTTTTATTAATTTAGTTTAACCTTATAGAAATACCAATAAAAATAATTTGCATGATATAAAGTTACTTTTAAAATTAATGTAACTATAATGAATACTTTACTGGAAAAAACCAAAGAACACTGCCAACAATTACTTTCACAAAGTAGGTGTAGTGAATTGGCTTTTCATAATGGGGAGCACACCAAAGAAGTATTTGCCAGCGCAAAGAAGATTGGTACATACGTTAACTTATCTCAAGAGGAACTTGAAATTGTTCTGCTAGCAGCGTTATTTCACGATACTGGTAATAGTGATTGTTTTAAAGGACATGAGGATATTAGTGCCCGAAAGGCTTCTGATTATCTTACTCAATTAAATTTTGATAAAGAAAAAATTGAACAGGTAGTAAAATGTATTCTAGCTACTAAAATGCCGCAATCGCCTTCCAATCTCTTAGAACAAGTGATTTGCGATGCAGATTTGGCGCATTTAGGTAAAGAAAACTTCATTTCTAAAAACAGGTTACTTCGGGAAGAATGGAGTGAACACTTAAAAATGTGTTTTAGCAATAGAGAATGGGTCAAATTAAATATTGAATTTTTAGAATGTCACCGTTATTTTACTTCCTACGGAAAAAAAGTGCTTCAGCCTCAAAAAGAAATTAACCTTAAAGAATTAAAACAACAATTTTCAGAGCTTTATTAGAAAGTATGTTCTTTATGATTAAAAGGATAACAACTTCATGATGCATATTTTAATCATTGAAGATGAACAAAGTATTATAGATTTTCTTCAACAAGGTTTAGAGGAAGAATCTTATGAAGTTAGTTCATTTACTAAAGGAAAAGAAGGACTTCAACATGCTTTACAACAATCTTTTGATTTAATTATTTTAGATTGGATGTTACCGGAATTACCGGGAATTGAAGTTTGTAAAGAAATTAGAAAACAAGACACCACTACTCCAATTATCTTCTTAACGGCAAAAGATACGATTGAAGAAACCATTGAAGGTTTACAGTCGGGAGCTAACGATTATATTAAAAAACCTTTCCATTTTGCTGAATTATTAGAACGGATTAAAGTTCAGTTACGTTCAAAAACCGATGAAAGTTTTACTTATCAACTAGGAACAATTCAGCTTAACCCTTCTACTCATCAAGTTTTTAAAAATGAAGAAGAAATAAAACTTACCCAAAAAGAATTCGCACTTCTAGAATATCTTTTAAAGCATAAAGAGCAAGTTTGTACCCGTAAAAGAATACTGGAAAACGTTTGGGATATTAATTTTGACTATGATTCTGGAGTAATCGATGTTTTTATAAATGCTTTGAGAAAAAAGCTAAATTTATCGACTGAAGAAAACTATATTCAAACCATACGAGGTGTTGGTTATATGGCCAAAGAAGAATGAAACTTAATTTTAAAACCAGAATTGCACTCAACTATTTTTTTGCTACAGGAATTGTAGTAGCGGTGGTATTCGCAGTAGTTTTCATCTCTTTAAAGGCTACAATCTATGAAAGTTTGGATAGCGACCTTAATTACGAATCTGAAATCCATTTAGAGGAACTCGATTTAGAGAATATGGTCTTTTCTAACCGCGAGGAATGGGAAGAACGCGAACATGAAGAAGTGGAAGTAAATCCGGTATTTGTTCAGATTATCAATTCTGAAGGAAAAATTACCGATAAATCGCCTAACCTCAATGCAGACCGACTTCAATTCTTTCCTGAAAAAGAAGACCACTTGCATTTTAATACCGTATTCAATAATCGCTTAATCCGCCAAGTACAAGAACCTGTAAAAGTGAATGGTAAGCTTAGCGGTTATATTATTACGGCAATGTCTTTTGAAGCTT
This sequence comes from Mesonia mobilis DSM 19841, assembly GCF_000423405.1. Taxonomy (GTDB): domain Bacteria; phylum Bacteroidota; class Bacteroidia; order Flavobacteriales; family Flavobacteriaceae; genus Mesonia; species Mesonia mobilis. The sequence continues at coordinate 80,353 of NZ_KE384014.1, read as the reverse complement.
CTCAAAAAATTATCGACCAACTATGGGTTATACTTCTAATTTCCTATCCAATTATAGTGATTGTCCTCTTTTTTATCTCTAGGTTTTTAGCGGGAAGGAGCATTGCCCCTATTAAAGACATTACCCAGATTACGGAGAGAATCAATCAAAATAACCTACAAGAACGAGTAAACTTACCCGAAAATAAAGATGAATTGTACAAACTTTCGACATCGATTAATTCTCTTTTAAAAAGAATTGAAGAAGCCTTGGAGCGGGAACGTCAATTTACCTCAGATGCTTCTCACGAGTTGCGAACGCCTTTAGCTGCTTTACGCGGAAATTTAGAAGTACTTATTAGAAAAGTGCGAAATCCGGAAGAGTACGAATTAAAAATCAACAATGCTCTAAAAGAAATAGATCGCCTTTCTAAAATGGTAGAGCAACTTTTGTTTCTTGCTCGTTTCGATAAACAAAAAACAACCGCAGAAAAAGCAGATTTAATTATTTTATTAGATGAAGCCTTACAAAGAAACAAGCATCAAATCTCTGCCCGAAATTTAAAAATAGAATTTACCAATCAGTTAGAAAAATCTGCAGAAGTACCTAAATACTACACTTCTATTATAATTGAAAATCTACTTTCAAATGCTATTAAATATTCTTTTAAAGATGAAACGATTAAAATTTCTGTAGAAGAAAAACCTTCTGCGATACAACTTAAAATCACCAATTATGGTGAAGCGATTGCTTTAGAAGATCAAGCCAAGATTTTTAAACCTTTTTACCGAACGCAAAACACAAAAAACCTAAAAATTAACGGGACAGGTTTAGGACTTTCGATCGTAAAAAAAGCCGCAGAAGCAATTAATGCAACAATTGAAATTAAGAGTAAGCCGACACAGGGAACCGGTGTTCTCGTACTAATTAAAAAAGAAGCTTAAAAAATCTTAAGCGAATCTTAAGGAAAGAAAAAACACTTCATTACGTATTCTTCGTACTTTTAAAATAAAAAAGAAATGAAGAATAAGATCATCATTATCAGCTTTCTACTCTTAAGTTTTTGCTCTTTCGCACAAGACTGGAAATTAGATTTTAAAGAAGCTCAAAAAAATTCAGCCGAAAAAGATCTTCCAATTATTCTTGTTTTTCAAGGATCAGATTGGTGCGCGCCTTGTATAAAATTAGATCGTAATGTTTGGAGTACAACTAAGTTTAAAAATTATGCTGAAAATCATTTCGTAATGCTTCAGGCAGACTTCCCTAAGCGCAGTAAAAATGCTTTACCAAAAGATCAACAAGCAAAAAACGATCAGCTGGCAGAAAAATATAATCCTAACGGTTACTTCCCTTTTGTAGTGATTTTAGACAAAACAGGAAAAGTGTTAGGGCAAACCGGATATAAAAATATGAGTCCGAAAGAATATATAGATCACCTCAACTCTTTCTTAAAATAATGCTGAAAAAACTGTTTCTCTTCATCTTTCTAAGTATTGGTGTACAAGCCTTTTCGCAACAAATATACAAGCGAACGCTCAAATTAATGGGCAGCCGTTTTGATATTACTGTAGTTGCACAAGATTCTGTTGAAGCTCATAAACATATAGATTTAGCCGTTAAAGAAATTTCAAGAATAGAAAAACTCATTTCTTCTTGGGATCCCGACTCTCAAACTTCGGCCATTAATAAAAATGCTGGTTTGCAAGCCGTAAAAGTAAATTCAGAATTAATTAAGCTTATTAAACGTGCCAAAAAAATTTCTCAATTAACCGATGGAGCTTTCGATATAAGTTACGCCTCGATGGATAAAATCTGGAAATTTGACGGAAGTATGAAGCAGATGCCTTCTGATGAAGCAATTAAAAATTCGGTAAGTAAAGTTGGCTTTCAAAATATTGTGATCGATGAAGAAAAATCGACTGTTTTTCTAAAACTAGAAGGAATGAAAATTGGTTTTGGCGGCATTGGTAAAGGTTATGCAGCAGATAAAGCCAAAAATTTGTTGATTAGTAAAGGAGTTGTTGCCGGTATTATCAATGCTTCTGGAGATATGAATACTTGGGGAAAGCAACCCAATGGTGAATCTTGGAAAGTAGCCATTACCAACCCGATGAATAAAAATAAAGCCTTTGCTCTTTTACCGCTTAACAATGAAGCCGTCGTGACTTCTGGTAATTACGAAAAGTATGTCAATTTCAACGGAAAAAGATATACGCACATTATCGACCCAAGAACCGGTTACCCTTCAAGCGGAATTATAAGTGCAACTGTTTTTGCTCCAAAAGCAGAATTGGCAGACGCTTTAGCGACCTCCATTTTTGTGATGGGAAAAGAAGTAGGCTTAAATAGAATTAATCAATTACCTAAAGTAGAATGTATTCTTATCGACGATCAGGGAAATATTTTCACCTCGTCTAATATAGAAATAAACACAAAGTCATGAAAAAATTTATAGTCATCACGCTACTTATTGCCGGAGCGAGTTCTTGTACGGTAGTAAAAGAATACGAAAAGGTTTACCTCAACGACCCGCAAATGATGTTGGGAAAAACCAAAAAATCAGATCGATTCGAAACTAATTTCCAAGCTTATCGTGAAGCTGCAGCGGGAGCTAATGGCGGAAAAACCGGCGGTGGTTGCGGTTGTAATTAAAAGTTATGAAGCAAATAACATTTATCATAGTATCACTTTTTGGTTTTGCAGGTTTTGCACAACAAGCAACAGATTCTGTAGCAACCTACAAAAAAAGAGTTTTAGAAACTACTGAAGTAGATTTTCTGGCGAGTTACTACACGCAAGACGGTAATAATGCGGCAGTTTCTGGCGGAATTGGTACAGAAAAATTAACCGATGTGACACCAACCATTGTCGTTTCTATTCCTTTAAACGATGATGATGTATTGACGATAGATGGCGGAGTTTCTGCTTATACTTCTGCTTCTTCCAGTAATATTAATCCGTTTGACGGCAATCAACCTGCAGATCCTTTTGTAGAAAGTACCGGAGCTTCTTCTAGCGATATGTGGACAAACTTAACGGGAACTTTTACTCATAATTCTGATGATCGCAATAAAATTTGGAGCACAAAACTTTCAGTTTCTTCAGAATATGATTATTTCTCTTTAGGTTTTGGCGGAAGCTACACGCAACTTTTCAATGAGAAAAATACAGAAATCTCTGTCAATGTCAATGTGTATTTAGATACGTGGAATTCTATTTATCCTTATGAATTACGCCCATTTTCAGAAAACGGAAGCGGTTTAAACAGTAATTTATTCAATGCTCATACAATTACCGGCAACACTAATTATGCGCCTATTTTCAATGAATTTTCAGATGAAAGTAGAAACTCTTATTCCTTAGGTTTAAGCTTTTCACAAATTCTCTCTAAACGTGCGCAAGGAAGTTTATTAGTAGATGTTGTGCAGCAACAAGGTTTACTTTCTACTCCATTTCAGCGAGTTTATTTCGCCGATGTTGAAGATTCGTTTATTGAGAATTTTCAGCTTGCAGACGCTAATGAGCTTTTACCCGATACTCGTTTTAAACTAGCGCTTGGCGGCAGGTTAAACTATTACCTCAACGAAACTTTTGTATTCAGAACTTATTATCGTTTTTACAACGACGATTGGGGTATTACCTCACATACCGCAAAAATTGAAATACCCACAAAAATTAGTAGTAAATTTACAATAATTCCGTCTTACAGATTTTATTCTCAATCGGCAGCAGATTATTTTGCTCCTTACGAGCAACATTTATCTACAGATCAATTTTATACCTCAGATTACGACTTATCTAAATTCACAGCCAATCAATATGGTTTAGGTGTGACATATACAGATATTTTTACCGGCTTTCATCTTTGGAAGTTAGCCTTAAAAAGTATCGACCTTAATTACCACTATTACGAGCGTAATACTGGTTTAAATGCAAATATTATATCAGGCGGTTTCAATTTCATAGTATATTAGAGAATTCATTAAATTGTAAAACAACAGAAAATGGCTTCAAGAAAAAAGACCTTCAATATCATTCTAATTATATTAATTGCAGTGTTTATTATTGCTCAGTTTTTTGGTCCGGAAGAAAACACTTATCAACAAGTCCCTGATACTGATATTGCAAAAGTCGAAAATGTTCCTGCTGAAGTCATGAGTATTCTAAAAACTTCTTGTTACGATTGTCATTTTAACAATACATCATATCCTTGGTATGATAAAATCACTCTTGTTAACTATTATTTAGCCGAACACGTAGAAGATGGAAAAAAACATCTTAATTTTTCTGAATGGGGAAAACTTTCACATCAAAAAAAACAGCACGCTCTTAAAGAAATTTTAGAAGAAGTTGAAGCTAAAGAAATGCCTCTAAAATCATATTTGTTATTACACCAAGATGCAAATCTTTCGCTTGCTGAGGTTAAAACTTTAAAAAATTGGATCAATAAAGCATTAGAAAATGACTAATACTTCTTCATCCTTACCGAGTCCACCTACAAGATTTTTTATATATTTGAAATCCATGAAAATCATTACCGCCATATTAGCGATCTACATTTTTGGGCTTAATTTTATGCCCTGCAACGATAATGTGGCAGATTTAGAAGAGCAAAGTGGTATTCATCTAACATCTTCAGAAGACGGGCATCAAGATCACGAACATTCATCAGATCTATGTTCGCCTTTTTGTCAATGCCATTGCTGTCATATTCACGTGATCGACGTACAGCTTTCTGAATTTAAAATGATCACCCCAGAAATTTCTACAGCAACTTTTCTCCTTTTTGAAAATACCGGTAAAGAAATTCAAAACCGTATTTTACAACTTCCACGCCACGCATAATTTTTCAGTAATTCACTGAAAAACCTCCTCAAAAGAAGCATATTATTCAATTCGATTTTGTCGCACTGAGCCTGTCGAAGTGCTAAATGTATTTACTTTTCGTCATTCCTGATTTGATTCGGAATTTCATAGAACATCTGATAACAAAAGGCATATAGTTAAATTACTTCAGTCTGAAGAAACTCCTGTATTCAAATTGAATAAATAATTGCTTCCCTCCTATTTAATGTAAAAAATTAAAACATCACATTTTCATGATTAACAAAATCATTGATTTTTCGATACGCAATAAAATGATCATTGGCTTGCTAATGATCGCGTGGATCGGTTTTGGTATTTGGAGTATGCGCCAAGTTCCTGTCGATGCCAACCCCGATATTACCAATAATCAAGTACAAGTAATTACCCAAGCGCCCAATTTAGGCACCGAAGATATTGAGCAATTTGTCACCTATCCTGTTGAGGTCGCGATGAGTAATCTTCCGCAGGTAAAAGAAATTCGATCGGTTTCGCGTTTCGGCCTATCGGTCGTCACCATTGTTTTTGAAGACAAAGCCGGCACGTATCTTCCACGACAATTGGTAGCCGAAAAACTAATCGAAGTTCAAGAAGAAATTCCCGAAGGTTTTGGTAAACCTACGATGGGACCAATTTCTACTGGTCTTGGCGAAATTTATCAATATACTTTAGAAGTTGAAGACGAGTATAAAAATGAATATTCGAGTACCGATTTACGTAGTTTTCAAGATTGGATCATTCGTCGGCAAATGTCCTTAGTTCCCGGCGTGGTTGAAGTAAATGCCTTTGGCGGAAAGATTAAACAATACGAAGTCGCCGTACAACCTGAAGAATTGAAAGCGATCGGTATGAGCATTGCTGAAGTATTTTCTGCGCTACAGCAAAATAATCAAAACACGGGCGGCGCTTACATTGAAAAAAATCATCAGGCTAATTTTATTCGTGGTGAAGGTTTGGCAAGGAACCTCGACGATATTCGGCAAATGGTGATTAAAAATGAAAACGGAATTCCCATAAAAATTAAAGATGTTGCTGAAGTAAAAATCGGTAATGCCGTTCGCTACGGAGCTTTAACCAAAGATGGAAAAGGCGAAGCCGTTGGCGGAATGATCTTAATGCTGAAAGGCGCAAATTCTAACGAGGTAATTACTCGCGTAAAAGAGCGTATGCAGCAAATCGAAAAATCTTTGCCCGAAGGTGTTCATATTCAACCTTTTTTAGACCGAAGTGATCTTATTGCTGAAACCACCGGAACAATTAAAAATAACCTCATCGAAGGCGGACTTATCGTTATTTTCATACTCGTACTTTTATTAGGGAATTGGCGCGGCGGATTGATCGTTGCTTCTACGATTCCGCTAGCGTTATTGTTTGCTTTTATTTTGATGAATGTCTTTGATGTTTGGGCAAACTTAATGAGTTTGGGCGCGATTGACTTCGGAATTATCGTTGACGGCGCGGTGATTATTGTAGAAAGTACGGTTTTCTTCCTTTATGCTTATGTAAAGAAAAAACAAGTAGAAATCACTTCTGAAAACCGAAATGAAATTACTGCGAAAGCTTCTAAAAAAATGATGAATTCAGCCTTTTTTGGACAACTCATTATTATGATCGTTTTTATTCCGATTCTAGCATTAGAAGGCGTTGAAGGCAAAATGTTTAGACCGATGGCGCTCACCTTTATTTTTGCGATGATCGGCGCGATGATTCTTTGTTTAACTTACGTTCCTATGATTTCGGCTTTATTTATTAGAGTTCCGAAAAAATCTAAACCTTCTTGGGGAGATAAATTTGTGTTTTGGGTAGAACGTAATTATGAAAAAGCTTTGCTAAAAAGTCTTTCCAAAGGAAAATGGATCATCGGAAGCTCTATCCTCGTTTTGGCTTTAGCCATTTTTACTTTTACCAAAATGGGCGGTGAATTTATTCCGCAGCTCGATGAAGGTGATATTGCTTTTCACGTGATTTTAAAACCGGGGAGTTCCCTTTCAGAAATGATGGAAACTACTACCAAAGTTCAAAAAATTATCAAAGCAAATTATCCCGAAGCAAAATCGGTAATTAGTCGTATTGGCGTCGCAGATGTTCCTACCGACCCAATGCCAATGGATATTTCTGATACATTCATTATCCTGAAGCCAAAATCAGAATGGACTTCCGCTTCAACTAAAGAAGAACTCATCGCTAATATTAAAGAAGATATTAGCGTAATTCCCGGCGTTTCCTACGAATTTACACAACCTATCGAAATGCGTTTTAACGAATTACTTTCGGGTGTTCGGGAAGACGTTGCCATTAAACTTTTCGGGGAAGATTTACAAGTTTTGGCAGACAAAGCCAAAGAAATGGGAAAAATTATAGCGAGTGTAGATGGCGTTGCCGATATGAAAGTGGAAGCCACCACCGGTTTACCACAAATCACCGTTAATTACAATCGTAACAAACTAGCGCAATACGGCTTACAAATTAATAAACTGAATACGCTTATTCAAACAGCATTTGCCGGAGGTAAAGCCGGAGTTATTTTTGAAGGTGAAAAACGCTACGATCTGGTCGTTCGCCTGGCAGAAAGTGAACGAAAAAACATCCAGAATGTAGAAAATCTGTATGTAGATTTACCTAACGGAAATCAAATCCCGCTGCGGGAAATCGCCAATATTAGTTACCAACCGGGACCTATGCAAATTAGTCGCGACAATACCAACCGGCGTACTTATGTTGGGATAAATATTCGAAATCGCGATGTACAATCGGTGGTAGAAGATATTCAGCAAAAACTAGACGAAGAATTTAAATTACCTGCCGGCTATTACATTCGCTATGGCGGTGCTTTTGAAAATTTTGAACGTGCCAGCAATCGACTACAAACCGTTGTACCCATTGCTTTGGTGCTAATTTTCATTTTGATTTATTTCGCTTTAAAATCTTTTGCAGAAACCTTAATGATTTATCTCGCCATCCCAATGGCAACCATCGGCGGTATTTTTGCGCTTTGGTTACGCGATATGCCGTTTAGTATTTCTGCCGGCGTTGGGTTCATTGTACTTTTCGGAGTGGCAGTTTTAAACGGATTGGTAATGATCAATGGTTTAAATGAATTGAAAGAAGAAGGTGAAAAAAATCTTACCAACCGAATTCTAAAAGGGACTAAACGTCGCGTTCGTCCTATTATGCTAACTGCATTTACCGATGTATTAGGGTTTTTACCGATGGCCATTTCTGCATCCTCGGGAGCTGAAGTGCAACGACCTTTAGCAACGGTAGTGATTGGTGGTTTAATTACTTCAACCTTGCTTACGCTTTTTATACTTCCTATACTCTATCAATGGATCGAGAAGAAAAAAGAACGTACATCAAAATCCTTGACAACTACTGCAATTGCGGGAATTGTAATTTTCTTTTTCATTCCATTAAACGGAAATGCGCAAGACCAACGAATCACAGAAATTGGAATAAATGAAGCCGTTCAACTGGCAGAGGAAAATTATCCGTTATTAAAAAACAAGCAATTAGAAATTAATCAACAGCAAGCGAAAAAGGCCAATGTTTTAGATTTAGGAACCACAAAAGTTTACACAAGCGGAGAAGAAATTAACGATAATCAAGGCGTTTATACGTGGGTAAATATTGGGCAACAAAATATAGATTTGTTAGGTATTTCAGCCAAGAAAAAATTAATGAATGCTGAAGTAAAATTAGCCGAAGAAGCCTTATCGCTTTCTCAACTTGAAATCGAACGAGAAGTAAAAAAAGCCTGGACATCGGCCTATAGCGCTAAACAAAAACTTCAGTTATACCAACGCTTAGATTCTATTTACAGCAAGTTTAAAACAGCGGTAGAATTAAATTATGAAGTGGAAGCGATTTCGAAACTTGAATTTTCTTCAGCAAAAAATCAAGCCTTACAAATTGCCATAAAAAAAGAACAAGCTTACGACGATTATTTAATTGAACTACAAAAACTGAATTTATGGCTGAATAGTAAAAATACTCTTGGCGTTAAAGATGAACTCATTTTGGCAGATGACGAATTGATCATCGAGCAATCTTTAGAAAATCATCCTGCGTTACAAGTTGCTGAGCAAAAACTAGAAACTTCTACAGCTAATTATCGCGCCGCCAAAGCCGATCTATTACCCAAGTTTAATGTACAATACGGGATTCAAGAAGTGCAAAACCAAAGCGGTTTTTATACGTATCAAGCCGGAGTTTCGATTCCGTTGTTTTCGGGAAGCGAGAAAACACGCGTCAAAACAGCTCAAATTCAGCAGCAAATCGCTCAGAATGAAGCCGATTTTATTCAGCAACAATTAAAAATCAATTATCAGCAAAGCTTGCAAGGTTTTATGAAATGGAAAAAATCGAAAGATTTCTATTTACAAGAAGCTTTGCCGTTAGCTCAAGAACAGCAAAACGGCGCTTTATTGGCATACAAAGAAGGCGCGATCGATTATACAGCTTTTACCCAAATGCTTCGAAATTCGATCGAAACAGAACTTGCCGCTATTGAAGCGATCAACAATTACCTCAACGCTAAATTCGAATTAACTTATTTTGAAAATGAATAATATAATTTCAAACTCAACCTATTATCGTCATCCCTCCTACAAGGTCTTTTTTCACCTTGTAGGTCTATTTTCCAATCACTTTAAGACCTACAAGGTTTTCAAAACCTTGCAGGAAATAACTTTTAATACAACAATCATGAAAACCTTAGGTTATACATTTTTATGTTTACTCTTGATTTCCTGCGGAAATAATTCAGCAGAAACTAACAATAAAAATTCTTCCGAAGAAACAGAAGAACATCACGAAAAAGAAGGCATTCATCTTTCATTAGAACAAGCTGAAGCACTAGATTTAAAAGTAGATACCCTCACGCATAGAAATATGGATGGTTTTGTAGAAGCAAATGGTAGATTAGAAGTTCCGCCACAAAATGAAGCTACGGTAACGACCATCGTTGGCGCAAATGTGGTTAAAATTGAAGTGATCGAAGGTGATGAAGTAAAACAAGGTGAAGTGGTTGCTTATCTATCTCATCCTAATATTATTCAGTTGCAAACCGATTATTTAGAGGCTTTTCACAACCAAAAATATTTAGAAAAAGAATATGAGCGTCAGAAAAAATTGTATGAAGGCGGCGTAGGTTCTGGGATGAATTTTCAAAAAGCAGAAGCCGATTACCTAGCAAAAAAAGGCTTGGTGAGCGGACTCAAATCTAAGCTGAAACTCTTAAATATTAATCTTAGTAATCTGGAGAAAGGGAACATTCAAGAACGTGTTGCTTTGCGCAGCCCAATCGAAGGCGCGGTGCAAAAAGTGGAAGTAAAAACCGGACAATATGTGCAACCACAAACCGACTTGTTTGAGATTATCAACACGCATCACGTACACGCAGATTTGATGGTTTACGAAAAAGACGTTCATAAAATCGCCGTAGATCAAAAAATTAAGTTTACCGTGCAATCGCTACCCGAAACGGAACTTTCGGCAAGTATTTATTCGATTAGTAAAACTTTTGAAGAAAGTCCGAAAGCGGTTCACGTACACGCCGAAATTGAAAATAAAAAAGGAAATTTGATTCCGGGAATGTATATTCAAGGAAGAATTTTAACGGAGAATTCTACGACGCTTGCCATCCCCGAAAGTGCTGTGGTAAAAAACGGAGATCGTTTTTACATCTATAAAGCAGAAAAAAATGAAAAAGAATGGAGTTTTTCTCCACTAGAAGTAAAAACCGGAAAAACCAATAGCGGCTGGACGGCCATTCAGTTACTCGAAAAACAACCTCAAGAAACCCAATTTGCATTCAATAACGCTTATTACTTACAAGCCGAAGCCGAAAAAGGCGAAGGCGGCGGTCATCATCACTAAGTTAGATTTTAGGTTTTGGGGAGTAGGTTTTAGGGGTTCGTTTGTTTAAGCTAAACTTCAAGTTTGATTTCAATTTCAATTTCAACTTCATTATAACATAAAAAGTTCCTTCCCTTATTAAGGGAAGGTGGCTTTTTCAATCTTAGTTGAAAAAGTCGGAAGGGTTAAAATTTCTTTACTTATTTTTGAAATCAAATTCAATTTTCGATGTACATTTTTGTTTTAGGAACGGGGCGTTGTGGTTCTTTCAGCTTTATTGAAGCCTGTAAATACATCACTAATTTTACTTGTGGTCACGAAACTCGATCGCAAAAATTAGGTCCGGCTCGTTTTGATTATCCTAAAAATCATATTGAAGCAGACAATCGCTTGAGCTGGCATTTGGGAGAATTAGAACAAAAATTTCCGGATCAAGTTTTTTATGTGCATTTAAAAAGAGATCGTGATAAAACGGCAAAAAGTTTTAGTAAACGATTTTTTAAAAAGAAAAGCATGGTAGATGCTTATGCCGGTGGAATTAAAATGAATCCGCCAGAAATGCTTTCCAAAGAAGAACAATTGCAAGTTTGTTATGATTATGTCGATACCGTTACAGCAAACATCGATGAGTTCCTGAAGTATCAACCGCAACACATTACTATTCAACTAGAGAATATTAAAGAAGATTTTGAAAAATTCTGGCACGCGATTCAAGCTGAGGGAGATTTACAAGCTGCTTTAAATAGCTTCAACCAACATCACAACACGGCTAAAGAACACGAAAAATCTCATTTTCTTTATCATTTAAAGCTGTTTTTGCTTCGACAAAAAAAGAGATTTTTAGATTGATATGAACATCATTCCAGACTTGATCCAGAATCGCATCATTCTGACTATTTTTTCAGTATAAACCTTTTTCGCCTCCAAGAGTTTACTCAAAAGGTCTTATTTCTTTTTTTTTAAAATAATTCAACAACAGAAATTCGTTAATAACAATACCGCATTGCTATTTCATAATTTTAATAATTCGTTAATTTTGCTGAAAAATTTAGAATTATGCTCATTATCGGGATTGCCGGAGGAACCGGAAGCGGAAAAACCACAGTAGTCAATACTATCATTGATGAATTACAGCACGAAGAAGTTGCCGTAATTTCACAAGATTCGTACTACCGAGACACTAGTAACCTTTCTTACGATGAGCGTACAAAAATTAATTTTGATCACCCGCAATCGATCGATTTTGATTTACTTACCAAACATTTAATTCAACTTAGAGCCGGAGAGTCGATACCACAACCGGTGTATTCGTTTAAAGAACATAACCGCACGGGAGAAACGATAGAAACTGCTCCTAAAAAAGTAATGTTGGTAGAAGGGATCCTTATTCTCACGCATCCAGAATTGCGAGAGCTTTTCGACATTATGATCTACGTTCACGCCGATAGTGACGAGCGTTTAATAAGACGTTTAAAACGAGATATGAAGGAGCGCGGGCGCGATTTAGACGAAGTTTTAAATCGTTACCAAACCACACTTAAACCCATGCACCAGCAGTTTATAGAACCCACTAAAGAGTTTGCCGATATCATTATCCCGAATAACCGTTACAACACGGTTGCTGTAGATATTGTGCAGACAATTATTAGAGAACGCTTAGACTAATTTCGTATATTCGTTACTATGGGTTTTAAAGAGCTTCGCGAGAAACGTTGGTTTAAAATTATAAGCAATAAATATGTGCTTATTCTTTTGGTATTTGGCATCTGGATGCTATTTTTAGATAGCAACAGTTGGCTGGTGCATAACGAACTCGATGAAGAACTCGACGAGCTTAACAACAACAAAGCTTACTACCAAAAAGAAATTAATAAAGACAAAGCTATCATTGAGGGACTAAACGATTCTTCTGAATTAGAAAAATTTGCCCGAGAAGAATATTTTATGAAGCGTGAAGGTGAAGAGATTTTTATTATTGAATATGAAGATAGCCTGAAAAAGAACGAGGAAAATGAGTAAAAAATTATTTGAAGATTTTAAAGAAGTTTCCGCTAAAGAATGGAAACAAAAAATTCAGGTAGATTTAAAAGGAGCCGATTATGAAAGTTTACTATTTCATAGCAACGAAGGCATCGATGTAAAACCATTTTACCATCAAGATAATTTTGAACCGAGCCACGCTCCTACTTCACTTCAACCTTGGAAAATTACAGAACGTTTTATTATTTCTGAAAATACCACAGCAGCTTCGCTATTAGAAAGCTTAGAAAAAGGTGCTGAAGCTTTGTGGTTAGTGATTCCTTCTGCTGAAATTAATTTTTCAAACTTATTAACCGAAATCGATATCGAAAATACTCCGATATTTCTCGACTTTCAATTTTTGTCGAAAGAAACGCCTCAACAGTTAAAAGAAATTGTTCAAGGTAAAAAACATCAAATTTCGGTGAGTGTAGATATTGTTGGTCATCTTTCAGCTACCGGAAACTGGTTCAGTAATCAACAAGAGGATCATCAAATCTTGGCTGAATTTATTCAACTGAATAAAGAAATTCCGACTCAACTAAGTGTCGATACTTCGATTTATCAAAATGCCGGTGCCAATATCGTGCAGCAATTAGCGTATGCAATGGCACACGTCAATGAATATTTAAATCATCTAAACGAACATTTTCCGCAGCAATTAAAAGAATTTCAACCTACGTTTAAAGTAGCTACAGGTTCTAATTACTTTTTTGAAATTGCTAAACTGAAAGCTTTACGTCAACTTTATGCAAGTTTAGCGAGTGCTTACGAAGCTCCGGAAACTATTCAAATTTTAGCTTTCCCAACCCGAAGAAACAAAACTATTTACGATTATAATGTAAATATGTTACGTACCACTACCGAAAGTATGAGTGCAATTTTAGGCGGTGCCAATTGGGTTTGCAACCTTCCTTACGATGAAATTTATCACCACGATAATGACTTCGGAATAAGAATTGCCCGCAACCAACTTTTAATCTTAAAAGAAGAAAGTTATTTCGATAAAGTGGCGAATGCCAGTGATGGCAGTTATTATGTAGAAGAAATTACTTCGCAACTGGCAGAGAAAGCCTTAGAAATTTTCAAATCTATTGAAAAAGCCGGTGGTTGGATCACTTCTCTAAAAGAAGGAACCATTCAGCGAAAAATTAAAGAAAGTGCCAATAAAGAATTAGCACAATTTAATGATGCTGAAAAAACTTTGGTGGGTACCAACAAGTACCAAAACCCAGAAGATAAAATGAAAGCAGATTTAGAGAAATCACCATTTCTGCAAAAAAATGAACGAAAAACGCTTTTAAAGCCGATTATTCAGAAAAGACTCGCAGAAAAAAGTGAACAACAACGCTTAGAAACGGAGTAATTTTCAAAATATGATTAACGTCAGGCTGAAACAAATTCAGGTTGATGTAAAATTTTAAACTCAATTAAAATGGCTCGAAAAGACCTTCAACATATAAAAATTCAAACTTCAGAATTAAATTACAAAAATTCTGAAAATAAAGAATTTACTACCGCAGAGAAAATCAAGATCAAAAAAGTCTATACGAAAGAAGATGTTGAAAATTTAGAACATCTCAATTTTGTGGCCGGTATTTCTCCATTCTTACGCGGACCCTATTCTACGATGTACGTGCGCAGACCTTGGACGATCAGGCAATACGCAGGATTTTCTACGGCAGAAGAAAGTAATGCTTTTTACAGAAGAAATTTGGCAGCCGGACAAAAAGGACTTTCAGTGGCATTCGATTTAGCGACGCATCGCGGTTACGATAGCGATCACGAACGTGTAGTTGGCGATGTTGGGAAAGCCGGTGTTGCAATAGATTCTGTAGAAGACATGAAGATTCTATTCGATCAAATTCCGCTCGATAAAATGTCGGTTTCGATGACGATGAACGGCGCCGTTCTACCAATTATGGCATTTTATATTGTGGCTGCAGAAGAGCAAGGTGTACAACCTGAACAGCTTTCAGGAACGATCCAAAATGATATTCTAAAGGAATTTATGGTGCGTAACACATATATTTATCCGCCTACTCCTTCGATGAAAATTATCTCAGATATTTTTGAATATACGTCGAAAAATATGCCTCGTTTCAACAGCATTAGTATTTCTGGTTATCATATGCAAGAAGCTGGAGCCACTTGTGATATTGAATTGGCGTATACGTTAGCCGACGGTTTGGAATACATCAGAAAAGGACTCGAAGCCGGGATGGATATTGATAGTTTTGCTCCGCGTCTTTCCTTTTTCTGGGCTATTGGGATGAATCACTTTATGGAAATTGCCAAGATGCGCGCCGGAAGAATGTTGTGGGCTAAATTGGTAAAGCAATTCAACCCGAAAAATTCAAAATCACTTTCGTTAAGAACACATTGTCAAACCAGTGGTTGGAGTTTAACTGAGCAAGATCCTTTTAATAATGTGGCGCGAACTTGTATTGAAGCCGCTGCAGCAGCCTTTGGTGGCACACAAAGTTTGCACACCAACGCTTTAGATGAAGCAATTGCCTTGCCTACCGATTTTTCAGCAAGAATCGCCAGAAATACGCAATTGTATTTACAAGATGAAACCGAGATCACCAAAACAGTAGATCCTTGGGCGGGAAGTTATTATGTAGAAAAACTTACCGATGAAATCGCTCAAAAAGCTTGGAAACTGATTGAAGAAGTAGAAGAATTAGGCGGAATGACCAAAGCGATTGAAAAAGGTATTCCAAAACTTCGTATTGAAGAAGCTGCCGCGAGAAAGCAAGCGCGAATTGATAGTGGTCAAGATATTATTGTCGGCGTAAATAAATTTCGCCGAGAAAAAGAAGACCCGATCGTCACGTTAGAAGTCGACAATCAAACCGTTCGTAAGCAGCAAATTGCACGATTAGCGGAAATGAAGGCAAATCGTGATGAAGAAAAAGTTCAGCAAGCTTTAGCGAAATTAACCGAAGCTGCAGAAAAAGAAGAAGGAAATCTTTTAGCTTTAGCCGTAAATGCAGCTCGTGAGCGCGCAAGTATCGGAGAAATTAGCATGGCTTTAGAGAAAATTTACGGCAGACATAAAGCACAAACCAAATCTTTTAGTGGCGTGTACAGTAAAGAAATAAAAGACGATCAATCGTTTAAAAAAGCAAAAGAATTAGCGAACCAGTTTGCAGAGTTAGAAGGTCGCCGACCACGAATTATGATTGCTAAAATGGGGCAAGATGGTCACGATCGTGGCGCTAAAGTTGTTGCGACCGGTTACGCCGATGTTGGTTTTGATGTAGATATTGGTCCGTTGTTTCAAACGCCGCAAGAAGCTGCTAAGCAAGCGGTAGAAAACGATGTGCATATTTTAGGAGTTTCATCTTTAGCGGCAGGACATAAAACCTTGGTTCCGCAGGTGATCGAAGAATTAAAAAAACACGATCGCGAAGATATTATGGTGATTGTTGGCGGGGTGATTCCTTCCGCAGATTATCAATATTTATTTGATGCCGGAGCGGTAGCAGTTTTTGGTCCGGGAACTAAAATTAGTGATGCGGCGATTCAGATTTTAGAAATCTTGATTGATTCGGTAGAATAAAATTATTGAATGGGCTTTAAATAACTTAGGCTTAAGAACTTTTAAAATTTTCGATGAACACCTCTTCTTAACCGCTTTACATAAAAAATTAAACTTGGTATAAATACAAAAAGTAATAATGAAAAACCGGTGTTTTGTATAATCACACCATAAGGCCAATGCATTAACTGCAAGACAGCACCAATAATTGTTGCTAAAACATATAAGATACCGCTTGTAATGGCTATTGTTTTCATAAGAATGTATTTATTTATAACTCATCTCTACTGGGGCGATCATAGATATATTTAGTCATTGTTGGTACAAAAAACAAAGCGAAAAGAACAATTCCTATAGCGATTAACACATTTGCAAACGGCCAATGAAAATATTTAAAAAGAATCCCGATCATCACAATCGAGGTAGAAAGTGCGCCGGTGAAGAATGCTATTTTTTTCATAATGCTCAATTTTTATTTTAAAAACTAAAATTAACTCCAAAAGACTATCCAAAAAATCCCTGTTATCGGGGATTTTTAATCAAAATATTTCATTTTCTCCTCAAGCATTTCCTTACCTATTTCATATTGTTGCTTATTCATATGAGTTTTAAATTTTTCTAATTTTTCAGCACAAGTTGTAAAATATTCTTTTGCAATGTTTTTGTAACCTAAATCAAGAAATAAAGTTCCTGTCTCAAATAGTCCAATTAAATCTCTTGAATTTTCAACAGATTCAAATGTTAATTTATTTTTAAATGCGTCTATAATTACTTTTGCTTCATTTGGTAAACCATTATCATTAAAAGCCTTAGCTAATGCTAATATTTCAGTGTCCTTAAAATTGTAGATATTTGCCTTTTCTATATTTTTATAATAATCTACTAAATTACTTGCATTAAAATATTGATAATTGAAATAAGCTTTAAGACCGTTTATTATTGCTTGTTGAAATACCGTTTGATGTGATTCCGCCTCAAAAAAATCTTTTCTAAAAATTATTTTTCCAGATAGCTTTTGATTAAGTAAAGTATAAAAATCTTTAGAAGAATTCACCCACTCTGAATTTTGATTTGTTGCACAAGCGTAGATAAATTTCTTACCCTCTATTTCTTCAGATAAATTTTTATTACTTAAAGAATTTTGTAGCTGCCGTTTATCAAAACTTAAATTTGCATCTATCAAAAAATAAATATCAAAAAAATTAGGATTATTAATAAGGTTATAATTTAGAAAAGTAGCACCGTTAGAATAGCCAACACCTAATTTTCTAGGAAGAGTTCTGTAACGTTTATCTATTTCAGAAAAAACTTCTTCTAAAATAAACTTTTGAAATTTTTCAGCATTTCCATATCCTGTTAATGCTAAACTTTTTTTGTTTCTATATGATTGACATTCGGTAGAAAATCTTGATTCCTATTAGAAGAAACAATACCAACTACAATCATAGGCACTAAATTATAGTTCTGAAAATCTATTGTGTTTTTTACAGCATCAAAAAATTTTATTTCTTGCGCGTCTAGAACATAAATTACCTCATACTTTCTATTACTTTCCTTGTAATCAATAGGAACAGAAACAATTAATTCTCTTTCTTCTCCTAATACTTTTGAATCGATTTTTAGAATTTCAACCTGAAAAGCAACAACGTTTGCGTAGCTAAGTAAGAAGATAAATAATATAGTATTGACTTTCATAAAGCTTGTTTTAGTTTTTTTAAAATAATTACAAAAGTCTATCAATAAAATACCCAATAGTCTGTATTTTTAAAAAAAACTATATTTTAATACTATTCAAATGAACTTTCAACAGAAAATGTTGCGTGAAGACGCCTTAAAAAATAAAAATATCGTAGTTACCGGCGGCGGTAGCGGTTTAGGAAAATCGATGACCAAATACTTTTTAGAGTTAGGAGCTCAAGTAGCGATCACCTCTAGAAATTTAGAAAAATTGAAAACTACCGTTCAAGAATTAGAAGAAGAAACCGGTGGTAAATGTTTTGCGATACAATGTGACGTGCGAAATTATGATGAAGTAAATAAAATGAAGAATGAAGCCATCGATAAAATGGGAAGCGTTGACGTTTTACTGAATAACGCTGCAGGAAACTTTATCTCTCCTACCGAACGTCTTTCGGCAAATGCATTCGATACGATTATCGATATTGTTTTAAAAGGAAGCAAAAATTGTACGCTTGCGTTTGGTAAACATTGGATCGATAAGGGTGAAAAAGAGAAAACTGTTTTGAATATTGTAACTACTTATGCTTGGACGGGTTCTGCTTATGTGGTTCCTTCAGCAACAGCAAAAGCAGGCGTTTTAGCAATGACGCGTTCATTGGCGGTAGAATGGGCAAAATATGGAATTCGATTTAATGCCATAGCTCCAGGACCTTTCCCAACCAAAGGCGCTTGGGATCGACTTTTACCGGGAGATCTAAAAGATAAATTCGACTTGGCACAAAAAGTCCCGCTTAAACGTGTGGGTGAACATCAAGAACTGGCTAATCTCGCAGCCTATTTAGTTTCAGACTTCGCAGCTTACATGAATGGTGAAGTAATTACTATAGATGGCGGCGAATGGCTTAAAGGCGCAGGACAGTTTAACTTGCTGGAAGATATTCCTAAAGAAATGTGGGATATGCTCGAAGAAATGATTAGAAAGAAGAAAGACAAATAATTAACTTTAATTGTTAAAAAACAAGGTTAACTTATTTATTTAAGCGTTTTCAATTGGGATAATTAATTGTATTTTTACCATCTAAATCTTAAATAATTGATGGGTAAAATCATTGCAATTGCTAACCAAAAAGGCGGAGTAGGTAAAACCACTACTTCTGTAAACCTTGCAGCCGCTTTAGGTGTATTAGAGAAAAAAGTTTTATTAATCGATGCAGATCCGCAGGCTAACGCTAGTTCGGGTTTAGGCCTTGATGTAGAAAATGTTGAAGCCGGCACTTATCAACTTTTAGAACACACATTAAAAGCTGAAGATGCTATTGTTTCAACAGAATCACCAAACCTAGACATCATTCCCGCACATATCGATTTGGTAGCTATCGAGATCGAGTTAGTCGATCAGGACCAACGAGAATCGATGTTAAGAAACGCTATTGTTTCACTTAAAGAGAAGTATGATTATATTCTTATAGATTGCGCACCATCCTTAGGTTTATTAACATTAAATGCTTTAACCGCGGCAGACTCTGTTATTATTCCAATACAATGTGAATATTTTGCTTTAGAAGGTTTAGGTAAACTTTTAAATACGATTAAAAGCGTACAAAAAATTCATAACAACAATTTAGATATTGAAGGTTTATTGCTTACGATGTACGATTCTAGACTTCGACTCTCTAACCAAGTTGTAGAAGAAGTCAAAAAGCATTTTGAAGAAATGGTTTTTGAAACTATTATTCAGCGTAACGTACGTTTAAGTGAAGCTCCTAGTTATGGCGAAAGTATTATTAATTATGATGCAGGCAGTAAAGGAGCTAATAATTATTTAAGTTTAGCTGAAGAAATTATAAAGAAAAACAGTTAGTGATTTATGGCGAAGGCAACAAAAAAGCAAGCATTAGGTAGAGGTCTTTCTGCATTATTAAAAGATCCTGATAATGATATTAAAACTGCTAAAGACAAAAATGCCGATAAAGTTGTTGGTAATATTGTTGAATTAGAATTGGAGGCGATTGAGGTAAACCCTTTTCAACCTCGTACCAGTTTTAATGAAGATGCTTTACAAGAATTAGCAACCTCTATTAAAGAGCTAGGCGTAATTCAACCCATAACAGTTAGAAAAACTGATTTTAATAAATACCAATTAGTATCTGGTGAGCGTCGTTACCGTGCTTCAAAATTAGTAGGACTAAAAACGGTTCCCGCTTATATAAGAATTGCTAACGACCAAGAATCTTTAGAAATGGCGTTGGTAGAAAATATTCAGCGTCAAGATTTAGATCCTATAGAAATTGCTCTTTCGTACCAACGTTTGATCGACGAGATCGATCTTACACAAGAGCAAATGAGTGATCGCATTGGTAAAAACAGATCGACTATTGCCAATTATCTTCGTTTATTAAAATTAGATCCAATTATTCAAACCGGGATGCGTGATGGTTTTTTATCGATGGGTCACGGCCGTGCTTTAATTAATGTTGAAGACACCGAAATTCAACTTAAAATTTACGAGAAAATTATTTCTGATGCACTATCGGTAAGAGATACCGAGCAATTGGTTAGATCGTATCAAAAAAACGGAAAAGATTTTTCTTCAAAAAAATCGGCTTCACCTAGCGTTCCTAAAGAAATTCAATCTTCAGTAAAAAACTTTTCAGAATATTTTGGTGCAAAAGTTGATGTAAAAGTGAATAAGAAAGGCAATGGAAAGTTAATCATTCCGTTCTCTTCCGAAGAAGACTTTAAACGTCTGCAAAAACTTATAAAGGGTGAAGATTAAGATCTTATTAATTGTATTCGCTATTTTTTCAACACTTCAGCTTAAGGCTCAAAAAGATTCTTTAGCCTTACGTACCGAAAGAATTGCTGAAGTAAACGATCAAGAAGGAAAATTTAAAGAATACAATCCGCTTGCTCCGGCTAAAGCAGCATTCTATTCAGCGATTTTTCCGGGTCTAGGTCAGATTTACAACGGCCGCTATTGGAAACTACCTATCGTTTACGGAGCTTTAGGAACCAGCGTTGCCATTTATATTCATAACGACGAACAATACAACCGCTATCGCGACGCCTATAAAAGAAGGTTAGCCGGTTATAATGATGATGAATTTCAAGGAGTGCTCGAAAACGATCGATTAATAGATGCACAAAAGCAATTCAGAAGAAATAAAGAATTAACTATTTTAGTAACTGCAGCAATTTATATTCTAAACATTGTCGATGCCAATGTAGATGCCCATTTGCAGCAATTTAATGTAAGTAACGACTTAACATTAAATCCGGCGATCGATGTCGACCATATTAACAGAAACATCAACTACGGTTTATCACTCAACATAAAATTTTGATTATGAAGATTGCCATTTTAGGCTACGGAAAAATGGGTAAAACCATTGAGCAGATTGCCATTAACAGAAATCACGAAATTGTATATAAAACTTCTTCTCCTATTGAAGTTGAAGAATTAAAAAAAGCCGATGTTGCTATTGATTTTAGCATTCCAGATGCGGCTTTTAATAATATCACAACTTGTTTTAAACATCATATTCCCGTGGCTTGTGGTACTACCGGTTGGTTAGACCGTTACGAGGAAGCTGTAAAAGTTTGTAAGGAAGAAAACGGAGCTTTTATTTATGGTTCTAATTTTAGTTTAGGAGTGAATTTATTTTTTCAGTTGAATGAAAATTTAGCAAAACTGATGAGTAAATTTGATGAGTATAAAGTAGATGTTGAAGAAATACATCATACCCAAAAGCTCGATAAACCCAGCGGAACTGCCATTACTCTAACTGAAAGCATTCTTCAGCATACCGATAACAAAAGCTGGAAATTGATTGAAAATAACGAAGAAGTAAGTGATAAAGAGATACCGGTAGTTGCCAAGCGTGAAGACGATGTAAAAGGAACGCATACCATTAAATACGCTTCTTCGATCGATGATATCGAAATTAAACACACCGCACATTCGCGTGAAGGTTTTGCTTTAGGAGCAGTGATCGCTGCAGAATGGTTGCACGATAAAACCGGTGTTTTCACCATGAAAGATGTGTTAGGTTTATAAAACGCGATGTAACAATCGTGAGCTTAAACCTACTTATAAAAAAAATAAAAGAAAATGACTTTAGTACAGTGGTTCATATTTTTTCTAGTTGTTCAACTCATTCACGGGTTTGGGACTTGGAAACTCTATAAAATTGCAGGCAGAAAAGCTTGGGAAGCCTTTATTCCTGTTTACAATGCAATAGTTTTAATGAAAATGATCAACCGACCTTGGTGGTGGACGATCCTTCTTTTTATTCCTATCGTTAACCTAATTATGTTTCCGGTAGTTTGGGTAGAAACCGCTAGAAGTTTTGGCAAACATACTAAACTCGATACCTGGTTAACCATACTTACGCTAGGCTTTTATTTATATTATATTAACTACACGCAAGATGTTCAACATATTTCTGAGCGAAGTTTAAAACCAAGAACAGAAGTTGGTGAATGGGTAAGCTCGATTTTGTTTGCTGTAGTTGCTGCTACGATTGTACACACGTATTTTATTCAGCCTTTTACCATTCCTACGTCTTCGTTAGAGAAAACTTTATTAGTAGGCGATTTTCTTTTTGTAAGTAAATTTCATTACGGTGCGCGTGCTCCACAAACAACGGTTTCTTTCCCGATGGTTCACGATACCATTCCGCTTCTAGGAGTTAAATCGTACACCAACAAACCGCAACTCCCCTACTTTAGATTTCCGGGATTTGAAGATATCGAGCGTAATGATATTGTGGTCTTTAACTGGCCGGTAGATACGGTAAGAATGTTTCGTGATCGATCAGGAAAACACTACCAAAAACCAATCGACAAAAAATCGAATTATGTAAAAAGAGCAGTTGGTATTCCAGGAGATTCTTTAAAAATTGTTGACGGTAAAGTTTACATTAACGATGAAGCTTTAGTGTTACCAGATCGTGCAAAACCTCAATATTCCTATATCGTACAAGGTAAAGGCCAAGGTTTCGATCTTAGAAATTTAGCACAACGCTATAATATCACCGATCCTGTGGCTTGGTACAATCAATCTAAAAGACAGTTTAGGTTCGTATCACTTTCAGATGAAACAATTCAGAAGTTTAAAAATCATCCTAATGTTGCTTCGATCACTAGAATTATCGATTCGGTAGGGAAAACAGATCCGCGTATTTTTCCTTCAGCTAAAATGAATTGGAACCACGATCAAATGGGACCAATTTATATTCCTGAAGCCGGAAAAACTGTTGCGATCACTCCGCAATCTCTTCCTTTCTATAAAAGAATTATAGAAGTTTATGAAGGAAGCGAAATGGGACTTGAGCGCAAAATTTCTGTCAACGGTAAACAAGTGCTTTTAAATAACGAACCTTTAAACGAATACACTTTCCAGCAAAACTATTATTTTATGATGGGTGATAACCGTCATAACAGTGAAGATAGTCGTTTTTGGGGTTATGTACCCGAAAATCACGTCGTAGGTAAACCCATTTTTATTTGGATGAGTTACGATGGTAATGCCAATGGATTCTTCAATAAAATTAGATGGGAGCGTTTATTTACAACCGTTGGTGGTGATGGTAAACCGGTTTCTTATTTGTATTATTTTCTAATTGGATTGGTCATTCTTATCGGTTTTAATTTCTTTAGAAAACGTAAGAAAAAAGCTTAATCTTCATGAGTGCTATTGTTTTACATCCGGCATATTTCGGGTCAATTTTACAGTTTGCCCATTTAGCTCAGGCTGAAAAAGTTATTTTTGAAAATGAAGATAACTACCAAAAGCAAACCTACCGAAATCGCCAATACATTTATGGCGCTAACGGCTCTTTGTTGCTGAATATTCCTATAAAACATACCGGCAAGAAAAACATAAGACAAAAATATAAAGAGGTAAAAATCGAGCAAGATTTTAACTGGCAAACCATACATTGGCG
Organism: Mesonia mobilis DSM 19841; assembly: GCF_000423405.1. Classification (GTDB taxonomy): domain Bacteria; phylum Bacteroidota; class Bacteroidia; order Flavobacteriales; family Flavobacteriaceae; genus Mesonia; species Mesonia mobilis. The sequence continues at coordinate 56,461 of NZ_KE384014.1, read as the reverse complement.
ATCGTTAGAAGCTGCTTACAGAACTTCTCCTTTCTTCGAATTTTACGAAGATGAATTAATTCATCTTTTTAAAAAAGAATACAAATTTTTACTCGATTTTAATTACGATTGCTATCAAGCGGTTTGCGATTGCTTACAATTAGAACAACCGCTTCAAAAAACGCAAGAATACATTCACGAGATCGAGCAACCAAATATAGAAGACAAACGTTTTTTGATTAATGCAAAATTAAAACCTACCGTAAAATTTGAACACTACACACAGGTTTTTGAAGATAAATATGGCTTTATCCCTAACTTATCGATATTAGATTTACTGTTTAATGAAGGCCCAAATAGTTTGAATTATTTAGAAAATCAGGAATTGATCTAATCTTTACTCTCCAAAGAAAAAATACACGAAATAGGATAATGATCTGAATATTTCACCTTCGGAAAGCTGTTAAACTGTCTCACCTTAAAAGCTTCATCGACTAAAATAGCATCAATACGCATCGGGATAAAATCGAAATCAAAAGTCTTTCCAAACGATTTTCCTTTTTCTTTAAAAGCATCTAAATGACCTTCAGAAAGCTTTCGATAGATATAAGAAAAAGCGCTATTATTCATATCACCACTAATCACAGATTTATACGGGCAAGATTCTAAATTCTTTAAAATCTTTTTTACTTGTGCTTCCTGTTTTCTGAAAGAATTATCAATTCGACCGATGAGTTTTTCTCGTGTTCCTTCTTGAAACTCGCTTACTTTCGGTTTAATTTTTAAACTTTCTAGATGAATATTTATAAAGCGAATGGTATCGTTCCCTACAGCAAGATCTACATAAATCGCATTATTATTAGAAGTTCCAAATCCGATCGAACCTTTATTTACGATAGGATAATTGGTATAAATCGCTTGCCCGAAACGCGTTTTTTTATCGGTTAACACTTCATATTTATGCTGAAACTCAACAAAATCAACATCTGAACGTTGCTGGTATTCTTGTAAACAAACCACATCGGGTTTTTCAGCTTCAATAAAATTAATTATTTGATTTGTTACCGAATCACCTTCGATCCAATTAAAGCGATTAAACTGTCGCACGTTGTAACTTAACAACTTTACGTCTTGAGGTTGCTTAGTATATTTTTCTGCACCAAATTTATACAACGATAAAATATGATTAAAGCCCAATAAAAGTATAAGAAATGAAAGCAGAAAATGCTTCCGCAGTTTAACAACCCAATAAATTAAAAAAGCAATATTAATGACCAGAAGTACCGGCATCGTTAAACTTAACACCGAAAGGTAAGGAAACGAACTCGGCGGGATATATGGTAATAAATAGGCCAATAAAAGTGCCGTCGCAAAAAGCGAATTCACAAAAAAGATAACTTTATCGAAGAAATTTAAAGGCTTCATAGCACTTCAAAGTTAATCTTTGCCGGCGTTAAACAAAAAATCTTTTTCGGCTTTACTCAAACTTTCGTAACCACTTTTACTAATCTTATCTAAAATTGCATCGATCTTTTGTTGCTTTTCTTTAGCTCCCGCAGTATGATGAGTAGCTGTTGAAGCTTTACTTTTTGAAGAAGAATAGTTTTTGTTTTTGTAAACTTTCTTAAACGGAGTTTTCTCTTTTTTTGAAAATATAGAAACGATACTGTCTACTAATTTTTCGAACCAAGCACCAATATCTCTCCCCTTTTGTAATTGAGTAGTGTAAATATAACCTAACAAAGCACCACCAATATGCGCTAAATGCCCACCGGGATTATTAAATGGCATTTGTACAATATCTGAGATCACAAAAAAAGCAGCGATCCACCAAAGTTTTATGCTTCCAATAATCATTAAGCGAACACTCATATTTGGAGCCTGAGTGGTTACGCCTAATAAAACTGCCATAACTGCTGCTGATGCTCCTAACAAATAAGAATTTCCGGCTCCGGCAAACGCTGGAAAAACATTGTAGCTTAACATAAATAATAATGCTCCGGCAATAACTCCTAAAAAATAATAATTAAGTAAACGCTTCGGTGAGAAAAATGTAAGAAACATTCGGCCTGAAAAATAAAGAATAAGCATATTCGAAAGTATATGCCATATTCCGCTATGCATAAAAGCGTAGGTAATAAGCGTCCATGGTTTATAGATAAATTCTCCTAGTTGCTTAGGAAAAACCAGCCATTCACTTAAATAATCCGGGAGATTAAAAAGATAAAAGATCGCTTTGAGAAGAAAAACCACCACAAACACAAGCACATTTACCGCGATCAGTTTTTCTACCACGCCGGCCATATTGTAACGATATTGTAATTGGTCTCTAAAGTTCATCTTAATTCCAGCGATTAAATTGATTTTTCTTCCAGTAATACATCGTAATAAATCCGATTACCGCTCCGCCAATATGTGCCCAATAGGCCGTATTTGACGGACCTAAAATCGTAGCTCCCGTCACTGCGGAATATACGTTTATTAAAAAATAACCTCCAATTAAATATTTCGCTTTAATCGGTATTGGGATAAACATAATGTATAATGGAAGATTAGGGTAAACTACTGCAAATGCCGCAAGTACTCCAAAAATAGCTCCTGAAGCTCCTACCATTGGCGTTACATAAGCATCGGTAAGTTGCATTACAGTTTCTTGAGAAACGCCTTGAAAAAATTGATAGGAATTAGTTTGTACGGCTCGATCTAAACTTTCATAAATTTGACTTGGTTGTATTCCTGCATCGAGCAAAGCTTGATAAGCAGGATTAAATTCTAGGTAAGTAAATAAAATTTGAAGTCCTGCTGCTGCTAAACCGGAAGAGAAATAAAGAAACAAAAATCGTTGTTGCCCAACAGCTTGCTCTAAAACACTCCCAAACATATATAAGGCAAACATATTAAAAAAGATATGCGATACATCACCGTGCATAAACATATGCGTCACCACCTGCCAAATACCAAAATTTTCATTCTCCGGAAACCAAAGTGCTAACATTTTAATCGCGTAATCACCTAAAAACTGGCTTCCTACAAAAAAAAGAATATTCGCAATTAAAAGTACTTTTACCGTTTCTGTTATTCTACCCATTTACATGAATTTTTTTTCGAGCTCATCTACTGCTAACGTGACGAACACCTTTCGGTTAGACGGTGTTACATCGGGTTCTTTACAAGCAAACAAACCGTTTACAATTGCAATTTGTTCTACCGTATCTAAAACCGCGCCTGTTTTAATTGCCATACTTTTTGCCAAAGATTTTGCCAATAAGTCAGTTTGTTTAAAGCCGCTTTCGGGTATTTCATTCTCAAAATCTGACAATAATTGGTCCAGTAAAATAGAAACTTCACTTTCAGAAATTAAATTCGGGATTCCTTTAATCTCTACTTCGTGATTTTCGATTCTGGCAAAAACAAAACCGGTTTGCTCTAACGAGTCTTTTAATTCTCGCAACATTGCCGTTTCTTGTTTAGAATATTGAAGAATTAACGGGAATAATAATTGCTGACTTATCGCTGCTTTTACCGTAATGCTTTTTAAAAGATCTTCATATAAAATTCGAGTATGCGCACGATGCTGATCGATCACTAACAAACCAGATTTTAAAGAACTAATGATATATTTTTTCTGAAGCTGAAATGTATTTCCCGATTCAGATTTCTTTTCATCTTCAAATAAACTCCCCGTTACTTCTTCACTTTCAAACTCTACATTGCTAAAGTCTGCTTCTGGCTTAGAAGAATCAAATTCGGTATATAAAGCTTCCCAAGAACCTTCATTTTTCTTTGAGAAACTAGGCTGAAAATTACTTTTACTACTTGATGTTTTTGCTGAAGTAGAGGAAGAAGATGAAAATTTCATCTCACTCTCAAACGGATTAAAATTACGATCTACTTCTACGATCGGATGTTCCGCTTGTTTCTCTTTATAACTATATGGCGTGTCTAAATTGGCATCACGCTCAAAATCTAACACCGGCGCGACATTAAATTGCCCTAAACTATGCTTGATCGCACTTCTTAAAATAGCATAAAGCGCGTGCTCATCGTCAAACTTAATCTCCGTTTTTGTAGGATGTATATTGATATCGATTCGTTTAGGATCGATGTTTAAATATAAAAAGTAAGAAGGATAAGTTTTCTCTTTTAGCAAACCTTCAAAAGCTGCCGTTACCGCGTGATTTAGATACGGACTTTTAATAAAGCGATCGTTCACAAAAAAGAATTGCTCGCCTTTGGTACGCTTGGCAAACTCTGGCTTTCCTACAAAACCTTGTACATTTAAAATTTCAGTTTCTTCTTCAACAGGAACTAATTTTTCATTGGTTTTAGCTCCGAAAATATTCACAATACGCTGACGGTGATTTGTACTTGGTAATTGAAAGATCTCACTCCCATTGTGATGCAATGAAAAAGCTATTTGCGGATGCGCTAAAGCCACACGCTGAAATTCATCAATAATATGGCGAGTTTCTACCGCATTCGACTTCAAAAAATTTCTTCTTGCGGGAATATTAAAAAACAAGTTTTTTACGCTAACCACCGTTCCTTTTTGGGTTACGCAAGGTTCTTGAGATTCTACTTTGGTTCCGTTAATTTTAATTTCGGTGCCTACTTCCTGCTCTTCTTGTTTCGATTTTAGACCGACGTGCGCGATCGCGGCAATAGATGCTAAAGCTTCACCACGAAATCCTTTTGTTTTAAGTTGAAAAAGATCTTCTGCCATTTTAATTTTTGAAGTCGCGTGACGCTCAAAGCACAAACGGGCATCGGTTTCACTCATTCCTTTTCCGTCATCAGAAACTTGAATTAAGGTTTTACCGGCATCTTTAATAAGTAGTTGAATATGGGTCGCTTCCGCATCGATCGCATTTTCGAGTAACTCTTTTACCACAGAAGCCGGGCGTTGCACCACTTCTCCTGCAGCAATTTGGTTAGCTACATGATCTGGAAGTAATTGAATAATGTCTGCCATTAATTTGCAAAGAAAATTGATAGATCAAAGTCGATTAAAAACAAGAAAAGAAATACTAGAATCGCAACAATCATCATAATTCTCTTGCTAGATTCTCGATCTGACTTTTCTTGAAATTCTGCCCACGCAGATTTAAAACGGTTCACGATCCCGCCGGGACTTTCTACCGTTTTTCTGTACTGGTCGTACTTTGATTGTATTTTATAGGGATTCCCCTCGCCTTTATCGTCGTAATAGCGAGGACTGTAATTAAACTGCTTGTTCTTTCTTGTTTTTAAAATTCCCATAACTTTAGCTTATTTCAAAGTTACTAAAATCAAAAACAATGCCGCTCTAAAGCGGCAAATTTTGTTAACAGTAAGTAAGCTATGCGTTATTCTTTATAAAACTTAGCGTCTTTACGCAACTGCGCCATTTTAATAGCCGCAACTGCAGCTTCTGCTCCTTTATTACCGTGTTTACCGCCGCTTCTGTCGATAGATTGTTGCTTCTCATTATCGGTAAGTACACAAAAGATCACCGGAATGTCTGATTGGATATTTAAATCTTTAATCCCCTGAGTTACGCCTTCACAAACAAAATCGAAATGCTTAGTTTCTCCTTGAATTACATTACCAACGGCTACAATTGCATCTAACATTTCGAAAGATTCTTGCATTTTCTTACAACCATAAATCAATTCAAAACTGCCGGGAACATTCCAACGAACAATGTTTTCTTTTAAAACTCCGTTCTCGATCCAAACATCAAATGCTCCTTGAAAAAGGTTTTCTGTAATATCGTCATTCCACTCAGAAACAACAATCCCAAACCGAAAGTCTTTCGCGTTTGGGATTGTATTTTTGTCGTAAGCGGATAAATTTTTACCTGCTGTTGCCATATGTTATTTTAATGCTTTTGCCTGGCCTAAGTAAACTGCAATTTTTTCAGCTTCTGGAGCATCGGCATATTCATCTTCAATTGTTGTTAAGTATTCTTCTGCTTTCGCACCTTCTCCTACTTCGATCGCAGTAATAGCAGCTTTCAATAAGAATTTAGGTGTTGTAAAATCGTTAGTTCTCATTTTTGCAGCTTTTTCGTAGTAACCTAAAGCTTCTTCAGGTTGCTCTAACTGCATAAATGCATCACCAATCGCTCCGGTAGCTAATGGCGCTAAAATTTCATCTTCACTAGAAAAATTCTCTAAGTAATTTACAGCTTTATCGTATTTACCGGTATTTAAGTAAGCCATACCTGCATAATAATTAGCAAGGTTTGCTGCGTTGGTGCTTCCGTAGTTATCGATAATATCTAAGAAACCATATTTACCAGCACCACCGTTTAAAGCCAAATTATATAAAGAGTCTTGAGCTTTACCCGATGCGTCTAAAGCATTTTCGAAATAAACCTGAGATTGAGAGATCTCGTTCGCTGCTTCTTGCTCTTTAGGTTGATCGATAAACTTTTGGTAACCTAAATAACCTAAGACTGCTACAATAACAACCCCAATAAAAATAAAGATAGGTTTTTGGTTACTTTCTAACCATTCTTCAGTTTTATTAGCACCTTCGTCAAGGTTATCAAAAACTTCTTGCGTAGTAGATTCTCCTTCTACATATACATTTTCATCTTCATTGATCTCTTCTTGCTCTTTTTCCGGTTTCGGCTTGTAGCCTCTTTTCTTATATGTTGCCATAAAATTATCTTAAATGATGCGCAAAAATATAATTTTTATTTATATATAAAAGAGATTTTTTTTGTTATTTTTCAATACTTTGCAGACTATAATAATTAAATTCTCGACCTAACAAATTCAACAAAAAACTACTGTTTTTCAATTCTTTATGCATTTAAAAAAACTTTCTTTACTGAATTATAAAAATTTTGAAACTGCAAATTTTGATTTTGACGAGAAAATAAATTGCCTTGTAGGTCATAATGGCGTGGGTAAAACTAATGTGCTCGACAGCATTTATCATTTGGCTTACGGGAAGAGTTATTTTAACCCGATCGCTTCTCAAAATATAAATCACGAAGCCGATTTTTTTGTGATCGATGGTGAGTTTGAAAAATTAGAACGTTCAGAAAAAATAGTGGTTAGTGTAAAAAAAGGTCAGAAAAAGGTAATTAAACGAAATGCAAAAGCTTACGAAAAGTTTAGTGAACATATCGGCTTAATTCCGGTAGTGATCATTTCTCCGGCAGATCGAGATCTTATTATTGAAGGTAGCGAAACACGAAGAAAATTTATCGATAGTATTATCTCGCAAAACGATAAGGAATATTTGGACCTATTAATGAAGTACAACAAAACCTTATCACAACGAAATTCTCTGTTGAAGTATTTTGCGGCGAATCATACTTTCGACAGTTCTACGCTCGACATTTACAATTTACAAATGAGTGAAATGGGTGAAATCATTCACCAAAAACGAATTGATTTTTTAAACACCTTCACTCCTATTTTTAAAGAACGCTACCAAAGTATTAGTAATGCCAAAGAAGAAGTGAGCATTAAATACAAAAGCCAGCTTAGCGACGAAAAATTAAATGTATTGTTTGAAAAAAATCTACAAAAAGATATGGCTTTACAATATACCGGCGTAGGAACGCATAAAGATGATCTTAGCTTTAAAATTAAAGGACATCCGGTAAAAAAGTTTGGATCGCAAGGACAACAAAAGTCGTTTTTAATCGCTTTAAAATTGGCGCAATACGATTTTATGAAAGCCCAAAGTAAGGTAAACCCAATCTTATTGCTCGATGATGTTTTTGATAAATTAGATGAAAATCGTGTCGCACAAATTGTAGATTTGGTCACAAAAGACGATTTAGGTCAGCTTTTTATAAGCGACACGCACGCCGACCGAACCGAAAATGTGGTAAAAGCCAATGCCAACCAATATAAAATGATTCAACTATAAAAGATGAAATTTAAAAAATTAGCATTCCTCTTACTAAGCATTACTTTTTGCTTGAGTTGCCAAGAAACTAAAAAAGAAGATTTAAACCAATTAAATGGTTACTGGGAGATTAAAAAAGTGAAACAGAAAAACGGAAAAGAAACTGTTTTTAAGTTTAACGAAACAGTAGATTTTATTGAATTTGAAAACAACAAAGGCATTCGAACCAAAGTAAAACCAAGCTTACAAGGCGATTTTAAAGCCACAAAAGATGCTGAAAGTTTTACGATCACCAAAGAAAACGATCAATGGATCTTTCATTACAAAACAGCAATGGACGAATGGCAGGAAACTTTGCTTCGTTTAGATGAAAATGAATTTCAGGTACAAAACGACCGAGAAATAATTTATACTTACCAACGCTTTAACGGATATTTAGATGGCACGAAATGATGAACACCAATCGATAAGTGATGTTTTAAAAAACTTTGTCGATAAAAATAAATTACAAAAAGGCCTGGATCGCGTAAATGTGAAAGAAGTTTGGCAAGCGCAAATGGGTCCGGCGATTAATAAATACACCACCTCAATTCAGTTGAATAACGACACGTTGTATATCGAATTAAGTTCTTCGGTTTTACGGGAAGAACTGAGTTACGGTAAAGAAAAAATCATTAAAATGATGAATGAAGAATTAGGGAAAGATCTGGTAAAAAAATTAGTTTTACGGTAAAAATTTCTTTGAACGATTTCCTGTAATCTGTCATTGAATGTATCGTCAACCTGAACTTGATTCAGGTTCTTATCCTCAAATGTTTGAATTTTAAAATTTTTATGAGATTCTAGTTCAAGTTCGGAATGACGCAAATCTAAATGATAAAAATATTCAACTCTATAAAACAAAAAAGCTCGTTAGGTTTCTAACGAGCTTTTTTTTGTATTGCGTTTTGCGGTTTAGAATTGCTCTCTACCAGCAAAATGAAAATCTCCTTCGATTTTAGCATTTTCATCGCTATCACTTCCGTGAACTGCGTTTTCACCAATAGAAGTTGCGAATTTTTTTCTAATCGTTCCTTCAGCAGCTTCTTCAGGATTAGTAGCACCAATTAGGGTTCTAAAATCTTCAACTGCATTGTCTTTTTCAAGAATAGCCGCGACAATAGGTCCGCGAGTCATAAATTCTACTAATTCACCAAAAAACGGACGCTCTTTGTGTACTGAGTAAAATTCTTCAGCATCTCTAGTAGTCATTTGCGTTAACTTCATTGCTACAATTCTAAAGCCTGAAGCTGTAATTTGTTCTAAAATTGCTCCGATGTGACCGTTTTCAACCGCGTCTGGCTTTATCATTGTGAAAGTTCTATTTCCTGCCATGATTGTATTTTTAAATTTTGTGCAAAAGTAATGATTTCCTTCGCAATACCTAAATTTCTAACATTTTAATAAACAAACTTCTGAAAATAAATTCAGAAATATTATAAATTGTATATTCGTGAGCTATGAATTCAACAGAAATTAAAGACCTAAAATCACTATTAGCAAGTCCTAAAAAAATAGTGATCGTACCGCATAAAAACCCCGATGGTGATGCGATTGGCTCTACCGTTGCGCTTTATAATTTTCTTAAAAGTAAGCAACACGATGCCGTTGTGATTGCCCCTAACGAATATCCTGAATTTTTAAAATGGGTTCCCGGTCAAGAAGATGTACTTATTTTTGAAAAGAACACTGAAAAAGCAACACAATTAATTAGTGATGCTGAAGTAATTTTCACCTTAGATTTTAATCATTTTTCACGCACCGGAATGATGGAAGAAGTTTTAGCAAAAACTGAAACCACCTATGTAATGATCGATCATCACCAACAACCAGATGATTATGCAAAATTCACCTATAGTGATGTAAGCTGTTCTTCTACGTGTGAAATGGTGTATAATTTCATTGAAATGCTCGATGAAACCGATAAGATTTCTCCTGAAATTGCAAGTGCGTTGTATTTAGGGATTATGACAGATACCGGCTCGTTTAGGTTTTCTTCAACCACCAGTAAAACGCATCGCGTCATTGCAAATTTGATCGATAAAGGTGCTAAAAACGCTAACATTCATCAAGATACCTTCGACAACAGTTCTTACGAGCGTATGCAACTTTTAGGTGTGGCGTTAAATAATATGAAAGTTTTTTCTGAATATAAAACGGCTTATATTACACTTTCTCAAGAAGAGCTCGATAAGCATAATTTTAAAAAAGGTGACACTGAAGGTTTTGTAAATTATAGCCTCGGAATTAAAGGAATAATTTTTGCCGCTATTTTTATTGAAAATAAAGCAGATAAAATTATTAAAATTTCATTGCGTTCTAAAGGAGATTTTGATGTTAACCAATTTGCAAGAAAGCATTTTGAAGGTGGAGGTCACATTAATGCTGCCGGCGGAAAAAGCGATCTTAACCTCAAAGAAACCACTCAAAAATTTGAGCAACTTCTTGCAGATTACGAAAATGAATTGAAAAATGAAGCTTAAAATTTTTACCGCTATACTTACACTTTTAGCTTTCGTAGGTTGCAAAACACCCGAAGCGCGAGAGCCGGTTTCTCAAAACTCCGGTTCTTTTATACGAGAATCTGTAAAGAGAAATCAAAAATTAGTTGCGAAAGAAGAAGAGCGTATTCAGGAGATAATCCAAAAAGATACGGCGCATAATTATATTTCTTCCAGCGATGGGTTTTGGTATTACTACAACACCAAAGTTACGCAAGATTCGATTTCACCTGTTTATGGAGATTTGGTGAATTTCAATTACGATATTTCTACCTTAGAAGGAACTTCGATTTATTCAACAGAAGAAATTGGAACTCGAGAGTATAAAATAGATCAGGAAAATGTTTTTAATGGCCTGCGCCAAGGTTTAAAATTAATGAAAGAAGGAGAAACCTTAACCTTTCTTTTTCCTTCCTATAAAGCTTTTGGTTATTATGGCGATCAAGAAAAAATTGGCAGAAACGTCCCCATACGTTCTACCATTACTTTAAATAAAATTATAGAAGAAGATAATTTAAATCAAAACGAGAATTCAAACACACCATGAAAAAACAAACTTTACTTTTAGTGTTAGCAATTGCTTTTAGTGCATTTGCGTGCCAGAAAGAAAAATACCCAGAATTAAAAGATGGTATTTATGCAGAATTTAAAACAAATAAAGGAACTTTTGTAGCTGAACTTTTTTACAAGGCAACCCCAATTACAGTTGCTAACTTCGTTTCGTTAGCAGAAGGAGACAACCAAATGGTAGACTCTACGTATAAAGGTAAAAAATACTTTAACGGGTTAACATTTCACCGTGTAATTAAAGATTTTATGATTCAAGGTGGTGACCCGCAAGGAACAGGACAAGGCGGTCCTGGTTATAAATTCCCTGATGAATTTAATGATACTTTAGTACACGACACGAAAGGAATTTTATCGATGGCCAATGCAGGACCGGGAACCAACGGAAGTCAATTTTTTATTACATTAAAAGAAACTCCGTTTTTAAATAACAAACATTCTGTTTTTGGAGAAATCGTTAGCGGTCAAGAGATCGTAGATTCTATAGGAAGCGTAAAAACTGCTCAGCGTGATAAACCGGTTGAAGATGTAGTGATGCAAGAAGTAAACATCATTAGAAAAGGAGACGATGCAAAATCGTTTGATGCGCCAATGGTATTTAAGCAAGAATTAGATAAAGTAGAGCAGAAAAAAGAAGAAGAAAAAGCAGCCTTAGAAAAAGAGTTAGAAAACCTTAGTGAAGGTTACGAAAAAACTGACAGTGGTTTACGCTACAAAATCACCGAAACCAATGAAGATGGTGAAACTCCTAAAAGAGGACAAAAAGTAAAAGTACATTATACAGGAATGTTTACCGATGGTAAGAAATTTGATTCTTCTTTAGACCGTGATCGACCAATCGAATTACCTGTAGGAATGGGAAGAGTAATCCCAGGTTGGGACGAAGGTTTAATGTTATTAAAAACCGGAGAGAAAGCGAGACTTATTATTCCTCCGCATTTAGCTTATGGAGAATCTGGTTATCAAATTATTCCTCCTAATGCTATATTAATTTTTGATGTTGAATTATTGAGTATTGAAGAATAATCAATATCAAAGACAAACAAATAAAAAGCCTTCGCGAATTGCGAAGGCTTTTTATTTGAATTCTGTTAAAAAATTAACGTTTTAGGTTATAAAAATAAGCTTTTTGTTCTTTTATTTGCGGTCTTAAAAATGAAAAAAAAATGAAAAATTTTTTATTACTAAGTTTATTAGTTTTCAGCAGTTTATCTGCTTTTTCTCAAAATGCCGAATATAACATTGATTATTTTTATGAAGGTTACATTATCACGAATGATGGTGAAGAAAAGAGAGGGTTTATTCAATATTTAGATGAAAGTGATCGCTACGAAAAAGTTTTATTTAAAGCTGAAAAAAGAGGTAAAAAAGAAAAGTTTAAACCTAAAGACATCAAAGCTTACCACGTAGCAGATGTTACTTATCACGCTGTAAAGTACGAAGACATCCCATTTAAAAATGAAAAATTTCTTATTCTAGAAAAAGAAGGTTGCCTTAATCAATATTACTATAGAAAGTATAATAATGAAGATCGAGCTTGGGAGACTGAAGTAATTCTTAAAAATGATGAAAAAGCAATCTCAACCCAGAAATTTATAATGGGGTTTGCCTCAAAGATGGCTGAAATGGTAAAAAGTAATGAAGAGCTTGCCCAAAAAGTAAGAAATAAAGAAAAAGGTTACGGCCTATTTAAACTCGAGGCAATTGTAGATGAATTTAATGCAAATTGTAATGAATAAAATAATATTAACATTCAGCCTCATTATCGGCTTTAATTTAGCCATAAAAGCACAAACATTTAATTGGGGTTACCCTTTTGGTATCGTCGATGAAACTGAAAAAACCATCACCCACGTGGTTGAAGATAAGCTGTATCGAGTTTCTTCTTATTATGATTTAGAAGTATTTAATTTTGAAGTAACTGCCGATCAATTTTCGCTACAAGATTTTAAAAAGATCGAATCCTTAGACCTATCGGTAAAGCAACCTGCAATGGGTTCTGCTATGTTAACCATTAACAGCGTTTATCAGCAAGAAGCAACAGACTTTACTTTTTTTTATACTGAATATAATCGCGATCTTAAACAAAGAGAGTTATTCTGGAATAATGTGAACATAGATTCTGGGGAGAAAAACGACCCTATAAAAATTACTCAACAAGAAGCTAAAAATTCTTTCAACCAAGGTCATTACTACACCGCGCAAAGTGAAAATAAAAAGTTTTATGCTGTTTTAGGAGAAACATATTTTCATAAAAAAGAAAAAGAGAAAATTCAGCTTCTATTATTAGATGCAAATAAGAAAATAGTAAAAGAAACAACTTTTGAATACGATTTGCTCGACGACCGTAACAAAAAACAAGAAATTTTTGTTTCTAATAACGGCGAAGTATTTATTGTAAAAAAAATTGACTTAAAAAAGCAAAAACCATTTCTATCGGTTTATCACTGGAATCCTGCCAGTAATAAAATGAATAATTATTCTCTTAAACAAGATGATAATTACCAGATTTACGATTTTAAAATGAAAGCCATCGATAATGAAATGCTATTTGTTGGTTTACTTAAGTACGAAAAATCGACCTCCATTGGTATGAAAGTAGATATGGATGGTAGACATTCTGGTACTTATGCAGGCGGAATATTATTAACTCGCTTTGCAGCAGATGGATCTTTAGATTATATGCAAAGAAATGACTTTACAAACATCGTTTCTAACTTAACCTTCAATAAAATAATAATTGAAGACACAAATGCCTGGATGATTTCTGATTTAAGCTATGTTGAGAAAAAATCTAAATCTACTAACATTGCTGCCGGGAACATAGAATACGATTACAATTACCTAAACAATGGTTTTCTAATTAGTTATCTAGATACAGAAAACGGCGAGTTAGTGTGGAATCAAAAAATTGAAACTCAAGAACCGGATACCAAGAACGACAACGGCGCATACTTATCTACACTTGCTTTTACTGCTAACGGAAATCTTAACTTACTTTATAACGAAACCAGAGAAGTTCGAAATGATCGTGGCTACAAAAGAAACCGCCGCTTTCCTATTAGACATATATTTTCTACAACTGGGGAAGAGCTTAGTAAAGAAGCAATAATTTCAGCGGGTATTGGTGTGAAATATGATGAAGATTTTGAGTTAAACACCAGCATTTTAATACCAGTTAATGACAATACTTACATTTTAAGAGCTAAAAGTAATAGTCAATTTAAATACGGTTATTTAAAACTATAGAAACTAAAAAACCCTCATCGATCGATGAGGGTTTTCTTTTTTCATAACAATTTTTTTAAGCTGTTTTATAGAGTTTCAATCTCTTTCTTAAGCTCTTCTTTAGATTTACCGGTTTTCTCCTGTAAACGTCCAAGCATTTCATCAAATTTACCTTCAGAGTAGGTTACATCATCATCGGTTACTTTACCATACTTCTGTTTAAATTTTCCTTTTACTTGTTTCCATTTTCCTTCTAATTCCATCTTATTCATAGCTTTTAGTTTTAGTTGTTTAACAATGATTAAATTTACCGCTAAAAACCCTCGAGCTATGCTAAAGAAATCCCATTTTATTCTTAAGGCTTTGTTATTTTCTTATTTAAATAAATTTCGATATTATTTTTTAATAATCGTCAGTTTTACGTTTATCAGTTGCGGAGCGGGAAAAGCTAAAAAATCAGCTTCAATTCAGGTGATTTTTTTAGACGATTATATAATTCCGGCAGAACAATTTATGGGAGATGAAGAAATTGGCGGATTAAGTGGAATCGATTTTGACGGTGAAAACTTTTACGTGGTTTGCGACGCTCCTTCTTCCCCTCGATTTTATCAAATTAACATTAAAACTTCTCTTCAACAAATCGACACCATAGTTTTTGAAAAGCAAATCGAGCTTCAAAATACTTCAGCATTTATTAAAAATAATAGATTCGATCTGGAGTCGATTCTTTATAATGCTGAAAAGAACCAGTTTATATTAAGTAGCGAAGGTTCTATTAAAAATGAAAAAAATCCTACCATATTTAGTATAGATGCTGAAGGAAATTACCAATCGCATTATCAACTTCCCTCCTATTTTTCTGCGGAAGGCGATCAACACCCGAGACATAACGGTGTTTTTGAAGGTTTATCTCACGCGATTAACAAACACGGAATTTGGACTGCAACAGAATTGCCTTTAACTGAAGACGGACCTCAACCCAAATTATACCGCACTAAATCTCCTGTAAGATTTACGTATTTTAATGAAGCGAATGAGGCAGAATTTCAATTTTCATATCTATTAGAACCTATTCAAAAAATTCCTTATTTACCTTTTTCAATTAATGGAGTGACCGATATTTTAGAGATTGCTCC
Organism: Mesonia mobilis DSM 19841; assembly: GCF_000423405.1. Classification (GTDB taxonomy): domain Bacteria; phylum Bacteroidota; class Bacteroidia; order Flavobacteriales; family Flavobacteriaceae; genus Mesonia; species Mesonia mobilis. The sequence goes on along the minus strand of NZ_KE384014.1, from coordinate 41,157 downwards.
TAAACAGTTTTTAGTTTTAGAACGTGCCTTTTCAGCAGGTAGAGGTAAACGAGCCAATTCTGTTTTACTTTTTAAAGCCGATGCCACTAATGCCAGCAACACCTTAGCCATCGAACAATTAAAGGGAAAAATGAAAAAAGAGATTATCCCGGCAACCAAAGAATTAATTTTCAACTTTAAGCAAATTCGAAAACAACTTCAACAACAACGCATCGATAATATTGAAGGGATATGTTTTGGACCAAAATTACTTAATGGCAACGCTAGTATTTTTGTGATCTCCGACAATAACTTTAATAGTTTTGCCCAACAGATCAATCAGGTAATTTGGCTAGAACTCGTTATGCCATAATTTAAGTTTTCCTTTTATATAAAGTTAACCGGGAATGTTTACTTTTAAATGACTAAATTAAATATTCGTAATGAATCGCTATAAGATTCCGGATCAAGTCTGGAATGACTCAAAAATATAATCGCGGATAAATAATTATTAAACCTTGAAAAAATGAAATACCTATCACTACTGCTAATCACATTTTGTATGTTTAGTTGTAAAGAGCAACAACAAGAAAAAGAAAAGGAAGAAAAAATGGCCATTAGCGAAGCAGAAACCAATTTTAAACCTAAAGATACTACCATTTATTACTTTGTAAGACACGCTGAAAAAGATCGTGAAGCAGATACGAACGATCCGCATTTATTACCGGTAGGAATGCATCGTGCTAATTTTTGGGCAGAAGTTTTAAAAGATAAAAATATCGACTTGGTATTTAGCACCAACTATCAGCGCACCATAGAAACTGCAAGACCTACGGCTGAAGAAGCTGAAGTTAAAATAGAACTCTACAAAGCCAATCATCTTTACAGTAAAGACTTTCAGCAGAAAACCAACGGAAAGCGAGTTTTTATTGTGGGGCATCAAGATACGACTCCGCAATTCGTAAATAAAGTTTTAGGGAAAAACAAATACCAACGCATTGCCGACGATGAAAATTCTGAATTATACACTGTAACGATTTATCCTGACGGAAAGAAAACCAGCCAGGTTAAAAAATTCCCACTACCGGAAGAAGATAATCAGGAGTAAATATTCAACTTCAAAGTTAAGCGCAGTTACGCTCTAAGACTTCCACCTTGATATCTTTATTTTCGATGGTTGAAAATAACTCTAATTCATTTTTTTCAAATAAATCGTCTAAATCTTGTAAAGCCGGAGAAGCATTTTCTTGCGGAGCATAATTTTTATAATCTACAAAACGAATACCTTCAAGAACTCTTGGGTTGATGGCTTCTCTAAAACGCATTCCGCCACCATTTACGTGATATGAATACGCTAAATAATCTACCGTGTAAGAATCTTTATTTACCCAATACATATAGGTATCTTCAAAATCTTCGCCGCCACCTTCTTGCGCAAAATTCACCTGAATTTCGTAATAGGCTTTCCCTTGTATAGAATCTTCAGCAACTAATTCTTTACGTACCGCAGGATCATTCAACCCAAATGGTAGTTGCACAAAATAATGTACCGAGTTGATCGAATTTTTATAATTATTAGCGGTAGTATCGGCAAGAATTTCTTCTTCTCCATTTTTATAATAGGTAAAACCAATGTTGTTTACGGTTCCTAAAGTTTCGTTACCACTACTGTCTTGTTTTTTTCGGCTTAGCTCAAACATTCCGCAGTTACGAGTACTTTTATAAATAGCATCTCTAAATCTAAATTCGATGGTGGCCGTTTCATATCGATTTCCGCCGGCAGAATCGATAACGGTATTCATAATTTCTACTCCTTTTCCGCCATCTTGAGGTGGTGGCATTTTATTACTTTTTTCTTCTTGTGCTTCAACCTTTTCAGGTTTCGGGTCGTTTTTACAAGCGATTAGGGTAACTATTAACAGAAGAAGCGTAATTATTTTTTTCATTGTATATTTTATTAATCTTATCGCAAATGTAGGCAAACCATAAATTTATCGATAGAGTTTAACCAAAAACTTAAGCATCTTCTTTACTATTTTGTAACATTTATTTCTTAAAGAAGTCCTATAATACAGAAGAGTTATTCTAAATTGAAAAAAGCTTACTATTTTAGCGTTTACTATGCAAAAGAACAACATCAACATAAAAAATAGGAAGGCTAAATTTCAATACGAAATACTTGATAAATACGTAGCAGGTATAAAATTAGCCGGTACAGAAATTAAAGCCATTCGCGAAGGCAAAGCCGGTATTGCCGAGAGTTTTTGTGAGTTTCACCGAGGAGAATTGTACGTGATCAATATGCACGTCGATGAGTATTCTCACGCTACACACTTTAACCATAATCCTAAAAGTGAGCGTAAATTATTACTCAACAAGCAAGAACTTCGTAAACTCGAAAAGCAAATCAATCAATCGGGTTTAACCATTATACCGCTTCGATTATTTATTAATGATCGTGGCTTGGCCAAATTAGCAATAGCTCTTTGTAAAGGTAAAAAGACGCACGATAAACGTGAAACGATAAAAGATCGTGAAAACAAACGTCGTCTAGACCGTATCAAAAAAGATTATAACTAATTTGAACCAACAACATTTTGAAAAGACTTTTACTGCTAACACTCTTGTTACTTTCTGGGGTGGTTTCTGCCCAAGTGGTAGGTGAAATTACCGATACCAAAGGTGAAAAATTACCTTACGTAAATATTTACCTTGAAAATAGTTTTACAGGAACTACCTCTAACCAAGAAGGTAATTACGAATTAGAAATTAGCCAACCGGGAGATTATACGATCGTTTACCAATTTTTAGGTTATAAAACGCAAAAGAAACAAGCAAACATTCAATCTTTCCCATATACGATAAACGTTAGTCTGGCTGAAGAATCGACCAGTTTAGAGGAAGTAGTAATTAATTCTGATGAAAATCCTGCCGATCGTGTGATACGTAAAGCGATCGCTAACCGAAAGAAAAACCTGGCCAAAGTTGAAGCTTACACAGCCGATTTCTACTCGCGCGGAATTTGGAAAATTGAAAATGCTCCGGAAAAAATTCTTGGACAAGAAGTGGGTGATCTTGGTGGCGGACTCGATTCTACTAGAAGCGGAATCGTTTATCTTTCTGAAACAAAATCGAAAATAAAATTTAAAGCTCCAGACGATTTTCACGAGAAAATTATCGCTTCTAAAGTAAGTGGCGACGACAATGGTTTTAGCTTAAACAGCGCGCAAGATGCAGATTTTACTTTCTATAACAATACGATCGAACTAAATGCTGAACTCGTTTCCCCTATCGCCGATTATGCGTTTAATTATTACGACTACAAATTAGAAGGTATTTTTTACGACGATCTGGGCAACTTGGTGAATAAAATAAAAGTGATCCCCAAACGACCTAAAGACCGTGTTTTTTCTGGAACCATTTATATTCTGGAAGATTCTTGGGAAATTTACGGGATCGAGTTAACAACCACCGGAGAATCTACACAAATCACTCCGATTGAAACACTAGTTTTCAAACAAAATTTCACCTATTCAGAAAAAGATGAACTTTGGGTGAAGCTTTCGCAAACCGTAGAATTCACCTGGAAAATTTTTGGGATTGGTGGGAACGGTCGTTTTTCTGCTGTGTATAGCGATTACGATTTTAATCCGCAATTTACGAGGGAAGACTTCAGCAATGAGATTTTAAGTTTTGCTGAAAATGCTAACGAAAAAGACTCGATGTATTGGGAAAAAATTAGACCGATCCCGTTAACTACAGAAGAAGTTGATGATTACATTAGAAAAGACAGTATACAAGAGCGTAAAAACTCGCGCGTTTATAAAGATTCTGTCGATCAGGTTCGAAACAAGTTTAAAATTACCGATCCGCTTTTTGGTTATAGCTACAGAAATTCTTTCAAACAATATTCTTGGAATATTAGCGGACCTATAGAAGGTATTCGTTACAACACGGTACAAGGTTGGAACACCACGGTAAACGCCAATTTCACCAAATGGGAAGAAGATTACAATAAATATTGGGGTTTAAATGCTTCAGCTAATTATGGTTTAGCAGACGATCGTTTACGTGTAAAAGGTGGTTTTATTAAAAAATTCAACAATAAATCGAAACCTTATTTCACTTTAAATGGTGGGATTGAAGCAAAACAAATTAACGATACCGAACCTATTTCAACCTTGGTGAGTTCTGTAGCTTCTATTTTATTCGACAAAAATTACTTAAAAATTTACGATCGTACATTTGTAGAAGCACGCTATTCAGAAGAAATTTTTAACGGTTTTAGGTTATATGCCAATGCTTCTTTTGAGCGTCGAAGCGCTTTGTTTGATGATCCTGAAATTATTGAAGATGAAGATGAATTTACCGCCAACAATCCGCTGGCACCTAACGATTTTGATTCTACTCCGTTTGAAGATCATAACATTGCTAAAATTGGGATCACCGGAAGAATTAATTTCGACCAGAAATACTACAATTATCCCGATGGCAAATACAACGTAACAAATTCTGATTATCCTACGCTTTACTTCAGCTACGAAAAAGGCTTTGCTGCAACTGTTGACGATTATAATTTTGACCACTTTAAAGTTATGGCCAACCAACGAGTGAGCCTTCAGAATAAAGGAGATTTTGAATACAGTTTAAAAGGAGGTAAATTTTTAAATGGTGAAAATATTTCGTTGGTCGATCATCAACATTTTAATGGCAACCTAACTCACGTAAAATTAGACCCGAGCATCAATCAATTCAACCTTCTGCCCTATTACGGCTATAGCGCGAACGATACTTATGGTGAGTTGCACGCAGAGCATAATTTTAAAGGTTATCTACTAGGGAAAATTCCGTTACTCAGATCGCTTAATTTTAATACAGTAATTGGAGTCAATTCTTTATGGACAACCGGAAACAAACCTTATTCTGAATATTCTGTTGGGATTAGTAACATTGGTTTTGGTAAATACAGAATTTTACGCGTAGATTACGTAAAAGCTTATCAAGGCGGCTGGCAAGATAGCGGCGTGATGTTTGGCTTAAGTATCGGAATGTAAATTTTTAAAATATTAATTTATATTTGATGTCAGGTTAAATAAAATTAGCCTGACACTTTTTTATGAAAAACTTCTATTGCTTAGTTTTCGCAGTTATTTCACTAGTAAGCTGTAATCAAAAAGAAAATTCAACTTCAACCATCAAAACTGTTGCAGCGATGAAAGATGTGATGTGGAAAGGCGAATTACAAGGAAAAATAAATTTAGATACGATTTCAGATAAAATGGGATTATTCGGTTTAGGACCAGTAAGCGGATTGACCGGTGAAATTCTAATTAACGACGGAACGGTTTATACTTCAAAAGTAACTTCAGACTCTACGATGATCGTTGAAAAAAACAAGCAAGTTGAAGCTCCTTTTTTTGTCTACGGAAATGTCACGAACTGGCAAGAAATTGCACTCCCAAAAAAAGTTAACGATCTAAACACACTTGAAAAGTTTATTGACGAAACCAAAGCAGATGCCAAAAAACCTTTTATTTTTAAACTGAAAGGAATGGTTGATGCTGCTAAAATTCATATTCAAAATTTAGCTAAAGGCACAAAAGTTTCTTCTCCTAAAGAAGCACATCAAGGTCAGGTAACCTACGATTTAGAAAATGAAGAAGTAGAAATTATTGGTTTCTTTTCTAGAAAGCATCAAGGTATTTTTACGCATCACGATTCTTTTGCGCATATGCATTTAATAACAAGCGATGAAAAGAAAATGGGACATTTAGATGCAGCTCAATTTAATCAACTAAAATTATATATTGAGAAATAAAAAAGCCTCTTGTAATTCACAAAAGGCTTTTTGAATATTTTTATCTTAGAAATTCTTATAAAAAAGAATAACCTAAAGCTAGTGAAAACACACCGTTTTTCGCATCTGTATTTTCGATAGTTTCTGTAAAACCAAAATTGTAACGTGCATCTACACGTAAACCAAAAGGCAAATCTAAACCTGCACCAACGGCAGCAGATATATCGAAACTTTCTGCTTCAACTTGCTCTTCGATCGCTTCAAATTCAGGAAAATCGTCGTTGGCAACAAAACCAAATTGCGGACCTGCTTGCACATTCAACACATCACTAATTAAATAGAATTTAAAAATTACCGGTACATTCACATAATCGATATGATAATCTCCAAAATCTGAATCGCCACCTTGTTGTGAGTATAAAATTTCTGGTTGTATCGCAAAACGATCACTAAATTTAACTCCCACAAAAGCTCCGGCTAATAAGCCTGTTCTACTATCGGAGTCAAAATTCTTAGCATCTTGAAATTGAGAAAAGTTTACCCCGGCTTTTATCCCTACATCAAATTCCTGAGCTTGTGAAATACCAAACATACCCAGCGCCATTACTAATACTAAAAGTTTTTTCATCATTGTTAATTTTTCTTTGTACCAAAAGTAGCTAAGATGCCAACGCTAAAATCTTAGGGAAGTCTTAAATTAAAAGTGATAAATGCTAATTTTTATCTTCTAACATGGGTACAAATCGAAACTCTCCAAATTCTTTCTTTTCAAACTCTTTGGCAGATTTTCTAATAAAAAGCGTCATAATTTGCGGGTCGTCACCTACAGGAATTACTAAACGTCCACCAACTTTTAGTTGTGCCAATAATGGGTTAGGAACAAAAGGTGCTCCGGCGGTAACAATAATTTTATCAAATGGTGCGTAAGTGGGTAAACCTTTATAACCATCGCCAAAATTTAGATATTTTGGTCGGTAACCAATCTGAGTAAGAAAGCGTTTAGTTTTCACATATAATTCTTGTTGCCGCTCAATAGAATAAACTTTTGCGCCTAACTCACACAATACCGCCGTTTGATAACCACTACCGGTTCCAATTTCCAGAATTTTTTCGCCGGGTTGCACTTGTAATAATTCAGACTGAAAAGCAACGGTAAAGGGTTGTGAAATAGTTTGTTCTGCCGCGATCGGGAAAGCCTTATCTTGGTAAGCATGATCTTCAAAAGAGCTATCCATAAATAAATGGCGTGGTATTTTAGCGATAGCAGCTAAAACACCTTCATCACTTACGCCTTTGGCTTTTACTATTTCTACGAGTTGTTTACGTTTTCCTTGATGTCTAAATGTATCTTTCAAAAGTGATTAGGTTTTATAGGCCTGCAAAAATAAAAAATACCAACTTGAAATTGATTTTTTTCAGCTTTCAATAATTAACAATTTAAAAGTTCATTTCATTAATTTGCTTCTATAATTCCTAAAAGAAATAGTATTTTTGTGTAAAACATTTAACAAATATGCTGAAAGTAGGAGTTTTAGGCGCAGGCCATTTAGGTAAAATACATTTGCGTTTATTAAATCAATCTGAAAAATATGAACTCGTAGGTTTTTATGATGCTAATGAAAAATATGCAGAAGAAGTAGCTGAAGAGTTTAATTACAAAAATTTTAAAACCATCGACGCTTTACTACAAGAAGTAGATGTGATCGATATTGTAACTCCTACCCTTTCTCACTACAATACTGCTATAAAAGCGGTTGAAGCAGGCAAACATTTTTTTGTTGAAAAACCCATTACTAATACGATTGAAGAAGCCGAACAAATTACCAAAATGGCAAAGGCCAAAGGTGTAAAAGGTCAAGTTGGTCACGTAGAACGTTTTAATCCGGCTTTTCAGGCAGTGAACGACAAGATCGATCATCCGATGTTTATTGAAGCGCATCGCTTGGCAGAATTCAATCCGCGTGGTACCGATGTTCCTGTGGTTTTAGATCTCATGATCCACGATATCGACGCAATTTTAAGCGTGGTAAAATCGAAAGTGAAGAAAGTAAATGCCAGTGGAGTTTCTGTAATTAGTGATACGCCAGATATTGCCAATGCTCGTATTGAGTTTGAAAATGGTTGTGTGGCTAATCTTACTGCCAGCAGAATTTCACTGAAAAACATGCGCAAATCAAGGTTCTTTCAGCGGGATGCTTATATTTCTGTAGACTTTTTAGAGAAGAAATGTGAAGTGGTAAAAATGAAAGACGCACCGCAACAACCCGATGAATTTGCGATGATTCTTCAAAATGCAGAAGGTGTAAAAAAACAGATCTATTTCGACAATCCTGAAGTAGATGAAAACAACGCCATTTTAGATGAATTAGAAACTTTTGCAGACGCTATCAATAATAACACCACACCAATTGTTACTTTAGAACAAGGTACAGAAGCACTTCGTGTAGCCAAAATGGTGATCGATAGTTTTGATAAATAAAAAATGAACAATCATAAATAAATTGAACATGAAAAATATAGCAGTTATCGGAGCCGGAACGATGGGAAATGGTATCGCACATACATTCGCCCAGTTTGGTTACCAAGTAAATCTAATCGATATTTCTGAAGCAAGTCTAAAAAAAGGAATCGCTACGATCACCAAAAATTTAGATCGTATGCTTGCCAAAGAGAAAATTTCTGAAGAAGATAAACAACAAACCTTAGCCAATATTTCTCAATTCACTTCCTTAGAAGAAGGCGTAAAAAACGCAGATCTTGTGGTGGAAGCTGCTACCGAAAACGAAAAAATTAAACTCGATATTTTTAGAACTTTAGATGAAGTTTGCCCAGAAAATACAATTTTAGCTTCAAATACCAGTTCTATTTCGATTACCAAAATTGCTTCAGTAACTAAAAGACCTAAGCAAGTGATCGGGATGCATTTTATGAATCCGGTACCGATTATGAAATTGGTCGAAATTATTAGAGGTTACAACACCACAGACGAAGTGACCAACACGATTATGGAACTTTCAACTAAACTCAATAAAGTTCCTACCGAGGTAAATGATTACCCAGGTTTTGTGGCTAATCGTATTTTAATGCCAATGATCAACGAAGCTATTGAAACGCTTTACAATGGTGTTGCCGGTGTGCAGGAAATCGACACGGTGATGAAGTTGGGAATGGCGCACCCAATGGGACCTTTACAATTAGCAGATTTTATTGGTTTAGACGTTTGTCACTCAATTTTAGAAGTAATGTACGACGGCTTTAAAAATCCGAAATACGCTCCTTGCCCATTATTAGTAAATATGGTAAGAGCCGGTAAATTAGGTGTGAAATCTGGAGAAGGTTTTTACGACTATTCAGAAAGTAGAAAAGCAGAAAATGTATCTGCACAATTTAAAGCTTAAGCAAATTTATGCCCAACATACTTCCCTTTCGAGCTGTACGACCTACGCGTGATAAAGTGAGTTTAATCGCATCACGCTCTTACCAAAGTTATACACAGGCCGAAAGGGAAGCTCGTTTAGATAACAATCCGTTTTCGTTTTTACATATTGTAAATCCCGGTTATAAATACCATAAAGAAATTTCGGGACCAGAGCGTTTTCAATTGGTTAGAAACCGCTACCAAGAGTTTAAAGAAGACGATATTTTTATTCAAGACCCAAAACCTTACTATTACATTTACCGCATTATTAATCGTGAAGGTGAACAGTTTACAGGCATTATCGCTTCGGCAAGTGTTGAAGATTATAAAAGTGATTGCATTAAACGTCATGAAGACACGATTTCTTTTCGAGAAGAAACCTTTAAGGATTATTTAAAAACGGTCGGTTTTAATGCAGAACCGGTGTTGCTCACCCATCCTGAAAACTCGGTGTTAGCTGAAATTATTTCAGAAATTACAAAAACCCGAGCAGAATTTGAATTCACCACCACTTATCGCGATACGCATTATTTATGGTTATTAGAAGATGAAGCTAAGATTAAAAGCATTCAGCAAGAATTTTCGGCGATGGAATGCTTGTATATTGCCGACGGTCATCATCGTTCGGCTTCTTCATTTTTATTGGGTGAAGAATTAAAAAATCAAAATCCAAAACATACAGGAAAAGAAGCTTATAATTTTTTTATGACGTATATTATTCCTGAAAAAGAATTGCGCATTCACGAGTTTAACCGTTTGGTAACCGATCTTAACGGACTTTCTAAAGAAGAATTTCTTATTCAGTTAGATGCAAAATTCAGAATTGAAAATCGCGGGTTAGAATATTTTCGACCTAAAAAGAAGCATCAATTCAGTATGTATTTAGAAGGTGAATTTTATTCACTTCAGCTTCGAAAATCAGAGTATAATTTTAAAGATGCCACTTCTAAACTCGACGCAAAAATCTTGTACGAGACTATTTTAAATCCTATTTTAGGTATTGAAGATTTACGAAACGATAAGCGCATCGATTATTCTCACGGTAAAAATGGAATGGCTTACGTAAAAGGAAAAGTAGATGAAGGAGCTTTTGAAATTGGTTTCGGGATGTTGCCGGTAAATGTAGAAGAGATGAAGCAAATTGCAGATGAAGGTTTAACCATGCCTCCAAAATCGACCTACATTCAACCCAAATTACGAAGCGGTGTTACGATTTATGAGTTTCAATAATTCAGAAAAAAGAATTCAATAAAAAATGGCTAGCATAAAAGAAAACATCACCAAATATCGAGAAGAACTTCCAGAAGAAGTTTGCTTGGTTGCAGTTTCTAAAACCAAACCTAACGAAGACCTGTTAGCAGCTTACGAAGCAGGACAACGCGTATTTGGTGAAAATAAAATACAGGAAATGACCGATAAACACGAAGCACTTCCTAAAGATATCGAGTGGCATATGATTGGTCACGTGCAAAGCAATAAAGTAAAGTATATGGCATCGTACGTGCATTTGATTCACGCGGTACATAAATTAAAATTGCTGAAAGAAATTAATAAACGAGCTCAAGAACACGATCGTGTGATCGAATGTTTATTGCAAGTGAAGATTGCTGAAGAAGACACCAAATACGGAATGGATGCTGAAGAAGTAGATAAAATTTTAGCTTCAGAAGCTTATCAAGCCATGAAAAACGTAAAAATTGTTGGTTTAATGGGAATGGCGACCTTAACCGACGACGAAAGCCAAATTGATCAAGAATTTGCTTTCTTAAAAAAGAAATATGATGAAGTTGCCGCTCAAAACCCCGATTTTAAAATTTTATCGATGGGAATGAGTGGTGATTATCCTATTGCTGTAAAAAACGGCAGCAATATGGTAAGAATAGGAAGCTCTATTTTTGGAGCCAGAAATTATAATTAGAGGAGATATTTTTTGTACGCAATTGTAGATATAGAAACCACCGGCGGAAAGTATAACGAAGAAGGAGTTACAGAAATTGCCATCTATAAATTTGATGGTCACGAGGTGGTCGATCAATTTATAAGTTTGGTAAATCCTGAACGTCCTATCCAGCCTTTCGTGGTGAATTTAACAGGAATTAATAATGAAATGTTGCGCAACGCACCGAAGTTTTATGAGGTTGCCAAGCGCATTGTAGAAATCACGACCGATTGTACCATTGTTGCCCACAACGCCAAATTTGACTATCGCATTATGCGTTTGGAGTTCAGACGTTTGGGTTACGAATTTCAGCGACAATCTATTTGCACGGTCGAGCTTTCTAAAAAACTAATTCCTAACATGCCTTCGTACAGTTTAGGCAAATTGGTTAAAAATTTAGGCATTCCGCTAACCGATCGTCACCGTGCGAGTGGCGATGCTTTGGCAACGGTAAAACTCTTTAAATTACTACTGCAAAAAGACTCTCAAAAAGAAATTATTAAGCGTTCGGTACGTAGCAACCCGAAAAATAATTTAGATACAAAGCTTATTCAGATTATTGATGAGTTACCTTCTTCGACCGGGGTTTACTATATGCATAATGAAGCGGGCGATGTGATTTATATTGGTAAAAGCAAGAACATTAAAAAACGTATTAATCAGCATTTCACCAATGATAATCATAAATCGAAGAAAATTCAGAAAGAAGTTTATACGGTAACTTATGAAAATACTGGAAATGAATTATTAGCCTTGCTGAAGGAAAATGAAGAAATCAAAAAAAATAAACCGGTTTATAATCGCGCGTTAAAGAAAGACATTTTTAATTATGCTTTGTATCGCTCGAAAGACAAAGACGGGTATATTCAATTTAGAATTGGCAAAGCTTCGCCAGATAAAGAAAACATTACCACGTTTACCAATATTTCTCAGGCCAAAAGCACGATGGAACGTATTGTAACCGAATTTGAACTTTGCCAAAAGCATACCGGTTTGCATAAAACCAGCGGCAGTTGCTTCAACTTCAGTATTAAAGAATGTTATGGCGCTTGTGTAGGAGAAGAATCTGCAGAAGCTTATAATGAACGTGCGCAAAAAGTGATCGATAAATATTCTTATGAAAATAAAAACATGCTTGTGATCGATCGTGGTCGCGATGTCGATGAAAAAAGTGTGATTCTTATTGAAGATGGTAAATTCTGCGGAATGGGTTATTTCAACTTAAATTTTCAGATGAATAATATCGATATGGTGAAAAATATAATCACGCCTATGAAAAACAATCGCGATAGTCAGCATATTATTCAGAGTTACTTGCGCAAGAATAAACCTTATAAAATTGTAGAGTTTTAATTATAATTTTATTTGTAACTAATTTATAATATTTTCGAAATTGTCTTGTTGAAGCTGCCCAAAACACTTCAGCTTGACTAAAAACATAAAACTAAAATTTATTTGAAAACTACCTCTAAAAATAGCTCTTGGCGAGAAAAATTACACGAAGTAATTTATGAAGCAGACACGCCGTCCGGTAAAGCTTTTGATGTAGTTTTACTCATCATCATCTTTTTGAGTATCATTTTTGTTATGCTCGAGAGTGTAAAAGGTCTCGATCCTTGGATTTACGAATATATGTATGTGGCCGAGTGGATCATTACCATTCTTTTTAGCTTAGAATATATTGCTCGCGTAATTTGCATACAAAAACCAACACGCTATATTTTTAGTTTTTACGGTTTAATCGATTTTTTCTCGACCATTCCGTTATATGTTTCTTTTTTATTACCGGGCAGCGGTAGCGCATTAATTACGGTAAGAGCTTTACGTTTGCTTCGTGTTTTCAGAATTTTAAAAGTAAGTAGATACATTGGCGAAGGCGATCGTTTAATGCAAGCATTAAAAGATAGTCGCGCAAAAATTTCAGTTTTTCTATTTGCAGTGCTTATTCTTTGCCTCATTTTCGGGACTGCGATGTATATGATCGAAGGTGCAGAAAGCGGTTTTACCAACATTCCCGTAAGTTTATATTGGTGTATCGTAACGCTTACTACAGTTGGATTTGGAGACATTCACCCCATTACTCCGCTAGGTCAATTTTTAGCTTCGGTAATTATGATCTTAGGTTATGGTGTAATTGCAGTACCAACAGGAATTGTAAGTGCCGAGTATTCTAAAGGAGAAAAAAACAACGAAAAAAGTTCTTCTAACAATACACAATCTTGTTATCATTGTCACGAATCAAAGCATTTAGATGGCGCCGAGTATTGCCATAATTGCGGATATCCTTTAAATCGTGAAAAATAAAACGCTTATTTCTATTGTCGGCCCTACGGCTATAGGCAAAACCTCGACCGGAATTGCCTTGGCCAAACATTACCAAACAGAAATCATTTCTGCAGATTCCCGTCAGTTTTTTAAAGAAATGGAAATTGGTACGGCAGTTCCTTCAAAAGAAGAATTAGCGGCGGCTAAACATCATTTTATTCAGCATATTTCTGTGGAAGAGGAATATTCTGTAGGTGATTTTGAAACTGAAGCAATTGAGAAGTTGAATGAATTATTCAAACAACATAATCAAGTGTTGATGGTTGGTGGCAGCGGTTTGTATGTAAAAGCAGTTTTAGAAGGATTGGATCATTTCCCAAAAGTTGAAGCTTCCGTTAGAGAACAATTAAATCTTCAATTAGAAGAAGATGGAATAGAGAAACTTCAGCAACAATTAAAAGAATTAGATCCTGTTTATGCTGAAAAGGTAGATTTAGAAAATCCGCATCGAGTAATTCGTGCTTTAGAAATTTGTATTGGTAGTGGCAAACCTTATTCTAGTTTTTTAAATAATTCTTCTGCAGAAAGAAACTTCAATACTATAAAAATTGGCTTAACCGCTCCGCGTGAGTTAATTTATGAGCGAATTGAAAAACGTGTCGATCTGATGATCGAACAAGGTTTGTTAGATGAAGTAAAACGTGTTTACGAAAAACGAGATTTGAATGCACTAAATACCGTTGGGTATAAAGAAATCTTCCAATTTTTTAATGGAAATTGGACGCTTGATTTTGCGATTGCTGAAATTAAAAAGAATACCAGACGTTTTGCCAAGCGACAGTTAACCTGGTTTAGAAAAGATGAAGAAATTGAGTGGTTTAATTATGATGTAAAACCACAAGAAATTATAAATTTCATCGATTTCAAAATGTCCCCGAGATAAGTGTTTTACCTCGGGAATATTTTTGAAACTGAAACTTTTAATTACCAATAATTAAGCTTTTGTTTCTTCTTCTTTATTTTTAATTACAAGTCTAAAACCTTCACCGTGAATGTTTAAGATCTCTACGTTTTCGTCTTTCTTTAAGTACTTACGAAGCTTTGCGATATACACATCCATACTTCTTGACGTAAAGTAGTTATCGTCTCTCCATATCTTGGTTAATGCTAATTCACGTGGCATTAAATCGTTCTCATGAAGTGCTAATAAACGTAACAATTCATTTTCTTTTGGAGAAAGTTTGATTGGTTCTTCTTCATTATAAGTTAAGAATCTTAACTTAGAATTTAAATGAAAACCACCAATTTGAAATTCAAATTGCTTACTATCTGCAACGCTATCGGTAGCTTTACGTTGCATAATAGCTTTGATCTTCATTAACAGAACTTCACTATCAAAAGGTTTATTTAAGTAATCGTCTGCCCCAACTTTATATCCTTTTAATACATCTTCTTTCATCGCTTTTGCGGTTAAGAAAATAATTGGCACATCTTCGTTTTTCTCTCTAATTTCTTTAGCTAAGGTAAAGCCATCTTTGTAAGGCATCATTACGTCTAAAATACAAAGATCGTAATCATCTTTTTTAAACTTTTCAAAGCCTTCCATTCCGTTTTTAGCGTGAGTAACCTCGTAGTCGTTCATCGCTAAATAGTCTTTAAGTACGATACCGAAGTTTGGATCGTCTTCTACTAATAAAATTTTCTTGTTTTCAGTTTCCATATATTAAGATATTAGTGGTAATTTAATTATAAAGGTACTTCCTTTTCCTTTTTCACTTTCAACCATCACTTGCCCGTGATGATCGGTAACAATTTGTTTTACATATGCGAGCCCTAAACCGTGACCTTTCACATCGTGAATATCGCCGGTGTGTTCTCGATAAAATTTCTCGAATACTTTTTTCTGTACCGATTTACTCATCCCTTTACCTTGATCTCGAATTTTAAGAATAATGTAGTTTTTTACATTTTCTGTATAAACATCGATCTTAGGTTTACCGGTAGAGTATTTTACGGCATTATCTAAAATGTTTACAATCACGTTTGTAAAGTGAGATTCACTGGCTAAAACCGAAGATTGTAATGCTCCAAAATGAGTTTGCACATAACCCTGACGGTCGTCTACAATTAATTCGATATGACTAATTGCTTCTCCTGTTAACTCGTGAAGATCTACACGGTCTTTTTTAATATTAAGCTCATTTTTCTCGAGCTTCGACATTCTAAGCACATTTTCTACTTGTGCGTGCATACGTCTATTTTCTTCACGAATCATCCCCATATAGCGTCTCACCTTTTCTGGATCACCGGCTATTTTTGGATTTTTAACCGAATCTAATGCTAAATTAATTGTAGCAATCGGCGTTTTAAATTCGTGCGTCATATTATTAATAAAGTCGGTCTTGATCTGCGAGATCTGTCGTTGTTTAATTAACTGTGACAAAGCACTCGAATAAGCAACGATAATAATTAAGGTGAAAACAATACTCAATAACGCCATTAAGGCTATCGAGCTTAATACTTCTTTTTTCTTATCCTTAAAATTGATGTAAAACTCGTAATTGGTATTTTCTGACTCAAAAATAGGAATCCCGTAAGTTCCCGGTGAATCTTTTTTAAAGTCTTCACTTCTTATTTTTGTTGCTAAACCTCCGCTATAGATCGCATATTCGTAATCAGAATCTATATCTCGCGCCATTAATTGCGCTTCAATTAGATCTTTTACAATAACGCTGTCTATACGTTTATAAACAGGTAACTCTGCTGCTTTTTCTTTAATCGCATTAAACAACCAAAGTTTTTCATTTTCTTCTAATCTAGAAATACGCTCAAAACGCTCTTCTGCAGTTAATTTTGCATTTCCGTCTAATTGATCGTTTCTTACAATGCGAGTAACTTTACTTGTAATGATTTTTTTAAAATCTACCGAGTCTTTACCTTCACTTAAAAAATTAGAAGAAAATTTATAATCTTCTTGTAATAGACTATTCGAAAAGTAAAAGGTTTCATTCGTAAGTTCACTTTGCTTGATCTGGAACATTTCACTCAGTCTCGCACTAGACGGCTTGGTAGAATCTGCCTGAACTGCATACTGAACGTAATATTTATCGAGTTCTTGTTGCTCTAACTGCTCTGAAACGTTGATGAGAATTTGCTTGGCGTTGAACGAAAATTGCTCTTCATTAGTCTCGACCGTATTTTTAATCCAGTAGCCCTGAACAAAGATAATCCCTATTAGGGAAAGGCTCATGAGTAGTATGAGAATTAAAAACAATTTTTTATTCATACCGCCAAATGTAAAGCTTTAACATTTACAGATTAAACGGTTTAACCAAATGTTAACATAAGCGTAGATCAAGCATTTACAAGGCTTAAGAGATGTTTATGAAGTGCTGAAACTTTTGTTTTTGTGAGTTCTAAATCATTATTTTCAATTTGAAAATCGGCTAACTTAATTTTATCACTATCAGGCCATTGATTTTTAATTCGGGCTTTTACTTCTTCTTCGCTCGAATTGTCACGCTTCATTACTCGTTTTATTTTTTCTTCTTCAGGAGCGGTAACAATAATCGTGTAGTCGAATCGATGCTGAAGATTTTTTTCAAAAATAATAGCCGCTTCATAAATAATATAAGGCGTGTTTTGTTGAGTTTTCCATTCTTGAAAATAACTGGCAACTCTAGGGTGAATAATTTGGTTGAGTTGCTCTAATAAATCTTTATCGTTAAATACTTTCCCGGCAATAAATTTTCTGTCTGGCAAACCGTTTTCTGCAATAACCTCATCCCCAAAAAGCGCAATTAACTCTTGATGGATTTCTGCAGAAGTTTTCATAAGTTTTTTTGCTTCCGTATCGGATACAAAAATAGCCACTCCTTGTGCTTGAAATAATTTTGCTACGGTAGTTTTACCACTGCCAATACCGCCGGTTAAGCCAACAATCATTATTTTTTAATTACAAATTGAACTTTATTGATATTTAATCTTGTTGAAGTGACATTTTTAGGTTTTTCAACTAATTTCGGAATAAAGAAATTCTGACCTTCTTTTAGGTCTTTATAATCGCAAATCACTCTAAAATTATCTCTAGCTATCGATTTATAATTTTCTAAACTTACCACATAAATCACTACAATTCGCTTAGGAAAGATGCTTAGATTCAACGATTTTGGCGCATTAATAATCTCAATAGGCACTTCTACTCTACCTTCGGTGAACTTTTCAACGTGCTGTGAATAATTGACTGTGGTTCGATAAAAAGTGACTTCATTTTGATTGGTTGTATCGATAGCGACTTTTCCTTTTAAATCATTTTGAACATTTTCTAAACTTAGTTTTTCAGTTTCCACAAAATCTAACGAATCGACCACAGCTGAAGCTCCGCTCACTTTCACAGAATCTGGCTCTAAAATAAGTAACTCATTGCTAGAATAGCCCGGCGCATAGCTTACTTCAACATTAGATTTTATAGGTATTTTTCTTACCTTTTTCTGCACATAAGGTATCGTTAAAGTATCTTCTAGAAAAACAACTTCATTTATATCTATATCTAATTGTTCTTGAAGCTGTGTTTTATGGTCTTCTAACAAGTAAATTAATTCGTTGCCGTTAATGCTTAACTCTTCAAGACTAATTTCAATTTTAGGCTTTATAAAGCTAAACCATGCAATATTAAAACCGTTATCATTCAGCCTAATCGAAAACTCGTCTTCTCTTTTCTTAACGATCTTATCTTTTGGCACTTCAATATAATCTACTTTGATAGCAATAGCTTGCTTGTAGTTTTTACTGAACTGCACTAAGACCCAAATGATCACTGAAAAAAACAGGAAAAAGAAAAAGGCTTTAAAATTGGTTTTTTTAAAGACCGTATTTCTAAGCTTGTGTATAAGGTTTTTCATTAATTAAAAAATAATTCTGGAAATACTTTTTTAGGATCTTTAGATCGTATTCTAATATAGTAGGTAGATTTAAGAAAGCCAAAACCATAGCCTAAAAACTGTGTTAATGTTGCGCGTAGGCTCAAAATGCCGATCAACAGACTTTTATTTTCAATACTTGATCCTATAAAAATAAGTAATAGGTAAAAAGCATAAACCGTTACGCCTACATAAATTTGAAAAAACACCAAGGCTAAACTTACAACTAAACCTAAACTAAATAGACTAGGAAGCCAAAAAACTACACTTGAAGTTTCAGGATGCCAAGCGTTTAAAATTGGCCGTACCTTACCAAATTTATTTACCTGCACATAAAATTTTTGCCAATCTATACGACGTTTGTGATATACATAGGCCTCTTTTATAAAACCGATTTGGTAACCTGCTTTTTTAATTCTTATTGAAAGATCTGGATCTTCGCCGGGATGAATTTTACCAAAGCCCTTAGTTTTCTGAAAAGCTTTTTTTGAAATACCCATATTAAAACTTCTGGGTTCGTACGATTTTACAGATTTCTCTTTACCTCGAATTCCGCCGGTCGTCAGAAAAGACGTCATCGTAAAATTAATAGCCTTTTGTATAGCCGAAAAATTCTCTTCAGCAGCATCTGGACCGCCAAAACAATCTACTTGATTTTGATCTAAGTATGCATCTACAGCCACTAAATAATGAGGAGGCATCACCACATCGCTATCTAAAATTAGAAAAAAAGATCCGTTTGCGCTTTGCATTCCGTAATTTCGAGAATCTCCCGGACCGGTATTTTGCTTTTTTAAATATAGAATATTGAGTTTTGAAGCATATTCTGAAATCACTTCTTCTGAAGAAATGGTCGACCCGTCTTCTACTATCACGATTTCATAAGTAGAACTGACCTGCATCACCAAAAAACTTTCCAATAGTTCTTTGATCTCATTTGGTCGATTATACACTGGAACAATAAAGGAATACTTTACATTCATTTTGCTAAAATACACAAAGAAAAAAACCCGAAGCCAATGCTTCGGGTTGGATTGTAAAAATATATAAAATTTTAGTTTTTGATCAATTTAAAAGTCTTTTCTTGGTCTTCTATATAAACCTTCATTAAATAAATTCCTGCGGAAGTAAACGATACATCCAACTGATGCGTTAAGCTCCCGATAGTATTGCTATAAATCTTTTTACCGGTAATGTTATAAATTTCAACACGATCAATACGACTATTCGCCTCTAAATTTAATGTTGAATTTACCGGATTAGGGTAATATTGAAAGTTATTGAAAAGGTGATTTTGGGTTGATAAATTAGCTGTACTAAACACCTCGGACTCTGAAATATCACTTACACTTTCAGAACATATTGAATACACATAAACCTCATAAGTACCCGCTTCTAAACCTGTTAACGTTTCACCCAAAACACCATCATTATCAACTACCTCGGTCCCATCTGTTTCCGGATTAAAGCCCAGTGTTCCATAGACAATAATCCACTCTGTAGCTTCTCCGTTTTCAACCCAATTAATTTCTGCAGAGCTTTCAGTAATATCAGCTATAGAAACATTGGTAGGATCTGCGCAAATTTGCGTTTGTGTTATAAAGTTTACAGGACCTATTAATTCACTTTCATTTTGTTCACAAATAGATTTTATATAAACACCGTAGGTTGAACTCGATACTAAATTTGGTAAAGTGACTTGTGGATCATTTTCAACAACAATCATCTCACCTTCGGTTTCTGGATCGAAACCAATCAACCCATAATAAACTTCCCATTGATTAGCTTCACCATTTTCTGACCAAGAAAGTGAAGCCGAATTAGATTCAATATTCTGAATAATTATGGCCGATGGCTCTGCACAAGGTGGCGGACCTAGAGTAGAAATTTCTAATTCGAAAGCGCCCTCAAGAGCATTATTTGTTCCGCTATTTACACCTATATTAATGAAGTAATTTTCTCCTTCCTGAGAATTAAAAACAATTTGCTGAATGCTTTCTTCTGTATCAACGCTTTCTACACAAGATAAGTTATTACAAGAACCTGAGTACAAACCTATTTCAGAATTCCAATCGGTAGTTTCTTCAACAGTTATCGTAATTGGATAACCATCTCCAACAAAACTATACCAAACTCCATCATTCATTCCTAAACCACCACAAACAGTAATAAACCCATTATTATTAGTAGCCCCATTAGCATTCATTTCAGTTGAAAAAGGCATAGAATCTATAAATTCTGCTGATGAACAGGCATCATTTTCTGGTATTTCTGCCAAAGTTGTAAAAGTTACCGGACCTATAACTTCACTATAAGTATCGGTGTTCTCACAGTAAGACTGTACAAAAACATCGTAAGTTGTTTCAGGAGAAAATACATTTAAAGTTTCATTTGAAACTCCATCATTATCTATATAAGTGAAGCCTTCACTTTCTATATCGAAATTAGTAGGTCCGTAAATAATTTTCCATTCTGTGGAACTTCCGTTTTCTTCCCAAATTAATTGCGCTGATGTCTGAGAAATTTCTGAAACTACTAATTCTGAAGCATCAGAACAGGGTAAAAATCCTGTAGTGAAACTATATTCTGTACAACCGGAAGCATTCCCTAAACTATTAAAAGGTATTATTCTAACATAGTATGTAGTCCCCTCTTCTAATTGGCCTGCGTCGTATGATGTTACACCACCAGAAACAACAGCCTGATTAACTACATCTGTAGCTCCCGGACTTGTGCCCATTGAAAAACGATAAGCTACCGTGCCGCCTGTAGCAACACTCCAAGAAATTTCACCGTCCAAAGGAGCGTCTGCTTCTCCGTTTTGAGGAGAAGTTAAACTAGCATCACAGTTAGGAACAGAAAATACAATTTGATTTAAAATGATATTATCTATGTAAATAAAATAATCTCCTTGTTGCCAGTTTCCTCTAAATCGAAGTTGAAAATCTGAACCTGAAGGAACATTTTCTCCAGGAATAACCGCATTAATTGTTTGGCAAGAATTACTCGGTGTATGATTAGTATCGTTGATTATTAAAACTTCGTTCCAACTATCTCCGCCATTAATTGTATATTCTACTGTTAGAGATCCCCAACCGGGTGATGTAGCTACCGGAGTACCAAAAGTAAAATAATCTACAATTTTATACTGAAATTGAAAAGATAGAGATGTTCCGCTCGATAAACTACCTATTAACGGAGTTGTAAGTACTCCTTCTGTACTATTTTCATGCAGATTATCTCTTACACTTCTACCAGAGCAGGAATTACTACCTGTACTAAAATAAGAGTTGTTAGTTGACCAGCCAACCGGAAGATTATTATCTGATGTATTATCAAAACTTTCACTCAAACTTATTTGTGCAAAGCCTGAAAGATGAAAATATATAAAAAGAATTAGCAGGGTAGTTTTTCTCATAAATTACACACACATTATATTCGAATTTTAAAAATAGTCTTTTCATCGAACAAAATTTAATTTAATCGAAAAAAAATGCCTCAAAATTATTTTTGAGGCATTTCTTAATTAATATGTTATTATTATTATTCTTTAATGAAACGGATTGTTTTAGACTGATTATTAATATTTACAACCACTACATAACTTCCAGACTCTAAATTAGATAAATTTAAATCTGCGCTTAATGTATTGTATTTTTGAGTAAATACCTTTTTCCCTAATAAATCGTAAACAGTTACAGTTTCAATAGAAGATTTAGTTGCTTCTAAGTGTAAGTTAGTTTTAACAGGATTAGGATAATAGTTGAATCCTATAAAGTTACTGTTAGATACAGAAAGAGTTTCAGTAATTTCAAAATCATCGATAAAGAAATCATAATCTTCGTCATCATTAACCTCTCCATCTGTTGCCCAAAAAGCAAACTTAACCGTTCCTGAATAAGAACTAAGATCTATTGTTTGAGATGTTGCCTCTGCTCCAGGAGCATTATCCGTATTATAAGTCATTAAATTTTGCCAAGTTACACCATTATCTTCTGAAATTAATAACTGAACTTCATCATCAGATCCCATATTTGAAGGATCAGAATTTGTATACACACTTGTTGCTACTTGATAGGTTAATTCATAAGTATTTCCACTCAAGTCAAAAGAAGGAGATATTAACCATTCTTCCCTTCCGGTTGTATATAAATTTATAGTTGCAGCCATGTTAGTGCCTGTATTTAAAAATTCATCATCAAACCAACTACCCGTACCAAATTCTGACGGCCCTTCGCTTGGCAACCCGCTACCTGCTTCTTCCCAACAAGCTGGAAGAAACTCATCAAAACTTTCTAAATAATATGGGATATAAATATCACAATCAGTAGTAAACGTAGCAGAGTCTGACCATTGACTTAAATCATCTTCCGCACATATAGCTCTTACATAAACTTCATATTCTGCATTAGAGTTTAAATTTTCTAATAAATAGTCTAATTCTCCATCGTTATCAATAACAGAAATTCCTTCAGTTTCAGGATCAAAACCAATTTCACCGTATAAAATTTCCCATTCTGACTCTTCTCCATTAGATACCCAAGTAAGCTCTGCAGTATTTGAAGTGATATTTTCTACAATTACTTCTGTAGGTTCTAAACATGATAAGATATAAACATCAAAATCAAATGGTACTTCACTTGCTGTATCGCAAGAACCACTTACATCTGAATCTAAAGTCATAAATATATAACCTGATAAAGCATCAAATGATAAACCTTCTAGTTCATAACCATCTTCATCTGAATTGAAAAGTACTTCACCTGTATCATCCTGTCCATCATAAATTATTAAGTCGTCATATGTAAATGTGTTTCCTGTCCACCAATCATAAAATTCTTCCAATGTACCAGCATTAAAACTAATTTGAAGTGTTTCTCCGTTTTCAGCTTCAAAGAGCCACTGATTGAATTCATTGTCAGTATAACAATAAGTTTCATTCATAACTGGATTTTCAGATGTTACAATTACTGGTTCAGGTAAAGTAGTAAAACTTACAGGCCCTACTAATTCGCTTTCACTATCATCTCCACAAACTGCTCTCAAATACACTTCATAAGTAGTATTATCAGAGAGTTCTGAAATTGTCTCTCCTATAATTCCATCAGAATCACTTACTAATATTCCATCAGTTTCTGTATCAAAACCTTCTTCTCCATAAAGTATTTCCCATTCTGTTTCACTACCTCCAGCTACCCAAGTAACATCTGCGGAAGATGTAGTAAAACCTCCAATACTAAGTTCCATAGGGACTGGACACTGGATTGTTTGTATACAAACATCAAATGAAGTTTGCGCAGAATTGTTAGCAGAATAACCATAAACTCTTAATAAATAAGTGTTACCAATAGTCATATCTTCTAGAGTCAAGGTATTAGGATCAGAATCATCAACTAATGTCAACATATCACAACCTTCTGTTGCGTCGTATACTGCCATTCCCATATCTGTAGAAGCTCCTGCTTGTATCACAATATTGTCTAATGATATAATGTGAGATGGTGCTGTTGCTGTAAAACTAAACCATACATCGTTGTTTGGAGTTCCAGTAATATCATCTTCCTGAGATGAAGCTGTTGCTCCAACATTTGTAGCTGAATTAACAACTGTACATTCTAAACCTTCATTAAGTTGAAGCTCAATTGCATTGTCACAATCATCATTTTCAGGACGAGTACTAAAAGTTGCAAAACTCCACAAACTAGCATCATCATCACTACAAATCGCTCTTACATAAACATCATAAAGTGCTGCTGTTTCAAGACTATCTAAGTTTAAACTTGGAATACCATTATCTACAGTTACAGAAGTTCCTTCTGTGTCAGTGTCGAAACCTGCAAGACCATATAAAACTTCCCATTCAGTTTCGTCACCTGTAGCAACCCAAGTAAGATCTGCTGTAGAAGTAGTAATATTCTCTGCCATAAATTCTTGTGGTTGAGAACAAGGCACAACAGTTACATCAAAATCTAAAGTTTCTTCATCTCCTGAATCACAACTAATAGAGTCATTAGATTCTAAAGTTATATAAATGAATCCTGAATAGGCATTAAATGATAATCCTTGTAAATCGCCTTCATCTTCATCTGAATCAAAAAGTACTTCTCCGCTGTCATCTTGACCATCATAAATTACAATATCGTCATTTGTACTAAAAAAATATCCAAAATATAAGTACTCTTCTACAGATCCAGAATTAAAATTAATGTTTAATACTTCACCATTTTCAGATTCAAATAACCATTCTTTGAAATCATTATCACCATAACAATATGTTTCATTTTCTACCGGTGATTCTTGTGAAACAATAACAGATTCAATGAGAGTTGAAAAAGTTATCGCATTCGACCAGGCACTATTGTCACTATCGCTGCAAATTGCTCTCACATAAAAATCATATTCTTCATCTGCACCTAAATTAGTTATTTCTGCTTGCGCTTCATCTACTTCTATAGATGTACCTTCGGTTTCAACATCAAAATCAGGTTCTCCATATATAACTTCCCAAGCACTCTCGGTCGATCCAGGCATCCAAGTTAATTCTACAGAGTTTGAAGTGATTTCAATTATTTCGATATCTGTCGGTACAAGACAAGTTGGTGGTGTTTCAGAATAAATAGTAGGAGAATCAAAACAAAATCCGTACTCCCAACCTGTAGTATTCGGAGCCTGTCCATTATCATCGTATCTAATTCTATACTTAAAGTTTTCTAACTGATTTGCAGTAAAGTTAGCAACATTTAATGGTGCAATATCAATAGCTGTTTTCTCTGCAGAACAGTAATTATTTGTATTAGGACCACCAGATCCTTCTGTACCTATAATTGGTTCAGACCAACTCTCCCAGTTTTGATTATCTTCGTCCCAATAGTCTAGAATTAACAAATCACCTTGATCGTTTTCTATAGCAGCTACTATACGATAAAAATAATCTGCTGAAAAATTTATAAATGTTTCACCGCCTTCATAAGCATCAGTTAAGTTGATTACTGGAGACTCTGCAGCAATTTCATCATCACTACCACTACCAGCATCATTATCGTCGAATGCGAAATTAGCATCCAATGTTGGGTTAGCTTCAAAGGAGTCTGAATCGTTTGAATAAGATCCAGTAATAATCCAATTTTCATTTGGCCAATTGGCATTTTCATTTAAAATTTGAGCGTCTACATTCATGCTAACTAAGCATAAAATAAGAATGTAAAAACTCATAGTAATTTTCTTCATGAAGGAATAATTTTTTAAGTTCTCAGCGAATTTAACCAAAATAAAATTCTTAAAAATTAAATAATATTGTTTTTTTTTTGTTAAAAAAGCAAAAAAAATCGCCGAAAGGCGATTTTTAATATATTAAGACGTTAAAAATATTCGTTTTTACTCTTCAATAAAACGATCCATTACTTTTTTACTTACTCCCATATTTGAGAAACCACCGTCGTGAAATAAGTTTTGTAAAGTTACTTTTTTAGTAAGATCTGAAAATAAGGTAAGCGTGTAATCTGCACATTCATCGGCAGTGGCGTTTCCTAAGGCAGACATTTCATCGGCATATTTAATAAAACCATCAAAACCTTTCACTCCTTGTCCTGCAGTTGTTGGCGTTGGGGATTGTGAAATTGTATTTACTCTTACTTTTTTCTCGGTTCCGAAGAAATAACCAAAACTACGTGCAATAGATTCTAAGTATGCTTTATTATCGGCCATATCATTATAATCTGGGAACACACGTTGCGCAGCCATATAGGTTAAAGCTACTATACTTCCCCACTCGTTCATCGCATCTTGCTTGTACAATGTTTGCATAGTTTTATGAAAAGAAACTGCAGAAACATCCCAACCTTTTTGCGTCCAATCGTAATTTTGATCGGTGTAATGTTTACCTTTTCTAACGTTCACAGACATCCCGATCGAGTGAAGTACGAAATCTAATTTACCTCCTAAAATCTCTTGTGCTTTTACAACTAAATTTTCAAGATCTTCAATTTTTGTAGCATCTGCAGGAATAATTTCAGAACCGGTTTTTTCTGCTAATTCATTAATAGCTCCCATTCGCATAGCTACCGGCGCATTAGTTAATACGAAAGTACCTCCTTGTTCGTGTACTTTTTCTGCGGTTTTCCAAGCGATAGAATTTTCATCTAAAGCTCCGAAAATAATTCCTCTTTTTCCTTTTAATAAATTATATGACATGGTTACGTTTTTATTTGTCTTTAAGGGCATAAATATAAGAAAACAAACTTAGTTGAGTAATTCTTTTGCGTGGGCAATAGCCGAAGCAGATTTTTCTTTACCACCAAGCATTTCTGCCAATTCTTCTATACGCTCATTTTTAGATAAAACCGAAATATTTGTCTTGGTGATCTCGTTTTCGGTTTGCTTATACACTTTAAAATGATAATTTCCTTTTGCGGCAATCTGCGGTAAATGTGTAATCGATATTACTTGCATCTCCTGCCCCATATCGCTCATAATTACTGCCATTTTTTGGGCAATATCACCAGAAACTCCAGTATCGATCTCGTCAAAAATAATCGTAGGCAGTTTACTGTAATTCGCTAAAATACTTTTTATGGCTAAGGTAATTCTAGATAATTCTCCCCCGGATGCTGCTTTTTTAATATCGTTAAAATTTGCGCCTTTATTGGCGGCTAACTTCCACTCGATCGTATCTAAACCTTTTGGAGTAAAATTTGAAGTATGCGCTAATGCTACTTTTAACTTTGCATCGGGCATTCCTACTTGAGTAAGAATTTTCTCAACTGAAGTTTGAAACTGCGGAATTACCTTTTTACGATTCTCATAAATTTTTTTGGCTATCTTTTGAGTCGCGGTTTTTGCTTTTGCAATACGATCGTTTAATGCTGAAATTTCTTCTTCAGCATTTTCTGAAGTCGCCACTTTTTGCGCTAATTCTTCTTGCAACTGAAGCAATTCTTCTACCGAATCGATATGATGCTTTTTCTGTAAACTATATAATTGCTGAAGTTTATCGTTTACAAAACTTAAGGTTTCAGGATCGGCTTCTACTTTATTTTCTAAGCGTTCAATTTCTACCGACATATCTTCTACCTCGATCAAAACACTTTCAATACGTTCAGAAAGTGACTTGTATTGATCACCATAATTCTCTAGAGCGTTCAATCTATTTTTCACCTCTTGCAAGATCGAAATTCCGCCAATATCTTCTTGTTGTAAATGATGCAAAGCTGCTGAAAGGTTTTCTTTTAACTCTTCAACATTATTCAGTTCTTGGTATTGCGCTTCCAGCTCTTCTTGCATTCCTTCTTTCAGCTCTACTTCTTTTAATTCATTCAGCAAAAACAAATTATAATTGTAAGTAGCAGAAGCTTCTTTTTGAGCTTCGTTTAATTCTTTTAATTGCTGAAGTAATTTCTGATAGCTTTTATAGGAAGCTTGATAGTTTTGAAGTTCATCTTTATTACCGGCCAACGCATCGATTACCTGAAACTGATAATCTGCATCGCCAATAAACAAAGTATCGTGCTGACTATGAATATCGACCAAACGATTACCCAACACGGCTAACTTTTGAAGTGTTGCCGGAGTATCGTTTATAAAAGCTCTAGATTTACCCGATGGTAAAATCTCTCGCCGAATAATGGTTTGCGGTTCATAATCGAGGTCGTGCTCTTCAAAAACAGCATGAAGATCGTAGGCGTCAATTTGAAAAGCACCTTCAACAACGCATTTTTTTTCAGGATTTCTAATCGCACTTAAATCGGCACGTTTACCTAATAAAAGCGACAAAGCTCCTAATAAAATAGATTTTCCGGCACCGGTTTCTCCGGTAATTATGGTAAATTGATCTTGAAGTTGAAGATGAGCATCTTCAATTAAAGCAAAATTCTTTATAGAAAGTGATGTAAGCAATTCTCTTAACTATTTTTAGGTAAATATACGAGGGAATTTTTGCTTATTGAAAAGACTGCAAAAATTAATTTCTAATCGCGTTCCAATTCTTATTATAAATTGGCGCCATACGTTTAAGACTGCTGAGAACTTCGGTTAGATTAACTTGCGGACCGCCACTCAAAATGTTTTTAATCTCATCAGATTTTGCATCAAAAAAACTACGGATTAAAATTGAATTGGGTCGAGATCTATTTACATCTTGCAGCATCTGTATCGCTTCAACAATTTTTAATTTTCCTGCCTCTACATCGGTGTGCATCATATCTAAACCTTCGCGATGATAGGTGTATAACGCAGCTCTAAACTGAGCAAAATTATTAGAAAGTAAATCTGCATTTAATCGAAATCTAGACTGATTTCCCGATGAAGTTTGCCAACCTTGCGCGTTACCTTGCTGAGCGGTATTTACGATTAAAACTGCTTCTTGATGATATTTATCGCCACCTTCCGGTGAAAAAGTATCGGCATCGATCCCTAAAATAGTATATACATAAAATGCAATGGTCGATACTAAATTTGAAGAATACGTATTTGGATTATAATCTAAGGGTTGAAATTCGGTATAACGAAAATCAAACTGATTGTCTTTAAAGTTGAAAATTGGTGTTGAAGTGGTTGAACCGTAAACCGGTCTCGAAGCTTGCACCTGAATGGTAGCTCTAAAATTATCTTGGCTGTATTCGGTCACATTGATGAAGAAATTACAATCTATCTTTTCGTGGTTATCAAGATCATTGTCTGTCCACGTGTTTTGATTGATCAGATCTTCAACAGCGCCTTCTAAGGTTTTAAAAATCGAAAGTTTGGTTCTACCCGTTTGCTCGGCATTTACGGTGACGCTTGCGTTAAATTCTTGCGCAAAACTTACCAAAGAAAATAAGAATAGTAAAAGTGTAAATTTAATTTTCATCATGGTAAATTACTTCATTTAAAATATCTTTTGCAACCTCTTGTTTCGATTTTAATCCAAATTCTTTTATTTGATCGGGATAGATAATCTTTATTTTATTGGTTGCCGCTTGGAAGCCCGCTCCTTTATCGTTTAAAGAATTCAACACAATAAAGTCTAAATTTTTTCGAGCTAATTTGCCTTTTGCATTTTCTACTTCATTTTCGGTTTCTAAAGCAAAACCTACTAAAAGCTGATCTTTTTTTGCTTTACCGAGTGAAAGCAAAATATCTTGTGTTTTTTCTAATTCAATAGAAATTTCAGCATCAGATTTTTTAATTTTCTGATGAGCGATTTGCTTGGGTTTATAATCTGAAACGGCTGCCGCAGCAATTGCCACATTCACTTCAGCGTAATATTGATGTACTTGTTCGTACATTTCTTGTGTACTCGTAACCCTAACCAGCTTAATGTTTTGATGGGTAACTTGTAAAGCTGTTGGACCGCTTACTAAAATTACTTCTGCACCAAGACTTGCAGCTTCTTCTGCAATGGCATAACCCATTTTTCCGCTAGAATGGTTTCCTATAAAACGTACAGGATCGATCGCTTCGTATGTTGGACCGGCTGTAATTAATATTTTTTTTCGATAAAGCGGAAGTTGTGCTTGTAGATCTTTGGTGATAAATTGAACGATCTCCTCTGGTTCTGCCATTCGACCTTCGCCACTTAAGCCGCTTGCCAATTCACCTGAACCTACAGGAATCATTTTATTCTGAAATTCTTCTAACTTCTGAAGACTTGCTTTGGTTGACGGATGTTTATACATATCTAAATCCATCGCAGGTGCAAAATAAACCGGACATTTAGCAGAAAGATAAGTTGCTAAAAGAATATTGTCGCTATGGCCGTTAGCCATTTTAGAAAGTGTGTTGGCAGTTGCGGGAGCAATTAACATAAAATCTGCCCATAAGCCTAGATCGACATGATTGTTCCAAGTTTCACCTTCTTCATTAGTAAAGGAAGAAACTACTTCGTTCTTCGATAAAGTAGAAAGGGTAAGAGGAGTAACAAACTCCTTAGCTTCCGGAGTCATTACTACTCTTACCTCTGCTCCGGCTTTTATAAAAAGCCTTACAATATAAGCGGTTTTATAAGCAGCGATACCTGCTGTAACGCCAAGTAAAACTTTTTTACCGCTTAACATAGACATATTACTAGTCTAAGTTACTTTTTGTATTTCTAAAATAGATTTTATCTTCTAACCACTCTTGTACTGCTAACGCTTGTGGTTTAGGTAATCTTTCGTAAAACTTAGAAACTTCAATTTGTTCTTTATTTTCAAAGATCTCATCTAAGCTATCTGTATACGTAGCAAATTCATCTAACTTTTCTAAAAGCTCTTTTTTAATTTCAGTATTGATCTGAGTAGCTCTTTTAGAAATGATCGAAATCGCTTCATAGATGTTATCGGTAGGAGCATCTACTAAGTTTTTATCAATCGTAGTTGTATTTACAGGAGCTTCTGTTTTCTTTAAATCCATAATTTATGAATTAGAATTAGTGTTATTTGTTTGTAATCTTTCTTCTATATCTACTGAATGTTCTTTCGCTAATTCTGCGTGTTCACCTTCAGAATAATACTTCATATAATCTTCGTAATACTCACGAGCCGTTCTTAAACGCTCCGGTACTAATTGCGCGTAACTGTTGATCGCTAATAAGTAAGCTGAATCTAATTTGTAGAAATAAGCTTTCTCGATATAAGCAGAACCCGGATTATTTTCAATAAAATTATTAAAAGCAGCAATCGCAGCTTTATAATCTTCTGTATGATGGTATTGCTTTGCGATCTCGTAAGCTTTTTTATCGAGTTTATCTCTTAGATCGCCTACATATTCGTTAGCATCACCAATATATTCACCATCTGGATATCTAGAAATATATTCTTGAAACTTATTAATTGCTTTATAAGTTTCTGTTTGATCTAAACTATATCTTGGTGAAACCTCGTAATAACTTTTTGCACTTTTATAAAATGCTTCTTCGGTCTTTTCACTTCTTGGATAAGCTTTAGTAAAACGCTCAAATTGATAACCAGAATCAAAATAGCTTTCTAACTCATAATATGTATTTGAGTAAATATAAGCTAAACGTTCTCCTTGTGGTTTCCCACGGTATTGCGGAACGATTTGATCTAGCAATCGAAGTGATTTTTTTAACTTTCCTTTTTTGTCTTCACGAATACCTTGTGTATAAAGACTATCGGCCATTTCGTATTTGGCTTTAATATCGTCTTCTTTTAAAACTTTTTGGTACTGGCTACAGGCACTTAAAGTTAAAACCGCTAAAAGAACAAAAAATAAATTACGCATCTTTAAAAACATCTTGCAAAAGTACTTTAATATTATGGATTATAAAAATTTCTAAATCTTTAATTTAAACCGCGAATAAGTCAAGATATTTTATCGAAACCTATTTAATTTTATCTACAAAAGCTGAAATTTTGGCACTTAGATTTTCTGTAGCTTCTACCAAGGGCAAACGCACATAATCTTCTGCTAAACCTAACTTTTTAAATACAGCTTTGATCCCGGCAGGATTTCCTTCTTCAAAAATTAAATCGATCGCCGGAGCAATTTGGTAATGAATTTTATAAGCTTCATCTACTTCTCTGCTCAAACCTAACTGAACCATTTCTGAAAATTGCTTCGGAAAACCTTCTGCAATCACAGAAATCACTCCCGCTCCACCGGCCAATACCATTGGTAAAGTTAGCATATCGTCACCAGAGATCACTAAAAAGTCTTCTGGCGTTTGGCTAATCATTTCCATCGCTTGTACCATATTTCCTGCTGCTTCTTTGATCCCAATTATATTTTCAAAATCGTTCGCCAATCTTGCTACAGTTGCCGGAGACATATTAGAACTGGTTCTTCCCGGTACGTTATACAAAATGACGGGTAAAGTTGCCGCTTGTGACACTTTTTTAAAGTGTTGATAAATGCCTTCTTGCGTCGGTTTTACATAATACGGTGAAACTGAAAGAATTGCATCAAAACTTTCTAAGTTTTCAGTTTTAATTTGCTCACAAACTGCTTGTGTGTTGTTACCGCCAATACCTAAAACTAAGGGCAATTCAGCATTATTTTCTTCAACAATAGTTTGCTTTACTAATTCTCTTTCATTTTTATTTAGCGTAGCATATTCTCCCGTAGTTCCTAAAACTACGATATAATTAATCCCATTTTGTTTTTGAAAACGTACAAGTTCTTTTAAAGCTTCTACATCTACAGAGCGGTCTTCTTTAAATGGGGTAATTAATGCCACTCCGGTTCCTACAAACTTTTTCATTGGTCTTATTGGTTTATAATAGCTAAATACTTTTTTAATTCTTTAATAAACAAATCTACTTCTGTTGCAGACACATTGATCTGTAAATCGTTTAATTTTTTGTCTTGCTGTGAAAAGCCTACTTTTATTTTTGCTGAAGTTGAAACTCCTAATAAAATAAGCTCGGGTTGTGGTGTTTCAAAATAATTAACCAACACATCGAATTGTTCTTGCTGAAATTTTGCCGCAGCGGTTTCTGGTTTAAAAACTCCTTTCCACCCGAGATCGCTTCGCTTAAAACTTAACACTCCTTCTTCAGCTTTATCTGAAAATAAAATTATTTCAACCTTCTTCCCTAACGAAGAAAAAGCTTTTTCAAGTTGATCGTAAGCAATTTTATTCAGCACTTTTTCATCTATAATAACGCCTAACTTATCGATTTGACGAACCGCTTTGGGACGATGATCATAGATACTATTTTCTATGTATTTTTTTGCTGAACTTATTTTTAATTTCTGAAACATTTACTTTTAATAACAGCCGCACAAATGTAAGATTTCTTAAAGAATAACAATCGCATTCGCTTAGGATTTTTCTTGTGCTAAAACTTATGAATACTACAAAAAAAAGCTGCCTAAGTTTAGGCAGCTTTTTAAATATTTACTAAAACTTAATTTCTAATTTTCTAACCAAGCTTTTCTAAGCTTTACGCGTTGATCGTCGCTAGAAAGCTCCATCTCTTGCAACTTGGTTTCTTTATCTGTTGGCGTTTTATAAGCTGCTTCTAAGGTTTTCTCTTCCCCATCACGCTCGATGACCATGGTTACTTGATCGCCTTCTTTCCAACCGCGAGAACCCATAATTAAACCATATACATTTTCGATATTGTATTCGGTTCCGTTTACAGATTTGATCACATCTTTTGGCTCTACTCCTAATTCATTTAAAAATGAGTTGAAAGCAATACCTTCTCTAAAAAACAATTCTTTTGTCTGTGGATTACCGTCGATATATGGCTGCTGACCTTTTAAGAAAACTCCTGTTTGCACTTCAGATTCCATTTCTTCTACACCAACTTTAGCGAAAAAGTCTCCGTAAGGGATTGGTGTAGTTCCTGTGATATAAGTATCGAAAAAGCTCTGAATTTCAGGATAGGTTAATTCAACAATTGCCGGGATCAATTCTTCATCTTCAAACGGTTTATCTTTTCCGTATTTGTTGCTTAATTTCTTCATTAGATCTAAAATACCCATTTCTCCGTTACTTAACTCACGTAAACGAATATCTAAAGACATTCCGATTAAAGCTCCTTTTTGATAAACATTATAATAGCTGCTTTCGTATTCTTCATCTAAAATATTTTCACTCATAACCGTAAATGGCATCGTATCGTCAAATTGCTTAGAAGAAGTGATTTTCTCTGACATACGATCGTAAAAAGCTTGATGATCGATCAGACCTTCTTTCACCTGAAATAAATTAGCGAAATATTCGGTTACACCTTCATACATCCAAAGATGCTGAGACATTTCTGGGTCGTTATAATCAAAATAATGAACTTCGTTAGAATGTACGCTTAGCGGAGTAATAATATGGAAAAACTCGTGCGAAACTACATCTTTCATCGTTTCATTTAAACGCTCTAACGGCATCGATTCCGGAAGAACAACCGTAGTTGATGTATGGTGTTCTAACGCTCCAAAACCTTGCGCATCTTGCCCATTCACATCTGAAAGATATAAAAGTACCGCATAAACATCGGTATTATCAATTTCACCTAAAAATGCTTTTTGCGCTTGCATCATTTCTTTCATTTTAGGCGCAATATCTTCTACAGAATAAGCTTTGTTTGGTGAATATACTTGTAATTTCACCTTCATCCCCTGTAACTGAAAGCTGGTTGTATCTGGTGTAGAATACATAATTGGATGATCGGTTACTTCAAAATAACGACTCACATTAAATTGATCGGTAGCATAAGTTTGCTCTTCATCGGTAGCAACGGCTACTTTTTTCAAGGAAGTTCCTGCGATTAGATCTTTTGGATGCTTGATCACTAATTGGTATGGTTTTTCAGACATTCCGTCGAAATAACCTACAAATCCGTGTAAATTCAGCATAAAATTTTCACCGGCTTTAATATTTGTTCCGGCTGGTGAGAAAACACCTTCTTCTCCTTCAATATCGTAAGAATCGTTTACCCAATAGGTAACTTTATCTAATGCGGTTGCGTTGCTAATTTTCCAAGAATTATCGTCTAATTTGGTAACGCTTAATTCATTTCCTTTATAATCGATCGCTTTTACACCTTCTATAAATTGTCCGTAATTATCGGTAGAATAAGTTCCCGGTACGGTTTTCGGAATGTAAAATGTAGTTTCTTCGGTAGTAAATTTTCCAGGATCTACACTTACCATGACTTTATCGTCGTCGACATTCACTAAATCTAAATTGGCAACTACTAAATCGCTGTTTGTGCTTTGTTGCGTTGATTTACAACCTACTAAGGTCGCGATCGCAGCAACTGCATAAATTATTTTTTTCATCAATCAAGTTATTTTACACATAAGACTATGAATACGGCAAAAAGTTACATTTAAAGTCTTACTTTTTTTGAACGTAAAGATTAGGTTAGCTTTTTTATTTTCAGCCAAAGAAAACTATTTCTCTTCTTATCTTTGCCCGTAAATTTATTTGAAAATGAAAAAATTCTCCTTTTTTCTATCGTTTTGTTCCATCGTAAGTCTAATTGCCTGTAAAGAACAAGCTTTACAAGTTTCTAAAATTGAAGGGAAAGAAATCAACATTAACGATTCTATTTCTTCTAATAAAGATTTAGATGAATTTATTGCGCCTTACGCAGAACATATTGAAGAAGAAATGAGCGCCACGTTAGCTTACGCGCCAAAATCACTCTCTAAAACCGATAGCAAATACAATACAGCGATCGGAAATATGGAGGCCGATGCCGTGCTAGAAATGCTGCAACCGCTTTTCGTTGCTCGTATGCAAGATAGTATTGACGGAGTTTTACTGAATTACGGCGGAATACGATCGACCATTAACCAAGGAAATATAACTACCAAAACCGGTTATAATTTAATGCCTTTTGAAAATGAAGCGGTCGTGGTTAAACTTTCTGCGGAAGCGATGCAAGAATTATTCGATTATTTAGCTAAACATCAAGCTGCGCATCCTATTAGCGGAATGCAACTTATTTTAAATCCTGACGGAAGCATTAAAAAAGCCACCATTCAAAACAAAAACCTAGAAAACGGAAAATTTTACTACATCGCTACTAATGATTACCTAAAAAACGGCGGCGATCATATGGACTTTTTCGCTAAGAACGATACGGTAATCACGATGAATTACAAGCTAAGAAACTTATTTATCGATTATTTTAAAAAGAAAGATACCATCGCACCGGTAAGAGATGAACGTTTTATAAAACTAGAAGAGTAAGATGAAAAGAAAAACCTTTATACAACAAACAACAGCAGCTGGAGTTTTCACAGGAATCGGTGGTTTAGGCTTACTTACTTCTTCATTTAAAAGTCCGGTAAAACATATTACGATTTTGCACACCAACGATGTGCACAGCCATATTGAAGCTTTCCCTGCAGATGATGCTAAATTCCCGAATCAAGGCGGAGTTTCACGACGCTACACACTTATAGAAGCGATTCGCAAAGAAAACCCAAATACACTCTTATTAGATGCGGGTGATATTTTTCAAGGAACTCCTTTTTTCAATTTTTATGGAGGCGAATTAGAGTTTAAACTTATGAGCAAACTTAAGTATGATGCTGCTACTTTAGGAAATCACGATTTCGACAATGGTATCGATGGTTTTTACGCACAATTACCGCACGCCGATTTTAGCTTTATTAATTCAAATTACGATTTCTCGAACACTATGATCGACGGAAAAGTAAAAGATCATCAAATTTTCATAAAAGACGGAGTGAAAATTGGTGTTTTTGGCTTAGGAATCGAACTCGACGGACTCGTAAGTAAAAACAACTACAAAGAAACCAAATACCTCAACCCGGTAGAAATTGCTCAAGAAATGACTAAAAAGCTAAAACAGCAAGAAAAATGCGATTTAGTGATCTGTCTTTCTCATTTGGGCTACCATTACGAAACCGATAAAATTGACGATCTAAAACTCGCTGCAAAAACAAAAGATATCGATTTGATTATCGGTGGGCATACGCATACTTTTTTACCAAAACCTACAATAACTACCAATATAGAAGGCAAAAAAGTCTTAGTAAACCAAACCGGTTGGGCAGGTGTAAATTTAGGACGTATCGATTTTTATTTAGATGAAGAAAATAATGTTTCTGCAGATGGTGTAGCAATTGAAGTTTAATTCCTGCGCAGGCAGGAATCTTTTTATTCAATGCTGTCACCCCGAGCGGAGTCGAGAGGTCTTTATATAATATTACATAAATGAGTCTCGACTCCGCTCGACCTGACATTCAAGGCTTACTCCACCATTGCTAAAAATTCATCTTCAGAAATGATATGCGTTCCTAACTTTTCTGCTTTTGCTAATTTACTCGGGCCCATATTTTCTCCCGCAACTAAGTAGTTGGTTTTTGCCGAGATCGATCCGGTGACTTTGCCGCCATTCGCTTCGATCATTTTCTTGAGGTCAGAGCGACTTACTTTTTCAAACACGCCGGAGATCACAAAAGTATTTCCGTTTAATTTTTCGGTTTGCCCGGCAAGTTCTTCTTCAGAAATAGCTAATTGCAGTCCGTTAGTTTTTAATCGATTAACGATCGCTCGGTTTTCTTCCACCGCAAAAAAGTCGACCACACTTTCTGCGATCTTCTCTCCTATTTCATCGACACTTACCAAATCTTCTTGCGATGCAGCCTCGATCGCTTCAATCGTTTTGTAATTTTTAGCTAGCTTTTTAGCAACGGTTTCACCCACATATCGAATTCCCAAGGCAAATAAAACACGTTCAAAAGGTACTTCTTTTGATTGCTGAATACCATTAATTAAATTCTCTGCCGATTTCTCTGCCATTCGTTCTAAAGGCAATATCTGTTCTTTTTTCAATTCATATAAATCGGCATAATTTTCAATAAGATTTTCTCGAACCAATAAAGCGACCGTTTCACCACCTAAACCTTCAATATCCATCGCTTTACGTGAAATAAAATGCTGAATTCGACCAATAATTTGAGGCGCGCAATGATTGTAATTTGGGCAATAATGCTGCGCTTCTCCTTCTTTTCTTACCAATTCAGTTCCGCATTCAGGACATTCAGCAATATAATTCGTAGGTTCAGAATCGGGATCACGTTTGGTAAAATCTACCGCAACGATCTTCGGAATAATCTCTCCGCCTTTTTCTACAAATACCTCATCACCTTCGCGAACATCTAACTTTTCAATTTGATCGGCATTATGCAAAGAAGCACGTTTTACAATGGTTCCTGCCAATTGGACCGGCGCCAAATTAGCCACCGGAGTGATCGCTCCCGTTCTCCCGACTTGATAAGTGATTTTTTCTAATTTTGTCGAAGCTTGTTCAGCTTTAAACTTATACGCCATCGCCCAACGTGGAGATTTAGCGGTATAACCTAACTCGTCTTGCTGATTTAAATTATTCACCTTAATTACAACACCATCGGTTTCATAAGGCAAATCGTGACGATGCACATCCCAATATTCTAGGTATTTCATCACTGCATCGGTAGATGTTGCCAATTTTGCTTCCTGCGGAACTTTAAAACCCCAGTCTCTTGCTTTTTGCAAACCTTCAAATTGGGTTGAAAAAGGTAAATTTTCACCGACAATACTATATAATAAACAGTCTAAAGGTCGTTTCGAAACCTCAGCGCTGTCTTGTAATTTTAAACTTCCGGAAGCGGTATTTCTCGGGTTGGCGTAAGGTTCTTCTCCGTTTTCAACTCGTTCAGCATTCATCTTTGCAAAACCTTCATAAGGCAAAACAATTTCTCCGCGAATATCAAATTTTGGCGGAAAATCGCCTTTCAACTTTAAAGGAACTGAACGAATGGTTTTTACATTATGAGTCACATCGTCACCCTGAATACCATCACCGCGCGTCACCGCTCTTACCAACTCGCCATTTTCGTAAGTTAAACTAATGGAAGCACCATCATATTTGAGTTCGCATGTATATTCTACCGAACCTTCTACGAGTTTTTTAATACGAACCTCCCAATCTTCCAGCTCTTCTTTTGAATAGGAATTGGAAAGGGAATACATACGATGCTCATGAACTACCGTTGCAAAATTCTTAGTGACTTGACCACCTACACGAAGCGTTGGAGAATTGGGGTCGTAAAATTCAGGATGCTTTTCTTCTAGCTCCTGCAATTCTTTCAGCTTCATATCAAAATCGTAATCTGATATTTTTGGTTGATCCAACACGTAATAATTATAATTATGTTGGCGTAATTCTTTGCGAAGTGTATGTATTTGTTGTTCGGTGTTCATAGATTTTTTTCAGTTTAAAACTTACTGAATTTCAGTTACTCTTTAGCTAAGACTTGTTGTTACACGCAATTCTAGATTCTAGATCTGACTTGCAATAATTAAATTTTAAGTCTGCTCTTTATTGGTAAGCCATTTTGTTTCTATTTTCGATTCGTAAGCGTGCATTTTATCGAGTAGAATCTCCACAGAATCGGAAACTAAAACCAAGTCTAAATTTTCTTTTTTCAGTAAGCCTTTGGTCACCATATTATTAAACATCATTAATAGATCGTTGTAATAACCTTCGGTATTTAAGACGCCAATCGGTTTTTGATGCAAGCCCAATTGCGCCCAAGTGAGAATCTCAAAAAATTCTTCAAACGTTCCAAATCCGCCCGGTAACATAATAAAACCGTCGCTCATTTCGTGCATCTTGAGTTTACGCTCGTGCATATCTTGCGTGGTAATAAGCTCGGTAAGTTCTCGATGTACGATTTCTTTGGTTTTTAAAAACTCGGGGATCACACCAAATGCGAGTCCGTCGTTTTCTAGAGCTCCTTTTGCTACTTGGCCCATCAAGCCTAATTTGCTTCCGCCGTAAACCAAATCTATATTTTTATTGGCTAGCGATCGACCAAGTTCGTAGGCCTGACTGTAAATAAATTCATCATTACTATCGCTACTTCCACAAAACACCGCAATGCTTTTTATGAAGTTTACAGCAGGTTTTTCAGTTGAATTCATATGGATTAATATTTCACCCTTCCGTCTTTTTTCAACTTAAGTTGAAAAATCTACCTTCCCAATTTAAGGAAGGAACTTAAGAGCCTATTTTATAGTTGAATTTAATAATACATTTCTAATTTGAATGGCACAAACCATCTTTCTCTAGCTCATTTCTTCATTAAATGAGATTCCGAATCAAGCCCGCAATGAAGCTTTACACATTCTAAATTTACCAAAAATATCTTTTTTTAATTCGATATCTTGGTAGCCAATTTCTTCTAACAAAGATACCATTTCTTCAGGTAAATATTCGTTGATCTCGAAATACAACTTGCCATTTTCTATCAAAGCATTCTTCGCTAATTGCGCTATTTTTCGGTAAAAAATAAGCGGATCGTCGTTTTCTACAAATAAGGCTAATTTCGGTTCAAAATCAAGTACATTTTGATGCATTTGTTCTTTCTCTAACTCACGAACATAGGGCGGATTAGAAACGATGACATCGTATTTCTCGGGTAAATTTTCAGCTTGCAAAATGTCTTGCTGTATAAAATTCACCTCAATATTATTTAAGGTTGAATTTTTTCTAGCGACTTGTAAAGCTTCCTCAGAAACATCAATAGAATTTACTTTTGCTTGCGGAAGTTCTTTTGCCAAACTTATAGGAATGCAACCGCTTCCCGTGCCAATATCAAGAACAGTAATTTTAGAGTTGAGTGGTTTGTGATGAGAATTCGCTTGATTCTTGTTTTTTACATCTTCAATGATCCAGGCGACTAATTCTTCTGTTTCCGGTCGTGGGATCAAGGTGTGTTGATTTACCTGAAACGGATATCCAAAAAACTCGGTATCACCCAATATATATTGAATAGGTTCTTGCTGCAATAAACGCTGTAAAGCTTTTTCAAATTGCTGAAGTTGCGTCGAATTCAATTCAAAATTTGGATCTAATGCTAACTGAATTCTAGTTTTCTCTAAATAAGCTTCCGTCAATAAATAGAAAAACGATTCAACCTCTGTTTCCGGAAATAAAGGAAGTAGCTGCGCGTAAAATTCAGTTTTATATGTTTTTAATTTCAAGTGTATTCTTAGATTTATAATTTTCGTGATGTTGAACTTGTTTCAAGATCTCATCCTACTAATAATCATTTAATAAGATAAAACTTCTCGACTCCGCTCCTTTAGACTTGTATTTGTAAATTCATAGTAAGTTTAATAAAAAAGAGAGCTGAACTTGAGTACACTATTTTCGCTCAGAACATAAAGTTCAAAGTTCGATTCAGACTCAAGTTCAGACTTTCATCAAAATCTCTAATAGAAATTCGGGATTTAAAGCCCATTATCAAGGAGTCGAGTTATTGATGAAAAGCATCTCTTCAACAAAGTAAAACAAAGTTATGAAAAATGTTTATGTTGGCATTGATATTAGTAAAGCTACATTGGATTTTTGTGTAGTAGAACCTAAGAGGATAAGTTTCCATAAAATCAAAA
>NZ_AUHX01000008.1 GCF_000423405.1 Mesonia mobilis DSM 19841 | reverse complement strand
AAAGCATATTGTTTTTACACAAATAGAGCCTCTTCTCCAAAAATATTGTATTACAAAGATTCGCATTGGGCTACTAGCTCATTAAAATCCCCAACATTTTCTAAAGTAATTCCTCCATAATATTCTTCAAATAGATCATGATAAAAAGAGAAACAGCTTTTTTCTTTCACTTTTGCATTCGCATCTAAACTAGTAAATGAAAATCCAGTTAGTAACACGGTTAAGATTAATAATTTTTTCATCATTTTAAAATTTATGACCTTATCTTTTAAGGTCGGTTGTACAAAATTATGCACATTTATAAATTTAGGTTGTGCAGCCTATTTGTGTCGTTTCTTCGGCATAAAAATTGTACATTTGTAGTGCAAGTTAAACCTACGGTTTTATGCCATGTGGTATAGAGGGCTCCAAATTTTTTGGAGCTTCTCTTTTTTCTAGTTTTAGAACATCATATATTTTTAAGTTGTTTCTCCGAAAGTAAAAAAAAAAAAAACGGTTTAGCCTAATAAAAATGTATTTTATCGATTTTTATTGATTTTGGTCGATAATTTAAATTTTTAGAAATTGGAATTGAGATTGATAGATTTAATTCTAAGACCACTATATAGCATATAGACTAAAAGTTTATCTCGCAAAAGGGATAGAAATGTACATCCTTTTTTTGCTTCGATATATGGCAAAAAAAGATGGCAATGGATAGCCCGGGCCGCAGGCTTTGCCCAAAATATTCTATTGTAAAAAGATCTATAGACGATCGCGTTCTTCTGCGTCGATGCTTCGGTTATTATCTTTTAACCCGTTATTCCCAAAGTTGTATTTAAAACCTACACGCACAAATCTGTTTTCGGGAAGGGCATAATAACCGTTGTCTTGATTAAGATAAGTTGAATTTAATTGCGGAGCGAACTCGTTAAATATGTCTGAGACAAATAATGAAATTTCTCCTTTACGATCCCAAACTTTCTTTTTAAGACCTATAGATACATTAAAACTATCTGCAACCTGATAAGAGCCTTGTATAAAATCTGACAAATAGAATAACGTAAGATTTCCTGAAAATGCTTTTTCTTTAGAGATCATAATTGAGTTAAAAAACATAGCATAAAAACCGTTTACATCGTTAGTGACTTCTGCCAAATTACTCTCTAGCGCTAAAAAAGTTTCTTCTTCGTGAAAACCTGAAAGTACGGCTTGTGCATACCACCAACTTTTTAACGATCGTCCATGAAAAAAATCGACTCCGTAAGATTTACTTTCTAACACATTGGCTTGCACCGATCGTAAAAATAAATTTTCATTATCTTGAAATACTAACTGCGCTACATTTTGCCCATTATTTCGGTAATAAAAATCGAATGAGTATTTATTTTTAAACGTGTAGTTAAGGTTAAATTGATTACTTATAGCAGCTCTTAAGGCAGGATTCCCGGATTGAAAGTTATTTTCTGTAATAAAATATCGAAACGGGTTTAAGCTTTCATACTTTGGGCGATCAATTTTTCGACCATAATCAAAACCAAAACTATGATTTTCTGAAGCTTTGTAATTGAGATATAAACTAGGGAAAAACTCAGTATAATCTCTATTATTAAATTCATTTAAACTCATCGAGCGACCTTCTCTATCGGTATGTTCTACGCGTAACCCTAATTGAGCGCTAAATTTATCCCAATCTTTATTTGCTGAAACGTAAGCCGCATAAACCATTTCGTTATATTGAAAACGATCGGAAAGGTATTGATCTGCAAAAGGAGCTGCATCACTCTCTAATTCATAAAAGTTTAGGAAGCTTTCTGAATTAATATCTGAATATTTTAATCCGGTTGAAAAATTATAGCTTCCGAAAACTGTTTCAAAATCGGCTTGGCCGGCGTAAATATTTATTTTTTGAGCTGAATTGGTAGCCAAGTTATTTTCATCTAACAATTGATCGTCTGGCGTAAAATAATCGGTAAACAACATTTGGATGGTTTGACTGTCGTAATAAGTAGAATGTAAATTGACAGATAAACTGGTGTTTGATTTAAATTGATGATTAAAGTCTAGATCGTAACCCAAATTAGTTAAATCGTTAGCTAGTCTAGCTTCTGTGGTAAATGTTGAATCGAGTATAAAGTTTGGAGAATACGCGCGAGTTCTACCTTCGTTATTGTAAGACATATCGGGAGAGTAAACTCCGTTGGCGCTAAAATTTATAGCGTTCTTCTCATCGATTTTGTAATCTAAAATCACATTTGCTTGATGACTGTTTTCTCGAGTGATTCTATCAAAATCTGTTCGCCATCGGTTAAAAACTTCATTTTCGTTATTGATGTAATTTACATAACTCTCATCTTGCTTAATTTTTTTTGAAGGAGAATAACTGTAGTTCATCAAGACATTCAACTTATCGTTTTTGTAATAATGACTCATCCCTAAATTATACTTCGCATAAATAGCTTGGGTATAACTTGCGTTTACACTTCCCTTATAACCGGGAACGAGCATTTTTGTGGTTACGATATTTATAATAGGACCATCACCGGCATCATATTTTGCTGATGGATTTCTTAAAATTTCTATTTGCTTTACATCTTCAGCAGAAAAACTTTCCAGTAATTGTTTTAATTCATCTGAAGTAAGATCTACCTTTCTTTCATTTATATAAATGGTAGCTGTTGTATTTCTTATTTTTAAGTCATCATTAATGGTGATCACTCCCGGAGCCATTCTAATGGCATCCCATGTATTTCCGCTAGAAATACTTGTGTTTTCGATATCGAAAATTATTCGATCTGAAGCTCTTCTAATTTCAGGTTTTCTGCTCGTTAGGGTAACTTCATCTAAATATTCTGAATTCACCTTTAAAATAATGGCAGGAAGATGAAGGTCTTTGTTTACGTT
Organism: Mesonia mobilis DSM 19841; assembly: GCF_000423405.1. Classification (GTDB taxonomy): domain Bacteria; phylum Bacteroidota; class Bacteroidia; order Flavobacteriales; family Flavobacteriaceae; genus Mesonia; species Mesonia mobilis. Next base: position 212,456 of record NZ_AUHX01000008.1, on the reverse strand, counting down.
TAATTTTTCTCGCTGTTTTTGGTAACCCATAAAGGAAGCCTCTAGAAAGTAGTTGCCTTTATTAATTTTAGAAAAACTAAAATCACCTTTTTCATCACTAATTGTTCCTTCAACAAAAGTTGAGTCTTGCTGTTGGTAAAGCGCAATATTTGCATAAGCGATTGCATCACTATCTTTATTAAGAATAGTGCCGTTTATTTCAAATTGAGCTGAAGAAACTAAAGGAAATAGAAATAAAATTGGTAAAAAAAACGCTGACTTCAAATAAGCTAAATTTTATGATAATTATTGATTTTGCCTATAAAATACATATAGCTATTACATGCTTCTGTTTTCGATTTCAAAAAAGCTATATTTGCAAAAATGTATTGATGTCCAAAGCTAATAAAATTTCTTTTTATAAAAGCTTTAATTTGTTAAATATCAATACCAACTATTGAAATTGATTTATGAAGCACATTAGAAATTTTTGCATCATCGCTCACATTGATCACGGTAAAAGTACGCTGGCAGATAGACTTTTAGACTTTACCGGTTCTGTGACAGAAAGAGAAAAACAAGAGCAACTTTTAGATAGTATGGATTTGGAACGTGAACGTGGAATCACCATTAAGAGTCACGCTATTCAGATGAATTATATCCATAACGGCGAGGAGTATGTGTTAAATTTAATCGATACTCCGGGACACGTAGATTTTTCTTACGAAGTTTCTAGATCGATCGCAGCTTGTGAAGGTGCTTTATTGGTGGTCGATGCTGCGCAAAGTATACAAGCACAAACTATTTCTAATCTATATTTAGCACTAGAGAACGATTTAGAAATTATTCCGGTGCTTAACAAAGTAGACTTGCCAAGTGCTAATCCAGAAGAAGTAACCGATGATATTGTCGATCTTTTAGGTTGTGATCCTTCGGAAGTAATTCCTGCCAGTGCAAAAACCGGTCTTGGTATTGAAGAAATTCTTACCGCGATTATTGATCGTGTTCCGGCTCCTGTCGGAAAAGTAGATGCGCCGCTTCGTGCCCTTATTTTCGATTCGGTTTACAATCCGTTTCGTGGAGTTGAAACCTTCTTTCGTGTAATCAACGGAAGCATCAAAAAAGGACAACAAATTAAATTCGTAAATACGAATAAGAACTATTCTGCAGATGAAGTAGGTACGTTAAAACTGAAACAATTTCCGCAGAAAGAAATAAAAACCGGTGACGTTGGTTATTTGATCACCGGTATTAAAGATGCTCGAGAAGTAAAAGTAGGAGATACGATTACCGATGCTGCTAACCCTACCACAGAAGCCGTTGCCGGTTTCGAAGATGTAAAACCTATGGTTTTTGCCGGTATTTATCCGGTAGATACCGAAGATTACGAAGAACTGCGTTCTTGTATGGAGAAGCTTCAACTAAATGATGCTTCATTGGTATTTCAACCGGAAAGTTCTGCCGCTTTAGGTTTTGGTTTTCGTTGCGGTTTCTTAGGAATGCTTCACTTAGAAATTATTCAAGAACGATTAGAGCGTGAATTTGATATGACGGTAATTACCACCGTGCCTAACGTATCTTACCACGCGTATACCAATAAAGAACCCGATGAAGTTATTTTAGTGAATAACCCATCCGATTTACCGGAGCCTTCTAAATTAGATCGTGTAGAAGAGCCTTTTATAAAAGCAACGATTATTACCAAAGCAGACTTTGTTGGTCCGGTGATGTCGCTTTGTATTGAAAAACGAGGTGAAATCGTTAACCAAACTTACTTAACGCCAGAGCGTGTTGAATTAACTTTTAATATGCCTTTAGCTGAAATTGTTTTCGATTTTTACGATCGTTTAAAAACGGTTTCAAAAGGTTACGCTTCATTCGATTATACGCCTATTGGTTTAAAAGCTTCTAAACTGGTAAAAGTAGATGTTTTACTTAACGGAAGTACCGTAGATGCGCTTTCTGCTTTATTACACGTAGATAATGCGTATGATATTGGGAAGAAAATGTGTGAAAAACTGAAAGAATTAATTCCGCGTCAACAATTCGATATTCCTATTCAAGCGGCGATCGGAGCCAAAATTATTGCTCGTGAAACCGTAAAAGCTTTACGTAAAGACGTAACTGCAAAATGTTATGGAGGAGATATCTCTCGTAAACGTAAATTATTAGAAAAACAGAAAAAAGGAAAAAAACGAATGCGTGCCGTTGGTAATGTAGAAATCCCACAAGAAGCCTTTATGGCCGTTCTTAAATTGAACGATTAAAAAACAAAAAGCCTCTGAAATTTCAGAGGCTTTTTTTATATGGAGTAAAGCTATTTTGAAATTTCCATAATTTTTTTAAGTTATAGTTAGAATTTTAAATGAAAAGGAAAAATGGCAGGACATAGCAAATGGGCAAATATAAAACACCGTAAAGGCGCCCAAGACAAAAAAAGAGCAAAACAGTTTACCCGAGCAATTAAAGACATTACTGTTGCGGTAAAAGAAGGTGGTGGGCCAGATCCGGAAGCTAATCCCGGTTTAAGAAACGCTATTGCCAATGCAAAAGGGGTGAATATGCCTAAAGACACCATCGAGCGAGCGGTAAAAAAAGCAAGTGGTGCCGATGCAGATAATTATGAGACCGTAACTTTTGAAGGTTATGGACCTAACGGAATTGCATTCTTTATAGAATGTACAACCGATAATACCAACAGAACCGTCGCTTCGGTACGATCTATATTTTCTAAAAACGGCGGAAGTTTAGGAACCAATGGTTCGTTAGAATTTTTATTTGATAGAAAAGGAGTGTTTACCATCGAAAGAGAAAAGTTTGAAATGCCTTTAGAAGAACTAGAACTTCAACTTATTGAAGGTGGCGCAGAAGATTTTGAAGAAAGTGATGAGTTTATTACGATTTACACCGACTTTACCAACTTCGGAAAAATGGCAGAAACCTTAGAAAACCTCAACATCGAAGTAAAAAATTCAGAATTGCAGCGCATTCCTACCAACACTAATGAATTGCCTTTGGAAGACGCTAAAAAGATTATGAAACTTGTCGATAAATTTGAAGAAGACGATGATGTACAAAACGTTTTCTACAATTTAGAAATCACCGATGAATTAGCAGAAGCTTTAGATGAAGAAGATTAATTTTTCTCTTCTTCATCTTTAGAAACCGTTTCTTCTAGATCTGTGCTGTCTTTCATTTTTTCAGTTTCAATGGTTTTTCCTAAATAAACCAACATATTTCCTTCTTCAATAGAAACCTCTTGACTGTTTGATGGGATAATGCTCAAATCGCCTTCATTATCTTTTACAAATAGCGGAATAATATCGTCATCGGTCTTTGTGATTTCAATTAAACCACTATAATGCTCTTGAGAATTTAATTCGATCTCCTGGATTTTCGGGTATTTACGAGCAACTTCTGTTAGCTTTATAAAGTCGTCGGTGTGTGAGAATAAGCCTTCTTGCGGATTGTTTTCCGGGTCAGACATTTCATCTGCAGAAACGACTCTAAACGAACCGTTTTCTCCAAAGTGTTTCTGAAATTTAGAGATCGCAGTTCTGTTAATTTCAGAGTTTCCGGTTAATGCCATTAAATATCCCACATCGTTCAATTCAATATTATTTCCTAGATCATCAGAATATACACTTCCTTCAATAGCTTCTAAACCTAATTCTTTTGCTTTTCGAATATTGGTTCGGTTATTATCAACCAACACTACGTGACGGTTATTTTTCTTTAAATAAGTTCCTATTAAACGTGAAATCGAGGAAGCACCAATAATTAAAATTCCTTCAGAATTGGTTAAAAATACACCGACGAGTTGTGCAAAACCTCTTGCGGTAGTTGCATTTAATAAAACCGTACCCAATACGATCATAAATACAAGCGGAGTAATATATTCTGCGCCTTCAATGCCTTGACTCGCTAATTTTAATCCAAAAAGGGAAGCAATACCGGCTGCCACAATACCGCGCGGACCTACCCAACTTATAAATAATTTTTCATTAAATTTTAAAGATGAATTAATACTACTTATAAAAACGCCCAACGGTCTTACTAAGAAAACTACTGCTGCAAAAAGCAATAAAGCATTCCAATTATAGATTAATAAAAGATCTTCAATATTAATATTAGCTGAAAGTAAGATGAATAAAATCGAAATTAATAAAACACTCAGCGATTCTTTAAAATAGAGTAGTTCTTTAATATTCGGAAGGTTAATATTCCCCAAAACCATTCCCATTACCACGACGGCTAATAAGCCACTTTCATGCGCAAATAAATCGGCCAACACAAAAACACCTAACACCGTCGCTAGTGTAAAAACGTTTAATAAATAATGCGGAATAATATTTTTCTTAATACAAAAACCCAGTGCGTGAGCAAACGTAAAACCAAACGTAAAACCGAATAATACGATTTTTCCAAATTCTGCTAAGGCGGTTTGTGTAAATTCGTGTCCTTCACCGGCGCTAATAAATTCAAAAACCAAAACGGCTACTAAGGCACCGATAGGATCAATTAAAATACCTTCCCATTTCAGAATAGCTGAAACATCTTTCTTCAGTGGAATGTTTCTTAAGATCGGAGTAATTACGGTTGGTCCGGTCACAATAATTAATGCCGCAAATAAAAATGAAATTTGCCAAGAAAGATCGAAGATAAAATGTGCTGCGATTCCTGCTCCAAAAAAGGTAACGACTACTGCAATGGTAATTAACTTCACAATTACCGGCCCAACATTTAAAACTTCTCCTCGTCGTAAGGTTAAACCTCCTTCAAATAAAATAATACTAATGGCCAGCGATACAAAATAGAATAAACTTTCCCCGGGAAATAAACCGGAGCTTCCATCCCAAATAGGCTCGATAAGTTTCGTGCCATCTTCTGTATAAAAAGTAGCTAAGGGTCCTACGGCAAGACCAATTAAAATTAATGGTAAAATTGCAGGGATTTTAAATTTCCAAGCAACCCATTGAGCTAAGATTCCTAATATTATAATACCTGCTAATTCTAACATTCAATCAATTTTTCTGCAAAATAAGATTTTTAATGATAAAAAACACTTCTTCCAAATTTAGTTTTTTGAAGTTCTCTTATTTATGAAATTCGTTAAAAGCAATGCAATACTTAGCTTAGAAACTAGTAATTTCTTATTTTGCGAGTTATTTTTATAAAAAATCATCATATTATGAAATTATATCCTGTTGAAGCCGGAAATTTTAAGTTAGATGGCGGAGCTATGTTTGGCGTTGTTCCTAAAACTTTATGGAGCAGAACCAATCCTGCCGATCAAAATAATATGATCGATATTGGTGCACGATGCCTACTTATTGAAGACGGTAACCAGCTCACACTCATCGATAATGGGTTGGGAGATAAGCAAAGTGAAAAGTTTTTTAGTCACTATCATCAATGGGGCGATTTCAATTTAGATTCATCGTTAAAAAAATTAGGTTTTCATACAGACGACATTACCGATGTTTTTTTAACGCATCTTCATTTTGATCATTGCGGCGGAAGCATAAAATGGAATAAAGACAGAACCGGTTACGAACCGGCCTTTAAAAATGCAAAATTTTGGACTAACAAAGAACATTGGGATTGGGCTATAAACCCAAACCCGCGAGAAAAAGCTTCTTTCTTAAAAGAAAATTTGTTACCGATGGAAGAAAGCGGTCAACTACACTTTTTAGACCGCGATAAAGGTTCACATTTTTACGAGCATTTAAATTTTGGCGTTTTATTTGTAGATGGTCATACCGATAAACAAATGATACCACATATTACCTATCGAGACAAAACCTTAGTGTTTATGGCAGACTTGCTGCCAACCGTTGGTCACATTCCATTACCTTATGTGATGGGTTACGATACCCGACCGCTATTAACCTTAGGCGAAAAAGAAGCCTTTTTAGAAAAAGCAGCCGATGAAGGTTTTTATCTGTTTTTAGAACACGACGCACATCACGAAATTATTACGGTTAAAAGAACCGAAAAAGGAGTTCGATTAGACCAAACCTATACTTTTAACGAATTATTTAATTCATAATTAATCCTAAATGAAAAGAGCATTTATTAAACCTACTTTAGCAGCAGCTCTAGCTGCAGTATTTGCCGCAAGTTGTGGTACTACAGGGCCAACAATTACTTCAACCCCTATAGAAAATATAGATCAGCAACCCCTAAAAACTTCAGATTTAAATGAAGATCAATTAAAAGCTTGGGCAGGTGCAGATTTAGTGACCGATACCATTCCTGGTATGAGCGTACAAAAAGCTTACGATGAAATTATTAAAGATTTTCAAGGTAAAACGGTAATCGTTGGTGTGGTCGATAGTGGTGTAGATATTGAACACGAAGACCTTAAAAACGTAATTTGGACCAACGAAGATGAAATTCCGGGTAACGGAATCGACGACGATAAAAATGGTTATGTAGACGATATTCACGGTTGGAATTTCTTAGGAAATACCATCGAAGAAAATTTAGAATACGTTAGAATTCTGAAAAATCTAAAACCTAAATACGATGGTAAAGATGCTTCAGATATTGCTGAAGCCAATAAAGAAGAATTCGCACTTTACGAAAAAGCTCAAAAAGAGTATGATGAAGAGTATAGCGAAATCTCTAGAAACGTAAACTATTACAATCAGCTTAGTCAACAAATAGCTTCAGCGAGAGCAGCTGTTTCAGAAAAACTAGGAAAAGAAGATTTCACTAAGCAAGAATTAATGGCAATGGAAGCTGAAGAAACTTCTCTTCAGCAACAAAAAGGGTTACTTCTAAACATTATGAATAACGGTGGGGAAGATTTAGATGATGTTGCTTCTCAAATTCAAGGTGGTATCGATTATTACCAAGGAAGATTAGATTCTCACCTTAATTTAGAATTAGAAGGAAGAAAAACAGGAGACAACCCAGACGATCTTACCGATACTAATTATGGTAATAACGATGTAGACGGTCCAGATCCTAAAAAAGCAGATGCTAAACACGGTACACACGTTGCCGGGATTATTGCAGCAGAACGCAACAACGGTATCGGGATGAATGGTGTTGCTAGAAATATAAAAATTATGGCAGTTCGTGCAGTACCTGATGGTGATGAGTACGATAAAGACATCGCTTTAGGTATTCGCTATGCAGTAGATAACGGAGCAAAAGTAATTAACACGAGCTTTGGTAAATACTATTCTACACATCCGGAATGGGTAATCGATGCCATAAAATATGCCGCTAAAAAAGATGTTTTAATCGTAAATGCAGCCGGTAACGATGCTTTAGATATGGATGCAACTCGTATCTATCCTAACGATCAAACACCAGATAATAACGAAGAAATTGCAGATAACTTCTTAACGGTTGGTGCATCTAATTTCGATTATGGTTCAGATTTAGTAGCGAGATTTTCTAACTACGGGCAAACCAATGTAGATGTTTTTGCACCAGGTACTAAAATTTGGTCAACTACGCCAAACGACGAATACGAATTTTTACAAGGAACATCGATGGCTTCTCCGGCGGTTGCAGGAGTTGCAGCTATGATTCGTTCTTTATACCCAAAACTAAGTGCTGCAGAAGTAAAAGATGTATTAATGAAGAGTGGTTTAGCTTCACCACAAGAAGTAATGGTGGGTGGTAACTCAGACGATATTCGACCATTTGCAGAGCTTTCTGTTTCAGGAAGAATGGTAAATATGTATAACGCCTTAATTATGGCGAGCAAAATGTAATCCTTTTTTAGGATGAATTTTTTAATATCAATTTTTCTTTGAGATGTTGAATTGGATTTATTTTAAATTTTTTGAGTTTTTAGGCAAAAAACGTAGCTATAGCATTAGCTACAGCGAGGCTTTTTAACGCAGAAAATGGGAAAATTTATATAATTATAGATAACATCTTAAGGTGAAATTGGTATAAGGGCGTGAACTGGCTTATCTTAGCAAAGTGAACGCCCTTTATTTTTAACTTAAAATTTAAAATTTAAAATTCTATGAAATTTAAACTTCAAAGTTTATTGTTTTCTCTTTTAGTGACGGGAGCAATTACCGCACAACAACGATCTGGCTATTGGCAACAAAAGGTAGATTACAAAATGGAGGTAGCCATGAATGTAAAAAACTACCAATACGATGGGGAGCAAGAACTTACTTATACCAATAATTCTCCAGATACCTTAACCAAAGTATTTTATCATTTGTTTTTTAATGCTTTTCAGCCGGGAAGCCAAATGGACGCTCGTTTGCAAAGCATTCAAGATCCCGATGGCAGAATGGTGAATAATTTAGGAACGCGTGAAAATCCTGAATTCGAAAGTAGAATTAGCAAGCTTAACGAAGATGAAATTGGCTATTTAAAGGTGAAATCGTTAGAACAAGACGGTAATAAATTAAACTATGAAACCGTAGGAACGATTTTAGAAGTTGAATTACACGAAGCTTTACTTCCGGGAGAAGCTACCACTTTCGAAATGGAGTTTGAAGGTCAAGTACCTGTACAAATAAGACGTTCGGGTAGAAATAATGCGGAAGGCGTAGCACTTTCAATGACGCAATGGTACCCAAAATTAGCGGAATACGATTTTGAAGGTTGGCATGCAGATCCTTACATCGGACGCGAATTTCACGGCGTTTGGGGAGATTTTGATGTAAAAATCACCATCGATAAAGATTATATTCTTGGCGGAACCGGTTATTTACAAAATCCACAAGAAATTGGTTACGGTTACCAAGAAGAAGGTCAAAAAGTAAAACGTAAAGGCAAAAAGATCACTTGGCATTTTAACGCACCAAACGTACACGATTTTACGTGGGCTGCCGATCCAGATTTTATTCACGATAAATTAAAGGCAGAAGACGGTACAATGCTTCATTTCTTATACAAAGATAATGATGAAATTAAAGAGAACTGGAAGAAACTTCAGCCAAAAACTGCTGAATTATTAGCGTATTACAATGAGCATATTGGCCCATATCCTTACGATCAATATTCTGTGATCCAAGGTGGTGACGGTGGTATGGAATATGGTATGTGTACCTTAATTACCGGTGAAAGAAGCTACGAAAGTTTAGTAGGCGTTACCGCTCACGAATTTGCACATTCTTGGTTTCAGTTTATTTTGGCGACCAACGAATCTCAGCACGAATGGATGGATGAAGGTTTTACCACTTACATTTCTAGTTTAGCTGAAAATGAAATTTTAAATAAAAACAACGACAACCCGTTAAGCGGTTCTTACCGCGGTTATAATTATTTAGCCAACTCTGGGCAAGAACAACCGCTTTCTACGCACGCTGATCGTTACCAAACCAATATGAATTACGGGATCGGCGCTTATAGCAAAGGTTCTGTTTTCTTAGCGCAATTAGGTTATGTAATTGGTGAAGAAAACCTGGCAAAAACCTTAAAGCGTTATTACCAAGAGTGGAAATTTAAACACCCAACGCCAAACGATTTTATTCGCGTAGCTGAAAAAGTAAGCGGAGCAGAATTAAGCTGGTACCTCAATGATTGGACGAGAACAACCAACACCGTAGATTACGGCATTAAATCTGTTGAAGCAGCCGGAAATGGATCAGAAATAGTTTTAGAAAGAATCGGACAAATGCCAATGCCCATTGAAGTGGAAGTAACTTTCGACGATAATTCTACACAAAACTATTACATCCCGTTAGCGTTAATGCGTTGGGAACAAAAAAATAACGGCAACCAATTGGAAGATTGGGATTGGGGACACCCAACCTATTCATTTGAAATTGAAAAAACCGGAATTAAAAAAATAGAGATCGATGCGAGTCAGCATATGGCAGATGTTGATCGTAGCAATAATGTTTGGGAAAAGTAATTTTGTGTTAGGGATAGCAGTGAAAATCCCGCAATGGAGCAAAGCGAAATGAGGAATTGAAACGAATAGCCCGACCCGAAGGGAAACACCCAAAAAACATGACAAAAACCTTTCAATTGTAAGTTGAAAGGTTTTTTTTTGATTATTAATTAATCAGGAATATTTTTTGCAAGCGTCATGCTGAAGTTGATTCAGCATCACATGAAGCTATGAAATTGAATACTGAAAATTGAAAACACATCGACAAGCTCAGTGTAAGAACTATTCTAAATTTCGGAGATTGAATATTAAACAATGAAGCAAACCTTAGGAAAAACCGAAAAGCTCAAAAGCAAAATCGTTATTTCAACCTTGTTTGAAGAGGGCAGAAGCATAAAAAGTTTTCCGTTTAAATTGGTTTATTTACGCTTAACCAATAACGCTACGCAGCATCAAGCGGCATTTTCGGTACCTAAACGCAGCTTTAAATTAGCGGTAGATCGCAATCGTTTAAAGCGATTAATGCGCGAAGCTTACCGAAAAAATAAAACGATCTTGGCCGAAGAAGAACATCGCTATGCACTAATGTTTATTTACTTAGGTCGAAAGAAATTCAGTTTACCGGAGCTGGAAAATTCCATTCAAAAAATATTGACTAAATTTAGGGAGCAAGAACAAACCGAATGAAGATGAAGAAACGAATTATATTACCGATCACTGCCGTGGTTATTTTTTTAACGACCACTTCTTATAAATCAGATTTTTTTGAGATCGCGAAGCAAATAGAAATTTTCACGACGCTTTTCAAAGAAATCAATATGAATTATGTCGATGAAACCAATCCGGCAGATTTGATGGATACGGCGATCACGGCAATGTTGGCAGATCTAGATCCTTACACGGTTTATTGGAACGAGCGGGAAGTGGAGCAGGCGAGAATTCAAAATTCGGGAGAATACACCGGTATTGGTGCTTCGGTACAAACCAAAGACCATAAAATTACCATTATCGAGCCTTACAAAGGTTATCCGGCCGATAAAGCCGGTTTAAAAGCCGGAGATGAAATTATAAAAATTGGTGATGTAGATTTATCACAATTTGAAAATGATGCGGGAGAATTGCTAAAAGGTTCTGCAGGAACTTCAGTTCAACTTACTTTTAAACGCCAAGGCAAAACTAAAACCACACAATTAAAAAGAGAATCGGTAGAGTTGCACGCCGTTCCTTATTCAAAATTAATCGATGGTGATATTGGGTACATCGTGCTTTCTAAATTCAACAGAAAAGCTTCATCAGAAGTCGCTACCGCTTTAAAAGAATTAAAAGAACAAGGCGCAAAAAAAATTATTTTAGACCTGCGTGGTAATCCCGGTGGTTTATTAACCGAAGCCGTAAATACCACCAATATTTTTGTCGATAAAGATGAGGTGATCACCACTACAAAATCAGTGATCGAAAAGTACAACAAAACCTATAAAACTCAGCGTGACCCGATGGATAAAGAAATTCCGTTAGCGGTGTTGATCAATGGTAGAAGTGCTTCTGCCAGCGAGATCGTTTCCGGTGGTTTACAAGATCTAGATCGCGGTGTGGTGATTGGTGCCAGAAGTTTTGGAAAAGGTTTGGTACAACGTCCAAAAAAACTCACCTATAACACACAGATGAAAGTGACCATTTCTCGTTATTACACGCCTAGCGGAAGATGTATACAAGCTTTGGATTATTGGAATCGTGATGAAGAAGGCAAAGCGGTAAGAACGAAAGCTGAAGATTATAACGAATTTACCACACGTAACGGAAGAAAAGTGTACGACGGTGGCGGAATTTTACCAGATGTGCAATTAGAAACTTCTAAATATAGCGGTGTGACGCAAGCCTTAATGGAGAAAAATGCCATTTTCGATTATGCGACCAATTACTATTACAACCATCAATTACCGCAACCGGAAGCCTTTGAGTTTACCGATGCCGATTACGAAGATTTTAAAAAATACTTGAGTTCTTCAGATTTTGATTATACCACCAAAACTGAAAAAGAACTAAAAGAGACGTTTAAAATAGCTAAAGAAGAAGGTTTTAATGATGAAATTAAAAGTCAATACGAGCGACTGCTTAAAGAGATCGAAAAAGCAAAAACGCAAGATCTAGACGAAAAGAAACCGGAAATCGTGAGTTTATTAACCGATGAAATTATCAAGCGTTATTTCTACCAAGAAGGTTTATACGATTACTATATTGAAGAAAATCCGGAGATCATTAAAGCGAAAGAAATTTTAAATAACTCGAACGAATACAATAAGATTTTAGGGAGATCTTAATTTGAAACTTATCGTCATGCTGAACTTGATTCAGCATCGCATTAACAAGATTTACTCGCTTACTAAGATGAGATTCCGTGTTAAGCACGGAATGACGACGACTTTAGAATGTCACTTCGAGCGTAGTCGAGAGGTCTTTATAAATAACAAAAACTAAAATTCTATTTCATCACTCCAACTTCAATACCAAGGTTTTTTAAACACTTTTCCGCTTTGGGAAGGGAAAGACCTATTCGATTTACAGCAATTTGAAATTCCTAAAACCTCAACCACTTTACTTCAAACTGACTTAGAAATTTCGCCCAATTTAGTATTGGGAAAACGTGCGGAAGTTTTTTTTGCGGAAGCGATTAAACAATCTTCTCAGTATGAAGTCATCGCTCAAAATTTGCAACTCATTCACAAAAAGCAAACCTTGGGTGAATTCGATTTTTTTCTGAAAGAAAACTCGACGCAACAACTTATTCATACAGAATTAGTCTATAAATTTTACGTCTACGATCCTCGTTTTGAAAATGAACTTGACCGCTGGATCGGGCCCAACCGTAAAGACACGTTGCTCAAAAAAGTTGAACATTTAAAATCGCATCAATTTCCGTTATTATATCGAGAAGAAAGCACAACATTACTTCAACAACAAGAAATTGAATTAGAAAAAATTGAGCAGCAAGTCTGTTTTCTAGCAAATTTATTTGTGCCAAAATCTTTACTTCAGCAGCAATTTGAATTCATCAATAACGATTGCATCTTAGGCTATTGGTTGCACGAACACGAATTTACCGAAGCCGAATATGGCGAATTTCAATTTTACACTCCTAAAAAGCCTGATTGGCCGGTAGAACCTCAACATCACCAAGATTGGAAACCGTTTCAAGAAATTTTAAAAGAGGTAAATTATTTACTTCAGCATCAAAAAGCAGCTTTGATCTGGATGAAAAAAGACGAATATACTTTTGAACGCTTTTTTGTGGTTTGGTGGTAATTTTAAAAATTAAAACTAGCGTTTATCGGTCACCACGCGGTAGGTAGGATCTTCGATAATATTTACATCGATCACGGCTTCTGCGTTACTTAATAGCTTTCTACAATCGCCACTCAAGTGTTTTAAATGTACTTTTTTGTTCTGCTTAGCGTAAAGCTCGGTAAGTTTATTTAAAGTTTCGATCGCCGACATATCTACGATTCTACTTTCGCTGAAATTGACAATAATTTCTTCAGGATCTTTAACCGCATCAAACTTCGTCATAAATGTGGTGGTTGAACCGAAAAATAATGGTCCGTAGATCTCATAATGTTTTACGCCGTTTTCATCGATATGTTTTCTGGCACGAATACGTTTAGCGTTATCCCAAGCGAAAACCAAGGCTGAAATAATTACTCCGATCAATACGGCTAAAGCCAAGTTATGTAAGAATACAGTAATTAAAGTAACCAATAACATTACAAAAATATCGTGTTTTGGCATTTTGGTAAAGACTCTAAAACTCGCCCATTCAAACGTACCAAACGCCACCATAATCATTACTCCAACTAAGGCTGCCATCGGTAATAATTCGATCACCGGAGCGCCCACAAGAATAATGGTTAAAATGGTAATTGCAGCAATAATCCCTGAAAGTCGAGCACGAGAACCCGAAGATAAATTCACTAAAGTTTGTGCGATCATTGGGCAACCACCCATTCCGAAGAAAAAGCCGTTAGCTATATTTGCCGTTCCTTGCGCTACACATTCTCGGTTACTTTGTCCTTTTGTACCGGTAATTTCATCTACCAAATTCAAGGTTAATAAACCTTCCGTTAAACCAACGGCTGCCATAATTAAACCATAAGGCAAAATAGTTTTAAATGCTTCATACGTAAAAGGAATATCCGGAATATGAAATGGAGGTAACGTACCACTTACAGATGCAATATCTACCACTTGTTTAGTATCAATTCCGAAGAAATAAACAATCGCAAAAACCACAATGATAGCCACTAACGAAGAAGGAATCGCTTTAGTGAATTTTGGTAAAATCACGATAATAGCAATCGTTAAAGCAACTAAACCGGCCATAATTAGAAATGGCGTTCCCGTGATCCATTCTACATTATCGCCGACTCTCACTTTGAACTGTTCGAGTTGAGACATAAAAATAATAATGGCCAAACCGTTCACAAAACCAAACATTACGGGTTGTGGTACAAGTCGAATAAATTTTCCTAATTTGAATAATCCCACAATGATCTGAATGATCCCGGCAATGATCACCGCTCCAAATACGTATTCTAATCCGTGAGAAACCATTAAGGCAATAAGTACGACTGTTGTTGCGCCGGCACCACCAGAAATTAATCCCGGACGACCGCCTAAAACCGCAGTAATTAGGCCCATTATAAACGAAGCATATAAACCAACTAGCGGAGGAAAGCCGGCTAAAATGGCGAACGATAATGATTCTGGGATCATCGTCATCGCTACCGTTAATCCTGCTAAAATTTCGGTTTTATAATCTACTTTTTGTTTAAAGTCGAAAAGATTGAGAACTTTTTTCATGCTTCGCTAAAATTTTAAGCGTGCAAAAGTAATTATAAATGGCGCTTTAGCCAAAAGCTAGGCCTTTAACTTTGTGTGAATTAATTTTTTAGCATCGCAATATGCGGAATTCCATCTTCTAAATAACCTTCACCTATTTGTTTAAAGTTGTGAGTTTCATAAAAATGAGTGAGGTATTGTTGTGCAGAAAGTTTGATGGTGGTTGTTTGATAACGCTGCTGAATTTCTTCTACAGAAGCTTTTAAAATTTGATGACCGTAACCAAATTTTCGTTCGGTTTCTTTCACTACAACACGACCAATAGCGGCTTCTTCAAAATAAATATTAGGAGCAAAACAACGGGTGTAAGCCACGATTTTCCCTTCTTTTTTGCCAAGAATATGAAGTGCTTTTTCATCTTTACCATCAATATCTTGATACACGCAATCTTGCTCGACTACAAAAACTTCAGAACGAAGTTGAAGGATTTGATATAATTCTGAAATTGTTAATTCTTGAAAGGTTTTAGTTTCGAGTTGCAGCATAAATTAATCTTGAACGATGATCGATTTGTTATCGGGTTTATCGAATTCCGGTTGAATATTGATATGGTTAATTCCGTAGGCGTGAATTTCTTTCTCAATTTTCACTAATATTTCATCAAATTCTGAAAGTGTGATGTCTTTATTAAAATCGACGTGCGCTTCAAGATGAACTTCATTCTCATTGAGTTGCCAAACATGAATGTGGTGCATATTTTTTACTTCTTCAATTTCGCAAACTTTAGAAGCAATGGCCTTTAACGGAATTTCGGTAGGAGTAAATAACATTAACACCTTAAAACTATCGCGCAGCAGGTCCCAACCCACAAATATTAAGTACAAAGCAATAATGGCGGTAAGTAAACTATCGACCCAAAAAACTTGGTAAAACTTCATGAGAAGTCCGCCGATTAACACCGCGACAGAAGCTAACATATCGGTTAATAAGTGTAAATATGCCGAGCGCATATTCATATTGGTTTTGCTGTCTTTTTTCATTAATAAGACACTTAAACCGTTACCGGCGATAGCAAGAATTGCTAACCAGATCACCATATTCGATTCGATAGGTTCGGGATGAAAAAACCGAACTACCGCTTCTTTTATTAAAATAATAGCGATCACAATTAAAGAAAGTGCATTAACAAAAGCGGCAATAATTTCTGCACGCTTATAACCAAAGGTTTTATTGTAGGATGCTTCTTTGCCGGCAATTTTATTAGCGATGTAGCTAATGATTAGAGAAACTACATCGCTAAAATTATGTAATGCATCAGATAGTAAAGACAAACTTCCGCTAATAATCCCACCTATAATTTGGGCAACGGTGATCCCGATATTCAACAATATTGAATACCAAAGATTTTTACCTTTTACGGCATGATGCGTATGTCCTGAATGTTGATGCATAGATTTATTGGCAAGCAATTTTATCTACCCGACGTTGGTGTCTTCCACCTTCAAATGGCGTATCTAAAAATGTTTTTACCATTTCTACCGCTTGAGGTAACGAAGTAAATCTAGCCGGTATACTTAATATATTCGCATCATTATGTTCTCTGGCCAATTGTGCTAATTCTTTGGTCCAACATAAAGCAGCTCGAACTCCTTGATGTTTATTAGCCGTCATAGCTGCACCGTTACCGCTTCCGCAGATAATAATACCAAGATTTACTTTTTCTCCTTCTACATCGTTCGCAACAGGATGAACAAAATCTGGGTAATCTACACTGTCGGCCTCATTAGTACCGTAATTTACCACTTCTATATCTCTGTTTTCCAGATACTTTACAATTTGATTTTTGTAGTCTGTACCAGCGTGATCGTTACCGATAGCAATTTTCATGAGATTGGATTTTAAGTTAGGCTGCAAAGGTAAATAATCGCTTATTAACGGGAAGAATTATGCTTGTTAATTAAAATTTTTAAAGTGCTTGTTTTCAAATTTTTAAAAATTAACAGCAAATGTGAATAACTATAAATGAAATCTGACAAAGTTTTTTTGATTATCTCAGAAAAAATTCAATCAGAACAATTTTTCGTATTTACCAAATAAGTTTTTCAGTTTCTAATAAAAAGTTATTCATAGTCGATAACAGGTTATCAACATCAATTTTTCAACTAAACAATTCACTTTTCCAATATCAACAACACATTTCAGAATTGTTAATAACGTGTAAAGACAATTTCATTTACAGCGATTTAAAATTAACAATCACTGTGAATAGCTGTTGAATTTCGTTCGATAATCATAAATCAAAATATTATTTCAACAAATTTTACCGCTATTCACAGACAATCATATATCATCATTTAGATTTTAAAATTTTTAAAAAAAGAATATTTATTATGTATACTGTTAATAACAACTAAGCTTAGGTAATTTTTAAATGAGAGTTGTATTTAAATTCTTCGAAAAGTAGCTTTGCGTTCTCAAATTCTTCGAAAAGTAGCTTTGCGTTCTCAAAGTCTTCGGGATGAACTTTTAGATGAATACCTCCCGAAGGTGAAGAATAAAAAGGAAGTAGACCTATAACTGTTTCGTTCTGAAAAAAGAAACGAATAGCTTCGCGTTCTAAAATAGATTTTAAAATCGCATACTGAAAGGGATTGCTAAACGTAGCTAAATATAAATAGTTGCTCATACCTAATTTGTAAGAATAAAAATACTATTTAATTGCTTAATTACTAGTGACTAACGTGAATGGCAGAAGTTCTAGAAATTAAAATAGGTGAAGTAGTAGATTCTAGTAAACTATTGATTATTAGAAATATAGAAGCGATCCCTAATAGGAAAATACAGATAAATAGAAAGTATAAACGCTTCTGTTTGTACATTTTAGCTTCGAATTATAACTCTAATTTAAGAAATTTTAGGTTTTAATTAACACTTAAAGATGAAGAAAATTTAAATTGTATGTAAAGTTTTTGTAAGCGCTACTTAACAAAACTTTAATCGAAAAGAAATATATTCTAATTATTTAAACGTACTTTTAGAAACAATTGAGAAAAGAATAAATGGCAAAAAGAAGAAGTAAGAGTAAGAAAAAAAGAACTCATAAAATACCAGGTCTTTCTAAAAAAATCTTAGATATACTCAGAAGCAATGCTAACCAAAGCATTAATTACAAACAAATTGCTGCTAAACTTGATGTAAACGATGCCAATAGCAGAAATCAAATTATTAAAGAATTAGCAAAGCTTTCTAAAGGCAAACAAATTATACAAGTAGAATCCGGTAAATTCCAGATCAACGAACGCGTAAATTATTTTACAGGAATCTTAGATATGACCACCCGAAAAGATGGTTATGTTGTGGTTGAAGATCAAGAACAAGATATTTATGTACCCGGTAACAATTTAAATCGGGCGTTAGACGGCGATGAAGTAAAAGTTTACGTGTATAGAAGCCGAAGAGGAAGAAAACCCGAAGGTGAAGTTGTTGAAATTTTAAAACGAAAAAAAGAGAATTTCGTAGGTGTTTTGCACCTCAACGACAATTTTGGATTTGTAGAAATACAGAATCCAAAAATGTATACCGATATTTTTATTCCGAAAGAAAACTTAACGAAAGACGCTAAAAACGGACTCGTAGTTTTAGTAAAAATGGAAGGTTGGCCCGAGAAAAAAGATTCGCCAACCGGTAAGATTTTAGAAGTTTTAGGTGAAGCGGGTGAACACGAAACCGAGATGCAATCGATTTTAGCATCGAATGGTTTACCCACAGATTTCCCAAAAGAAGTGGAAGAATTTGCGAATAAATTAGATACTTCTATTCAAGAAAAAGAAATTAAAAAGCGTCGCGATATGCGAGATACGCTTACGTTCACGATCGATCCAAAAGATGCGAAAGATTTTGATGATGCGCTGAGTTTTAAAATTTTAGAAAACGGTAATTACGAAATTGGTATTCATATTGCCGATGTTTCGCATTACCTGCAACCCGGTACTATTTTAGATGAAGAAGCTTACGAACGTGGTACTTCTATTTATTTAGTAGATCGTGTCGTGCCGATGCTTCCGGAAGTTTTATCAAACAACGCTTGTTCGTTACGACCACACGAAGAAAAATATACCTTTTCTGCAGTTTTTGAAATTAACAAAAAAGCTGAAGTAGTGAATAACTGGTTCGGAAGAACGGTAACTTATAGCGATGCCCGTTTTGCTTACGAAGAAGCTCAACATATTATCGAAACCAAAAGAGGCGAGATCCCAAATAAAATATCCCTTACCGGTAAGCTTTACGAAACTACGCCAGAGATTGTAGATGCAGTACTAACTTTAGATCGATTAGCTAAAAAAATGCGAACCAAACGGATGGCTAGCGGAGCAATTTCTTTTGATAAGGTTGAAGTAAAATTTAATTTAGATGAAGATAACGAACCGATCGGTGTGTATTTTAAAACTTCACAAGATGCAAATAAACTTATCGAAGAGTTTATGTTGTTAGCCAATAAAAAAGTTTCAGAATTTATAGGAAAACAAGAACCACAAAAAACCTTTGTGTATCGTTGCCACGACGAACCGAACGACGAAAAATTAGCAGCGCTAGAGAACGTTGTCGGTAAATTTGGGTATAAGCTTAACCTAAAAGATCGAAAAGCCGTAAGCAAGTCTTTAAACGGACTTTTAAAAGATGTTCAAGGGAAGAAAGAACAAAACATGGTCGATACCTTAACCATTCGTACGATGAGCAAAGCCTATTACAGTACGCAAAATATTGGTCATTACGGGTTGGCTTTCGATTATTATTCGCATTTCACTTCACCTATTCGTCGTTATCCCGATGTGATGGCGCACCGTTTATTGCAGCGCTATTTAGACGGAAAAAATTCTGCCAACGAAGAAGATTACGAACAGCGTTGTAACCATTGTAGCGATATGGAAATGTTTGCGACCAATGCAGAACGTGATTCGATCAAGTATATGCAAGTGAAGTTTATGCAAGATCACCAAAACGAACAATTTTTGGGTGTAATTTCCGGCGTGACCGAATGGGGAATTTACGTAGAGATCGAGCAAAATAAATGTGAAGGAATGGTGCGTTTACGAGATATAAAAGAAGATCATTTTGAGTTCGATCAAGAGAATTTTGCAATCGTAGGTCGAAACTCCAAGAAAGTTTATCAATTAGGAGATGAAGTTTACGTCACGGTAAAAAACGCCGATCTCGTAAAACGTCATTTAGATTTTAACCTGATTGGTGCAAGAGAAGAAGTAGAGGTTTAGGGCGTTACCCTTTGGGTCGGGCTTTCGGCAGTCGCTTTTTAGATAATTAGTTTTATTAACACTAATTATCTAAAAGAGCTCCAACAAAGCCTCAATCCCTAACGCATTAGTCTGTTTTATCTTATCTCTTTTAGTTAAAATGTATTTATTGTAAATATTTAATAATTAGTTTTTTAGATGAGGTATTAAATTTTAATTTTATTTCTTTTTACCGGTTTATTTTGTAGCTCTCAAATTATAAATTGTGAAGAAATAGAGTATTCTAATAAATATGAAAATAAGAAGTATTCAACTTATCATTATGTGAAAAGTAGTTTCAGTAGAAGAAATTTTCAAGTATTTATTTTAAATGATACTATTTTTTCTAAGGTAATTAAAAAAATACCAAAAATCTTTAATGAAAATCCAAGCAGGATGTTACCGATTTTATGTTTTGGGTATTTCAGAATTTAATATTGAAAATATTTCCAAAATCGAAAAAGACTTAATTATCAATTTCATCATTGAGATCAATCAATACAGAAGTTCTAAAAATCTTTTTACGGTAAGTGAAAATTTAAGTGAAATAAAACAAATTCATTATTTTAAATCTTCTGAAGATTTATGTGATTATATGATCTGTAAATAAAATATTGTATTATGAAACAGCTTTTTACCGATGTATGGGGAATCTTAGGACCAATTCTTATCATATTGGTCCTAATAATGTTTATTAGATTTTATTTTCTGTTGACCAAATACCTAAAATTGAAAATTAAAGAATTAGAGAAGAACAGTGAGAAATAAAATTTTTAAGAAACAGTAATCCAATTAGAAATAGCGATGTTTTCACTACCCATTCTAATAGTGCTGAGTAAATTATGTGACATGAAAAACTTAATATTTTATTTAAAAATATCGACAATACTTATTTTATTATTATTTCCTATTCCTGCTGGTAAAGGTATAATTTTACCTTTAGGAGGTATGATGTTTACTTTTATTTATTATCCGGTAATTGATCTTTCAATACTTAAACAAGAATATTTATTTTCAATCGATTTTTTAATATTTTTTTTCTACGTTATTTCAATAGCATTAATTTTTAGTAAAAAAATAATACCATTAATAGGCTATTTATTAAGTATAATACTAATTTTTTATTTGTTATTTAATAGTAAAGTAGACTCTTCAATTACAATTGTTGCATTAATAGCTTTTACAGGAACTAGTTTATTAAATATGTTTTTATTACTTAAAAAGCATAGGTCTATTTTTAATAATTGATTTAATAATAAGTCTATTGATAATCAAAAAGGAACTGTTTCAATTCAGTTCCTTTTTTCGTTTAAAAAATTTGCATTAACACGTTTTTAGAACAAAACCATCATTAAGATTGTATTTTTGTAATAGAAAATAGTCAATTCAACACCTTATGAAAAAGTTATTGTTTTTGTTCTTGCTAAGTTTAAGCGCTTCTGTATTTGCACAAGAAACAGAAATAGCGATTAACGAAGAATTTTCAGAAATCAAGATTTACAGTAAAATTCAGGCGACTTTAATTCCTTCCACAGAAAATAAAATTGTAGCAACCGGTTTCGATAAAGACGAAATTGAAGCGAAAGTAAAAGGCAATACCTTAAAAATTAGGTTAGGCTTAGGGAATATCTGGAGCGAGACCGATACCAAGATCAAAGTATATTATAAAACTGCAGAGGTTGTCGATGCTAACGAAGGCGCTTACGTAGAAATCGCAGAACATGTAGAACAGCCTTTACTTACGTTAAACTCACAAGAAGGAGCGCAAATTATTGCCGGCTATTTAAATGTTGAAAAATTAGAAGTTAAAAGTGTAACCGGTGGTTACGTGCAAACGCGTGGCAATGCAAAAGAGCAAATTATAGAAGTTAAAACCGGCGGCCAATACGATGGCGAAGATCTAGAAACTAAAACTACCGAGGTAAAAGTGCAAGCAGGCGGAAATGCTGAGATAAAAACTTCAGCGTATTGTAAAGCTAAAGTACAAGCCGGTGGTAATATTAATATTTATGGCGATCCTGAAAAAGTAGATCAAAAAGTGACTTTAGGCGGAAATATTAACCTAAGGTAAATTTCAATGATCTATTGCTTACCTTTGTGTAATCAAGATTAGAACACCCTATTTATGCTACAAGACATTTTTGCCGGAATTCCGTTAGGCTTCTTTTTGGCCTTTTTACTGGGTCCTGTATTTTTTGTTTTGCTAGAAACTGCTGCTATTAAAGGTTTTAAGGCGGCTGTTTTTTTTGATATCGGTGTAATTTTAGCCGATATTTTCTTCTTATCGATCGCTTATTTAGGGACTAGCAAACTTCTAAATAGCATAAAAGACGATCCTGCACTTTTTATATTTGGTGGTTGTGTAATGGCAACTTATGGCGTAATAACCTTTGTAAAAGAAAAGAAAGCGATTCCGCATCCCGATGATGAAGATGGTATTCGAAAGTTGAAGAAAGGTGCTTTATTTCAGCTCATGTTCAAAGGTTTTCTACTGAATTTTGTAAATATTGGCGTGCTAGGTTTCTGGTTAGGATTAATCATTGTTTTTGGTCCGCAGTTAGAAATGGATCCAAATCGATTGTTGGTATTTTTTACAACGGTGATCAGTACTTATTTCATCATCGATCTATTGAAAATTTTATTAGCAAAACGTTTAAATCATAAATTAACACCTACCCGAATTTATCGTTTAAAACGAGGGATAAGTATTGTAATTATCGTTTTTGGATTGGTCTTGGTTTCTAGAGGAATTTTCCCTTCAGAATTAGAAGAGTTAGAAAGT
This sequence comes from Mesonia mobilis DSM 19841, assembly GCF_000423405.1. Taxonomy (GTDB): domain Bacteria; phylum Bacteroidota; class Bacteroidia; order Flavobacteriales; family Flavobacteriaceae; genus Mesonia; species Mesonia mobilis. The sequence goes on along the minus strand of NZ_AUHX01000008.1, from coordinate 189,748 downwards.
AAAGTGGAGCATGTGATCCCGAAGAGTGATAACGACGAATCATAAAAAAAGCCTTTCCATTTGGAAAGGCTTTTTTGTTGAGGTGCCGAGCGGATTCGAACCGCTGTACATGGTTTTGCAGACCACTGCCTAGCCACTCGGCCACGGCACCCTTTATAATTAAGGACTGCAAATGTAATAATTTTTAGCTAAAAGCAAACATTTATCTTGCTTTTGATAATACAATCGTTACATTTTCTACATCGCCTCCCAATGGCGGATTTATTTTAGAAACGGCCACTTCAGCTTGTTCAACCATTTCTAACTCCTCAAAGATGCGATCGATAATACGTTTGGCAACGTGCTCTAAAAGTTTAGCGCGTATAGCCATTTCTTCTTTTACAATTCGGTTAAGATGCACGTAATCAACGGTATCTTTTAATTCATCTGAAATAGATGAAGCTTCCAAAGAGGCGTGAATTTCTAGATCTACGCGGTAATCACTTCCTATTTTTCCTTCTTCAGTTAGACAACCGTGATTGGTGTACACACGTATATTATTCAGCTTTATAATTCCCACAATATTATTTTTTTACGAATATACTATCTAAATTTTGAATTTGCTTAAATTAACAAATGCCCAATAATGCCTACTAAAAATCCTAAATTAGCTCCTAAAGCAGGTACCCAAGTATGATTAAGTTTGGCTTGCGGTGCGATATCTTCAAAAATTAAATATAAAATACCACCACTGGCAAATAACATTAAAGCTGAAGTAATTTCTGGTTGATCTTGTAAAAAATTATAGCCAATTAACGAACCTACAATTCCGCTAAAACTTAAAATGAATAAAAGCGTAAGAGTTTTTTTAGCTGAAAAACCCGTGGATCGTAAATCTTTATAGGAATTGAAACTTTCAGGTAAATTCTGTAAACCAATGAAAACAGCCAGTAAAATTCCTGTTTTGTTATCGGTAGCAAAAACAGCACCCAGCGCAATGGCTTCGGGAATAAAATCCATCAACATCGCTAAAAGTTGAGCAATTTTTCCTCCTTTTTTGGCAATTAATCGATCGAGCATAAAAAAGCAAATAGAACCTAAACTAAACCAAAGAACAACGGGGAAAACAGCTAATTTTTCAATGCCTTTTGGGATCAAGACTAAAGCTAACGCAGAAACAATAATACCGCCACCAAAAGCAGAAATACCGTGGTTAATTTCTTTCATCAATAAACTAGTTGATGAAGATTTTTTTTCAACGAGTTGAGCAATTATTCCGCCAATAAACACAGTAATTCCCGATAAACCTGAATACAGAATTATTTTTTGAAGTTCAGTCATCATTTAGTTTTAGATTATAAAATTATAAAACCTTTTGAAGTTATTCACTACATTTTAATTTTTGATAACTTTGCGGCTTTACAAGAAAAAATTATGGCAGAAGAAAAGAAGTCACTCAATTTTATAGAACAAATTATAGAAGACGATCTAGCGACGGGAGGTTATCAAAAGGAAGATCTAAAATTTAGATTTCCGCCAGAACCTAATGGCTATTTACATATTGGTCACGCCTCGTCGATCAACTTAAATTTTGGTTTAGGTTTACGCTACAATGCGCCGGTAAATCTTCGTTTTGATGATACCAATCCTATTAAAGAAGAAAAAGAATTTGTCGATTCGATCAAGCGTGATGTAGAATGGTTAGGATTTAAATGGGCAAAAGAGTGTTACGCATCAGACTACTTTCAGCAATTGTATGATTGGGCAGTAGAGATGATTAAAAATGGCGATGCTTATGTAGACAGCCAAACTTCTGAAGCGATTGCCAACCAAAAAGGAACACCAACCGAACCTGGTAAAGAAAGTCCGTATCGTGAGCGTTCTGTAGAAGAAAACCTAGAACTTTTTGAAGCGATGAAGAACGGCGATACTCCGGAAGGAGCGCATGTACTTCGTGCTAAGATCGATATGACTTCTTCTAATATGTTAATGCGCGATCCAATTATGTATCGTTGTGTACATAAAGCGCATCACAGAACTAATGACAAGTGGAAAATTTACCCGATGTACGATTGGGCACACGGAGAAAGTGATTTTATCGAATCGATCTCTCATTCATTTTGTACCTTAGAATTTCTTCCGCATAGAGAATTATATAATTGGTTTGTAAATAAAGTAAGCAAACCGGAAGAATTTCAACCTAAACAGCGAGAGTTCGCACGTCGTAATTTAAGTCATACGATAGTTAGTAAACGTAAATTAGCGCAATTGGTAGAAAAAGGATTGGTAGAATCTTGGGATGATCCGCGAATGCCTACTATTTCAGGTTTACGAAGAAGAGGTTACACACCAAATTCTATTAGAAAATTTGCTGAATCGATTGGAGTAGGAAAGCGTGAAAATATCATCGATCTTTCTCATTTAGAATTCTGCGCTCGAGAAGATTTAAATAAAACTGCACCACGAGTAATGGGTGTTTTAGATCCGGTAAAATTAGTCATTACCAATTACGAGAAAGAAGAAGAATGGCTAGAGGCAGAAAACAATCCTGAAGATGAAAATGCAGGAAGCAGACAAGTACCTTTTTCAAAAGAATTATATATTGAAAGAGAAGACTTTAAAGAAAGTGCGAACCGTAAATTTTTCAGATTAACTTTAGGAAAAGAAGTACGTTTAAAGAATGCTTACATCATCAAAGGAGAAGATGTAGTTAAAGATGAAGAAGGAAATATCACCGAAATACATTGTACCTACGATCCGTTAAGTAAAAGCGGTAGTGGTACAGAAGAGTCTAAACGTAAAGTAAAAGGAACCTTACATTGGGTTTCTATTAAACATGCGGTTGCCGCAGAAGTACGTTTATACGATCGTTTATTTACAGTGGAAGCTCCAGATGCAGATAAAGAAAAAGATTACTTAGAATTTGTAAATCCTAATTCGTTAGAAGTCATTACCGGTTATGTAGAACCAAGTTTAAAAGAGGCAAAGGAATTAGAACAATTTCAGTTTCAACGAATCGGTTATTTCTGTGTAGATCAAAGTAGTACTTCAGAAAAATTAGTCTTCAACAGAACCGTAACGCTAAGAGATTCTTGGGCTAAGAAAAAATAAGTTTTTTCAATTTAGCTGATCAAAGCGCATTCAATAATTAAGATGAATGCGCTTTTTTTATGTGGAAATAATTCAGATTTCATTAAGATAATTTTAGCATTGAATTTCAGGATATTAACCGGTTATTAACAACAAGCAAGACCGATAAATGTTAAATTTGAAGGAACTAATCATTAACCTTTAAAAACAAGAATTATGGCAAATAATACAGGAACAACCATCTTAGCTTTACTAACCGGTGCTGCAATTGGTGCAGGAGTAGGTTTACTTTACGCTCCAGATAAAGGAGAAAATACACGTAAGAAACTTAATAAAGAAGCTAAAAAAGCGAAGAAGAGATTAGATGAGCAAGTTAAAGAAACCTCTTCTAACTTATCTGAATCTGCTAAGAGCGCAAAACTTAATTTCGAATCTAAATTAGAAGAAACACTTTCTTCAGCAAGCTATAAAGCAGACGATATTCTTTCTGCAATGGAAGAAAAATTAGAAGCCTTAAGAGAGAAAAACGCAAAATTTCAAAAAGAAGTTAAAAAAGAAGAAGTAAAGACCAATGTTAAAAACGCAACAGCGTAGTCTATGCCTTTAAATAAAGTAACCAACCACATAGACGAGCTTTATAAAAATACCCAAGCGTATATCGAAAGTACGATGGAGTATTACAAGTTGTTCGCTTTTAAAAAGCTTACGGAGAGTTCGTCTATGTTGGTCACTATGCTTGTGGCCGGAAGCATATTTTTAATATTTCTCGGCTTTTTATCTTTTGGGGCAGCATTTTTAATTGGTGATGCTTTAGATAGTTATGCTGCAGGATTTTTTATAGTAGCTGGTTTTTATCTAGTAGTATTCATTCTGTTCCTTCTCTTCGGAAGAAATGTTTTCGACTCATTTATACTTACTAAATTTTCGAAAATGTTCTTTAATGAAAGTACGATCGATGAAGTTTTAGATGAACCTTTACAAACAGAAGTTGACAGCCAATGAAAATTTACGAATCATACGAAGAAATAAACAACGATCTTAAAGTTTTAAAGCTACAAAATCATATCGATAAAGAGCGCATAAAACTTTCTGTAAATAATATTAAAGAAGATTTATCACCCATTAGTGTAGCTACTGGTATTGCTACAAAAATTGCTAAACGAGCTTTTATATTAAAAGCCGTTTCTAAGCTTATCGGTATTCAAAAAGCTAAGATTGTGAATAAATAAAAATTGCTAAGAAGAAGAATTTCAAAAAAGCTCACTGTTAAAGTGAGCTTTTTTGTGTTTATAAACTATACGTTTTGTTATATAATTTATATTTTTAAGTTCTAACATTAACTTATTCAAATGAAATATTCAAACCTTACTGCGCTTTTTGTAGGAGCTTTTCTTGCATTTACGCCCTTTCAGCAAACAAAAGCGCAAAGCAATCAAGATCTTTCGGAAGAAATTCCTTTTAATCCAGAAGTAAAAAAAGGAGTTTTAGAAAACGGACTAACTTACTACATTAAAAACAACGGTAAACCCGAAGACAAAGTAGAATTAAGACTTGTGGTAAATGCAGGTTCAATTTTAGAAGATGAAGACCAAAGAGGTTTAGCTCACTTTATGGAGCATATGAATTTTAATGGTACCAAAAACTTCAAAAAGAACGAACTAGTAGATTACTTACAAAGTATTGGAGTAAAATTTGGGGCGCATTTAAACGCATATACCAGTTTCGATGAGACGGTTTACATTCTTCCTATCCCGAGTGACGATCCAGAAAAACTTGAAAAAGGATTTCAGATTATTGAAGATTGGGCGCACAACGCATTACTAGAAGATAAAGATATCGACGAAGAGCGTGGTGTGGTTTTAGAAGAATACCGTTTAGGCCAAGGTGCCGAGCAGCGCATGCGTCAAGAATATTTACCGAAGATCTTACACGGTTCAAAATACGCAGATCGACTTCCTATTGGTACAAAAGAAAACCTTGAAACTTTTGATTACGAAAGCATTCGTAGTTTTTACAACGACTGGTATCGTCCAGATCTAATGTCTGTAATGGCAGTAGGAGATGTAGATGTAGAAGTTTTAGAACAAAAAATAAAAGATCATTTCGCTCACATTAAAAACCCGAAAGACGAAAGAAAAAGAGAATCTTTCGAGCTCCCTAATCACGAAGAAACTTTAATTGCGATCGAGTCTGATGAAGAAGCAACTTTTGCCAACGTACAAGTTTTATTTAAAGACAAAGGTAATGTTGAAGCAGAAGAAACTTTAGAAGACTATAGAAATTCGATGGTAGAGTCACTATTTGCGCAAATGATCAATAATCGTTTTGATGAATTGAGAAATAGCAATAATCCGCCATTCGTTTACGGTTACAGTTATCACGGTGGTACTTGGTCTAGAACAAAAGAAGCTTACCAATCTTTTGCCATGTGTGACGCCAGTAAGCAGCTTACCGCTTTACGTGCTTTATTAGAAGAGAACGAAAGAGTAAAACAACACGGTTTCACTCAAAGTGAGCTAGAACGCGCTAAAAAAGACATTTTAGCAAGATTAGAACAATCTTTCAAGAATAAAGGTAAAAACGAATCTTCACGTGTTGTTGGAGAATATATTAGAAACTTTCTTGAAAACGAACCAATGCCGGGTATCGATTGGGAGTATAAATTTCATCAAGAACAATTACCTACGATTAATTTAAAAGAGATCAATAGCTTAATTTCAGGTTATATTAAAGATGAAAATAGAGTAGTAGTACTTACCGGTCCAGAGAAAGATGGAGTAGAGCAACCTACAGAAGAACAAGTAAGAGCTTTATTTAAAGAAATTGAAAACAAAGAATTAGAGCCTTACGAAGAAACTGAAGTTGCCGAATCGCTAATGGCAAAAACTCCTAAAAAAGGAAGTATCACTAAAACTGAAACCAATAAAGAATTAGGTACTACAACACTAACCTTAAGCAACGGTGCAACGGTAACTTACAAGAAAACCGATTTTAAAAATGATGAGGTTTTATTTGAAGCATTTAGTTACGGAGGTACATCTTTATATTCTATTGAAGATTATAAAGCTACCACCTTTGCAAATGGTGGTTTAACAGAAGCAGGTGTAAACGATTTTAGCAAAACAGATTTAAGTAAAATGATGTCTGGTAAAATTGTTTCGGTTAATCCTTACATTTCAACGTATAGCGAAGGATTTAGAGGGAATGCAGCACCTAAAAACTTAGAAGAATTATTTCAGTTAACGCATTTATATTTTACCGAATTAAATAAGGATGAAGAAGCTTTTGATTCTTATGTTAATAAGCAAAAAGCATTTTTAGGAAATTTGTTGGCAAGTCCTCAATTTTATTTTCAAAAAGAGTTAGGAGAGTTTATCTATGGTGATAGTCCTCGTTATACAGGATTCCCAACTCCAGAGAAAATGGATGCTGCAGATTACGATTTAGCCTACAAAAAATATCAAGAACGTTTTGCAGATGCAGGCGATTTCCATTTCTATTTTGTAGGTAACATAGATGAAGCAAAGCTTAAAGATTATGCAGCAACTTATTTAGCAAGTTTACCTTCTAAAAATTCAGATGAATCTTATGAAGTTCCAGACTTTAGACCTAAATCTGGATCTCACGAAAAGATTGTAGAAAAAGGTAAAGACCCTAAAAGTTCAGTAAGAATTACTTATCAAGGTGGAGCCAAATACAATAAAAAAGATGCTTACGCTTTAAAAACCTTAGGTGAAATTTTAACCATTAAGCTAGTTGAAAAACTGCGTGAAGAAGAAGGTGGTGTTTATGGTGTTGGTGCAAGAGGTAACATTAGTAAAACTCCTTACGGTTGGTATAATTTTACCATTAGCTTCCCGTGCGGACCAGAAAACGTAGATAAACTTAAAAATGCGGCAATTAAAGAAGTTGAAAAATTAGTTGCAGAAGGTCCTACAGAAAAAGACCTTCAGAAAGTAAAAGAAACGCAATTATTAGAACATAAAGAATCTTTAAAAGAGAACAGATTTTGGTTATCACTCTTAAAGGATGCCGATTATCAGAATGAAGATGCTACTAAAGTATTCGATTATGAAAAGAATGTAGAAAAGATGGATACTTCTTACCTACAGAAAGTAGCTAAAAAATACCTAACCGATGGTTATATTTTAGCGATCCATAATCCGGAAGAAGCTGAATAATTTATCAATTTCAATACAAAAAAAACCCGCTAGATCTTAGCGGGTTTTTTATTTGAATTCAATAAAAATTTTACTCTTCACTTCTATATTCATCGTCATCCATTGGTGGATTTTGTCTCTTTGGTTTCGCTTTTTTAGCAGTTGAAGCAATTCCTTTTACCTTGTTTTGCTCTTTCATTTTCTCACCAATTTGGTTAGAAGCTACAAAAGAAGCGATCATATTATTCAGCATATCACTTCCCGCTTGTGGCGAATTTGGCAATAAAATTAAGTTGGTATCGGTTTCTTCTCCTAAAGATTGTAACGTATCGTAATGCTGGGTAACCACAATTAATGCTGAAGCTTCTTGTGAGTTAATCCCAACATTATTCAAAACATCTACAGATTCTTCTAAACCACGAGCAATTTCTCGACGTTGATCGGCAATACCTTGACCTTGTAAACGTTTACTTTCTGCTTCGGCTCTCGCTTTTGCCACAATTTTAATACGTTCTGCTTCCGCTTCATATTCGGCAGCAACTTTTTCACGTTCAGAAGCGTTAATACGGTTCATCGCTGCTTTTACTTGTACATCAGGATCAATATCGGTCACTAAGGTTTTAATAATATCGTAACCATAATCGACCATCGCATCATTCAATTCTAGTTTTACTGCATTAGCAATATCGTCTTTACGCTCAAAAACGTCGTCTAACTTCATTTTAGGCACTTCTGCACGAACTACATCAAAAACATAAGAAGTTATCTGATCGTGCGGATTTTCAAGCTTATAAAAAGCATCGTAAACCTTCATTTTAATCACTTGAAATTGAACCGAAATCTTTAAACGAACAAATACATCATCTTTCGTTTTAGTTTCAACGATCACATCTAATTGCTGAATTTTTAAATTTAACCTTCCTGCAATTTTATCGAACACCGGAATTTTAAATTGAAGTCCGGAATTTCGAATACTGTTGAATTTTCCAAAGCGCTCAACTACTGCTGCAGTTTGTTGTTTTACGGTAAATATACCGGTGATTAGGATGATTAATCCTAAGAAAATAATAAATCCTGTAAAGAATACTCCCATAACATTTTAATTGATTAATGCTCTAAATATACATGATTAACCGTTAGTTTTTAGATTTCGTTAACAAAAAAAGCAGCTTGAGATCTCAAACTGCTTTTTATGAACTGTTATATTTTTTTATGCTGAATTTATTTCAGCATCTCATCGTATATCTATCCTAATTTTTCAATAGCAAAATCGATACGTTTTAGGGTTTCTTCTTTTCCAATTGAAGTCATAATATGAAATAGATCGGGACCTTTCATTTCTCCAACTAGTGATAAACGGAGTGGTTGCATTACTTTCCCGAAGCCAATTCCTTCATTGGTGATCCATCCTTTTACGTTTTCCTGAAGATTTTCTTGGTTGTAATCTTCTACTTCAGCAATTATATTTTTTACGTTTTGCATAATTTCAGCAGTTCCTTCTTTCCAAGCTTTTTTGGCAGCTTTCGCATCAAAATCTGTAGGAGCTTCAAAATAAAAAGAAGAAAGTTCCCAGAAATCACTTACAAACGTTGCACGTTCTTTAATGGTTTTTACAATTTCTTCGACATAGGTTAGGGCAGGATCAATATTTTTTTCTTTTAAAATTGGTAAAAATTGCTCCGCTAAAACTACATTATCTTGTTCTTGTAAATAATGATGCTGAAACCATTTTGTTTTTTCAGGATCAAATTTAGAACCGCCTTTAGAAACGTGCGCTAAACTAAAAGCTTGGGTTAATTCTTCAAGTGTATAAATTTCTTTTTCTGAACCTTCACCTTCGTTCCAACCTAAGAAAACTAACATATTTAGAACGGTTTGTGGCAAATAACCATCTTCACGGTAACCGGAAGCGATATCTCTGGTTTTAGGATCTTTCCACTCTAGAGGGAATACCGGGAATCCCATTTTATCGCCATCACGTTTACTTAATTTTCCTTTTCCGGTAGGTTTTAAAATTAACGGTAAATGCGCAAATTTAGGAGCTTCCCAACCAAAAGCACGATATAACAAAACGTGTAAAGCTAAAGAGGGTAACCATTCTTCCCCACGAATTACGTGGGTGATTTTCATCAAATGATCATCCACAATATTCGCTAAGTGATAGGTAGGCATTCCGTCACTTTTAAATAAAACTTTATCGTCAAGTACTTTAGTGTTTACTTGTATATCGCCACGAATTTCGTCCTGTAAATCAAGCTCTTCATTTTCTGGAGCTTTAAATCTGATCACATAAGGCTCGCCACTTTCAATTTTTTGCTTGGTTTCTTCCTCAGAAAGCGCTAATGAGTTGTTTAACTCTTCACGATTGTGCCAATTATAGATAAAGGTTTCTTTTTGCGCTTCGTGTTCGGCTCTTTTTTCAGCTAATTCTTCCGCAGTATCAAACGCATAATAAGCATTTCCACTCGCTAATAATTTATCGGCATATTCTCGGTACAAGCCTTTGCGTTCACTTTGGCGGTATGGGCCTGCATCACCTTCTTTTCCCGGGCCTTCATCGTAAGGAATATTTAACCAGTTTAAAGCTTCAACAATATAATCTTCGGCGCCTTCTACATAACGAGTTTGATCGGTATCTTCTATACGTAATACAAAATCACCTTCGTGTTTTTTTGCAAAAAGATAATTGAATAATGCGGTTCTTACTCCGCCAATATGTAAAGGTCCGGTTGGGCTTGGTGCAAAACGCACACGTACTTTCTGAGACATTTTCTTCTGTTTTTTGACAAAGATACAATCTTATCTGTCGAATATTCAACCAAAACGAGAAGATAAAATTGGTAAGAAATTTGTTGAGGTCTTGATGTTAAACTACTTAAGCCATTTAGATAGCTTAAATTTTTATTGTAGTTTTAGAAGTTAACGATTCAGCAAACCTGTTCTCGATGAATAATTACCAACTTATCAAGCATAAGTTAGAAGCTTTTATTAGAAAATATTACTTAAACGAATTGGTAAAAGGAGCAATTTTATTTTTTGCCATTGGTTTTTTATATTTTCTGATCACGGTTTCTTTTGAATATTTTTTCTGGTTAAATTCCCTCGGAAGAAAAATTTTATTCTGGCTTTTTATTGGAGTAGAGGTAGCTTTATTCGGAAGGTTTATTTTGTACCCGCTCGCTAAACTATTTAAACTTTCTAAAGGAATTAATTACGAGCAAGCATCTAAAATTATTGGTGAACATTTCCCGGAAGTAAATGATAAATTGCTGAATATTCTTCAGCTGCATAAAAACGCAAAAAGTAATGATTCTGAATTGTTACTGGCAAGTATCGATCAAAAATCTCTAGAACTACAACCTATTCCATTTCAAATTGCGGTAAATTTTAAATCGAATCTTAGGTATGTAAAGTACGCGATAATTCCCGTGTTTATTTTTTTAGCGATCTATATTTCCGGGAATAGTAATTTATTCTCCGAAAGCTACACACGGGTTGTCAATTACGATCAAGCTTACGAACCACCGGATCCGTTTTCATTTCAACTTAATCAAGAACAACTTCAGGTAAAAGAAAATGAAAGTTTGACCTTAAGAATTTTTACCGATGGTAGTGTAATTCCTGATAATGCTAGTATTCATTACGATGGTGAAACTTATTTTTTAAAGAAGGTAAATCCCGGTGTTTTCGAATATACTTTTGATCGTGTTTCAAAGAATACTGAATTTTATTTTAGTTCGAATGAGGTGACTTCCAAACCTTACCAATTACAAGTGATTAACGTTCCTACCTTGGTAAATTTTGAAATGCAGCTCGATTATCCTGCATATATCGGTAAACAAGACGAAGTTTTAAAAGGAACCGGAAATGCCACCATTCCTGAAGGTACCAGGGTTTCTTGGAATCTTACCGCAAAAGCCACGAACCAAATTCAGTTGAATTTACCCGATACTTTAGAAACGTTTCATCGATCAGAAGATCAGTTTTCGCTTCAACAGCAAATTTTCAGAAACACTTCGTATCAAATTTCAACTTCTAACGAGCAATTAAAAAATTACGAACAGTTGTCGTACCAATTGAAAGTCGTTCGAGATGAATTTCCTGAGCTTGATGTAGAAATGAAACGTGATTCTTTAGATCGTCAAGTAATGTATTTTTATGGTAAAGTAGCCGACGATTACGGTTTAACCAGTTTACAGTTGGTGTATTTTGCCAGTAAAAATCCGAAGGAAACTAAAAAAGTAAACTTACCGGTAAGCACTTCAACATTTGATGATTTTGTGTATTCTTTCCCCGGTGATTTACAATTAGATCGAGGTAAAGCTTACGAATTTTATTTTCAGGTTTTCGATAATGATCAAGTAAATGGAAAAAAGCGAACCAAGAGTGAAACTTTTTCTTTTCGCAAGTTTACCGAAGATGAAGAAACACAAGAACAACTCAACAATCAAGAAGAGACTATAAAAGATATGGATAATTCGTTGCAAAAAATGAAAGAAAGCAACAAAGAATTACAAGAGCTCGATCAATTACAGAAAGAAAAAAAGCAGCTGAATTATAACGACCGAAAAAAATTAGAAAATTACATCGAGCGTCAACAGCAGCAAGAAAAAATGATGAAAGAATACTCTAAGCAGATGAAGGAGAACTTAGAGCAATTTCAGCCAGAAAAAAGTGATCAGTTTAAAGAACAACTACAAGAGCGTTTAGAAAAAAATGAAGAACGTATTGAGCAAAATGAAGAATTGCTGAAAGAATTAGAAAAATATCAAGACAAAATAAACAAAGAAGAGCTTAACCAAAAGATCGAGAAATTAAGCAAACAGAACCAAAATGAACAGAAAAGTTTAGAGCAACTCCTAAAGTTAACGAAGCGTTATTACGTTCAGAAAAAAGCAGAGCAAATTTCTAAAGAGATCAATAAACTTGGAAAAAAACAAGAACAATTAGCTGAGAATGATTCTTTAAATTCTGCGGAAGAACAAGAAAAAATGAATAAAGCTTTTGAAGAATTACAAAAGCAAATGGATGAGTTAGAGGAAGAAAATAATAAACTAAAAAATCCTTTAAAAACTCATCGTGATGAAATAGAGGAAGCATCTATTAAAAATGATCAAAAAGAAGCAAGCGAAGAATTAAAAGGTTCTGAAGAAAAAGAGTCGGAAAATTCTGAACAAAAATCTGGTTCTGAAGAAGAAAATAATGAATCTGGAGACGAACCTTCAGATAAAGAGAATTCAGAAAATTCTGAGCAAAGCCAAGAAGAACAGAATTCTCAACAGCAAAAATCTTCACCTTCTCAAAAAGCCAAACAAAAGCAAAAATCTGCCGGACAGAAAATGCAACAAATGGGGCAAAAGATGATGAATATAATGATGCAAGGAAGCTCAGAGCAAAATCAAGAAGATGCAGAAATGCTTCGGCAAATTTTAGATAATCTAATTACGTTTTCATTTCAGCAAGAAGACTTAATGGAAGATTTTAATGCCATTGAAGAAAACAGTCCGCAATACGCAAAGAAACTGCGTTATCAATATGTTTTAAAAGAGAACTTTCAACACGTAGATGATAGTTTGTATGCTTTAGCTCTGCGAAATCCGATGATTGGCGATCAAATTACTTCGCAACTCACCGACATAGAATTTAATATCGATAAATCTTTAGAAAGATTATCAGAAAATCAAATTAGAACCGGAGTTGCGAGTCAGCAATATGTATTTAAAGGTGCGAATGATTTGGCAAATATGCTTAATGAATCTTTGCAGCAAATGCAGGCGATGTCTATGGGTTCTGGCCAAGGACAGGGTGAAGGTCAACCAAGTCCGGGACAAGGACAAGGGCAGGGAAGAGGTTTTCAATTGCAAGATATTATTCAAAAACAAGGAGAACTTGGGGAACAAATAGGGCAAGGTAAAGGTAAAAAGCAAGGAGAGTCTGGTTCTCCGGGTGAAGGTCAACAAGGTCAATCTGGTCAAGGACAACAATCAGGACAAGATGGTCATTCTGGTTCTCAAGGTGAAAACGAAAGAAACGGTGATGGCGGTCAATCTGGAAGCAATGATAAAGACGGCAACGGTAACCAACAAGGTAAAAACGGACAAAAATCTGCAGAACAATTAAGTGGTGAAATTTATGAGATCTATCAACGTCAGCAAGAATTGCGTAATCAACTAGAAGATATGATTCGTAAAGAAGGTCTAGATGAAAAAGCTAAAAATTTAGTTCGGCAAATGAAGCAAGTAGAAGATGAATTATTGCGTGGCGGAGTTACCGAGCGTACCGAATCTCAAATGAAGAATATTCAGCATCAATTATTAAAGTTAGAAGAAGCTTCCTTACAACAGGGTCAAGATAATAAACGTGAATCTGAAACGAATAGAAAGACGTATCAGAATCCAACTCAACTTCAATTAGATAAGGCGAAAGAATATTTCAACACCACTGAAATTTTAAACAGACAAAGCTTACCTTTGCAACAAAATTTCAAAATAAAAGTTCAAGAATATTTTAAAGCGAATGATTAATTTTTTCAGTGAAAACAATTTTGAATTAGAAGACAATGCAGCTTACGAAAAGTGGTTACAACAAGTCATTATTTCAGAAGAAAAAAAAGAAGGTGATATCAATTATATTTTTTGTGATGATGAATATTTACACGAGATAAATGTAAAGTATTTAAATCATGACGACTATACCGACATCATCAGTTTTGATAATGCGGTAGGAACTATTCTGCACGGTGATATATTTATTAGTACAGAACGTGTGGCTGAAAATGCTGAAAAATTTCAGGTTACTTTTCAGGATGAATTAAAACGAGTCATCGCACACGGATTATTACATTTCTGTGGTTATAAAGATAAAACAGATGATGAAGCGCAACTTATGCGTGAAAAAGAAGATGAAAAAATTAAAATGTTCCACGTGGAACAATAGAAATTTATAAGGTAATGTTTGAGAAAGAATACGATGTGATTGTAGTAGGTGGCGGGCACGCAGGAAGTGAAGCTGCTGCCGCTGCTGCGAATATGGGAAGTAAAACCTTATTAGTAACCATGAACTTGCAAAATATAGCGCAAATGTCTTGTAATCCTGCGATGGGAGGTATTGCAAAAGGGCAAATTGTACGTGAAATCGATGCTATGGGTGGTTACAGCGGTATTGTAAGTGATACCAGCGCTATTCAATTTAAAATGCTGAATAAATCTAAAGGTCCCGCCATGTGGAGTCCGCGTGTGCAAAGTGATCGTATGCGTTTTGCTGAAGATTGGCGAATGATGTTGGAGCAAACTGAAAATTTAGATTTTTATCAAGAAATGGTTTCAGGTATTTTATCTGAGAACGGAAAAATTACCGGAGTACGAACTTCACTTGGTCTAGAAATTAAAGGGAAAAGTGTAGTTCTTACAAACGGAACTTTTCTTAATGGTTTAATTCATATTGGTGAAAAGAATTTTGGCGGAGGAAGATCTGGTGAAAGAGCTGCGACAGGAATTACCGCAGATTTAGTAAATCTAGGTTTTGAATCGGGTAGAATGAAAACAGGAACCCCACCAAGAGTCGATGGACGTTCGTTGGATTTTTCTAAAATGGTAGAACAACCTGGTGATGATATTCCTGCTAAATTTTCTTATTTAGATGTGACCAAGCCGTTAACAAAACAACGCTCTTGCCATATGACGTACACTTCTCCTGAAGTGCATAATTTATTAAAAGAAGGTTTTGATCGCTCTCCCATGTTTAACGGAAGAATCGAAAGTGTAGGGCCGAGGTATTGCCCGAGTATCGAAGATAAAATTAACCGTTTTGCCGATAAAGATCGTCATCAACTTTTTGTAGAACCAGAAGGGTGGAATACGGTCGAGTATTATGTAAATGGTTTTTCAACTTCGTTACCGGAAGATGTTCAATACCGTGCTTTAAAATCTGTTGCCGGTTTTGAAAACGTAAAATTCTTTAGGCCAGGTTATGCAATCGAATATGATTATTTTCCGCCAACACAATTACAACATACCTTAGAAACTAAGTTAGTTGAAGGTTTATATTTTGCCGGTCAAATTAACGGAACCACCGGTTATGAAGAGGCAGCTTGCCAAGGATTAATGGCAGGCATTAATGCTGCGCTTAAAGTTCAAGAGAAAGAAGAATTTGTGTTAAGTCGAGATGAAGCTTATATAGGCGTTTTAATAGATGATCTTATTACTAAAGGTACAGAAGAGCCCTATCGTATGTTTACTTCGCGTGCGGAGTACAGAACCTTGCTTAGACAAGATAATGCCGACTTTAGATTAACAGAGAAATCTTATCAACTTGGTTTAGCATCTGCTAAACGAATGGCGAGAATGGAATCTAAAAAAGATTCTGCAGATGCATTTGTTTCTTTCTTTAGAGAAACGAGTGTGAATCCAGAAGAGATCAATCCGGTCTTAGAAGCTAACAATTCTGCGAGTGTAAAACAAAGTGGTAAAATGTTCAAGATTTTTGCACGACCAAATATGACGATGGAAGATATGCGCAAAATTGAGTCTGTTGAAAAATATATTCAAGAACATCAATTGGATCATGAGGTTTTAGAACAAACTGAAATTCAGGTGAAATATGCTGGTTATATCGAAAAAGAAAAGAACAACGCAGATAAACTTCATCGTTTAGAAAATTTAAAAATTCCATCAGATTTTGATTATATGAAGTTGAAATCAATGTCGATGGAAGCACGTGAAAAATTGAATAAGATTCAACCTAAAACCGTATCGCAAGCTTCAAGAGTGAGCGGAGTAAGTCCGGCAGATATATCGGTTCTTTTGGTTTATATGGGAAGATAATTTTAATGTTCCACGTGGAACAATCCGTATTTTGAAAAAAATAACTTTACTCTTTATAATTGTATTTAGCTTTCAATCTTGTATTCGAGTGCATAAAGCGCCGCGGATTGAAAGCTATAAATTAATTCCTTCGAAGCTAAAAAATGGAAGTACTTCTTACGCATTTCATCTAGATGCAAGCCGAATTTCATTTTATCCAAGAGCCCAGCGATTTTTTGAAATTAAAGAAGATTATTTGCCAGAATCTTTTACTACAAGACTACTTTATCCTGAAGAAGAATTAGAAGTTACTTTTTATTTAAGTACAGATCAAGACAAAAAGCTAGATCTTTTTACAGCAACTTTTAATAGTATCATAGGCTTTGAAAATGGAATTAAGGGAAAAGATATTTCAAGAAAAGGAGAAGATGTTTTTAATTATGTTTATGTTAAAGTAAAAGATTTAGAAGGTAATGATGTTTTTACCGAAGATGATGAACGTAGAAAATCTGTGATTAACATGCTTAATAGTTTTAGAAATTATCTCAATTAAGGTTGAATGTTATAATGGTGAGAATAAAAGTTTTCTTTTTTATAATGATAGTTTCGCTTTCATTTCAATCTTGTTTTTCGGTAAAAAAAGCAAGAGCAGTCGATATTCATGAAATCGATGCTCCGGGAAATGGCGGAGATCTATCGTTTACTTTCGAGTTTAACGGAAATATTGAACTATTTGAGAAACGATCCAGATCATATTTCAATTTAAAAGAAAAGTATTTTCCGTACAGTTTTACTACAAAAGCTTTGTATCCCGATGAAGAATTAACCGTATTTATTTCTATTTTTGAAGACGACGATAAATTTGTACAGTTAGTAACTTTATCAGGTCTGCTCGGTACAAGAGATAAAGAAAAAGAACCGACAGTTAAAAAAACCATGCATCATTATATTTCTATTCAGGTTACCGATGCAGAAGGAAATGATATTTTACAAGAAAAAAGTTTACGCCAACAAACCGTGATGGAGCGTTTACGATTTTACCAAAGAATTATAGATTAATGAAAACCTCTCAAAAAAAACCTTTTTTAACTTGTAAAGATTATACAGTTAGTGGTGAAAGTTTTGAATTGATCTATAACGATCATCAAGATATTTTAATTACGCAACCCCAGCCTTCATCAGAAGATCTTCCTAAGTATTATCAAAGTGAAGATTATATTTCGCATACCGATGCGAGTAAAAAATTTTCAGATAAACTTTATCAAGGTGTAAAAAATGTGATGCTTCAGAAAAAAGTGAAGTTGATCGATTCTTTAGTGAATTCAGAAAATAAAACCTTACTAGATATTGGCGCAGGAACCGGAGATTTTTTAAAAACAGCCAAACAAAGCAATTGGAAGGTTAGGGGAGTGGAGCCAAATTCTGCAGCTAGAAAATTAGCGGAGCAAAAAGAGATTCATTTAATTGAAGATATTTCTTTAATTTCTTCGGAAGAAAAATTTGATCTAATTAGTCTTTGGCATGTGTTAGAACATATTCCCGACTTAGATCTTCAAATAGAAAAATTTCATTCATTATTAAATAGAAATGGATATTTAATTATTGCAGTGCCTAATTTTAAAAGTTACGATGCTAGTTATTACCAAGAGTTTTGGGCAGCTTACGACGTGCCTCGACATTTATGGCATTTTTCAAAAGAAGGAATGGTTAGATTATTGGAATCTCATCAATTTCAATTTCAAAAGACTTTACCTTTAGTTTTTGATTCTTTTTATGTGAGTTTACTTTCTGAAAAATATAAAACCGGAAAATCTAATTTTCTAAAAGCTTTTCGATTAGGAATGAAGAGTAATTTGAAAGCAAAACGCACAAATGAGTATTCCAGCTTAATATATGTCTTCAAAAAGGCTTAAAATCAATTCTAAGCTCTTTTTAGCTTGTTTAACTGTTTGAGTTAATAAATTAGTAGTCTAAAATTTATTTCGCGCTTAAAACTTCTAAAATTAATTCTGTTTTAATAGATTTATTCTATTGAAAATAATAAAATATAGATTTATCTAATTAATAGAGAATTAACCTATTTTTTGAAAATACTTCTTACTTTCGCAACTCTAATTTAAATAAGAAAGAAAAATGAAAAAAATTGCTTTAGTAATTTTTGGTGCAGCAATACTTACTTCTTGTAATCAAAATCAAGAAAAAACAGCTTATGTTGATAATACAGTTTTGATTCAGGATTTTAAAGAAATGAAAGAAACAGAAACTCGTTTCAACAAACGTTCAGAAAAGCTTCAAAAAAGTTTAGATTCTGTAGCAAGAGCATTTCAGGCAGAAGTTCAGGATTACCAAAGTCAATCAGCATCGATGTCTGATGCACAACGTCAAGAAAAAGAACAACAGCTAATGCAAAAACAGCAAATGTTGTCGAGACAGCAACAAATGCAAAGCGGACAGTTAAGAGAAGAAAGCGATAAAATTATCGATTCTTTAATTACAAAGGTGAAAGATTTTGTTGGCGATTACGGAAAAGAAAATGGTTATACTTACATTTTTGGTTCTAACGAATCTGCTAATATTATGTACGCAAAAGAAGGTAAAGATATTACCGATGAGGTTTTAAAAGCCTTAAATGAAGAATATGCTGGAGCTGAAACCACTGCCGAAGAAACTTCAACAGAAGAATAAAAAGTCTTACATATAGATTAAAAAAGCCTCTGAAATTTCAGAGGCTTTTTTTATGCTTTTTTATGTAATAAACGAGTTAGTTTTATCGAGAGATCGGTAAGAACCAATTTAGCATTTACATTACGTTCGATGTGGTAAATAGCTTTTTCTAACTCTTCAGTAATTTCAAGAATATTATTTCCGTGAACAAAAGGAGCAAATTTTTCTAATTGAAATCCTTTCGTAGCCGGTTCAAGATACACCAATTTTCCTTGAGTATAATTTTGCATTAAGGCTTGTCTGAAGAAATTTTGACAATACAACAAAAAGCGTTTTTGCGATTCTCGTCCGACACCGGCAATTTCTTCACTCCAACTAATCAATTCTCGAATCGAAGCTTTGTTGCCTTTTGCTTTAAAAGCGGTTCTTACCCAAGCAATAAACCATTCTTCAAATTGATGATCGTCATCATCGTTATGTAAAAAATGAAGTGCCGTGTTGTAACTACCTTGCGCGCGATTGGCAATTTTTAATGCCTCTGCAGGAGCACAATCGTGATATTTGGTTAATGCATCAGCAATTACTTGCTCTCCCAACGGCGGAAAATGTAAAACTTGACAACGAGAACGGATGGTTTGTAGAATATCTTCTTCATTTTCAGCAATTAAAATAAGAAGCGTTTTATTGGGTGGCTCCTCAATTAGCTTAAGCAACTTATTGGCACATTCGGTATTCATTTTATCGGCGCCCCAAATAATCGAAACTTTAAAACCACCTTCGTACGATTTTAAAGAAAGCGTTTTTAAGATTTCAGCAGCTTCCTGTACGCGAATTTCTCCTTGCTGATTTTTTACGCCCAGCGATTGATACCAATCATATAAACTTCCGTAAGGATTTTCTTTGACAAATGTTCGCCACTCGGTAATAAAATCGGTCGATTTAGGCTTCTTAACGCCGCCCTTTCCCGTAATTACCGGATAAGCAAAATGCAAATCGGGATGCGTGATCGAGTTGAACTTTAAATTACAAGCTTGATTGCCGTTATCATTTTCACCATTACTGTTTTTACACAACACATATTGTGCATAAGCGATCGCCATCGATAACGTACCATAACCGGGAGCTCCCACAAACAATTGCGCGTGAGGTATTCTACCATTATCGGCAGTTCCCGTAAGGTGCTTTTTGATATGTTCTAAGCCAAGAATTTCTGTAAATAACATACCGGGCGAAAATAGTTATTTTAGATTTATTTTGGTTGAATTTACTTCACAAAGCAATAAATAATTAAATTTGAAAAAAACATATTTATGAAAACCATTGAAGACTATAATTTTAAAGATAAGAAAGCTTTAATACGTGTAGATTTTAACGTGCCTCTTAACGAAAAACACGAGGTGACCGATGCTACAAGAATCGAAGCTGCTAAACCGAGTATTACAAAAGTTTTGGAAGACGGCGGCGCAGTAGTTTTAATGTCGCATTTAGGAAGACCAAGCGGCGTTCAAGAAGAATTTTCTTTAAAACATATCGTCAACAAAGTTTCTGAAGTAATTGGCGTACAAGTAAAATTTGCCGGCGATTGCGTAAGTGAAGAAGCTTTTGAAATGTCTAGCAATTTAAAAAGCGGAGAAGTTTTAGTACTTGAAAATCTTCGTTTTTATGAAGAAGAGAAAAAAGGAGATCAAGCTTTTGCTGAAAAATTAGCTAAACACGGTGATGTTTACATTAACGATGCATTTGGTACGGCGCACAGAGCGCACGCTTCAACAACGATCGTAGCACAATTTTTTGAAGAAAAATGTTTCGGTTATTTATTAGCTAAAGAAATTAAGAGCTTAGATAAAGTTTTACATTCAGAAGAAAAACCGGTAACTGCAATTTTAGGAGGAGCAAAAGTTTCTTCAAAAATTACAGTGATCGAAAATATTTTACCAAAAGTAGATAACCTAATTATCGGCGGAGGTATGGCTTATACGTTTATAAAAGCCCAAGGCGGAAGTATTGGAGATTCTTTAGTAGAAGACGATAAGCAAGAATTGGCACTTTCAATTTTAAAGAAAGCAAAAGAGCAAAATACCAATATCGTACTTCCGGTAGATTGTGTAATTGCCGATAAATTTGATGCTAATGCCAATAAAGATACTTCAGCGATCGATAGTATTCCAGAGGGTTGGATGGGCTTAGATGCCGGGCCTAAATCTTTAGAAAACTTAAAGCAAGTAATTTTAGATTCAAAAATTATTCTTTGGAACGGACCTTTAGGAGTTTTCGAAATGGATGCTTTTGCTAAAGGAACCATTGCTGTAGGTAATTTTGTTGCTGAAGCTACTAAAAACGGAGCTTTTTCTCTTGTAGGAGGTGGCGACAGTGTTGCTGCGGTAAAACAATTTGGTTTTGAAGATAAAGTAAGTTACGTATCTACCGGTGGTGGAGCGATGTTAGAATTACTAGAAGGTAAATCTTTACCGGGTATTGCCGCAATAGAAGAAGCTTAGGCATAATTCTTGTTTCAATTTAATAAATCACCTATACTAATATTCTGCAAATTGAGTTTTAGTATAGGTGTTGTTATACCCCATTTTTAACGGGAAAATTAGCTATATGAAGATAAAAAATGTTGTTTTAGGAATCACATTTTGCTCAGGGATCGTTTTTGCACAAACCCCAAAGCAAGAAAAAGATTCTATTGCGGTAGAAGTTGAAGAAACCCAAGAAGAAATAGATTTTACCAAAAAAGCTGAAAGACATCCCGGTTTCGACCGAGTGATCGAGCCTCAATTTACGGCATTTTCACGCTCTTCGAGTTTTTTAAATGAAGAGGTGCTGTTTGGTTTACGCGATTATCATCAACCCGCTTTAATCGATTCTATTTGGCAGCAAACACTCTTAGATTCTCGTTTATACGACGAGATGCAAGAAAGCATTGAAAATATTCCTTATAACGATACGGTTAACAAAGCTATTTCAACAGAAGTTTTAAAAGAACGTCTAGCGCTTTTAAATGCAAAAACTCCTTTTAATGTTACTTATAACGAGTCTTTAGAAAGCGTTATCCAATATTATTTAAAGCGCGATAAAGAAGTGATGGAGCGTTTAATGTCGTTAGGGCATTATTATTTTCCGTTATTTGAAGAGAAACTCGATAAATACGATATTCCTCTAGAAATAAAATATTTAGCGATTGTAGAATCAGCTTTAAATCCGCGTGCTAAATCTAGAGTAGGAGCGACCGGTCTTTGGCAATTTATGTTTGCCACCGGTAAAATGCACGGTTTAGACGTGAGTAGTTACGTAGATGAACGTATGGATCCGGTTTTAGCTACCGAAGCTGCTTGTCAATACTTATCTAATTTATACAAAACTTTTGGCGATTGGGATCTGGTGTTGGCTTCTTACAATTCTGGACCCGGTAACGTTTCTAAAGCCATTCGTAGAAGCGGCGGAAACACCGATTATTGGGAACTTCGCAATTATTTACCAAGAGAAACCGCAGGTTATGTGCCGGCATTTTTAGCTACGATGTATTTATTTGAATACGCCGATGAGCATGGTTATCAACCTTACCAACCGGAGATCACTTATTTTGAAACCGATACCGTGAAGGTAAAACAGCTCATTAAATTTGATCAAATTACGCGTGTTACCAATATTGATACCGAATTATTAGAGTTCTTAAATCCGAGTTATAAGCTTAATATTGTTCCGTTTATTAAAGATGAAGAATACTATATTCGGTTGCCTTTAGTGGAGACCGGTATTTTTGTGGCCAATGAAAATTTGATTTACAATTATGCTGAAGAAGCCATTTTAGCTACTGCGGAAGAAAAACCACTACCAAAATACTACGAAGCCGACGATAAAATTAGATACCGCGTAAGATCTGGAGATTACTTAGGAAGAATTGCTGAAAAATTTGGTGTTGGTGTAAGTAAAATCAGACGTTGGAATAATTTACGAAGCAATAATATTCGCGTGGGGCAATATTTAACCATTTACCCCAGAAAGCCGGTCGCGAGCAATCCGGTGAATATTCAGAAGCCCACTTCAACAAAAAACACTTCTGTAAAAACTTCAGAAAAGTATTATATTGTAAGAAAAGGAGACTCGCTGTGGAGCATCTCTAAAAAATTTCCTGGGATTACGGTGCAAAACATTCAAAAGTGGAATGATATTAGCGGGAACAAGTTAAAACCGGGAATGAAATTAAAAGTTTCTAACGGTTAAGCACTAATCAAAAGTCAAACAAATGAAAAAAATTGCCGTTTTATTCTTCAGCATCGTGTTACTCATCGGGTGTAAAGAATCTAATAATAAAAACGAAAAAATACTTTCAGAGTCAT
Source organism: Mesonia mobilis DSM 19841 (assembly GCF_000423405.1). Taxonomy (GTDB): domain Bacteria; phylum Bacteroidota; class Bacteroidia; order Flavobacteriales; family Flavobacteriaceae; genus Mesonia; species Mesonia mobilis. The sequence goes on along the minus strand of NZ_AUHX01000008.1, from coordinate 166,711 downwards.
CCGGAAGATTAAATAGTCTTTCTATCGTGATCGATAACGAATTATGGGAAGGCCAAGTAGGGGAGAATTTAAGAGAAAAACTTGCCGCTCCGGTAGATGGTTTACCACAGCAAGAACCTTTATTTTCGCTTAATCAAATTCCGCCGAAAGCATTTTCTGGTTTTGCCGCAAGAAACCGAACGTTTTTATACATTAAAAACAGTCAGTCGGCTAATTTTGAAGTTGTAAAAGACACGATGGCGAAACCACAAACCGGTATTTATATTTCTGGAGCAACACCTTCAGAAATTAATAAAGTAATTAATGAAAATACCGAAAAGATCATTCAGACCTATATAAAAGCTGAATTAAAAGAGCAACAACGCAGAATTTCAAAATCTTTAAAAAGCGATCAAAAACTAGAAGAATCTTTAGGCGTGAGTATGAAGTTTCCTACAGCATATCGTTATGCGAAGACCGAAGACGATTTTTTCTGGATTAGAAAAGACATTAAACACGGTAGTATGGAAATTCTGGTTTATGAAGTACCTATGCAAGTGATCGATAAAGACACGAATGTAATTGGTAATATTATTAAAATGCGTGACTCCATTGGTGAGCAACACGTGCCGGGACCAAATGAAGGTTCTTTTATGATTACCGAAGAAGCTTATGCGCCATATTTATTTGAAACTAAAATAGATGGTAAATTTGCTTACGAAACCAAAGGAACTTGGGAAGTAAAAGGCGCTTTTATGGCGGGACCTTTTATTAATTATGCGGTAAGAGATGAAGAGAATGACCGCTATTTAGTGCTAGAAGGCTTTGTATTTAAACCTTCAAATACCAAACGAGATAATATTTTTGAGCTCGAATCCATCTTAAGATCTGTCAAGTTTCAATAATAAAAAAGCCCGATGAAAATTTCATCGGGCTTTTTTATTTCAAATGGTTTTTGTCGAATAAACTTTTATGATTGTTTATTGTCTTCAACTTTTTTGTCAGTAGTTGGTTCATCTTCTTTTGAAGCATCTTTAAATTCTTTTATTCCGCTTCCTAATCCCTTCATTAATTCAGGAATCTTTTTTCCGCCAAATAAAAGTAAAACAACTACACCAATGATAATGTATTGCCAGGCTCCAATTACTAAAAAAATACCTAATGACATAATTTAATGTTTTAATGTACTACAAACATAATAATTAATATTTAATGTTTGCGTTAACATCTTAATAAATAAGCTCACAATAATAGATTATTCTATATTTGTATTGTAATTCGCTTGTATGGCAAAGAAGAAAAATAAAGAAAAAAAACTTGCAAAAAAGCTACTTCATAAATACCGTTTAGTGGTATTAAATGAAGATACTTTTGAAGAAAAATTTGCATTTAAACTCACCCGACTTAATGTATTTGTAACTGTGGGAGTTTCGATGTTGGTACTAATTATTTTAACTACCTTATTCATTGCATTTACGCCGTTAAGAGAATACATACCGGGTTATTCTTCAGCAAAATTAAATCATCAAGCCACACAACTCGTCTTAAAAACAGATTCGTTACAACAAGTTATCCATAAACAAAATCAATATTTCAAATCGATTAGCAATGTATTAAGCGGAAAGGTTTCTGTAGAGAATTTTAATAAAGATTCTATACTTAATACTAATGAAAATATTGCTGAAGTTACTTTAAACCCTTCCAAAGAAGATTCGCTACTTCGAGAACAAGTAGAACAAGAAGACAAATATAACGTGATCGATGTTGCGGTGGATCGTACCGATTTTAAATTATTTCCGCCGGTAAAAGGGCAAATTTCTGAAGCTTATAATGCAGAAGAAAATCATTTTGCAGTCGATATTGTGACTACAAAAAATACACCTGTTAAAGCCACCGCAGAAGGAACCGTAGTTTTTTCTGAATGGACGGCAGAAACAGGATATGTAATTATCATCGAACATCGTTACGGTTTAATTTCGGTTTACAAGCACAATTCCTCTTTAGCAAAAGAGCAAGGAGAATTGGTAAAAAAGGGAGAAGTGATTGGGATGGTTGGTTCTACGGGAGAATTAAGTACCGGACCGCATTTACATTTTGAATTGTGGAGTAACGGTAGACCGGTAAATCCAACAGATTTTTTAGAATTCGAATAGTATGAGTTTAAAGTCTTTTGCTGCAAAAATTTTTGCTAACTATATCAAACATCAAACGCAAAGTTGGGCTTCAAAACCGGTTGAAACTCAGCAAAAAGTATTTCAGCAGCTTATTCAGCAAGCTAAAAATACAAGCTTTGGTAAAGATCACAGCTTCGATAAGATTCAATCTACGCAAGATTTTGCTCAGCAAGTTCCTATTCGTGATTATGAAGAGTTAAAACCTTACGTAAATCAAGTAGTTGAAGGAAAAGAAAATATTTTATGGCCGGGTAAACCGCTCTATTTTGCTAAAACTTCAGGGACGACAAGCGGAGCAAAATACATTCCGCTTACCAAAGAATCGATGCCAACGCACATTAACGGAGCGAGAAACGCTATTCTTAATTATATTGCTGAAACCGGAAATGCCGATTTTGTTGATGGTAAGATGATCTTTTTGCAAGGGAGTCCGAAATTAGACAGCAAAAACGGAATACAATTAGGTCGACTTTCTGGGATCGTGGCGCATTTTGTGCCTTCCTATTTGCAGAAAAACAGATTGCCCAGTTGGGATACCAATTGCATTGAAGATTGGGAAGATAAAATTGAAGCGATCATAGAAGAAACGCTAGCGGAAAATATGACCGTAATTAGCGGAATTCCTTCTTGGGTGCAAATGTATTTTGAAAAGATCTATCAAAAAACAGGAAAGAAAGTAGGCGAAGTTTTCCCTGAGTTTGATCTGTTTATTTACGGTGGCGTTAATTTTGAACCTTACCGAGCAAAATTTGAAAATCTCATCGGTAGAAAAGTACCAAGTATCGAGCTTTTTCCCGCTTCTGAAGGGTTTTTTGCTTACCAAGATAAGCAAGACGAGAAAGGAATGCTCTTGCGTTTAAATTCCGGTATTTTTTATGAGTTTATAAAAGCAGAGGATTTTTTTTCTGAAAATCCGCAACGATTAACCATTGGTGAAGTAGAAACTAATGTGAATTACGTGATGGTAATTTCTACCAACGCCGGTTTATGGGCTTATAATTTGGGAGATACCGTTATGTTTACCAACACAAAACCTTATCGGGTTATTGTTTCAGGTAGAATAAAACATTTTACTTCAGCTTTTGGAGAACATGTGATTGCTAAAGAAGTGGAAGCTGCGATGAGTGAAGCAACCAAGGAGTTTAACTTTCAGATCGCAGAATTTACCGTGGCGCCACAAATTAACCCAAAAGAAGGTTTGCCGTATCACGAATGGTTTATTGAGTTTGAAAAAGAACCGGAGTCATTACCAAAACTTTCCGCCTTTTTAGATCGACGTTTACAAGAGCAAAATTCGTATTATAAAGATTTAATTGAAGGAAATATTTTAAAACCTTTGGTGATTTCAACCGTAAAAAAAGAAGGTTTTCAACAGTATATGAAATCGATCGGAAAATTGGGCGGGCAAAATAAAATTCCGCGTTTAGCCAATGACCGAAAAATAGCCGATGAGCTTGAAAAACTTCAGCAATAAAAATTATTATATATTTATCACTTCATGAGTAACCTTATAAATACAGGAAGAAACCGAGCCCAAGAAAGCTCTAATGCGATCGAACGAATGTACATCACGATGCGTCACCTTTTTAATCGTGGGTTTTATAAACCTATGGGCGTTTCCGGAGAAACTTTAAGAGAAGCTTTACTTATTTTAAGACCCGAAATTTATGGTTCTGTTGCTGATGAAAAATTAGAACTTCACGGGTTATTATACGTAATCGATCGTTTACCTATTGGTATTGAAGAATGCCGATACATCAACTTAACCAGCGATGAAGGTTATGGCGATTCTCATTTTACACCCATCGTGCCGCCAAAAAGAAGAAGAAATTGCTATCGTATAGACGAAGAGCAAATGAATATTGAAATTACTCGCGGGCGATCTGAAATTTACGATATTCTAACGCATCTTACCTTTTTATTTATCGAGTCTCATAAGATTATGAAACGCGTAATTATCGATGAAGAAGGAAGCGTAAACAGAGATTGGCAAAAGTTAGAAGCTGCCGTACAACAAAAAGAACTGAGTAAAGCCGAGCGTGAGATCGCACTTACGCATACCGCAAATATTTTAGGAAGAACGTTTAAAGAAGTTTCTCAAGTACATCCGTTATTTAGTACCTCGAACAAGCCCGAACGTTTTTTACATATTATTTACAATTTAGGTCGTCTAGCGATCGATGAAGCGCTGAGCAATAACAAACGTATTGTCACATTTACGCCGGTGTTACGAGAACGGTTAGGACATCATATTCACGGTGAAGTTTGGGCAGATAAAATAAAACAAACCTTATCTGAGAATGGTTTGCTGCAACGGCAACTTCATATTATTAGCGCCAATATGCATAGTGTGATGAATACACTTTATGCGCCAATCGCTTTAAAAACGGAGCTAAAAAAGAAACCTATTAATGCTATTTATGAAGATTTAAGTAATAGCGCTAACGGTAAACTTCGTCAAAAAGTAACGAAAACTGCTTTAGATAACGGAATGATTTATATTGAAGATAAAAGCGGAGCAAATATTAATGTGCAGCTCTTCGATACTTCAAAAATAGATCATCCGGACGAGAAATTTTCAACTTCAAAAGATGAAAATGCTCCTGTAATTATTGTGATGGATTATGCGTTTGGAGAGCAAGCTTATGAAACGATTGATGAGCTGCTGAAGCCTTTTCAATTAGGAGAAACAAAAATTCATTTAGATGTTGATTCTATTTCAATTATGGGAAAGGCAGGAATTTTAGAAGGAAAAAAAGGAGATATTATGATCCCAACTGCTCATTTGTTTGAAGGAACAGCAGATAATTATCCTTTTAAAAATAAGTTGAAGAAAAAGCACCTAGAAGGTCACGGGATCGATATTTATGATGGAGCGATGATCACGGTTTTAGGAACTTCACTTCAGAATAAAGATATACTTTCGTTCTTTCACGATTCGACTTGGAATGTGATCGGCTTAGAAATGGAAGGTGCGCACTATCAAAAAGCAATTCAAGCAGCTTCTAAATTGCGAGGCAGCATCAAACCAAAAGTAAAAGTGAGGTATGCTTATTATGCAAGTGATAATCCGCTCGAAACCGGAAGCACCTTAGCATCAGGAGGTTTAGGAACGACAGGAGTAAAACCTACTTATTTAATAACTGAAAAAATTTTAGAACAAATACTAAACGATTAATGAGTCAGCATCAAAAAAATAACAATGAAGAAATAGATTTAGGCGATTTATTTCGATTACTTAAAAAAGGAGTTCAATATATATTGAATCTATTTTTAAGGTTTATCGCTTTTATATTAAAGCATGCAATTGTTTTGGCAGTATTAATTATTATTGGAGCTATCGTGGGGTATTTTCTTCAAAAGAAATCTGGAGAATTGGTGAAAACTGAAATGATTATTGCTTCTAATTTTGGAAGTTCTGAATATGTTTTTAATTCAATAAATCAAATCTCGTATCAAATTGGTCATAAAGATACGTTAGCCTTGGAAAAGTTAGGAATTCCTCTAGATGCAGGAGCTTTAAAACTAGAAATTAAACCAATTGTAAATATTTCTAGATTTTCTCAAGAAGAAGAGACTTTTTTAGAACTTGTTTCAGAATCAAACTTTATCAATGAAGAGGAAAAAGCTAAAATGTTTGCTAGGTATTTTAGGTATTATAAAGTAATTCTTTCACATCCAAAAAAAATAAATTCAGCAAAAATATTAAACAGTATTCTTCAGCAGCTTAGAGACAATCCTTATTACCAAGAATATAATAATGTTAATCTTAGTTTCTTAAATAATCAAATTAAGGCAAACGAAAAATTAATTTCAGAAATAGATAGTTTAGTAGGTAATTACTCTAAGGCAATAAATAAACAACAACAAGCCTCTTCAACATTCTATAACTCTGCGAATAACTTAGATCTAGGTGTGGTTATACAAAACAGGAATCAGGTTCAAGATCAACTACAATATCTTTATAGAGAAAAAGTAGCTAACGCTGAGTTTTTGAGATTAGTAGATTTAGGAACTCCCACTGAAATAAAAGAAAAAGGAATTACATATTATAAAGTTATCTTAATTCCATTATTATTGGTCTTAGGTTATTTTGGATTAATCATATTTGTAAAAGTGGTGCAAAAGGCACGAAAATTAGATTAAATAATGAAAAAAATATTAGTTACCGGTGGTGCTGGTTTTATAGGAAGTAATTACGTTAACTATCAAGTCGAAAAAGGTGAATATCATATTATCAATTTAGATAAGTTAACCTATGCAGGTAACTTAGAAAACATCAAAAATCCTGAAGCTGAAAACTATACATTTATTCAGGGAGATATTTGCGATCTAAAATTTATTCAAGATTTATTTGCAGAATATCAATTTGATGAGGTCATTCATTTTGCGGCAGAGTCTCATGTAGATAATTCGATTTCAGATCCTTCAGCGTTTATAGAAACCAACATTAACGGAACCTTCAATCTTTTACAAACCGCTTATAAACTTTGGATGAATGAGCCATTCAGCATCAAAGAAGAATTTAAGAATTCTCGTTTTCTACACGTTTCTACCGATGAAGTTTATGGCACCTTAGGCGATGAAGGTTTATTTACAGAAGAAACACCATATGCGCCAAATAGCCCGTATAGCGCATCGAAAGCATCTTCAGATTTATTAGTCAGAAGTTACTTTCATACTTACGGAATGCCGGTAGTAACAACGAATTGTTCTAATAATTACGGTCCGCATCAACACGATGAAAAATTAATTCCGACCATTATAAGAAAAGCGATCCACGAAGAAAATATCCCTATTTATGGCGAAGGGACTAATATTAGAGATTGGTTGTATGTTCTTGATCATTGTAAAGGTATTGAGTTGGCAGTAGCAAAAGGTAATTTAGGAGAAACTTACAATATTGGCGGACGCAACGAGCGTAAAAACCTATACATTGCCGAAAAAATCTGTTCCATTCTAGATGAAGAAAAACCAAGGGCAAATCAAAAAAGTTATAGTGAATTAATCACATTCGTAAAAGACCGTCCGGGGCACGATTTCAGATATGCGATCGACGCCACTAAAATTGAAGATAACTTAGGCTGGAAAGCAGAAGAAACTTTTGAGACCGGTATCAAGAAGACCATTAAATGGTATTTAGAAAAATACAGTAAATAAAATCAACCAAAAAAAAGATTTGTTATGAAAGGTATTATTCTCGCAGGAGGATCTGGCACAAGATTACATCCGTTAACCATCGCGGTAAGTAAACAGCTTATGCCGGTTTACGATAAACCTATGATCTATTATCCGTTAGCTACGTTAATGTCTGCCGGAATAAAAGAAATCTTGATCATTTCAACTCCAAAAGACTTACCATTATTCGAGCAATTGCTAGGCGATGGGAAGAATTTAGGTTGTCATTTTCAATACGCAGTTCAAGAAAACCCAAATGGTTTAGCAGAAGCATTTATTATCGGAGAAGAATTTATAAGCGACGATAAAGTAGCGCTTATTTTAGGCGATAATATCTTTTACGGTTCAGGGATGGATGAACTTTTGCAAAGCAACAACGATCCTGATGGCGGAGTTATTTACGCTTATCACGTTCACGATCCCGAACGTTACGGAGTGGTAGAGTTTGACGATGAAGGAAAAGCTATTTCTATTGAAGAAAAACCAAAACAACCTAAATCCCGTTATGCTGTTCCCGGAATTTATTTTTACGATAATGAAGTGGTTGAAATCGCTAAAAATATCAAACCGAGCGATCGTGGTGAGTTAGAAATTACCGATGTGAATAATGCTTACCTAAAAAAAGGAAAACTTAGCGTAAGTATTCTCGATAAAGGAACCGCTTGGTTAGATACCGGTACTTTTAAATCGTTGATGCAAGCTTCAAATTTTGTTGAAGCGATCGAAGAGCGTCAAGGACTAAAAGTAGGTTCTATAGAAGAAGTAGCTTATAAAATGGGTTACATCACCAAAGAAGAAATGAAAAAGCAAGTAGCCTCCTTATTAAAAAGTGGTTACGCAAAAAATTTACAATATTAAGATGCAGATAGAAAAGACACCTTTAAAAGACTGCTTAATTATAAAACCACGCGTTTTCGAAGACGATCGTGGTTCTTTTTTTGAAAGCTTTAATAAAGAAACTTTCCAAAAAGAAACCGGTTTAGAAGTTAACTTTGTGCAAGACAATCAATCCATTTCTAAAAAAGGAACTTTACGAGGTTTTCATTTGCAAAAAGGAGAGCACGCGCAAGCAAAATTAGTGCGAGTGATTAAAGGTGAAGTGATGGATGTTGTGGTCGATCTTCGAGAAGATTCAGAAACTTTCGGTGAAACCTTCAGCATTATTCTAAATGAACAAAACAACCATCAACTTTTTGTTCCCAGAGGGTTTGGTCACGCTTTTATCACCATTTCAGACGAAGCTATTTTTGCTTACAAATGCGATAATTACTACAATAAAGCTTCAGAAGCAGGAATTATTTATAGCGATGAAACTTTAAATATTGATTGGCACTTGCCTAAAGAGCAATTAATTCTTTCAGAAAAAGATCAAGAATTACCAACCTTCGAAGAATTCAAAAAGTCATGAAAGTTTTAGTAACCGGTGCCAACGGACAATTAGGACAATGCATTAAAAAGCAAGCTTCCAACTTTTCAGAATTAGAACTTCACTATTTTTCTTCTGTCAATTTAAATATCACTGATGCTGAAAAAGTAACCGAAGCTTTTAAAGAAGGAAATTACGATTGGTGTATAAATTGTGCTGCCTATACAAATGTTGAAAAAGCCGAATCTGAAGAAAAGAAATCTTTTTCTGTTAATGCTGAAGGTGCCAAAAACATAGCTAAAGCTTGTGCAGAATTCGGCGTAAAGCTTATTCATATCAGCACAGATTATGTGTTTGATGGCGAAAAAAATTCAGCTTATGTGGAAGAAGATCAAGTGAATCCCATCAATGTTTATGGAGCGTCAAAGTTGAAAGGAGAAGAATACATTCAGCAGAATTTAGCTGAATATTTCATTTTAAGAACCTCTTGGTTGTATTCAGAATTTGGTCATAACTTTTTCAATACCATGCTTCGAAAAGCAAATGAAGAAAACTGTGTGTTAAAAATTACCACAGAACAAAAAGGAACACCCACTAACGCAAACGATTTGGCATTTGCAGCACTGCAAATAGTTTCTGAACAAAAAACCGCTTATGGAGTGTATCATTTCAGTAATGAAGGCGAAGCCACTTGGTACGATTTTGCAAAAGCGATCTTTACCAATGCTAATAAACTGAATGATGTTGAATTAATAGCTTCCAACGAATATAAAACCATCGCCAAAAGACCAAATAACAGTGTCTTATCAAAAGAAAGAGTGAAGCATAAATTACAGCTCGATATTCCTTCTTGGGAAGAGAGTTTAGCGAATCTTCAAAATAATTTATAAATGAAGAAAAATTTAATCGTATTTGGCACGCGCCCGGAAGCTATTAAAATGGCTCCATTAGTAAAGGCTTTTCAAAAACATCAAGATATTTTCGAAACGAAAGTTTGTATCACGGCTCAGCATCGAGAAATGCTCGATCAGGTGTTAGATTTTTTTGAAATTACACCCGATTACGATTTAGATTTGATGAAACCTAACCAAAACCTCTATTCATTAACCGCAGGAATCATAGAAAATATGAAACCGGTGTTGGAAGACTTTCAGCCGGATTATGTTTACGTTCACGGAGATACCACAACTACAATGGCTGCTGCTTTAGCGGCTTTTTATAGTGGTGCAGAAGTTTGCCACGTTGAGGCAGGACTTCGAACTTTTAATAAACGAGCTCCTTTCCCTGAAGAAATTAATAGATCGATAGCCGGCAGGTTGGCCGATTATCATTTTCCACCCACAGATCGTTCAAAAGAAAACTTAGTTAACGAAGCAGTTTCTGAAGAAAACATTACTATTACCGGAAATACGGTGATCGATGCTTTATTGTTTAGTGTCGATAAACTTCAACAGCAAAATTACACAGATCAAGAGATTGAAATGGTTCAACAAGAAGTTGATACCACAAAGAAAATAATTTTAGTTACCGGTCATCGTCGTGAAAATCACGGTGACGGGTTTATTAATATCTGTAAAGCCTTAAAAGAAATAGCAGAAAAGAATCCCGATTGTCAGTTGGTCTATCCGGTGCATTTAAATCCGAATGTGCAAAAACCGGTGTACGATTTACTTTCAGAGATTGAAAATATAAAGTTGATCGCTCCGCTTAATTATCCGGCATTTGTTTGGTTAATGGAAAAATCTTACCTCATTATTACCGATAGCGGTGGCGTTCAAGAAGAAGCCCCAAGTTTAGGAAAACCGGTTTTGGTGATGCGAGAAATTACCGAACGTCCCGAAGCCGTAAAAGCAGGAACGGTAATTTTAGTAGGTACAGATGCTGAAAAGATCACCACAGAAACTCAAAGATTATTAGACGATTCTAGCTATTACCAAATGCTAAGTAAGCTTCATAATCCTTATGGCGATGGTAAAGCGAGCGAACGAATAATTTCTTTTATGAAGGCTAAGGCTTAGTCGTTGAAAATCTTATTTTTGCAGATTGCTTAAAGAAATAAATGTATGACACCAAAAGTAACCACCGTAGGTTTAGGATATATAGGTTTACCCACTTCAGCGTTAATTGCCAGTAATGGCGTTAAGGTTTTTGGCGTAGATATTAATCCGGAAGTTGTTGAAACCATCAACCAAGGAAAAATTCATATCGTAGAACCCGATTTAGGAGATGCCGTTGCGCAAGCTGTAGAAAAAGGTTACTTAAAAGCCGGAACTAAAATTGAAGCAGCATCAACTTATTTGGTGGTGGTTCCCACACCTTTTAAAGGGAATCATGAACCCGATATTTCTTATGTAGAAGCTGCTACCAAAGAAATTATTCCGCATTTAAAAGAAGATGATCTATACATTATTGAGTCGACTTCCCCGGTAGGGACGACAGAGAAAATGCGTGATTATATTTATACTGAAAGACCAGAATTAGAAAATAAAATACATATTGCTTATTGCCCGGAGCGAGTTTTACCGGGTAATGTGATGTACGAATTGGTGCATAACGATCGCGTAATCGGCGGAGTAGATGAAGCGTCGACCCAAAAAGCAATAACCTTTTATAAAGATTTCGTAAAAGGTGAATTACACGCTACCAATGCGCGTACGGCAGAAATGTGTAAGCTCACTGAAAATTCATCAAGAGATGTACAGATCGCTTTTGCAAACGAGCTTTCGCTTATTTGTGATAAAGCAGGAATTAATGTTTGGGAACTGATCGATTTAGCCAACAAACACCCGAGAGTAAATATTTTGCAACCCGGTTGTGGAGTAGGAGGGCATTGTATTGCGGTAGATCCCTATTTTATTACGTCAGAATTTCCGATGGAATCTCAAATCATAGGGAAGGCAAGAGAAATTAATAATTATAAATCGTTTTGGTGTGCCGAGCAGGTCGTAAAAGCTAAACAAGAGTTTGAATTAAAGCATCATCGTAAGCCTTCAATTGCATTAATGGGCTTGGCGTTTAAACCGAATATTGATGATTTAAGAGAATCTCCGGCCAAGTATATCGTTCAGCGTGTTCTTCAAAATGCACAAGACGAAGATTATTATATTGTAGAGCCTAATGTAGAAAGTCATCAGGTTTTTAAACTTACCCATTATGAAGAAGCAACTAAGAAAGCAGACATTATTGTATTTTTAGTAGCTCACAATGAATTTAAAAGTTTAGAGATTTCAGATGAAAAAGTAGTGTTAGATTTCTGCGGAATCTATACATAGTTCTTTGTTTAAGGATAGATGGAAGAGAAGAATAGGAAGGTAAAAATAGCACAAAAGCGTCATATTGCGAAGGCCGTCACTTGGCGGACTTTAGGGACGTTGGATACTATTTTCTTAGGTTCGGTGATCGATAATTCTGAAACCGGAATGATGTTAGGTACGGCGGAATTGATCACCAAACCGGTACTGTATTATTTTCATGAACGCATTTGGGCAAAAGCAGATCTTAACAAGAAAAAAGAACTCTTAAATAGTAGAAAACGCCACATAGCCAAAACTATTACTTGGAGAATTATAGGCACTTTAGATACCACTTTGTTAGGTTGGGCAATTTCAGGTGATCCTTATATCGGTATGAAAATAGGAGTAACTGAAGTAATAACTAAGATGATTTTATATTACGTTCACGAACGTTTGTGGTATAAAACTAATTTCGGGATTACGTATTATGAAGAAGTTAAAACTTCAGCAAAAAATAAAGAAAATGAATAAGAACGTTATTCAGCAAGATTATAATGTAAGCGTTGAGCATCGTAGAAAACAAAATAAACATAACAGTTTATTAATTTGGTTTACAGGGCTTAGCGGTTCAGGAAAATCTACTTTAGCCAATCAGGTAGAAGTGGCGCTGCACGAGCAAGGTTTACGAACCTATGTTTTAGATGGCGATAATATTAGAAGAGGTTTAAATACCGATCTAGATTTTACGCCGGAAGGTAGAAAAGAAAACCTTAGACGAATCGCAGAAGCTGCAAAGTTGTTTATCGATGCAGGAGTTGTTACCTTAGCGGCTTTCATTTCTCCCTTACAAAAAGACCGAGAAAAGATCAAGCAAATTGTTGGTAAAGAGAACTTTATCGAAATTTATGTAAAAGCAAGTGTAGAAGCTTGTGAAAAGCGTGATGTAAAAGGACTTTACCAAAAAGCCAGAAACGGAGAAATAAAGAATTTTACAGGAATTAGCGCTCCCTACGAAGAGCCTGAAAATCCTGATGTAATTGTAAATTCTGAAAAAGAAACCATAGCAGAATCCATACAAATTATTATGGATCAAATTAAAACAAAACTAGAATTGCCAAGTCATGAGTAAATATTATTTAAATTATTTAGACGAATTAGAATCGGAAGCAATTTACATATTGCGAGAAGTTTACGCACAATTTCAAAATCCGGTGATCCTTTTTTCCGGAGGAAAAGATTCCATTTTAGTAACTCATTTGGCAAAAAAAGCATTTTACCCGTGTAAAATTCCATTTGCGTTAATGCACGTAGATACCGGCCATAACTTCCCGGAAACCATCAAATTTAGAGATGATCTTATTGAAAGTTTAGGCGCAAGATTAATCGTAGGTTCGGTTCAAGAATCGATCGATAAAGGTCGCGTTCAGGAAGAAAAAGGAAAAAATGCAACGCGTAACGCTTTACAGATCACCACGCTTTTAGATGCGATTGAAGAGAACAAAATAGATTGTGCGATTGGTGGTGGGCGTCGTGATGAAGAGAAAGCACGAGCAAAAGAACGCTTCTTCTCACATCGTGACGATTTCGGGCAATGGGATCCTAAAAACCAGCGTCCGGAACTTTGGAACTTACTCAACGGAAAACATTTTGAAGGTGAACACTTTAGAGCTTTCCCAATTAGTAACTGGACCGAGATGGATGTTTGGAATTACATTCAGCGTGAAAACATTCAAATTCCTTCTTTGTATTTAGCACACGAAAGAGAAGTGGTGATGAGAAACGGTTCTTGGATTCCGAATTCAGAATTCTTGAAGTTAGAAGAACACGAAGAGATCGTTACTAAGAAAATTAGATTTAGAACTTTAGGAGATATTACCATTACCGGTGGTATTGAAAGTGATGCCGATACGTTAGAGAAAGTTGCGTTAGAAGTTTCAACGATGCGTCAAACCGAGCGTGGAAATCGTTCTGATGATAAACGTTCTGAAACCGCAATGGAAGACAGAAAAAGAGAAGGTTATTTCTAGAAAATTGCCTTTTTTGTTTTGTGAATATATTATGATTAATTGATAAAGTTTTTCAAAAAAAACACCTTTTTACCAATAGCTTGTAGAGAAACAATAATTTCGAGATCACTGCAAAATTGGTAAGCTTAAAATTTAAACCAATGCAAATAGATAAAAACCAATTACTAAGATTTACAACTGCCGGGAGTGTAGACGACGGAAAAAGTACCTTAATCGGTAGACTTTTATACGATTCAAAATCTATTTTTGAAGATCAGATCGAAGCAGTAGAAAACTCTAGTAAGAAAAAAGGTCACGAAGGCGTCGATTTAGCCATGTTTACCGATGGTTTAAAAGATGAACGTGAACAAGGGATCACCATCGATGTAGCCTACCGCTATTTTACGACTCCTAAACGTAAGTTTATCATTGCAGATACTCCGGGACACATTCAGTATACCAGAAATATGGTGACTGGAGCTTCAACAGCAAATGCAGCGATTATTTTAATCGATGCGCGTCACGGTGTTATAGAACAAACTAAGCGTCATACATTTATCGCTTCTTTACTTCAAATTCCGCACATTATTGTATGTATCAATAAAATGGATTTGGTAGATTATTCAGAAGAAGTATATAATGATATCGTTGGTCAGTTCGAAGAGTTTTCATCTAAATTATTGATTAAAGACGTACGCTACATACCGATTAGTGCGTTGCTAGGAGATAATGTGGTGAATCGTTCAGAAAATATGAAATGGTACCAAGGTTCACCTTTATTGCACGAACTAGAAACCCTTCATATTAGCAGTGATATCAATAAAGTAGATGCGCGTTTTCCTGTACAAACCGTATTAAGGCCACAACGCGAAGGTTTTATCGATTTTAGAGGTTATGCCGGAAGAGTTGCCAGTGGAATTTTTAGACCAAAAGATGAGGTAACTATTTTACCTTCAGGATTTACTTCAACCATCAAAGCAGTACATTCAGACGAAGGTGAATTAGAAGAAGCATTTGCACCAATGTCTGTGGCTATTACGTTGGAAGATGATATTGACATTAGCCGTGGAGATATGATCGTGAAAACGAATAACCAACCGGAACCTAAACAAGATATCGATGCGATGTTATGTTGGTTAAATACAGATGAAGCGAAGCCGAGAGCAAAATATACGGTCATGCATACTTCTAACGAGCAACGAGCGATGATTAAAGAAGTAGTGTATAAAATCGATATCAATACCTATAATAGAAATACAGAAGACAAGTCATTAAAAATGAATGATATTAGTAGAGTGAAATTAAGAACTACTAAGCCATTAATGACCGACGATTACCGAGAAAACAGAAATACCGGAAGCATCATTTTAATTGATGAAAGCACCAATGAAACGGTTGCTGCCGGGATGATTATATAAGAAGAAAAAAAAAGCTATGGAACTAAAAGAATATCTCCCAATTATAATAGATGCAGCGAGGGATGCAGGAATAGAAATCTTAGAAGTATATAACTCTGATGATTTTAATGTGGAAAAAAAGGGAGATGATAGTCCGTTGACTAAAGCAGATCGCTTAGCACACGAGGTGATTGTCAAAAAATTAGAAGAACATACCGATTTTCCTATTTTATCTGAAGAAGGAAAAGACATTCCTTACGAAGAGCGAAAAGACTGGGAATATTTCTGGATGGTCGATCCTTTAGACGGTACTAAAGAATTTATCAAACAAAATGGTGAGTTTACTGTAAACATTGCGTTAATACATAAAAATGAACCTATTTTAGGAGTCGTTTATGCACCGGTTTTAGATAAACTTTATTTCGGCGGAAAAGATCTTGGAGCCTATATGGGTGAAAATATGGATCCGCAGCATAAATTAGAGCTTATAGAGAACGAAACAGACACAGTTCGTATAGTTGCGTCAAGATCACACTTAAATGACGAGACAGCTAATTATATTGATAAATTTGATAATGCGCAGACCGTATCGATGGGAAGCTCTTTAAAATTTATGTTGATCGCAGATAGTGAAGCCGATATTTACCCACGCTTCGCTCCAACTATGGAATGGGATACTGCAGCAGCTCATGCGGTTTTAAAAGGTTTAGACTTAGAAGTGATCAATATGGAAGACGATAAACCGCTTCGTTACAATAAAGAAAATTTACTGAATCCACACTTTTTGGTGAAGCGATAAGATTAAAAAATATAGATTGATAAGTGTAGTAATAAAAAAAGTAGAAAAGAATTTAAGTATAGTTGATCAAGGTCTACTATCATTACTTAATTTTGGATCTATCTTTGTTTTGTCATCTGTTTTAGAAAAATCACTATTTAGTGATTTTGTAATATTATATAGTTACAGTGTGTTTTTAACATTGTTTACTTCAATTACAATTTCCTCACCAATATTAATTTATTATTCAAAAAAATGGTCAGGTCTCGCTAGAAGTTATAGTTCAATATGCCTAATTTTAAATATAATTATAGTTGTTCTATTATCTACAATTATATATTTTTTTATTGAAAAACAAGTAACAGCAACAAAACTTTATAGCTTTATTTTTTTGAGTTTTGGGGTATCTTCTTATGATATCTTGAGGAGATTTTGTTATTCTATAAAAAATGGATTAATTTTTAGAAGTTTTTTATCAACAATAATTTTAAACCTATTTTTCTTTAGTTTAATATTTATTTGTAGGCCGCTAAATATTAATATTATTTGTAATATTTATGGAGTTTCGTTCATTATTCCTGCAATTTATTTGTTTTTTAACGTTTATTATTACAAATCAAATTCAATAAAACCTAAGCAAAAAAGTATTTCCATTCGTTTAGTATCAGATATTCACTTTCAATATTCAAAATGGTTAGTTATTGGAGGAATATCATTTTGGGCATATAATCAAGGGATTTATTTATATGCAAAATTTCTAAATTTTTCAGATTTAGCTATTGGAAAAGTAAGGATATTACAAAACCTCATGGGAGTTTTTACAATCTTAACTATAACCTTAGAAAACTATTTTAAGCCTATATTCTCAACATCAAATGACGTGACAGAATTAGTAAGAAAAATTTACAAGAAAAAATTTCCAATAATTTTGTTTTTGTTTATTGCGGCATTTCCAATAGGTTTATTCTCTTACAACTATATTTATGCATCTAAATATGGTAGTGGTTTATACGTATATATTTTTATGTTTGCTGTGCAGATAATTTTAGTATCCACTAAGCTTTTTTCTGTGGCTTTAAAGTCTAGAGAAATAACAAAAACTATATTTGTTGGTCATATTTTAGCATCTTTAGTGATGTTGATATCAATTACAATTTTAAAAAGCTTTAATAATCAAGATCTAATTATAGCTATGTCAAACTTTTTTTCAACTCTTATCTTTTGTATATATATATTCTATAATTATAAAAAACTAAAAAGATAGTGGCAGTTTTAGAAAAATTAAATAAATATTTATTTTTATTAGGTCTTTTTTTTATTCCCTTTAATTCTTTCGAAGGAGTCAATTATTTAGGTGAATTTAGAAATGAATCTGCAGCTTATTTTTTTTTTAGTGGTTTCATCTTATGTATTCTGAAGGTTCTTTTAACATTCAAAATTTCAATTCCATATAAAAATTTCATTTTTCAAATTATCATTTTTTTTCTTTTTTGGTGTTTATTAGGAACTGTATTAAATATTCCTAGCGTTTTAGAAAACTATTTTAAAAAGACATCTGGAAGTAATCGATTTATAAGGCAATATGGTTCTATTATAATATCTTCTTTTTTCTTTCTCTTATTTTATTGGGCAGTTTTATCTAAGATGACAATAGAATCTATTTTGAAATCTATAAGAAAAGTTTTTACTATTTCATTAATATTTGTTTCTATCTATGGGTTTCTCGAAATTCTATTAGTGGTTTTTAAAATTTCACAAGTTAGACCGGTTTTAAATTTATTCAGTTATTTCCCATTTTTAGAAGTAAAAGTTGTTTCAGAACGAATTTCTGCCGTATCTTATGAGCCACCTTTTTTAGCAATTTATCTTATTAGTATAGCGGGTTGGATGTTTAGCTATATAATCACATCTAAAGGTCTACTTAAATACTTACCTACAGCTTTAATTTTAGTTTTAACCTTTTATTCAGGTTCTAGAACAGCATTGGCCGTAGTTAGTTTTCAATTTATATGCTTTTTATTTTTTTTATTTTCTAACCTGAAAAATATAAAATATGCAATCGCAATATTACTTGGTATATTTCTAACTTCATTTTCATTGATAATTATTTACCCTAATAGGGTATTAGATTCTGTTGAGGAAAAAATAAATTCCTTAGACTTTAAACAAAATCTTACCGAATCGGTCTCAAATAAATCTAGATTAGGTATTCAGTACGCTTCATTACAAGTTGCAAAAAGAAACCCTATTTTAGGAGTAGGTTTTGGACAACAGGCTTATCATAATAGGTTTTTTTATCCTAATTGGGCAACTAAAGATAATTACGAGTTTGAGTTAATGTATAAGAATGAAAAATTAGAGTCTTTTCCTCCAGGTTACAACTTATATATCAGAATATACACAGAATTAGGTTTAGTTGGTGCATTGATTTTCTTGTTATTAATTGTATCCATTTTCTATTCGCTGTTTAAAATTTATAATAGTACTGAAGGTATTTATAAAGATTTATCTATTATTCTAATAATATCTTTCATAGGACTTTGCATTAATTTTCTACAGATAGATACTTTTAGAATATATGCTTTTTGGATAAACATTGTTATCTTAATGTGTATAATAAACAATTTAAAAGAGAGAAGTAAATCTGTAAAGTTTATTAAAAAATAAATTATATACTTTTATTAATCAAAAAGAGTTTCTGTAAAATTTTTTTTAGCTAAATCCATAGTTAGTTTTATATTTTTCGGGTAAATATAATTTTCAAAGATGGCTCTTGAAATTATACTAAAGGCTTCATTAGGAGAAATATCAGCATCGTATAATCTATATTTTTTCGTTTGACCTACATCATCTAAAAAATCAGCACATTTCCGGTGGTATTCTATCAAAAAAAAAGGAATTTTTGCATAACATGCAAAAATGCTGGCGTGCAATCTAGTAGAAATCATGCAATCACAAGAGGATATTTCTAACCAAGTTTTTTTTAAATTTTTTTTGTAGTTAACGATGGTAACTCTTTCTGATGGAATATTTCTAATTAATTCATTACTGATTTTTCGGTCTCCAAGAGTAGGGTGGTCGTTTATAATAAAAACCTTAAAAATTATATTTGTTTTGTGTGAAAAGAGCATTATAAGTTCCTCAAAAAAAAGGTTTCTTTTTTGTTCTTTGTTAATATCTCCCATACTATAACTTTCATAATTGCAGATACTAATTCCTAAAACTTTTTTTTCACTGAATTCATTATTTTTTGGTTCATTGTAATTGTAAACTAATGGCAATAATGCAGCTAAGTCGAAAGCTTTAATTGGGACGTATGGTAGATTATCAATACTTTTAGCATAATTGTAAGAAACTGTATCTCTTAATGACAAAAAAGAAAGCGACCTAAGATAGTCTTTTACAATGTTTTCCTCTTTAGAGTTTTTGAATGGTCCTAAAGAAACACCCATTGCCCCTAATTTAGTTTTAGAAAAATCCGAATAAAATTTCGCTAATGATTTATTAGAATGATATGGTATTTTTGAAAATGTAGATCCTCCTGCAGAAATTATAAAGTTTGCTTTGTTGAATGCTAAAAACATTTTTAACCTATCTAAACCTTTAAGGTATGGAATTTTATTTTCTGTTTTTATATTATTTAAAGTTTGCGGAAGGTCTTTACCTACAAAAAAATTATTTTCACAAGACCAATATTTTTTTGCCCCCCACGCACAAACTTCTACAAAGGAATCATCCCCCGCATTTTTATATCCATAATAACCTTCATATACTATTTTCATCAAAAAACTTTAAGATAATTTCACGCAAAATAAATTAAAAACTATACAATCTGAAAATTAATAGTTTTAAATCTAACTACGAATAATATATTTGTTAAAAAAAGATCTATGAATGAATTTGTAAGTGTTATTTTGCCAGTGCATAATGCTCAAAACACAATTAACGCTACGTTAAATTCTATTGCTATTCAATTATATAAAAATTTTGAAATAATTATAGTTAATGATGGATCTTTTGATAAATCAGAAGAAAAAATTTTAGAATTTAAAAAACTACATCCAAATTTAGATATAAATTATTTCAAACAATCTAACCAAGGAGTTTCTAGCGCGAGAAATTTTGGATTAAAAAGAGCTAAGGGTGATTATATAGCTTTTATAGACAGTGATGATGTTTGGAAAAGAGAAAAACTTCTGCGACAGATGGAAGTAATGAATAAATCAACATCAATTTATATGCTTGCTTGTAATCGAAATAATGAAAAATTTAATTATTTTTTTAAATACAAATTCGAGAGATTAAATAAAATTTCTATAAAATTATTTTTACTAAAAAACTTCATGATAACTCCAACTGTAGTTTTTAGAAAAGAAATAATTAATAAAGTAGGATATTTTAATGAAAATTTAAAATATTCTGAGGATTTTGAATATTTCATGAGAATTATTGCAAACTATAATGCATATTTATTGAATGAAAGTTTAGTAATAACAGGTGGTGGAAAGCCAACATTCGGACACTCAGGCTTGAGCTCTAATCTGTTTAAAATGGAACAGGGTGAATTGAAAACTATCTATTTTGCGTATAAGAAAAAATTCATAAATGAATTTGAATTTGTTAGTATTTACTTTTTTTCTTTATTAAAATTTTTAAGAAGATGTTTTTTAACGTACACAAATTTTCAACGATAACTAACAAAAAAAAATTGTTTAAAAAAAAACAAAATTTTTACGATTTTTTGTGTGGTTTATTTTTGTTTTTTATTCCAATCTCAGTAGCACTACCTAATATATTATTGCCATTTCTTGGAGTTTTATTTATTCTAAATTTTAGAAATATAAATAAGATTATACCAAGATATTTATTAATGTTTTTTTTTACAATAATGATCATTTTTTTAAGGTCATATTTTTTCAGTAATAATATAGATTCCAGTATTTTTTTAAAATTTTCAATGATATTTGTGATTTTTATATTTTTTACTCAAGCTAAAAATATAAAATACCTAGAATATGCTTTTTTAGGTGGCATTTTTACTGCCGTAATAGGTTCTTCATTAGAAATATGGTTATATATTTTAGAACATCCAGACTTTTTATTAGCAAACGGAAGTTTGGTAAATGAGTTATTGTGGTTAGAGAGACCTTATTTTGGTTTTTTGAATACATTGGGATTGTATATATGTTTAAATAATGCTAGAAAATCTAAAGGGCGTTATGACTATTATATTTTGGCTATTATTTTATTAGCATTTAACATATATATATCGGCGAGGCTTGGTATTCTGCTATGCGCCTTAATAATGTTTGTTTTTTTAATTAAAAACCATAACATAAAAAAATATCATAAACTCGGTTTCGGAATTGCTGCAATAGTAACAATTTTTATTGCAATGGGCTTAAGCGATAATCTTTTAGAGAGAATGAAAATCACTAATGATATTGATAAAACTAAACATCTATTAAAAGTTTATGAGCCTAGATTTGTAATATGGCCATGTTCATATGAGATAGTTTCAAATAAAATGAATCTTTTTATAGGATTAGGGAATTATAAAAATGTTGAAAGTGAGTTGGCTAATTGTTATTCCTCAACAATTAAAAACCCTAGTAAAAAAGAATATTACCTACTTAAAAGATTTAATACACATAATCAATTTTTAGATTTTTTGTTAGTGGGAGGTATTATTCCATTTATACTTTTATTAAGTGTCTTTTGGATTGGTTGGTTTTCTAATGGAACCTTCGAAGTAAAAGTTATATTAATTCTTTTCTTTGCATTTTTTATGGTAGAAAATGTTTTACACAGGCAGCTTGGCTGTTATTTGTTTGGTATTTTTACAGCTTTATATAGCAGAAGAACATTAAATGGAAAAAACTAAAATTGTTCACATATTACACGCCGTTGGAGGTGTAGATGTATCTTTACGATTAATCCTAGAAAGTATTAACCCCGATAAGTTTGAAAATGTTATCATACATGGTATAGAAGATACAGATAAGCCATATTCCGATAAAAATAATAAGACAATAAAAACCTATCGACTTCCTATTTTAAGAAATATATCTTTGATTAAAGATTTTAAATCTTTAAGAAGAATAAAAAAAATTCTAAGTTTAGAACAACCAGATCTAATTCACGCTCATAGTGCAAAGGGTGGTGTTTTAGGCAAAATTTCGGGTTTTATGGTAGGAATACCAGTTTTACATACCCCACAAGCTTATTCATATTTAAGCGCACAAAATGGTTTCAAAAAGGGAATATTTCTTTCAATAGAAAAATTAGCCGCGAAGCTTAATAATAAAATACTTGCTTCATCATATTCAGAAAAGAACCGGGCAATTGATGAGGTTGGTTATCCTGAAAATAGAGTAGAAGTTTTCAGTAATTCAATTAAACCAATAAATTCTGTACAAGATTTAACAATAGAAGAAACTTGGCCTAAAAATTATATTTGTTCTGTAGGGCGCCCTTCGTATCAAAAGAATATTGAGTTCATGGTAGAGGTGATTGCAGAAGTAAAAAAAAGCATAAAAGATATTCATCTTGTTTTAATGGGAGTGGGCTTCCATTCCCCAAACTTAGAAGCTGTAAAGCAAAAGATAGAAAGTTATCAACTTAAAGACAATATCACTTTGTTAGAATGGACAAAAAGGGAAGATATTTTTCATATTATTAAAAATTCAAGTCTATATATTTCAACAGCTAGGTATGAAGGATTACCTTATTCAATTATAGAGAGTTTAGCTTTAAGTAAAGCTTGTGTGGTTACCGATGCAGATGGAAATAGAGATTTAATCGAGCACAATCAAAATGGTTTTGTTATTTTTGAAAATAACGTTCAAGATTTTAAAGAAAAAATTATAACAATTCTCGAAAATGATGATTTAAGAAAAACTTTTGAGAAAAACTCATTCCAAAAGTTTAATCAATTCTTTAATATTGAAGTAACTATAAAAAAATTAGAAAAAATTTATATTAATAATAGAAAAAGATAAATGGAAGTTAAAAATATTTGCTGTATCGGTGCAGGTTATGTAGGAGGTCCAACCATGGCTGTAATTGCTCAAAAATGTCCGCACATCAACGTAACTGTGGTCGATATTAATGAAAAAAGAATAGCCGCTTGGAATGACAAGGACCTAAGTAAACTTCCGGTTTACGAGCCTGGTTTAGATAAAGTGGTAGAAGAAGCACGTGGTAGAAACCTATTTTTCTCTACAGCAGTAGATGAAGCCATCGATAAAGCAGATATGATTTTCATTTCGGTAAACACACCCACCAAAACCTACGGAAAAGGTAAAGGGATGGCAGCCGACTTAAAATACATCGAACTTTGTGCAAGACAAATTGCACGTGTTTCAAAAAGCGATAAAATTGTAGTTGAAAAATCTACACTTCCTGTGAGAACCGCTTCAGCGATAAAAAGTATTTTAGACAATACAGGAAACGGAAGTGATGTAAAGTTCCAAATTCTTTCAAATCCAGAATTTTTAGCTGAAGGTACCGCTGTTGAAGATTTATTAGCTCCAGACCGTGTTTTAGTAGGTGGCGACACTTCTACTGAAGAAGGAAAAGAAGCTATGGAAGCACTGGTGAGTGTTTATGCTAATTGGGTATCAAGAGATCATATTTTAACTACGAACGTTTGGTCTTCAGAATTATCAAAACTAACTGCCAATGCATTTTTAGCACAACGTGTATCTTCAATTAATGCGCTTTCAGAATTATGTGAAAAAACCGGAGCCGATGTAAATGAAGTTGCCAGAGCAATTGGTATGGATTCTCGTATCGGACCTAAATTCTTAAAATCATCGGTTGGTTTTGGAGGTTCTTGCTTCCAAAAAGATATTTTAAACCTTGTTTATATTGCTAAAACGTATGGTTTAAATGAAGTTGCCGATTATTGGGAGCAAGTCATCACGATGAATGATCATCAAAAAAGACGTTTTGCTCATAATATCATAAGCACTCTTTTCAATACAGTTTCAGGTAAAAAAATTGCATTTTTAGGATGGGCATTCAAAAAAGATACTAACGACACTAGAGAATCAGCTGCTATTTATGTGGCAGATGAATTATTAAGTGAGCAATCTAATGTAGCAGTTTACGATCCTAAAGTTTCAGAAGAACAAATCTATGCCGATGTAGATTATTTAAATACACGTTCTTCTGAAGAAAATAGAGAAGGGATTACTGTTTATGAAGACGCATACGAAGCTTGTAAAGATGCTCACGCCATTGCTATTCTTACCGAGTGGGATGAATTTAAAACCTACGATTGGAAAAAACTTTACGACCAAATGCAAAAACCTGCATTTTTATTTGACGGAAGAGGTTTACTAAATATTGAAGAGTTAGAAGAAATTGGTTTTGTTTGTTATAAAATAGGAAGCGGTAAAGAATAATAGTTAAGCAAGCAGAAAAGAAAGTTCATTTAAAAACAAGAAGTATGTCTAAACGAATTTTAATTACGGGAGCTGCAGGATTTTTAGGTTCACATCTTTGTGATAAGTTTATTGCTGAAGGTTACGAAGTCTTAGGGATGGATAATCTTATTACCGGCGACTTAAAAAATATCGAGCATCTTTTTGGCAACGAAAATTTCGTTTTTCATCACCACGATGTCACCAACTTTGTGCACGTTCCCGGTCAATTAGATTACATACTTCATTTTGCTTCTCCTGCGAGTCCTATCGATTATTTAAAAATTCCTATTCAAACCTTGAAAGTAGGCTCCTTAGGAACACACAATCTTTTAGGTTTAGCAAAAGAGAAAAATGCAAGAATACTTATTGCAAGTACTTCCGAAGTTTATGGAGATCCTTTAGTGCATCCTCAAACCGAAGAGTATTATGGTAATGTAAACACCATTGGTCCGCGTGGAGTTTACGATGAAGCTAAACGTTTTCAAGAATCTATCACGATGGCTTACCATCGCTTTCACGGTTTAGAAACCAGAATCGTACGTATATTTAATACTTACGGACCAAGAATGCGATTAAACGATGGTCGTGTAATTCCTGCATTTATCGGGCAAGCACTTCGAGGTGAAGATTTAACTGTTTTTGGCGATGGTTCGCAAACACGTTCATTTTGTTATGTAGACGATCAAGTAGATGGGATTTACAGACTGCTTTTAAGTGATTATTCAGATCCGGTAAATATTGGTAATCCACACGAAATCACTATCAAAGATTTTGCTGAAGAAATTATTAAACTCACGGCGACCGATCAAAAGGTGATTTACAAACCATTACCAAAAGACGATCCTATGCAAAGGCAGCCAAATATCACAAGAGCAAAAGAAATTCTAGGATGGGAACCAAAAGTAGATCGCGCAGAAGGGATGAAGATAACTTACGAGTACTTTAAAAGCTTAACTCCAGAAGAGCTTAATAAAAAAGATCACAAAGATTTTTCAAAACATATTAGAAAGTAGCAATGCTCATTAAGCAAGGTCGGTATTCCGGTTACTTAAGGCCGTTGGCTTATCTTATTGATTTAGCCATTATACTTTTATTTGCAGTTCAATTTAAATTTGGGGTAATTGATTATTTCAATTATGCTATATTTATTTCAACAGGTTGGTTAATACTTTCAATTAAATCTCAGTTTTACGAAATTTATAGATTTACGAAAGTTATTAAAATAGTATCGCTTAGTTTTTTGCAAGCAGCACTTTTTTCTTTACTGGTTTTTGCTTTCTTTGGGATTTTTGAAGAGCTAAGCCGTCCAGCTTATCGTGTTTTAATTTATCTAGTAAAATCATTCACGCTTATTATCGCAGCTAAGCTCACCGTTTTTTATCTTTTGAAAAGATACAGAAAATGGTTAGGCGGTAATTATAGAAGAACCGTAATTTTCGGAAATAACAAAAGGTCCAAAGAACTATTCAACTTTTTCAAAAACAATCCTGAATACGGTTATCAATGTAAAGCAGTATTTAAATTAAATCACGAAGAATCCTTAGAAGATTGTTTTCAGTTTATTATAAATGAAAATATTGATGAAATATATTGTTCGGTATCTTCACTAAAAAATAATGAAATTAACCAGCTAGTAGATTTTTCAGATAATAACCTTAAAGTACTCAAATTTCTTCCCGATAATAAAGAAATATATACGCGGAAGTTAAAAATGGAATATTACGGTTATTTACCCATATTATCATTACGAGATATTCCTATTGAAGATCCTTTAAATCAGTTCGTAAAGAGAATCTTTGATATCATTCTATCTCTTATCGTAATTATAGGTTTACTTTCTTGGTTATCTCCGATCTTAGCGCTTTTAATTCGATTAGAGTCCAAAGGACCGGTATTTTTCCGTCAAAAAAGAAATGGATTAGATTATCAAGAGTTTTATTGCTATAAATACCGATCGATGCGAGTAAACTCTAATGCCCACATAAACCAAGTTAGAAGAAATGATGTTAGAATAACAAAAATCGGTAAATTCTTAAGAAAAACCAGTATCGATGAGTTGCCTCAGTTTATTAATGTACTGTTCGGAGAAATGTCTGTTGTCGGGCCAAGACCTCATATGGTGAGCCATACACACATGTATGCCGAACGTATCGATAAATTTATGGTTCGCCATTTTGTGAAACCTGGTATTACGGGTCTAGCACAAACCAGTGGTTATCGCGGAGAAGTTGAAACAGAAAATGATATTATAAACCGTGTAAAGTATGATATTTTTTATATAGAAAACTGGTCTTTACTTTTAGACATTAAGATTATCTTTCAAACGGTATTTAACGCCTTAAAAGGAGAAGATAAAGCGTATTAAATTTCAGCTAAATTCAGGCTTAATTCATCTAGTTGAGTTTCAATATTAAAATTTTTGGTAGCGGTTTCTTTAAGGTGTTGTTTCAGTTGAAAAATTTCAACTAACTCTAAATTTTTGATTAATTCATTTAAGGCTGAAAAGTCTCCCGGTGTTACCACATATCCTAAATTATTATCTTGTATAACTCCTTCACCTTCGCCACCGGCAAAGTAAATTATAGGCAAGTTGTTATGTGCCATTTCATAAATTTTTGAAGGTGTCGAGCCATAAATACTTCTCACTAAAGGCACGATCGCAAGATCAAAATCGTTGAGCAAAATAAGGAGTTCATCACGTTTTACTTCGCCGTGATAGATAATTGGTTTTTTAGAAGAAGCTAAAAAAACTTCTAGTTTTTCTTTTTCTGCTCCGGCACCATAAATATGTAATTCTGCTCCGTCAAGTTCAATTTCTTCACAAAGTTTTAAAATACCCTGAGCGATACCTAAAAGTCCAGCATAAATGATCTTAACAGGTTTTTCTGCTGAAACTTTTGCCGGTTGAGGTTCTTTCGGAGGTTGTGGAAAGTTTCGATAAAGAAAAGTTTCTTGCTGCGGAACCACGCTTTTTACACGTTCTAAAATTTCTTTAGATTGCCCTAAAACTAGTTGAGGTTTTTGGTAATTATATTTTTCAATTTTTTCTAAAATATCGTAAGCTCTACCTTTTTGGATGGCGCCGAGTTCATAACCTGCAGAAGGCCATATATCGGAAACATTTAAAATCAGGTTTCTTTTCTTTTTAGAGAGAAAACGTAAGGCTGCGTGCGCTATAATTAATGGCGGACTTTGAATTACCACCGTTTTTGCAATCTTTCTATTTTTAAATAAGCCGAAGATAAAGAAACTTATTGAGAAAGAAACCATTCCCAATAAACGCTTAAACTTATTTTCAGAATTATTGGCATAAACCCAAAGTCGAATCACTTCAATACCTTGATAATTTTCTGTTACAGAAGTTTTTCCTTGATAACCTTCAAAAATTTTCCCTTTAGGGTAATTGGGTAAAGGGCAAATTACCGAAACTTTAAAGCCACGTTCTTGTAAACCTAATGCTAATTTCGCAATTCGGTTAGAGGCGGCACCGGTTTCTGGAGGAAAATAATTGGTAATGATGGTAATTTTTTTCATACTAAAGATTCAAATTGCTTCAATTTGCCACTTTTTTTACGTTGTAAAACATCAACTCTTTTCAATTGAAGACTTAAGCCTTTTTCAAGATATTTTTCAATAGCAGTCTTTATTTCATTTTCTTTTTCTACTGAAATAGTAGCTGAAGCCACATAGGTGATTTCAAACGAATTGGCTTCGGTTTGTTTAATCACAAACTCTTTTACTTCACCACTATCTTCAATAATACTTTTGGTGACGTAATAAAAGGTAAGTCCGGGAACTACTTTTCCGCTAGGTAAGGTGGCGACGTCATTGGTTCTTCCGGTAAGTTTTTGTAAGAATTGTTGCTTGGCAGTACTTTTGGCATCGATAATTCCAATATCTCCCAAATCATACCGAATAAAAGGATGCGCTTTATTGTAAAGAGATGTGACTACTATTTTCCCTTCTTCTCCATGTGGTAAAACTTCACCTTCTTCATTTACAATTTCAATAAATAAGGTTTCGGTGTTGAGCACCCATTGATCCTGCGGATTCTGAAAAGCCAATAGATCGAGTTCGCTTGCTCCATATTCATTCACTACAGGAATTCCGAATTGTTTTTCTAAAAGCGCCTTGGTATCGGGAAAAAGCATTTCACTCGTAACGATGCAGACTTTTAGAGTCGGACAAATATCTTTCAAAATAATATTTTTCTTCTGAAGAAATTTAGCGAATAATTCTATAGAACTTGTGTAACCATTAATATAGTCGAATTTCTTTTTGTAAAATTCAGCTAAAAAACTTTCGAGTTTTTCGTCACTTAAATTAAAAATAGGAAAGCGATAGCGAGTCGCCATTTTATCTTTTAAACGCTCTTTATAATATCCGATTTTATCAAGTGGAATGCCATAAAAACGTGCCTGAAATGACGAGTTAAAATCTAACCCAAACCAACCAAATCGATCAAATATTACCGACCAGGTAAGTGCGTGACAGAATTTATCTTTGGCAAATACAAATGGATGCCCACTTGAGCCTGAAGTCTTATTTACGTAAACATTTTTTTCTGTATAACCTTCACTTAAACGGTTTTTAAGCGGTTGCTGAAGATCTTTTTTGGTAAGAATCGGTAAATCTTCCCACTTTTCAACTTTCTTGTTTTTTAATAAGTCTTTGTAAAATGAATTATGCTGAAGATGAAAATCTAAAATCTCCTGTTTCTTCTCTTCAATATAATTAGCATATTCAGCTTCAGGAATGGCTTGGATTTTCTCTAAATGCTTTTTGGCTTCTTCAATAGGAAAACCTTTTAATTTCAATGTAAAATCAAACCAATTCAATCTACTTATTTTTTATAAAAACATTAGGGCGTCAATTTACAAACATTTATTTTTGGAGCTCCTAATAAAATTTTAAAATATGAATATTCTTGTCTTAGGTTCCGGTGGTAGAGAGCATACTTTTGCTTATAAGATCGCACAAAGTGAACAATGTGAAAAACTTTATGTAGCTCCCGGTAATGCAGGAACAAGCGAAATTGCAGAAAATATTTCGTTAAGCGTAACCGATTTTGAAGCGATTAAAAAAACGGTGCTTGAGAAAGATATTCAGATGGTGGTTGTAGGACCAGAAGATCCTTTAGTACAAGGTATTTACGATTTCTTTCAGCAAGATTCAGCTTTAAAGAATATTAAAATTATTGGTCCTTCTAAAAAAGGAGCTTTGTTAGAAGGCAGTAAAGAACGCGCCAAAGAATTTATGGCGATGCACAACATACCGACGGCAGCATACGAAAGCTTTACCAAAGAAAGCGTAGAAGCCGGTAAAAAGTTTTTAGAATCCTTAAAAGCGCCCTATGTTTTAAAAGCCGACGGTTTAGCTGCCGGAAAAGGAGTTTTAATTCTAGAAGATCTAGCGGAAGCAAAAACAGAATTAGAAAATATGCTTACCAACGAAAAATTTGGAGATGCCAGCAAAACAGTGGTGATCGAAGAATTTTTAGACGGAATAGAATTGAGCGTTTTTGTACTCACCGATGGTAAAAATTATAAGATATTACCAACCGCAAAAGATTATAAGCGAATTGGTGAAGGCGATACCGGTTTAAATACTGGTGGAATGGGAGCAATTTCTCCGGTTCCGTTTGCAGATGAAGCTTTGATGCAAAAAATAGAAGAGCGTATTGTAAAACCAACGATCAATGGTTTACAAGAAGAAAAGATCGAGTACAAAGGTTTTGTATTTATTGGTTTAATTAAGGTGGAAGACAATCCGTATGTGATTGAGTACAACGTACGAATGGGCGACCCGGAAACGGAAGTGGTTTTACCAAGAATAAAATCTGATTTAGTAGAATTATTATCGAAAGTGGCCGATGAAAAATTAGATGAAGCTACGTTAGAAATAGATGAAAGAGCCGCAACGACGGTAATGACAGTTTCTGGTGGTTATCCTGAAGCTTACGAAAAAGGAAAAGAAATTACCGGAATAGATACGATTGAAGACTCCATCGTTTTTCACGCCGGAACAAAAGAAGAAAACGGAAAAGTAGTTACCAATGGAGGCCGCGTAATTGCGATCACTTCATTTGGAGAAGATTACACTAAGGCACTAAAAAAATCTTACCAAAATGTAGAAAAACTTCATTTTGATAAGATGTATTATCGTAAAGACTTAGGAAAAGACCTGAATTAAACTTCAGCGTTTTTTCCTAAAAATCCGTGTGCTTTAGCGTCTCTGTTCTCTTCGTTGTTGTCGTTAAATTTCTTTAACTGCTTCATCCAGAAGATAAAAGCTACAAAAGCGATAAGCATAAACACCCAGTTTAAGGCGTTAGCTGCAAACCAGCTTTCTAATTCTAATTCTCTTAACGCGTGAAACGGTACGAATAAAACGTCTTCAAATAAAGATTGTATAAGTTCTAAAAAGTCTTTCATTAGAGTGAACTTTAATATATTTAGATTACAAAAGTAAAAAATTAGTCAATGCTAGCAAGCTTTTTTAAGAAATCTAAGCCTATCAATTTCGTTTTAGTAGGGCTTTTTATGTCTTTTTATTTTTTGGTAGCCAACTTTTTTATTGCTGAAGCTTTCTATTCGCTTGCAGAAATATTTTTAAAAATAGGTTTATTAGTAGCCTATTTGTTTTTAATGGAACTCATTAATTTTATTGTAAAAAGAAACGAAGTCACCAAAAAAAACACCTTCACTATTTTTCTTTTTGCCGTATTTACAGTCATATTTCTTCCCATTTTACAAGCTGGAGAAATTATCATTGCAAGTGTTTTTATACTCCTGGCTTTACGTAGAATTGTAAGTTTACGCTCAGGTCTTTATATAAAACGAAAAATTTTTGATGCTTCTTTTTGGATCGGGATCGCCTTTCTTTTCTATCCGGAAAGTATCTGGTTTTTGATTCTCCCGTTTATTGGGATTTTATTTTACGCGCTGCAAGATTTCAAAAATTGGCTCATTCCTTTTTTTGCATTGATGAGTGTTTTTATCCTGAAAACGAGTTTTAATTTGCTGGTTTTTGATCAGTTTTTTAACCCGATTTCGTATTTCAGTTATCCTTCTTTAGATTTTACAAGTTATCATCAATTTTCTATTTTAATTCCGTTAAGTGTCTTGTTGGCTTTTACCTTATGGTCGCTTTTCACTTACTTTAAAACTATTCAAAAAGCCACCCGAAAAACAAAATATACGCTTTACATCATCACGATCACCTGGTTGCTTTCGATATTTGTAGTGATTTTTTCAAATGAAAAAAACGGAGCAGAATTACTGTTTTTCATTCTTCCGGTTTGTGTAATCGGCGCTAATTATTTTGAGCAGAAAGGCGAAAAATGGCTGAAAGAAATTTTATTAATATCTTTATTGGTATTAACGCTTATCGTACCGTTTATCGCTTCGTGAATTTAGATCTAGAAAATCTTCAGCATCAATTACAACAACGTTTAGCTTACCCTTACCAATGGGGTAAAAAGCAAAATGATGAATGGGATGCCTATACCAATTTTATCTATAGATTTTCTGACTGGAATGTGGTGGTAGAAGCCATGAAAGCTACTGTTGAAGCTTACCAACTTGATAAACGAGAATTATTTAATTATGCGGCCAATCGCTGGTTTAACTTTTGGAGCGCGATGGCTGTTGAACAAATTTTTACAGAAATTGAAGGCGTAACGCCATCGATAAATCATAAAGATCGACTGGTCGATTTTAATTTACGCGGAATCGATTTTGACCATAAAACCTCGGTTTTTCCTTCAGGTTTTCAGCAAACTTTATACTACGCACAAAACCATCACGAAGAGCTTTTGTATTGGTTGTATAAAAACCAAAGCAAACAACAACGTGAACATTACGAAAATCGTTTGTTTATCATGGTTTATGCAGATGATGGCGAACATTGGAAATTAAAAGCAGAAATCGACCTGTTAAAACAATGCATTCAAAAATATGTTTCTACCTTTGACGCTTCAAAATTACAGCAACTTCAATTCAACGGAAACACTATTGTTTCTGATATAATTTGGGCGATTAAATGAATTACATAGGCTCTAAAAACAAACTTTCTTCTTGGATTGTAGAAGTCGTGCAAAACACGGTAAAGTCGCCATTACAAGAACTTTCGTTTTGCGATCTTTTTGCCGGAACCGGTATTGTTGGCAGAACATTTAAGCCGTTCGTGAAGCAAGTAATGGCAAACGATGTAGAGTTTTACAGTTTTGTATTGCTGAAGAATTATATTGAAAATCATCAAGAAATTGCTTCCGCAGAAAATTATATTCAGCAATTGAATGAATTAGACGGTACAAAGGGATTTATTGCTGAAGAATACGGAGAAAATGGTAAAGCCGAACGTCTTTTTTTCTCACAAGCCAATGCTGAAAAAATCAATGCTTGTCGCCAACAAATTGAACGTTGGAAGACTTCCGAAGAAATTTCAGCAGAACTGTATTACTTTCTGTTAGCCTCCTTATTAGAAAGTGCCGATAAAGTGGCAAATACCGCTTCAGTTTACGGAGCTTTTTTAAAGAAAATAAAAACTTCCGCAGCAAAACCATTAGTCATTCAGCCGGCAGAATTTGTAAAAACGAGTCAGCAAAATCAGGTTTTTCAGGAAGATGCTAATCAACTTATTCAGCAGATAGAAGGCGATATTTTATATTTAGATCCGCCGTATAATGCGCGTCAATACGGAGCTAACTATCATTTGCTTACTACTATCGCAAAATATGATACCTTTGCACCTAAAGGCAAAACCGGATTACGCGATTATTACCGATCGACCTATTGCAAAAAGAGAGAAGTGGCTGCCGAGTTTGAAGATTTGATCAAACAGGCAAAATTTTCTTATATCTTTTTGAGTTATAATAATGAAGGTTTAATGCCGCCCGAAGAAATTAAGGCAATTATGAGCAAGTATGGGAAGTATAGTTTGGCAACCAAAAACTACCAACGTTTTAAAGCCGATAAAACCGAAAACCGAAATCATAAAGCCAACCAAACGATAGAATATTTACACATTTTAGAAAAATAAAAAAATATGTTTTCAGATAAAGCGAATAAAATATTTCAAGAAGTTATAGAAAAATATCATGTGATCAATACGGTAGAGCAGCCGTTCGAAAATCCTTATGATAACGAAACACAACTTTTAGAACATTTGTTATACAGAAAATGTTGGATAGATACCGTGCAGTGGCATTACGAAGATATTATTCGTGATCCTGAAATTGATCCTGTTTCTGCTTTAAAACTGAAGCGCCAAATCGATGCTTCTAATCAAGATCGTACCGATATGGTGGAATATATCGACAGCTATTTTCTTGAAAAATATAAAGCGGTAACGCCAAAAGAAACGGCGACGATCAACACCGAAAGTCCTGCGTGGGGCGTAGACAGGCTTTCTATTCTTGCGTTGAAAATTTATCATATGAATGAAGAGGCTACAAGAGAGGATGCCTCGCAAGAGCACCAAATGGCTTGTAAAGCAAAGTTAGATGTGTTGTTAGAACAACGTGTAGATTTATCGACAGCTATTAATCAGCTTTTACAAGATATTGAAAACGGCGATAAATACATGAAAGTCTATAAGCAGATGAAAATGTATAACGACGACGAGTTAAACCCGGTACTTCGCGGTAAAAAGTAATTTTGCGTCATTCTGTGTTTGACACGGAAGCTCATTTTTGATTTGTGAAAATTAGGCTGAAAATGAGATGCTTGAATCAAACTTTTTCAATCTTCAGGTTTTATAGCAAGATGATTAATTTGATACTATGATAATTTCAAGTGAAATGGGAAATACTTCAAAAAAAAGAAACGCTTCTTCTTTACTGAACGATAAGGAAGAAGCTTCTTTTCATTTATTAGTCATTCGATTTTCTGCCATGGGTGATGTGGCGATGACAGTTCCTGTTTTGCAGCGGTTGGTAAAAACTTATCCCGATTTAAAGATAACGGTATTAACCAAACCTTTTTTTAAACCCATTTTTGAAGAAGTTCCCGGTGTAAAAATTGTTACTGCCAATGTAAAGCAAAAATATAAAAGCATTTTTGGTCTATTTAAATTGGCAAATGAATTGAGTTCACTTCAGCTTGATGCCGTGGCCGATCTTCACAATGTATTACGCACTAAAATTCTGCGTTTATTCTTCTTTTTCTTCGGAATAAAATCTGCAGTAATTCATAAAGGTAGAGCAGAGAAGAAGGAGCTTACTAAACTTCAGCCAAAGACAATTCGACCATTAAAAAGCACGCATCAGCGTTACGCCGATGTATTTGCAGAGTTAAATTTTCCAGTCGATTTAAACCATTCGGTTGTCGTAAATAAGCATCCGCTTCCGCAGGTAATAAAAGAAAAGCTAAAGCAACCTCGAAAATGGATCGGGATTGCACCTTTTGCAGCACACGAGCCTAAAATGTATCCGCTTACTCAAATGGAAAAAGTGATTGCTCGTTTAGATGAAACGAATCTATACGATATTTTACTTTTTGGCGGAGGCAAAAATGAACAAGAACAATTAGAAAAGCTTGCCGAGAACTATACAAATGTTTTTTGTGTGATTGGAAAACTGAGCTTTAAAGAAGAGCTGCAAACCGTTTCGAATTTAGACTTGATGCTTTCGATGGATAGTGGTAACGGACATTTAGCAGCGATATATAATGTACCGGTAATTACGATTTGGGGAGCAACGCATCCGTTTGCGGGATTTGCACCATTTCAGCAAAAACCGGAACAACAGATCTTACCTGATCTAAAAAAACACCCACTTTTACCTACTTCTATTTACGGTAATAAACAAGTAGATGGTTACGATGAGGTGATGAAAAGTATTGAGGTAGAAAGGGTTTTAAAAGTTATTCTGGAAGTTTTATAAAAAAAATCGCCAATCAATTAAGAAAGGCGATTTTCTATAAATTATATGTCTTTAAGCTTTTCGCTACTTACACATCATCATAATCAATTCTAATTGTTGGAGTAGTAGGGTGCGCTTGGCAAGTTAAGGTTAAGCCTTCTTCAACTTCATCATCAGTTAAAATTTGATTTTTTGCCATTTCTGCTTTTCCTTCGGTAATTCTCGCAATACAAGAACTGCAAATACCACCTTGACAAGAATATGGCGCGTCTAGATCTTGATTGAGTACTGCGTCGAGAATTCTTGTTTTTTGATCCATCACGAAGGTGGTTTCTTCATCATCAACCATCACGGTGATCTGCGTTTTTCCTTCGAGAACCGTTTCTACTTCACCTTCTTCGCTAGAGCTAAATAATTCAAAATGAATATTTTCTTTAGGAAGGTTGTTTTCCTGTAAAACTTCAGAAACAAGATCGATCATCTCTTCAGGCCCGCAAAGATAAACGTCGCTAAAATTATGACCTTTAAACTTGTTTTTCATCACAAAATTTACCGTGCTGCGCTCGATTCTTCCGAAGAAAGAATTTTCATTTTGGGTACGACTATAAACAAACTCTACAAAAAAACGATCTGGGTAGCTGGCTTGTAATTCTAAAAGTTCTTTAAAAAAGATGGTTTCTTCCGGAGTTCTATTACCGTAAACCAACACAAATTTGCTGTGTTCTTCTTCGGTTAAAGCCGTTTTTATGATTGACATTACCGGGGTAATTCCGCTACCGGCAGCAAATGCAGCGTATGTTCTGTGACCGGCATCTGCAGATGGAGTAAAGGTGAACTTCCCTTCTGGCAAGTATACTTCTAGGCTATCTCCGGCTTTTAGCTCATTGTTCGCGTAGGATGAAAATCGACCATCGGCCACTTCTTTTACACTAACTTTTAACTCTCCGCTGTTGGGCGTAGAACAAATAGAATACGAACGTCTTAATTCTTCGCCGTCGATTTCTTTTTTAATGGTAATGTATTGACCGGCTGTAAATTTAAAAGTGTCTTTTAAATCTTCCGGTACATTAAAAACGATACTAACCGATTTTGGCGTTTCTCGAACGACCTCTTTTATAGTTAAGGAATGAAAGTTCTTCATGTAAAATTTTTCAGCAAAAATACAAAGTCAGGTGCTTTTTAAAACATTTTACTTAAAAATATAATACCTAAGTTTTTTATGCATAAGAAAATTATGTATGTTTGGGTTGAAATTAAATCGGCAAAATGTCTAATTCAAAATTATATAAAGGGAGTCTTTCAACTATTATTCTGAAGCTGTTAGCAGAAACTCATAAAATGTATGGTTACGAGATTACCCAAAAAGTAAAAGAGCTTACACAAGGCGAATTAACCATTACAGAAGGCGCGCTTTACCCGGCTTTGCACAAGTTAGAAGCCAATGGTTTTTTAGAAGTTGAAATGCAACGAGTAGATAACCGATTACGAAAATACTACAAACTCACGCAAGCCGGAAACCAAGAAAAAGTAAGCCGGATTGAAGAATTAGAGCGTTTTATTGAAACCATACAAGGTATTGTGAACCCAAAACCAAGTTTAGGATGAAAAATCTTTCAGCTGAACAAGTAGTGCGTTTGTACGAGTTTACGCGCCAACATTATGTTGAATATTACGACGTGCAAACCGAGTTGGTCGATCATTTAGCTTCTGCGATCGAAAAACATTGGCAAAAAGATCCTCATCAAAATTTTGAGACACTATTGCAAAAAGAATTCAAGAAATTCGGAATTTTTGGTTTCTCAGATGTGGTAGAAGAACGCCAACAAGCTATGCAAAAGCGCTATTTTCAACTGGTGAAAAAAGAGGCACTTCAGTTTTTAAAGCTTCCGAAGGTAATTATCGTAGCTTTTTCGATTTGGTTGTTTTCTTTTTTACTACTTCAAAAGGAAATAGGGTTTGTTATTGTGGCAAGTATTCTTGTGTTAGAAATAATCTATGTTTTTTACAGGTTGATACAATTACAGAAGATATCGAAACAAAGAAGGAAACAACGTGAAGGGAAATACTATCTTTTAGAACACGTATTTTTAAATATGGGAAGAGGTGTTGGTGGTTTTGTTATTTCACCTTGGCAATGGTATTGGGTAGCAGAGAAGACGCTGCCATATCAATATTTTGCAGTCGTTTTTGCGTTACTCATCACCTTCAGCTTTATTTTACATTATATTGTCTTTAGAATTTTACCGGCGAAAAAAGAAGAAATTTTACATCGCGTTTACCCGGAAATGAAACTAGAAAAAGTGTAACATTTTTGGTTACATTTATACTTATCTATAAACAAACCAATTTTTTATGTTTAAACGCTTTATCGCTCTCGAGTGGAAACAGTTTTCGCGTTCTTCCTATTTTCAAAAAGGAATCGCGATAAAAATTTTACTCGCATTAGGAGCTTTATATTTTATTGGGATGGCGGCCTTTATGGGAGTTGCCGGTTATTTCGGGATTCAAAAATTTATGCCCGATAAAGATCCGATTACCGTGGTAAATAACTTTGTGATCTATTGGTTTTTAGCCGATATGGTTTTTCGCTATTTCTTGCAACAATTACCGGTGCTCAATATTAAACCATATATGGTGATCCCGATTAAACGCAGTACGGTTATTCACTTTTTATTAGGGAAAACCTCGGTATCGTTTTTCAATTTTCTACCCATGTTTTTCTTTTTACCATTTTCTATAACGTCTTTGGTAAATGGAGACTATGCGGTAATCAATGTGGTAGCTTGGTTCTTTTCGATGTTGTTTTTCACCTTATCGATTAACTACCTTAATTTTTTACTGAATAAAAACAATAAGGTTTTTTACGGAATCCTAACCGTATTAGTCGCAGCAGGCTTGCTTCAGTATTACCAGGTGTATTCGATTACAGAACCGGCAGGTTATTTTTTCAATACAATTTATGAAAAGCCTTATGCAGTGATTATTCCGTTATTGTTAATGGTGATGTTGTATCGCTTCAACTTCAAATTTGTTCGAAAAGATTTTTACCTCGATGGCGCTATTTCAAAAGAAACAAAAGAAGTACATACACAAGAGTTAACCTGGTTAAATCGTTTTGGGAAAGTAGCTCCTTTCTTAAAAAATGACGTCCGAATGATCATTAGAAACAAGCGACCCAAGCAAGTTCTGTTTATGTCGTTTCTGTTTCTGTTTTACGGACTCATTTTTTACCCACAAGAATCTTATCAAGATATGCCGGCATTTTTAGCTTTTGCTTCTATGTTTGTGACCGGCGGTTTTTTAATGTCTTTTGGGCAATTGGTACCTTCTTGGGATAGTGAATATTATAAATTATTAATGAGTCAGAATATTCCGTATCGAGAATATTTAAAGTCAAAATGGTCGTTAATGGTGGTTGCCGTTGTCATTTCTTTCATCTTAAGTACGCCTTATATTTATTTTGGTTGGGATATTTTTGGGATGATCGCTGCCGGAGCATTATTTAATATGGGGCTTAACTCGTTTATCACATTGTATGGCGGTGTTTTAAATCAAGTGCCGATGGAGTTAAACGTAAAAGCAAAAGCCTTTAGCAATACGCAGGGTTTTAATCCAACGCAATTGCTTATTGCGCTGCCAAAAATTTTTGGGCCAATGCTCATTTTCTATTTGCCTTATAAGTTTATCAATTTTGAAACGGGAATTATTTGTTTGGCCGTTTCCGGAGTTTTAGGCTTGGCGTTTACTAATTTCTTCCTGAATCAAATTGAAAAAGTGTACCAAAAACAGAAATACAAAACCATCGCTGCTTTTAGCGAGAAAAAATAAATCACGATGATAAGTGTAAGTAATTTAAGTAAAAGTTATAACGGCGTGACCGTTTTAAATATAGAGAATTTAGATATTCCTGCAGGTGAAAGTTTTGGCTTAGTAGGAAATAACGGAGCGGGAAAAACCACATTTTTTAGTTTGTTGCTTGATCTAATTCAGCCTTCAAGCGGTTACATTAAGAACAAGAATATTATTGTTAGTGAAAGTGAAGAGTGGAAACCCTTTACCTCTTCTTTTATTGATGAAAGTTTTCTAATCGGTTACCTTACTGCAGAAGAATATTTTTACTTTATTGGCGATCTGCGCGGCCAAACCAAAGCCGATGTTGATGAATTTCTAAAACAATATGAAGATTTTTTTAATGATGAAATTCTTCAGAAAAAGAAATACTTACGAGATCTCTCGAAAGGAAATCAGAAAAAAGCCGGCATCATCGCTGCACTCATCGGGAAACCGGATGTAGTAATTTTAGATGAACCTTTTGCTAATTTAGACCCGACTACCCAAATTCGGTTAAAGAAGATCATTAAAGATCTAGATGAAAATACCGGAACTACCATTTTAATTTCGAGTCACGATCTTATTCACGTCACCGAAGTTTGTAAGCGAATCGTGGTTTTAGATAAAGGTGAAACGGTAAAAGACATCCAAACCAGTCAAGCCACTTTAGAAGAATTAGAAGCGTATTTTAACAAGTAGAATTCAAAAATCTCTACGATATTCTTTAAATTCTTCTAAAGAAACGTATTTTTACGCACTACCATACTAAAATGGTGATTTCTTAGTTATTCAAATAGCTAATACTTAATGAATTTGAAGAATAACAACTTTTCTACAGCCGTTCATTTTTGCTTGGCCGTTTTGGCTATAGCCATTCTTGCGTCTTGTTCTAGAAAGAAAGATAAATGGCTAAATCGCAATTTTCATGCGATGGGTGCTTATTACAATATTATTTATAACGGTAATTTAGCATTAGCTGCCGGCAAAGCAGAACTTGCTCAGAATTATAAAGATAATTATTGGGAAATTTTACCGATCGAGCGCATGCAGGTAGAAGAAGAAACCAATAAACCGGGCGAAACTAAAAACGCGAACTTTCAAAGAGCAGAAGATAAAGCGACCAAAGCTATCCAAAAACACAATATGCGTATTGCGGGAGAAGAATACAATCCGCAAATGGATGAAGCTTTTCTACTTTTAGGGAAAGCGCGATATTTCGATCAGCGATTTTTTCCGGCCTTAGAAGCTTTCAACTATATTCTTACCGATTATCCTGAAAGTGATCGTATAGTTACCGCAAAAGTTTGGCGAGAAAAAACTTACATGCGAATGGGCAATAGCGAATTGGCGCTACAAAACCTTAAAAAATTATTTGATGAGCATATAGAATTTGAAGATGAAGATCTAGCCGATGCTTCTGCCGCTATGGCGCAAGCCTATTTAAATTTAGATGAAAAAGAAAATGCCATTGCTCCTTTAAACAACGCGATTGAGTTTACCGATTCTAACGAAGAAAAAGGAAGGTATTTGTTTATCAAAGGTCAAATTTACGATCGTTTAGGGCAAAGAGATAGTGCAAACAAAGCTTTCGATCAAGTAATTGCTTTAAATAGAAAATCACCACGATCGTATATGATCAACGCTTATATGGAAAAAGCTAAAAACTTCGATTACGATGAAGGTGATCGTTTGGCTTTTATGGAGTTGATGAATGATATGCTTGAAAACAGAGAAAATCGACCTTTTTTAGATATCATCAACTATCAGGTGGGTGAATATTATAAAAACACAGACTCTATCGATGGCGCGGTAGAATTTTATAATTACAGTTTGCGAGCACAAGTTCCGCAGCAAAACAATTATTTAAAATCTCGCGATTATTTAAATTTAGGAAACATCAATTTCGATGCGGCAGCATATAAAGAGGCCGGCGCGTATTACGATAGCGTGATGATGAACATTCCTGAAAGTACTCGAGAATTTAGAAGCATTCGTAGAAAACGAGAAAATTTAGACGATGTCATTTTATACGAAGACATTGCTAATACCAACGACAGTATTTTAAGTTTGGTAAATATGTCTGAAGCAGAACAACTTTCTTATTTTGAAAAAGTAACTTCAGAAATGAAAGAAAAAGCCATTGCTGAAGCTAAACGAGAATTTCAGAATAAAGCCAACAATCCCGGTAATTTATTCGGAAGACAAGCCAGCAACGCCGGTGGCGGAAGCAGAAGTAGTAATTCTAGTTTCTATTTTTACAACAACACACAAGTTGCTCGAGGTTTACAAAAATTCTATAGAACTTGGGGAGAAATTGAATTAAAAGATAATTGGCGTTACGCTTCTGAAGCGGCTAATAATGCAAAAGTTGAAGAAGTAGATGAAGAAGAAGTTTATTTAGCTGAAATTGAAAACGATCCGGCTTTTGATCCTCAAAACTATATTTCAGAAATACCATCAGATGTTGAGGTGATCGATAGTTTAAAGAAAGACAGAAACTTTGCGTACTACCAACTTGGGGTAATTTATAAAGAGAAATTCAAAGAGTACGATTTGGCTTCAGATAAACTAGAAGCTTTATTGCAAAACAATCCGCAGGAACGTTTAATACTTCCTTCAAAATACAACTTATATAAGATTTACGAAGCGACCGGCAATACGGCGATGATGGAAAAATGGAAGCAGAACATCCTTTCAGAACACCCAGATTCTCGTTACGCAAGTATTCTACGCAATCCGCGTTCGTTGAGAGACGATAATAATAGTCCTGAAGCAGTGTATACTTCAGTTTACAGAAAATATAAAGACGAGAAGTATAAAGAAGTGATCGATGACACCAAAAAGTATATCGATCTCTTTACCGGTGAAGATATTGTGCCAAAATTTGAATTACTCAAAGCATTTGCCAGAGGTCGTTACGAAGGTTTTAAAGCGTACGAAGAATCGTTAAATTACGTAGCGTTAACCTATCCGCAGAGTGAAGAAGGTAAAAAAGCCGAGCAAATTGTAAAGCAATCGTTGCCGGCATTAAAAAATACCACATTTACAGAAAATGAGAATGAAGCTGTTTTTTACTTAGTTTATCCTTTCGAAGTTGGTAAGGAAGAAATGGCGTTAGAGCTTCAGCAAAAATTAGACGCGGCTATTGCCGATAAAGGTTATGAAAATCAATTTTATTCTTCGGTCGATTTTTATACGCCGCAACAGTTTTTTGTAATTGTGCACGGTTTGCAAAGTAAATTAGGGGCAGAAGGTTTTGGGAAGATTTTAGAGAAGGAAGAAGATTATCAAATCGAACATACCAACTTTAGTATATCAGATAGTAACTATCAAATTATACAAGTACATAAAAATTTAGATGCTTATTTAACGAAGCAATCTCAATAAAATATTGAATTATGTTTTCAGAAAACAAAAAAAATAGAGGCGTGTCTTCAGATGCAGTAAAAGAACAAAACAAAATCGCTCAAGGAACCACCATTACCGGAAATATTGAAGGTAAAGGTAGTTTTAGAATAGAAGGTAAAGTAGAAGGAACCTTAAGAACCGCAGGGAAAATCGTGGTCGGAAAAACCGGTTATATCGACGGAGAAATTGAATGTGAAAATGCAGATTTCGAAGGTAAATTCACCGGTAAAATTGTGGTAAAAGACACTTTGACCTTAAAATCTTCAGCACATATAGAAGGAGAAGTAATTACCGGTAAGCTCGATGTAGATCCGGGAGCAACTTTTAATGCAACTTGCTCGATGAAAGGTGCGGTGAAAAGCTTAAATGATGAAAGAAAATCAGGAAAAGGAAAAGGAGAAAAAACCGCTTAATACCTACGTAAAATTTGCAGGTATCGGTATTCAAATGGTCATCACAATTTTGGTGACCACTTTTATTGGAGTTTGGTTAGATGGTAAATTCGAGTCTATTTCACCCTTCGCTACCATTGCCGGATCTCTTATTGGAGTTTTTGTAGCGCTTTATGTCGTTTACAAAGAAGTAAAAAACATGTAATTTTTTAAGTTGAATGAAAGCTAACTTTTTAAAGCTTACCACATATTTAGTGATTTTCACCTTGGTGTTAATGGCTATTCAATACGGAGTTCTTTTTTCTTTTGAAGTTGAATTGTTCTATGCCGTTTGGCAAATTTATTTATTCCATTTTTCGCTAGCATTTATTACGTGTAGTTTGCTGCTTTATTTTTCTTTTTTAGATAAATCGAAAGCAGGATTTGTTTTTATTGCTTGTAGTCTTTTAAAAATGTTAGCTACGGTCGTCTTCTTGCTGCCTATGATGTTGCGGTTAAAAACAGATATGTTTGCTAACATCATGATGGTTCTTCTTCCTTATTTGGTTTATCTTATCTTCGAAACCATATATGTTAATAAACTTTTGAACTCTAAATAACGCTATGTTTTTCAAGGGTTTGAAGCTTCTTTTTGAATCTTTGTAAAAAATATTTCCACAGGCTTTCAGATAAAAATTAAAAAAGTATCTTTGCAGCAAATTTTAAGCCCTTAGTTTAAGAATAAAAGGTATTTATGAGAGCCAGTAATTTATTTAAAAACCTTGTTTGTCTAGTTTTAGTAGCCTTACTTGGTGGTGTTGCAAGTTACGCTTCAGAAAAGTCTTTAGAAGAGGCAGAAAAAGACTTTAATCCAACAGATATGATCATGCATCATATTGGCGATTCGCACGGTTGGCATTTCTTTGGTGAGAACGAAGATGCAGTAACTTTACCTTTGCCGGTAATTCTTTATACAGATGCTGGTTTAGTCACTTTTATGTCTAGTGAATTTCATCACGATACTTCAGGGCATCATATTGTAGAAAAGAACGGAATGCGTTTTGTAAATCTTCACGAGAAGATTTATATGCTAGACCAAGGAGCAGAAGCGGTAGAATTTGACGCAGATCATCATCCTTTAAATGCTTCAAAACCATTAGATTTTTCGATTACCAAAAACGTTGCTGCAATGTTTTTAACGGTAATTATTATGTTGGTTCTTTTCTTAAGTATGTCTAAAAAACTTAA
This sequence comes from Mesonia mobilis DSM 19841, assembly GCF_000423405.1. Lineage (GTDB taxonomy): Bacteria > Bacteroidota > Bacteroidia > Flavobacteriales > Flavobacteriaceae > Mesonia > Mesonia mobilis. The sequence goes on along the minus strand of NZ_AUHX01000008.1, from coordinate 122,446 downwards.
AAAGAGTGAAAGAGCGCCAAAAGGAGTTCATAACGCACTAGAAGCATTAGTACTTTTTGTAAGAGACGAAATTGCAAGACCTCAGATCGGTGAAAAGAAATATATGAAGTTTATGCCGTTTCTATTAACTGTATTCTTCTTTATCTGGATCACTAACTTGTTAGGTTTGTTTCCGGGTGCGGCTAACGTTACCGGTAATATCTCAGTAACCGTGTCATTAGGTTTAGTGACCTTAGTATTAATGATCGTTAATGGGAATAAAGATTTTTGGCAACACACTTTATGGATGCCGGGAATTCCAGGTTTTGTAAAACCTATTTTAGCGGTAGTTGAATTGTTAGGATTGTTTATTAAACCAATCGCATTAATGATTCGTTTGTTTGCGAACATTACTGCAGGTCACATTATTATTTTAAGTTTATTAGGCTTAATCTTTATTTTAGAAAGCGTAGGAGTTGCCGGAGTTTCTGTTCCTTTTGCGTTATTCATTTCAGTTTTAGAATTACTTGTAGCATTTTTACAAGCATTTATATTTACTATGCTGTCTGCCTTATTTATTGGTATGTCAGTTGCAGAACACGAACATCATTAATTTTTAATTTTTAATTTTTTTACTATGGAGTTATTATATGTTGGTTTAGCAGCTTTAGGAGCTGGTTTAGCAGTTATCGGAGCCGGAATCGGTGTAGGTAAGATCGGTGGTTCAGCTATGGAGGCGATTGCTCGTCAGCCAGAAGCGGCTAGTAAGATCCAAACTGCAATGATTATTGCTGCTGCACTTATTGAAGGTGTTGCTCTTTTTGGAGTAGTTGCTGCCTTATTAGGTGTATTAAAGTAAAAATTCTTTAATCTAATTCGTGACGGTTGGTCACGAATTAGATTATTTACTAATTAGAAATTATTATTAAATAATATTATGGAATTAATCAAGCCAGAGATTGGATTAATAGTTTGGCAAACCGTAGTGTTTGTAATTCTAGTCTTTTTATTAGCAAAATTCGCTTGGAGACCTATTTTAGGTTTAATAAAAGAAAGAGAAAGCTCGATCAACGACGCTTTAGATTCTGCTGAAAAAGCTCGTTTGGAGATGAAAAATCTTCAGGCAAGTAACGAGAAACTTATCAAGAAAGCACGTGAAGAGCGTGATGAGATGTTAAAAGAAGCTCGTACGATTAAAGAAAAAATGATTTCAGAAGCTTCAACAGAAGCAGAAGAAAAAGCAAGTAAAATTCTTGCAAACGCTCAAGAAACTATTATTGCTGAAAAGCAAGCTGCCTTAGCAGAAATTAAAGCGCAAGTTGCTAGCCTTTCTATAGAAATTGCAGAAAAAGTAGTAAAAAAAGAGCTTGATAGTAAAGAAGACCAAATGAAGTTGGTCGACAGTATGCTTGATGATGTTAAGTTAAACTAGAATTATGGCAAGTAGTAGAGCAGCACAACGTTACGCAAAAGCTTTATTAGATTTAGCTGAAGAGAAAAACACTCAAGACGCGATCAATAAAGAAATTCGAGATATTCATTCTACTCTAATGAATAGTCAAGAATTACGTAATGTTATAAAAAGTCCGGTAGTAAATCCGTCAGCAAAAGTAAATGCATTAAATGCTATTTTTAAAGATGCTTCGGTTACCATCAAAAATCTTTTTAGAGTTTTAGCAACCAACAACAGAATTTCAGAATTAGCGGTGGTTACTAAAAAGTTTACAGAGCTTTACGATGAAAGAAATAACATTAAAGTTGCTACTGTAACTACAGCAGAAACTTTAACTCCAGAAATGGAAACAAAAATACTTTCTAAAGTAAAATCTTTAACAGGAAGTCAAGTAACTTTAAAATGTAAAATAGATAAAGAAATTTTAGGAGGCTTTATCTTAAGAATCGGAGACCAGCAATACGATGCAAGTGTTCGAGGAAAATTAAACGCTCTTAAAACAAGATTTAAAAATAACGCACACGTTTAAAATTAAATAAAAACAGTATAAGTATTTATACTATTTATAATAATTAATTATGGCAGAAGTGAATCCTGCTGAAGTATCAGCAATATTAAAAGAACAACTATCAGGTTTTGAAGCAGAAGCTTCTTTAGACGAGGTAGGAACGGTATTGACTGTTGGTGATGGTATCGCTAACATTTATGGTCTTGCTAACGCACAATACGGAGAACTTGTAGAGTTTGAAGGTGGTTTAGAAGGAATGGTACTTAACCTTGAAGAAGATAATGTTGGGGTTGTATTATTAGGGCCATCTAAAGCGATTAAAGAAGGAGATACAGTAAAGCGTACACAACGTATTGCCTCTGTAAATGTAGGAGAAGGTATTGTTGGTCGTGTAGTAGATACCTTAGGGATGCCTATCGATGGTAAAGGTCCTATTTCTGGTGAAACTTTTCAAATGCCATTAGAGCGTAAAGCTCCTGGGGTTATTTATCGTGAGCCGGTAACTGAGCCAATGCAAACGGGTATTAAATCTATCGATGCGCTTGTACCGGTAGGTAGAGGACAACGTGAGTTGGTAATTGGTGACCGTCAAACAGGTAAAACTACGGTTTGTATCGATACGATTCTTAACCAAAAAGAATTTTATGATAAAGGTGAACCGGTATACTGTATTTATGTAGCAGTTGGTCAAAAAGCTTCTACCGTTGCAGGTATCGCAAAAACCTTAGAAGATAGAGGTGCTTTAGCTTATACAACTATCGTTGCTGCAAATGCATCGGATCCTGCGCCAATGCAGGTTTATGCACCATTTACCGGAGCTGCTATCGGTGAGTACTTTAGAGATACAGGTCGTCCTGCTCTAATTATTTATGACGATTTATCTAAGCAAGCGGTAGCATACCGTGAGGTGTCTTTATTATTACGTCGTCCACCGGGACGTGAGGCGTATCCTGGAGACGTTTTCTACCTTCACTCAAGATTATTAGAGCGTGCTGCAAAAGTGATTAACGATGATGATATCGCAAAAACAATGAACGATCTTCCAGACTCTTTAAAAGAGAAAGTAAAAGGAGGAGGTTCGTTAACTGCTTTACCAATTATCGAAACACAAGCAGGAGACGTTTCAGCATATATCCCTACCAACGTAATTTCGATTACAGATGGTCAGATCTTCTTAACATCAGATTTATTTAACTCGGGTGTTCGTCCGGCAATTAACGTAGGTATTTCTGTATCGCGTGTTGGAGGTTCTGCACAGATTAAATCGATGAAGAAAGTTGCAGGTACTTTAAAATTAGACCAAGCACAATACCGTGAGTTAGAAGCTTTCGCTAAGTTTGGTTCAGATTTAGATGCTTCAACATTAAGTACGATCGAAAAAGGTAAGCGTAACGTAGAGATCTTAAAGCAAGCGCAAAACGATCCTTACCCGGTAGAAGATCAAATCGCTATCGTTTATGCAGGTTCTAAGAACTTATTAAGAGAAGTTCCTGTAGAAAAGGTAAAAGAATTTGAAGCAGATTATTTAGAATATTTAAAAGCGAAGCATAGAGATACGCTAGATACGCTTAAAGCAGGAAAATTAACTGATGAGTCTTTAGAAGTGTTGAGAAACGCAGCATCAGAAATTTCAGCAAAATATAAAAATTAGATTGGAGAGGTGAGTATAGAGAAATTCATTCTTTATACTCACCACTACTAACTCATTACTAACAATATGGCTAATTTAAAAGAATTACGTAGTAGGATTACCTCGGTTTCTTCAACCATGCAAATAACCAGTGCCATGAAAATGGTTTCTGCTGCAAAGTTGAGCAAAGCGCAAGATGCTATTACTGCCATGCGTCCTTATTCAGATAAACTTACAGAGCTTTTACAAAGTCTTAGCGCTAGCTTAGATGCAGGAAGCGAAAGTAAATTTTCTGAGCAACGTGAGGTGAAAAAAGTTTTAGTAGTGGCAATTTCTTCTAATCGTGGTTTAGCAGGTGCATTTAACTCTAATATTATTAAAGGAGTTAAAAATTTAACTGAAGAAAACTTTAGCGATAAAGAAGTAGAATTGTACACTATTGGTAAAAAGGCAAACGATGTTCTTAAGAAGACATTTACCATTAGTAATCATAACGTAGATATTTTTGATCATTTAGAGTTTGATGACGTAGCAGAAATTGCTGAAGATATCATGAATTCTTTTGTTGAAGGAGATTACGATAAGGTAATGTTGGTTTATAACAGTTTTAGAAATGCAGCGACGCAAATCGTTACCAAAGAGCAATTTTTACCAATTAAGCCTATCGAAAATGTAGAGGAAGTAAATAATACTTCTGAATATATTTTTGAGCCGGAAAAAGATCAAATCGTTAAAGAATTAATTCCGAAGTCTTTAAAAATTCAGTTATATAAAGCCTTAAGAGACTCTTTTGCTTCTGAACACGGAGCGCGTATGACGGCGATGCACAAAGCAACCGATAATGCGACAGAGTTAAGAGATTCTTTAAAGCTTTCTTACAACAAAGCACGTCAAGCATCTATTACCAACGAAATCTTAGAAATTGTTGGTGGAGCGGAAGCGTTGAACAATTAGCGACTGTAAAGGAGCAAATTTTTTCTCAAGCGGAAGCGTTGAACAATTAGCGACCGTAAAGGAGCAAATTTTTTCTCAAGCGGAAGCCTTGAACAATTAGCGACTGTAAAGGAGCAAATTCTTTAAAGCGGAAGCCTTGAACAATTAGAAATATTAATTTTTCTTGAATTAATATTCAGAAATATGATAAAAACCTCGAAGCGATTCGGGGTTTTCTTTTTCTATAAAAACATTGAAATCTGTTTTTAAAAGCTATACATTTAAAACTTATTAAGCAGTAATTAATTTGAGTACGTTAAAGCGTTTTTTTCAAGACACATTTATTTATGGTTTGGCAACAGTTTTGCCACGATTAATGAATTTTTTATTAGTGCGTTTGCATACCAATACCTTAGAAAATGCTAGTTATTCCGATAATACTACCTTCTATATTTACGCAGCTTTTTTCAATGTGCTATTAACTTACGGGATGGAGACTTCCTTCTTTCGTTTTTTCAATAATGAGAAATATAAAGCAAATCGAGTTTTTTCAACAGCTTTAATCAGTCTTACGTTTACCACAATCATATTCTTTAGCTTGGTTTGGTATTATAATGATTCGTTAGCTGCATTCGTTCATCTCAAACTGTCTTATTTCAATTTCTTAGTAGGCGTTTTAGCGCTCGATACGCTTGTAGTAGTGCCTTTTGCTTATTTAAGAGCTTCGGGTAGACCCATAAAGTTTTCTATTATTAAACTTATTAGCGTGTTTACTTATGTATTGCTGAATCTATTCTTTTTATGGGCGATGCCTAAATACAATATTCAGTTTTTAGAATCTTATCAAGACGATCCTGTTCAATATGTATTTATTGCAAACTTAGCAGCCAGTGTCCTTACATTCTTATTGTTATTTCCATATTTTTTTAAAGCCAAGCTTGAATTTGATTTTTCAATCTTAAAGAAGTTATTAGCTTATGGTTGGCCAATTATGATAGCCGGAATGGCGTATATCATTAATGAGAATTTTGATAAGTGGTTACTTCCGCAGGTATTAGGAAAAGATATTAATGGAGCTTATAGCGCTTGTTATAAAATAGCAGTGTTTATGACCATTTTTATTCAAGGCTTTAGGTTGGGAGCAGAGCCGTTCTTTTTTAGTCACGCCAAAGAAGAAAATGCAAAAAACACCTATGCAATGGTGATGAAGTATTTTGTGATCTTAGGAAGTTTAATGCTGGTTTTTGTAACAGTTTATCTCGATTTCTTTAAACAAATGTTAGTAGCAGATGAGTCGTATTGGGTTGCCATTGATATTGTACCGGTAGTTTTATTGGCAAATCTATTTTTAGGAATGTATTTTAATCTTTCTATTTGGTACAAGCTTACCGATAAAACTAGATTCGGAATGTATTTATCACTTATTGGAGCGGTTGTGACTATTGCTTTAAATTATGTGTTTATCCCGAAAATAGGTTTTATGGCTTCAGCTTGGACGACATTAGCTGCTTACTCGATTATGGTTATTATTTCTTATATTTTGAGCCGAAAGCATTACAAAGTTCCTTATAATTTACAGAGTATTGGCATATATTTAATCATATCGACAAGCTTTGCATTTGCATCATTTTATATATTTGATGGCCATTTGCTCATAGGAACATTATTACTTTTCTTATTTTTGGGAATCGTGTATATAAAAGAGAAAAAAGAATTACTAAAAATTTTACAAGCATAAAAAATGACGGTAAAAATCATTAATAAATCCAATCATCAACTTCCTGCTTACGAAACCATCGCTTCTGCAGGGATGGATCTTCGAGCAAACCTAGAAGATAAAGTCGTATTAAGTCCGTTGGATCGTGTGATCGTTAAAACCGGGTTGTTTATAGAACTTCCGGTGGGCTACGAAGCGCAAGTTCGCCCAAGAAGTGGTTTAGCTGCCAAAAAAGGAATTACGGTACTTAACGCTCCCGGAACTATCGATGCTGATTATCGCGGAGAAATAGGCGTAATTTTAGTAAATCTTTCAAAAGAAGCATTCGTAATTAACGATGGTGAGCGTATTGCGCAATTAGTGATCGCTAAACATGAACGTGCAGAATGGCAAGAAGTAGAAGTGCTGGAAGAATCTGATCGAGGTGAAGGTGGTTTCGGAAGTACCGGCGTTTAAAATTTCTGCGAAGGCAGAAATCTAATAAGCATTCAACAGATAATTAATAAATTGTTTAATTGAAAAAGATACCCGCCTACGCGGGCATAACTATGAATATAATCGTACCCATGGCGGGAAGAGGTTCTCGTCTTCGTCCACATACTTTAACAGTTCCTAAACCATTAATTCCGGTGGCAGGAGAACCAATCGTTCATCGTTTGGTAAAAGATATTGCCAAAGTACTCAACCAACCTATCGATGAAGTTGCTTTTATTTTAGGCGACCCGGCTTTCTTTGGGCAAGATATTGTCGAGAGTTTAGAGCGTCTTGCAGAAAGTCTAGGAGCCAAGGCATCTATTTATCGCCAAGATCAACCTTTGGGTACCGGTCACGCGATTATGAGTGCTAAAGAATCACTTTCGGGTCCGGCAGTTGTGGCGTATGCCGATACATTAATTAAAGCCGACTTTAAATTAGATGAAAAAGCCGATGCGGTAATTTGGACAAAAAAAGTAGCCAATCCAGAAGCTTACGGAGTGGTAAACTTGAATGAAAATGAAGAAATTATCGAGTTGGTCGAAAAACCACAAGAATTTGTGAGCGACCAAGCGGTGATCGGTATTTATTACTTTAAAGATATTGAAGTTTTAAAAGGAAAGCTACAAGAGGTTTTAGAAGAAAATTTAATGCACGGCGGTGAATACCAAATTAACGATGGTATTAAAAAGATGATGGCTGAAGGTAAAATTTTTAAAACCGGAACCGTAGATGAATGGATGGACTGCGGAAACAAAAACGTAACCGTAGAAACCAACGGGAAAATGCTGAATTTCTTGAAGTCTGATGGTGAAAAAACTGTTTCAGATTCAGTGAAATTAGAAAATTCAGAAATTATAGAGCCTTGTTATATTGGTGAAAATGTGGTGTTAAAGAATTCAACGATCGGTCCTAACGTATCTATTGGCGACGATTGTGTGGTTGAAAACAGTGAAATTAAAAATAGCTTGATTCAAACCAATTCGAGTATTAAAAACGCAACTTTAGATAACTCGATGATCGGGAATCACGCCAAATACGACGGTAACTATACGCAAATTAGTATAGGCGATTATTCGGTATTGGAATAATAATTGATTCTATGCTGAAAAGTTTTCTGGTTAATTTGAATTTTAAAGCTTATTAGTTCCGTCACCCTAAACTAGATTTAGGGTCTCATCCTGATTAGTTTGCTTTTCAGAAATGATGAGATTCCGGATCAAGTCCGGAATGACGAAAAAAAATTTTACTAATTATGAATAATCAATTATTTAAGTTCAAAAATGAATTTCTAGAAGAAAACTTTTCAGCATATTCAACAAAACTTGTTCAGTAAAACATTGAAATTTTTTAGATCACATATCTTATTCTTCTCTTTCGTTATTTACTTCGGAAGTAATTTCTGTGCACAAGCACAAACCGACTCGTTAGCAATTGCCAAGCAAGAAATTAATCAGGATAATTTAGGAAATGTGACCGATAAATTTCAGGAATATTTCTTTCAGGCATTATCGCAACGCGGTATCGAGAATTATGAAAAAGCCATTTCAGCTTTAAAAAAATGTGCAGAAATTCAGCCGGATAATGTAGCCGTTTTTTACGAGTTAGGTAAAAATTACAAAGCTTTAGAAGAGTTTGATCTGGCAGAGAAAAACTTAAACAAAGCACTTTCAGAAAAGAAAGATAATATCGATATTCTTACCGAGCTTTACGATGTTTATTACCTCACGCAGAATTATACAAAAGCCATTGAGGTTGCGACCAAGTTAAGTCAATACAATATCGATTATTACGAAGATTTGGCAAATCTTTACGTTCGAGTAGAAGATTATCAAAAAGCATTAGCAGCCTTAGATTATATCGATGCGCGAGAAGGTGAAAGTGATTATCGAGATGCACTCCGCGGAAAGATTTTTGCAGAAAACCCCGATAAATCTTTAGAAGAAAACTATTTATTAGAGCAATTAGAAAACAACCCATCGGCGACGAACAGTTATTTGGCGCTAATGTATTTTTACGCGACGCAAAATAAGTTAGAAAGAACTTACCAGATCGCAGAGCAACTACTTGAAAAATACCCTGACTCTAAAGAGGCACATTATGCCTTGTATAAAAAGTATTTAGCTGAATATAAAGATGATGAAGCGGTAAAGTCGATGAAAACTGTTTTAGAAAGTGATCTTGGGCTTACGATGAAGAAAGAAGTGGTAAAAGACTTTGTGCAATTGGTCAATCAAAAACCTAAGTACGAGCAAGATCTTATTGAAAGTTTAGATAAGCAGTTAGCAAACGGAGAAAGTAATGCCGATTTAGCTGAATTTTACAAAGGGCGCGATAATAACAAAGCCATTCAGAATTTAGAAAAAGTCGTAAAGCAAAACCCGAACGATTTTGCTTCTGCTAAAGATTTAATGTTATTGTATTTACAAGAAAAAATGCCTTCAAAATCTATTCTGTTGGCAGAAGAATATATGGCGAGTTACCCATCACAACCTATTTTATACTTAGTGACCGGCGTGGCAAATAATACCTTGGGTAATTTTGGAAAAGCGGAAGAAAACCTGTTGATGGGCGTAGATTTTTTAATCGACAATCCACAAATGGAAAGCGATTTTTACCAACAATTAGCGATCGCTTATCAAGGTTTAGGAAAGCCAAAAGAAGCTGAAAAATTTCAGCAAAAATTTGAACAACTTAAAAAAACACTATAAACATAATGCAGCATTTTCAAAAAGCACTTTTACTCGTTTTTGGACTGTTAGTCATTTCTTGCGGACCTAAAAAAACCGCTGCAGAACGTAAAGCAGATGCTACTAAAGAAAACGTTATTCAACAAAATTTAGCAGCAGCTCCTTCATTTAAAACCATGCAAGGTAGGTTAAGAGGAAGTTACGACGATGGTGAAGACAGTCAATCGATATCGGTAAGCATTCGCATGGAAAAAGACAAAGCCATTTGGTTAAGTGCAAAGTTGGGAGGTCTTATTACAGTTGCAAAAGTAATGGTAACCCCACAACGAGTTCAGTTTTACGAAAAGATCAATGGTTCTTATTTTGATGGAGATTTTAGTTTGTTAAGCCAATGGTTAGGTACTGAGTTAGACTTCAATAAAGTTCAAAATTTATTGATCGGCCAACCTATTTACGAGCTAAATTCAAAAGAATACAGACTTACTTCAACCCAAAATGGTTATCAATTAGCTTCGTTAGAAGAAAGCCCAATTGCAAAATCTTTTTTAATCGATTTGCTAAGTTTTAAAACCAAAGCACAACAATTGGTTCGCGCCGAAGAAAATGAAGGCGTAACGATTACTTACGACGATTTTTACGGTCAAGAAAATTATGGAATGCCACAAAATATTACTATTATCGCTAATCAAGGCGATGGCACAACTAAAATAAATATCGACTATCGTTCGTTAGAATTTAATGAGTCGGTCACATTTCCGTTTAGCATCCCTTCAGGTTATGAAGAAATTGTAATTGAATGAAGCATTTTCAACTAAAATATATCGCGTTTCTATTACTTTTTATAAGTTTTAGTGCTATAGGTTTTGCGCAAAGTACAGAACGTAAAAAACTAGAGCAAAAACGTATCGCTTTACGTAAAGAAATTAGCCAGATAAGTAATTTATTAGCGAGTAATAAAGTAAAGCAACAATCGGTTTTAACGCAGGTTGAAGATCTAGATAAACGCATTAGAGCGACCGAAAATTTAATTCGCGTCACCAATCAAGAAGCGAATCTGTTAACCAAAGAGATCAATACCAATCTTAATAAAATAGATAAGCTGCGTAAAGATCTAGAGAAGCTGAAAGAAGATTACGCAAAAATGATCAAGAAATCTTACAAGAGTAAGTCTAACCAAAGCAGGATCATGTTTTTATTTTCTTCGGAAGATTTTCTGCAAGCCTACAAGCGTTTGCAGTATATGAAACAATATACAGAATACAGAAAAGAGCAAGGCTTAGAAATACAACGACAAACGCAATTATTACAGCAATTAAATACCGATTTAGTTGAACAGCGTAAAGCCAAAGAAGAGCTTTTATCACAAAACCGAATTACCCAAAGCAAATTGCAACAAGATAAAAAGCAACAGCAAGAATTAGTAGCTTCGATCCGTAAAAAAGCTGGTAATTTTGAAAAAGAGCTGAAGCAAAAACAAGAAGAAGTTTCTAGAATAGATAGAGAGATCGATCGATTAATTCGTGAAGCGATCGCGGCAGAAAATAAAAAGAAAGGTTCAAGTTCAACGAGCAAGTTCGAGCTTACGCCGGAAGCTAAAGAACTCGCTGCGAGTTTTACTTCAAATAAAGGAAAATTGCCTTGGCCGGTAAAATCTGGCGTTGTGGCGATGAAGTTTGGTACGCATCCGCATCCGGTTGTAAAATCTGTAAAAGTAAAGAGTGACGGAGTTCGAATTGAAACTAACGAAAACGAATCGGTAAGAACTGTTTTTAAAGGCAAGGTTTTTAAAATACAAGCCATTAAAGGAGCCAATAAAGCAGTTTTTGTGATTCACGGTGATTATTTAAGTGTTTATAATAACCTTTCTTCTATTAATGTTGAAGTAGGAGATGAGTTAACTACGAATCAAGTAATCGGTAAAGTAGGAAAGAGTACCGCTACAGGAAGACCAACGTTAAGTTTCTTAATTTATAAAAACACCCAAGCGCTCAATCCCGCCCATTGGATTTATAAAATGTAAACTTCAGAAAGGATACGTAAAAGGATACATAAATAAAAAAGCCGAAGAAAATGTCTTCGGCTTTTTTGTGGAGAATATCGGATTCGAACCGATGGCCTTTTGGCTGCCAGCCAAACGCTCTAGCCAACTGAGCTAATCCCCCAAAAATGTTCGACTAAAATAAGCAAAAAAGTAATTCAACTTTACAATTAACCTACATTTTCTACTACCCAATCTAAATCTTGTTTTTTCGCTGAAATAAGCTGCAAAGTATCGCCTGCTTCGAGTTGTGTAGAACCTTCAGGAACAAAATAATTATCGTCTCTTATAATCATCACCACCAAGGTGTTTTTTGGTAATTTCAGCTGGTAAAGTTTTTGTCCGACACCTTGGCTATTTTCATGCAGATGTATTTCAGCAGATTCGGTTTTCGATTCATCAGAAAATTCAATAGCGCGTGCTTTAGTGAGCATTTTTACCGTAGTATCTTCAACTCCTAACCATTTCGCCATTTTACTAATGGTGGTGCCTTGTAACATAATAGAAACAAGCGTAACCATAAAAACAATATTAAAAATAAGGTCTGCCTTTTCTAAACCGGCAACCATCGGGAAGGTTGCAAAAACAATAGGAACCGCGCCACGTAAACCAACCCAAGAGATAAAAACTTTGCTCTTAAATTTTACCTTGAAAAAAGCCAAGCTTATAAAAACACTAAGTGGTCGTGCCACGAAGATCAAAAACAAAGCAATCGCTAAACCGGTTAAAATTACCGGCACGATATGCGTTGGGAAAACTAGCAAACCCAAAGTTAAGAATAAGATGATCTGCATCAACCAAGCAAATCCGTCAAAAAACTGACGTAAAGAGTTTTTCCTGATCAATTTGCTGTTTCCTAAAATTACTGAAGAAATATACACGGCTAAAAATCCGTTACCGCCAATTACCTCTGTAAGTGAATAGGCAATAAAACTAAGCGCTAAACCTAAAACCGGGTAAAGTCCTTCAAAATCTAATTCAATTTTATTAATGAGTAGTTTGCTAAGTTTACCAATAGCAAAACCGGAAGCTGCTCCAATACTTATTTGAAATAAAAGCTGAAAAATAGAATCCCAACCATTAAAATCTTGTGCTACGATGATCCCGGTAAAAAGTGTGGTTAAAAAGTACGCCATGGGGTCGTTACTTCCACTTTCTAGCTCTAGCATAGGTCTTATGCCATCACGCAGATTAATGTTGTTAGAACGCAGAATAGAGAATACTGCAGCCGCATCTGTAGAAGAAATAATAGCGCCAAGTAATAAAGCTTCGATAAGGGTAAAATCGAGTAAATAATAAGTAAATAAACCAACGGAACCTGCGGTAATAAATACGCCGAGTGTAGCCAGGAGACCGCCTTTGTACATAATAGGTTTTACCGCATCCCAACGGGTATCGAGCCCGCCCGAAAATAAAATTACATTTAAAGCAACGATCCCGATAAATTGCGCAATTAGCGGATTGTCGAAATTAATGCCCAACAACCCTTCAGAACCGGCTAACATCCCAACGGCTAAGAAAAGGACTAGTGTTGGTACGCCAAACCGATAGGAGGTTTTACCCGCTAAAATACTAACGAGTAGCAATAACGCGCCGACTAAAATAATTTGAGCTATCATGTATGTTCGCTATTTTACTGCTGAATAAATTGAATTGTTTTTTCAGTAACTTTTTCTAAATCGGAAGATAGACTTTCCTGCTTCCACGGATGTTTGGTTTTAAAAACGTGATCACTTCCCGGTAACTTATAAAGTTCACTTCGTTTATTCCATTGTTGAAGTTGCTTTGCTTCCGTGATATTTACTGTAGGATCTTCTTCAGCGTGAATAATCAAATACGGCTTTTTTAAATTCTTTACCGCTCTTTCTATCGTAAAGCGTTCTTCATGGGCTAGAAAATCTTCATAAAACTGAATATGATGCGGCATTTCTTGTTTGGTGCGACCGTTGGTAACGTAATAGAATTTATCGTCTTTCCACTTTTGAAGCTCGTCACCTTTAGGGAATCTGCTTCCAAAATCTGAAACACCATTCCAGGTAATTACTTTTTTAATCTGTGGTTCTTCTTCGGCTTTAATTGTTACAATACCGCCGCCACGACTGTGACCAATTAGATTAAGGTTTTGCACATCGGCATTGGCATGAAATTGTTTGGTCGTCGTGATCCAATCGATCACCGATTGCAAATCGTCAAGTTGCTTGTTAAAATTATCTTGCGCAAACGCGTCTAGATCTGGAAAATCGATCGGGTCTTCTGCGGTCCCGCCATTATGAGAAAAATTGAATTTAATAAAGAAGAATCCCGCTTCAGCAAATTTTTCAGCCACCAGATCCCACGCGCCCCAATCTTTAAAACCTTTGTAACCGTGACAAAAAATAACGATAGGTTTGGGTTGTTGGGTAGGTTGAAAATAAACATCGGTAACAATGGGTTTTTGGTGTTTGCCTTCTAGTAAAAAATTCTTCTCTCTAATCATACTAAACTTCTTTCTCTTCAAATGGAATTTCTGGATTGAATAGCTCTAAAATTAAGCTTTTCAACTCGGTTTCAAATTGGTTTAACGTGTCTTTATCAATTACGGTATTTTTAATTTGTTTAAACGGCATAAAACCGGCTTTCAGGTTTTTGAATGAAATAATTCCCGCTTCGGCATTTTCAAAAGGAGTTTCAGCATAAATCATTCGAGCATAACAAAGTACCTGAAAAGCTTTTGAATATTTATAATCTTGGGTAAGCTCGCTCCAATCTTTTAAATTGAGATCGCCGGCTTGTACTTTTCCTGTTTTATAATCTACAATGCGAAGCTGACCGTTTTTGTAATCTACACGATCTACTTTACCACCAATTTTTACCGGAAAATCAAGCTCAGGAATCAAAATATCACAAGTAAGCTTATTTTCAACCTCTTTAATAATTAATTCATCATTTTCGATCTCTTTCATTTCTTTTGCTAAGAAATTGAAAATGTAGCGTTTGGCAATTTCAAAAATAATAAGGTTTTTGCCTTTGTTGATGGGCGCTTGCTTATAGGTTTTTTCAAATTCAAACTTTACCTGTTGCTCGATTTCAGTTTTCATCTTCAGCAAATCTGCTTTTACAATATTTTTGTTTTCAAAAGGTTTGTAAAAATGTTCTAAGGCATCGTGAACCACCGTTCCTAAAGTATTGGCAGCAACGGTTTCTTCAACTTCATCGGTATCTCTAATGCCAAGCACGTAGTTTTTATAAAAATCTAACGGATTTCGAATATAAGTGGTTAACGCCGATGGAGAAAATCCGTGAGCTGCCAGCGCTTTAAGCTTTTCTAAAACTTCTGGAGTTTTCTTAATTTTCTTTAATTCATTTTTTCGAGCAGGAACTAACGGATTTAAAAATTGATGTTTAGGTTCGTTACCTACCGGAGATTCAATTTCTAACTGCGTAATAAACCTACTTTTTTCGCCTCCGTTTAAACTGCCGGGTTCGGTGTTGTATAAAATATGAACGTTTTTGGCTCTTTGCAATAATCGATAAAAGTGATAGGTATAGATAGCGTCTTTTTCTTTATAAGTTGGTAAACCGTATTCTTTTTTGAGGTCGAACGGAATAAAAGAGTTGCTACTTTTACCTGCCGGAAGTACGCCTTCGTTGACAGAGGTGATGATAATATTTTCGAAATCGAGCACGCGGCTTTCGAGCATTCCCATTAATTGCAAGCCGTCGAAAGGCGAACCGCTAAAATCTAACGATTCTGTTTCTAAAGTATCTCGGTAAATTCTGTGTAACGATTTTATGCTTTGAATAGGGCTTTGCTCGGCGATCAAATTCTGAATTTTCACAAATAGTTGGTGAAAATGGTACAGGTATTCTGTCTCCAAGGGTTTATCGAGCGCATCTTCTAAACGTAGTTTTTGGCATAAATTTGTAAAGGCTTTTAATAAGCTTTGCGGAGTTTTATGCTGAAGTAAAATTTCACCCAAAAGATGCTTCGTTGATTCGCTAGAAAGCTCTAAAATTTGAGTTCTGCTAAGGTAAACCAGGTTTTCCTGATGTATTTGCTGCTGAAGTTGTTGTGAACTTTCGCCTAACTTCATCAAAATAAACGGATGGTTGAGAATATCGATAATTGGTTTGTAGTAAAAATTCTGATTTTCTGTCTGCTGAATTTCAAAAATCACTTCAAACAAAGATGCGAGCGGAGTTTCTTTTAATGGAAGTCCCATCGTAATATTCAGTTTTTTAATATTCTGCGGAAGCGAGTTAAGAATAGGGTTTAGCAAACCTTCATCGTTCAATACGATTGCCGTTTTGCTTAAATCTTCTTCTGAAATTTCACTTAATAATTGCGCAGTATATTTAGCCTGACCAATATTTTTAGGAACTCCGTAAACGTTTATGTTTTTAGCAGAAGAATAATTGCTGGAAGTTGTTATTGTATTATTTTCATCTTGATAAAACTCCCAATTCTTCTTGTAATTTCTAATAAATAAAGAAGCTTCGTGATAATTATCGTTATAAAAAGCCTCATCGATATCCCAGAAAATTTGTCCTTTATTCTGTTCTAAAATGGTTTGAAACAGTTTTTGTTCAGCATTATTCAACGCATTGAAACCGAGTAAAATATGTTGTTCTTGATTACTGGCTAAATAACTTGAAATCTTTTCTGAAGCAATCCTGTACATCAAACCTTGATAGGCTTCGTTATTTTCTAACAGTTGTTGTTGAAATAATTGATAATACTTCGGGATGAGGTTCCAAAATGTAAGGTATTTTTCAATTAAATTAGTTTGAGGATCACTCAACGCCCAATGATTGATGTCTTGAATTCTAGAAAGGTAAGAGAAGAAGTGTTCAGCATCGATCAAATAACGATCGATCTCATTAAAATCGTAAACTAGTGTTTGTGCCCAGCCGTAAAATGTTTCAAAATCTTCCTGTTCTTCTTTTGGAGTAATTTTTTTATAAACCTGATAAAACTTGAATAAACTCTCGGTATTATCGATGGTTTGTAGCGAGGTTATTTTTTCTATAAATTCTTCTGTACTTAAAACTTGCGGTGCAAATGCGCTACCAGAAATTTTCTGTTTTAGGATGTGTTTTAAAAAACTACCGGCTCTTTTACTCGGGAGAATAAAAGTAGTTTTAGAAAGGTTAAACGTTGGTTGACTAAGGAGTTGGTCTAAGGTTTCTTCTATAAAGCTTTTCATACTTTAAAAATAAAAAAACGCCTCAGATAACTGAGGCGTTTTGAGTATTTATAAGAATTTATTTTCTTCTTACTCTTCTCTGTTTTTCTCTAGAGAAACTTCAACACGTCTGTTTTGTTGTCTTCCTGCAGCAGTTTTATTTGTTGCGATTGGACGACTTTCACCGTATCCTTCAGAAGTAATTCTACTTGCATCGATACCATCTTCTTCTACTAAGTAATTTCTTACAGAAGCAGCTCTTTCTTTAGAAAGTTTTAAGTTGAATGCATCACTACCTTGACTATCTGTGTGCCCTTCAATATGGAAAACAGTTTGTGGGTACTCATTCATAATTTCTGAGATAGAATCTAAAGCATCGTAAGATTCTTTTCTGATTGAAGATTTACCTAAATCGAATAAGATTGTTTTAGAATACTCGTTTAATTCGTTGATCACTTCAACAGTAACTTCAGGACAACCATTGTTCGCAGCAGTACCTGCAACATCTGGACACTGATCATCTTTATCTAATACTCCGTCACCATCGCTATCTGGCCAAGGGCATCCATTGTTAGCAGCAGGACCAGCTTCGTTAGGACACTCGTCTTCGCTATCTTTGATACCATCACCATCTGCATCTGGACAACCGTTTAAAGATTCTAAACCAGCAACATTAGGACACTCATCTTGAGGATCTGCAACACCGTCACCATCAGAATCAGGACAACCGTTAAATTCAGCAGGACCAGCTAATTCTGGACAAGCATCATCTTTATCTGGGATACCATCACCATCAGAATCAGGACATCCGTTAAATTCTTCTAAACCTGGAGTTTCAGGACATTCGTCTTCATCATCATAGATTCCGTCACCATCAGTATCAGTTCCTCCGAAGGCAATCTTGAATCCAGCAGAATGTTGAAAATGTTTATTAAGTTCGTTATCAAATGCATGCTTATATTTAGATTCAACATTAAAAGCAATATTGTCAGTTAACCAAAAGTTGAAACCTAAACCTCCATTAGCTGTACCAAAACCTTCTTCGTCAACCCAAGTGTAACCACCGCCAAGAGATAAATAAGGATCAAACCAACCTTCAGGGTTAATTAATTCTTTGAAGCTATAATTAACGCCCCCGTCAATTCCATAATAAGTTAAATCGTCTGTTGAAGCGTCACCAAATTTATCGATTCGGTTTAATGATCCGGCTAATTCAGCAGAAAATCCTGCACCAATATATCTTCCAACTGTTAGTTTAGATACAGACGGAATGATATTCCAATGATCTTCCACATTAAAATATTCGTTAAACATATCTCCTTGTGGCATATCTTCACCAACAGGATAAAAATCGATAGCGTTTACGCCAATTCCAATTGCCCAAGGGTTATCTTCTGATTGAGCTTGCATGTTTGTGCAACCCAAAACAACCATGGCTACTAATAAAAATCTGCTAAGATGTTTCATATTAAAAGTGTTTAATTTTAAATGTTAATGTAAGCAAAAGTAAGTGCTTATAGGGTATTCCCAAAAATAATAGTAATAAAATTTTCTTAACATAATTAAGAAATAACTACATTATACTATTCAATTACGTTTAATTCTTTTCCGATTTTGATAAATGCTTGAATAGCTTTATCTAAATGTTCTTGGTCGTGTGCCGCAGAAAGCTGTACTCGAATTCTTGCTTTTTCTTTAGGAACAACGGGATAGAAAAAACCAATTACATAAATTCCTTCTTCTAAAAGCTTATCGGCCATTTTTTGTGATAATTTAGCATCATAAAGCATCACGGGAACAATCGCAGAATCTCCATCAACGATATCAAAACCGGCTTCTTTCATCGCTTTTTTAAAGTAATTGGTATTCCACTCTAATTTATCTCTTAGTTTGGTGTCGTTCTCAAGCATATCAAACACTTTGATAGATGCTCCAACAATTGCAGGCGCCAATGAGTTTGAAAATAAATAAGGTCGAGAACGTTGTCTTAAGATCTCGATAATTTCTTTTTTAGCCGTGGTGTAACCTCCCATTGCGCCACCAAGCGCTTTTCCTAAAGTTCCTGTAATAATGTCGATTCGGTCTAAAACGCCTTTTTCTTCTAAAGTTCCTCTTCCTGTTTCACCAATAAATCCGGCAGCGTGACATTCATCGATCATGACCATTGCGTCATATTTATCTGCTAAATCACAGATTTGATCTAAGGGAGCCAATAAACCATCCATCGAGAAAACTCCGTCAGTAACGATAATTTTGAAACGAGCTCCATTTTCGTTGGCTGCAATAAGCTGCTTTTCTAAATCTTCCATATTGTTATTCTCATAACGATATCTTGCAGCTTTACAAAGACGAACTCCATCAATAATCGAAGCGTGATTTAACGAGTCTGAAATAATCGCATCTTCCTTCGTTAATAATGGCTCAAAAACTCCACCGTTTGCATCAAATGCTGCGGCGTATAAAATGGTATCTTCAGTTCCGTAGAAAGACGCGATTTTTTGCTCTAGTTCTTTATGAATGTCTTGCGTACCACAAATAAATCTTACGCTAGACATCCCAAAACCATGAGAATCTAAAGTGTCTTTTGCGGCTTTTACAACATCGGGATGATTAGAAAGTCCTAGGTAATTATTGGCACAAAAGTTAATAACTTCTTGCCCGGTACTAATCTTGATGACCGCATCTTGCGGAGTAGTAATAATTCGTTCTTTTTTGAAAAGTCCGCTGTCTTGAATTTCGGAAATCTCATTTTGAAGGTATTTTTTTAAATCTGGACTATACATATCTTATTTTTTTTCAATTTTTAGCAAAATTATAGAATCTTAACCGTAACTGAAGGATACAGGTAAACTATTATTTTTTGTTTTACTTGATATCCTATTTCAGTAACATAGTTTGCGTATTCGTTTAATTGGTTGGTGTAAATCGCTTTTTCATCTCCGGTTTTATAGTCGATGATGACGGCTTCATTATTTTTTAAGCAAAGACGGTCAATACGTTTAAAACCATTTTCGGTAATTAATTCTTTTTCATTATAGATTTGATATTCATTGGTAAAGTATGTTTGTAAATCTGGGTGTTGAATGAATTCTTCTACCTTCATTTTATATTCTTCGGTATCTTCAGCATTCATTTCTCCGGCTTTGATCGATTTTTTTAAGGCTGGAGCAATATCTTTTTCAGTATAAATATTCATTAATAAATTATGAATAAGATTTCCCTTATCGATGGCTTCTTGTTGTTCAGAATCCCATAATAAACCAGATTTGGTGACTAAAGTAATATCGTGATTCGAAGGTGGCGAAGAAATAAATGGCATTGGTTGTAAAGAAATCTCTTCTGTTTTTGTTGAATTTTCCGGTAGATCGCCAAAACTATATTCCAATTGATTTTCGTTCCAAAGTTGTAAGGATTGTAAATAACCTTTTAATAATCCCGGATAATCATTTTTTACTTCTTCCGGTTTTTTAGGATCAACTTCAGAAATAATATAGAGTTGCTGTTCTGGTCGGGTTAATGCGACGTAAAGAATATTGAGCGCGTCAAATTCATTTTCGATCAGCAGTTTTTGGTAAAGCGCAGAAGGCACTTCGCCAAAATCGTTCATTTTTTTGTTCGCACTTAAATACGCGTATGGGATTTGATTCGGCGCTTCTAATAGCGGAACCCAAATATCATCAAACCTAGTGTCTTCTAGAGATTCGTTAGCGTAAGGGTAAATCACGATAGGAAATTCTAATCCTTTCGAAGTATGAATCGTCATAATTTGCACGGCATCTTCACCTTCTGGAGCAATCACGCTTAACTTGTCTTTGTTAAGTTCCCAATGGTCAATAAAACCGGCGATGTTGCCGATATTTTTCTGAGCAAATTCGTACACAAAATCTAAGAAAAACTGTAAATACGCATCTGCTTTTTGCTCTAAATGAAAACTTCGAATTATATATTCAACACTTTCATATAATGTAGATCGCTGTAAAACGTTAAGGTTAAAAAAATAGTCAAACTCAGTTAACGACTCAAAAAATTCTTGATGATCTTTTTGAAGACGATCGTAAATTGTATGGAAATAATCATCACTTTCTTTTTTAGATTGAAATAAATAATCTAAAATTTCAAACTTTAAGTTCTTATCGCTTGGGTTCAAAGAAAATTGTAAAATCGCTACCAAAAATCGTACTTCTTCAGAATTTTTAACCAATAAAGTTTCGGTAGAAATAATCGGGATGCCATTTTCATTTAGAAAATTAGCGACTTGATAACCGTGATTTTTCTTCCGAACTAAAATACAAATGTCTCTTTTTGCATAGCCTTTTTGGGTCAGCTCGTTAATGGTTGCAAGCACTTTTTTCGGGTAAGCCTCATTTTTTTCTTCAGCATTCGTAGCTTCTAAAAAACTGATGTTTACATAACCGCCGTTTTGATGATGCGGTTCTTGATGCGCGCTTTCAAACAAAGTTCTGTATTGCTCCCAGCTTAGTCGCTCGGCACAAAACTTAAAAAAATTATTGTTGAAGTTGACAATCTCCGGTTGACTGCGGAAGTTTTTAGGCAAAGTGATGGTTTGTTTTTCTGCACTAAACGGATTCGCATTTTCACTCAAGTTAATAAACTGTTCGGCCTCGCCACCGCGCCAACGATAGATCGATTGTTTGGCATCGCCTACTAAAAACAGATTTCCTTTTTGTTTGCCGGTTTCATCTTGCGTAGATAGGTTATTTTCAATGAGCGGAATTAAATTGTTCCATTGTAACGAAGAAGTGTCTTGAAATTCGTCGATAAAAAACTCTTGATAGCGTTCGCCCAAACGTTCATAAATAAATGGCGCCGGTTGTTCTTTTATGCTTTCGCTAATCTTTCTGTTAAATTCAGAAATGAGCAACAGATTTTTTTCGGTCTTGATCGCTTCAACCTCTTTATGAATAAGATTGAGCAATGAAAGTGAAGTGAGCTTTTTGAGAATACTTTTATAAAACTCTATTTTGTTGATTTGCTCTTCGGAAGAAAAATAAAGCTCGGCCACTTGCGGCTGAATGGCATCCATCACCGATTTCTTCTCGTCGGTTTGTTTTTTAGCATAATGTGGCGCAGAATCGATTTCTTGCTCCCATTTCGTTTTTTTATCTGAAGTTTTTACCGTATACGATAAATCTTGAATTTTCTTAAAATGTGAAGGTATAGAACCTCTATTATAATCTTTATCCTCTAAACCATTTTGCTGAAGTAGATTAAAAAATGATGCAGCATTTTGCTTGAGCTTATCTTCAGAAATTTTAAGGTAAGCGCGTAATTCTTCATCAAACTTCTGAAAATCTTCCAGCTCTTTCTGTTCTAATTCTTTTAAAGGTAGAATATGATTTTCATTCACCAACAACAGCGCAATTTCATAAAGATCTTTTGTGATATCCCAACTTTTATCGTCATCGGCTTTCGAGATTGCAAAATCGATTAATACTTTGGTAAGTCTTTTATCGCTTCCGGCTTTTGAGATTAGTTTGTCAACGGCTTCAGTGAGAATATCGACCGTATTTAATTCGACTTCAAAATTGATGGGCAAACCTAGATCTTTGGCAAATGTTCTTAGTACGCGATGTGTAAAACCATCTATGGTCGATACATCAAAAGCCGCATAATTGTGCAAAATACTTCGTAAAATGAGATGGGATTTCTTTTTAATTTCTTCTTTAGAAAGTCCGGTTTCTTTTTGTACTTCAGCAAAAAGTGCTAAAGATTTTGTGGGTGTTTCTTCTTCAGCAAAATCTTTTAAACTCTTCACGATCCTGCTTTTCATTTCGCCCACCGCTTTGTTTGTAAACGTAATGGCTAAAATGTTTTTATAGTAATCTAATCGGTTAGCTTTTAAAAGTATCGATAAATATTGTTTAACGATGGTAAAAGTTTTTCCAGATCCTGCGGAAGCGTTATAAACCTGAAAAGGCGAAGAAGTCGTATTCAAAATATGCGGTTATTTTAGAAGAAGTAATATAAGCAAAAACGATAAGGTATAATGCGTTTCTATGAAAAACAAAAGGTTTAAGTATTTTATAACATATTTTTATTTCTATTGAATAGTTTAATAATTAATTTTGATAGCGAATTTGATTATTAACAACTAAAAAATAACAATTATGGCTTTTGAACAACCAAAATTAAAATATGCATTTGATGCTTTAGAACCTAGTATAGATAAAGAAACTATGGAAATTCACTACGGTAAGCATCACGCAGGATATACTAAAAAATTAAATGCTGCTGTAGAAGGAACAGATTTAGAAGGTAAAAACATTGAAAACATTTTAATGAACCTAGATAAATCTAACTCGGCAGTAAGAAATAATGGAGGTGGTTTTTTTAATCACAACTTATTTTGGGAAGTAATGTCGCCAAACGGTGGCGGAAAACCAAGCGGAGATATAGAAAGTGCTATTGAAGACAAGTTTGGATCTTTTGAAGCTTTTAAAGAAGAGTTCTCTAAAGCTGCAGCAGGGCAATTTGGTTCTGGATGGGCTTGGCTTTGCGTACACGAAGGTGGTAAAGTAGAAGTTTGCTCTACTCCTAACCAAGATAACCCATTAATGCCAGGAATTGGCTGTGGCGGAACTCCAATTTTAGGATTAGATGTTTGGGAACACGCTTATTACTTAAAATATCAAAATAAGCGTCCGGAATATATCGATGCATTTTTCGACGTAGTAGATTGGGAAGAAGTTGCTTCTAAATATGCAAAAGGAAAATAAGCTATTTTTAAAATAGTGGAGTAATAAAAAAGGTGGTTGAAAAACCACCTTTTTTTGCCCCAAATTTTACCATAAACTTAACCTACTTTGTTATGGAAGTATAAATATATTATATTTTCATGTATTTATGAAAATAAATGTAGTTTTTTTATAGTATTTATAAATTATCTACGATTAATTACAAATATGCTCTCTCTTTATTGCCTTCAAAGAAATTGATGAAAGCGCGATTTACCACTCGATTTCCTCCCGGGGTTGGGTAATCTCCGGTAAAATACCAATCACCTAAATTTTTAGGGCAAGCTTCATGAAGCTTATCTACTTTTTGATAGATCACTTCAACATCTGCCTCGATCGTTTCATCACAAAGTAATTCTGCAATTTTATTAGAAACTTGCTCGTAGGTAAATGGTTCGTAAACTTCTTTTACAAAATTCTTTACTTCGTGATCTTCTAGATCTACTTGCTGCTTACATTTCTCGTAAACCTTCTCGATTAGATCGTATTGGTTGGTTTCTTTTAATAGCGTTAAAGCCGCTTTAAAAGCTACAAAATCTTCTAAGCGAGCCATATCGATACCATAGCAATCCGGGTAACGAATTTGTGGAGCCGAAGAAACGACAATGATTTTTTTAGGACCTAAACGATCCATCATTTTAATAATACTTTTCTTTAGCGTTGTACCACGAACAATACTATCGTCGATGATCACTAAATTATCTTGTGGTTTAACCACACCGTAAGTCACATCGTAAACGTGCGCAACTAAATCGTCACGGCTACTATCTTCTGTGATAAAGGTTCTAAGCTTAGCGTCTTTAATTGCAATTTTTTCAGTACGTAAACGATGAGATAAGATCTCTTTTAAACGCTCATCGGTAAGCGAATCTTTTTCATTTAAGATCGCTTCATTTTTCTGTCTGTTCAATTCATCTTGAGCGGCTTCAACCATTCCGTAGAAAGAAGTTTCAGCAGTGTTTGGTATAAATGAAAAAACAGAGTTGATCGTATCGTAATCAATGGCTTTTAAAACATCAGGCATAATAAAACGCCCTAAGTTTTTACGCTCTTGGTAAATTTCAGCATCGCTTCCTCTCGAAAAATAAATACGCTCAAAAGAACAAGCTTTACGAGGTAATGGCTCTATGATTTTTTTGATAGAAGTTTCACCGCTTTTCTTCGTAATTAAAGCGTGTCCCGGTTCTAATTCTTTTACATCATCAAAATCTACGTTAAATGCAGTTTGAATTACCGGTCTTTCTGAAGCAGTAACCACAACTTCATCATCCATATAATAATATACCGGTCTAATTCCTGCAGGATCTCTTAATACAAAAGAATCTCCGTGACCCATTAAACCTGCCATCGCATAACCACCATCCCAATCTTTAGAAGATTTCTTCAGGATTTTAGCAACATTAATTTTATTGGCAATATGTGGAGAAGCATCTTTTTTGCTGTAACCCTCTTTCTTTAATTTTTTATATACTTTTTGCACTTCAGAATCTAAGAAATGTCCGATCTTTTCCATTACGGTTACGGTATCGGCTTTTTCTTTTGGGTGCTGACCTAATTCAACTAAATTATCGAAAAGTTTAAAAACGTTGGTCATATTAAAGTTACCGGCAACAATTAGATTACGATGCATCCAGTTGTTTTGGCGTAAAAACGGGTGAACGCTCTCGATACTATTTTTACCGAAAGTACCATAGCGAACGTGACCTAAAAATAATTCACCTATATAAGGAAGGTTTTTCTTTTGCGCGGCAACATCTTCTGCATATTCGGGATGTTTTTGCAGCTCGTCGTTAATACGATCGTTAATTTGTGCAAAAATATCTTGTATAGGTTGCGGTTGGTTAGAACGTACACGACTAATATAGCGCTCACCGGGAGAAGTATCTAGTTTGATGCTGGCTAAACCGGCGCCATCTTGCCCGCGGTTGTGTTGCTTTTCCATCATTAAATACATCTTATTAAGACCGTAAAAAGATGTACCGTACTTTTCTTTATAAAATTCTAAAGGTTTTAATAACCTAACTAGTGCAATACCGCACTCGTGTTTAATAGCATCACTCATATTGTGTTGTCGAGAGATTTAGGGTTGTGTTGTTGCTTTGTTGGGTTTAGTCTAAGCTAATTTTAAATTGCGTTAGCGCTTTAAATGTCTTTAAGCGTTCGTCAATTTCTTTGTCGGTTAAATTCAGCATCCTTTCAGTTCCAAATTTTTCGACACAGAAAGAAGCTAAGTTAGAGCCATAAATAATGGCGTTTTTCATGTTTTTAAATGAAGTATCTCCGGTTTTTGCAATATAACCTACAAAACCACCGGCAAAAGTATCTCCGGCTCCGGTTGGATCAAAAACTTCTTCTAAAGGTAAGGCCGGCGCAAAGAACATTTCGTTTTGATGAAATAATAAAGCCCCGTGTTCTCCTTTTTTGATCACTACATATTTAGGTCCCATTTTTTCGATCTCACGAGCAGCTTTTACTAACGAATATTCTCCTGAAAGTTGTCTGGCCTCTTCATCGTTAATCGTAATTACATCTACTTTAGCAATTACTTTTTTAAGGTCTTCTAACGCGTTATCCATCCAGAAATTCATCGTGTCTAACACAACAAGATCCGGATTTTCCATTTGCTCGATCACACTTAATTGAACTAATGGGTGCAAATTACCTAGCATCACAATTTTTGCATCTTTGTAAGAAGCGGGTACGACCGGCTGAAAATCTGCTAATACATTTAATTGTGTATCTAACGTATCACGAGAATTCATATCGTTATGGTAGCGGCCACTCCAAAAGAAAGTTTTACCGTCTTTAACCATTTTTAATCCTTCGATATTAATGTCTCTTTCTTTAAAGATATTGATGTATTCTTCCGGGAAATCACCACCAATTACCGAAACAATTGCGGTATCTACTCCAAATTTTTTAGCGGCAAGACCAATATAAGTTCCTGCTCCACCTAAAATTTTATCGGTTTTACCAAAAGGAGTTTCAATTTTATCGAAGGCAACTGTACCTACTACAACTAATTTGCTCATGTGTTTTGCTTAGAATTTGGTGCAAATATAAGGCGTTTCTCAAGAAATTTTAAAACTATGCGGTTTTATTAAAAATTTCTGAAAATGAATACGTTTTTATTTGAAAGTCAATGGTTTACTTCCTCCCAAAATCAGCAGGAATTTCTCCCCACTCTTTAGTGTTCCATTTTAAAATAGGGTTGGAGTAGGAGTTGTTATGCAACCAAGCTTCTGCTCTTTTAATAAGTTGAAACAAATCTGCATTTTTTGCATTGGGTTGTAGTTTGGTATTGCAACGTTTCTTTTTTACCCAACCAATAGCAATTTTAGAGTCTGAATAAATAGGCAGATTGCTTTTTTTTTGCTGAAGAAAAGCCAGCCCATGCACGAGTGCTAAAAATTCACCTATATTATTGGTACCTTCTTGAAAAGGCCCTTGTTTAAATATTTCCTTTCCGGTTTTGGTGTAAACACCGCGGTATTCCATCTTGCCGGGATTTCCGCTAGAAGCTGCATCGACGTTGATCGAGTCGAAATTAACTTCTTTTGCTCTTTTTTCAAGCTGAAATAAAGGAACACCATTTTGATTGTTCTCTTTGTATTCAAAATAAGAAACTTTAAAAGCTTCTTCTGCTTCAGCTAAACTTTTAAACGATTTGTATTGCGCTCCTTTAAAACCGGCGACTGCTTTTTTGCAAGCATCCCAAGAAGTGAAAATTCCGGTTTTGTTTCCTTTCCAGACAACGTAGTACTTTTTTTTCGCCATTAAGCTTTTTTCGATAGAAGTTGGTCAATCACTTTAGGAAAATGCTCGTGCTCTAATTGCTGAATTTTTTTCTTCAACGTTTCCATAGAATCATCTGGAGTAATTTTTGTTTCAAATTGAGCGATCACTTCACCTTCATCATATTTTTCATTTACATAATGTATGGTTATTCCAGATTCAGTCTCTTTATTTTCTAAAACCGCTTGATGTACGTGGTTACCGTACATTCCTTTTCCGCCATATTTAGGAAGCAGTGCTGGGTGAATATTGATGATCTTATTTTCGAATTCGTTAATAATTTCTGTGGGCATCATCCATAAAAAGCCGGCTAAAACAATTAGATCGGGTTCTGCATCTTTTAAAACATGAAGTACTTCGTGCGTATCATAAAACGCAGTTCTATCAAAATGCAATGCGCTAATCTCAAAATCGTGTGCCATTTTTAAAACATTTGCTCGAATGTTATTAGAAAGTACATGCGCGATTTTAACATCGTTTCTATCTTGAAAATATTCAATAATCTTCTTAGCGTTAGAGCCTTGCCCGGAAGCGAATATGATAATTTTTTTAGTAGAATTTGCAGAGTTCATAGCTTAAAGCTGCGTTTTTTTAGAAATTATTAAAGTATAAAAATAGTTACTTACTTTAAAAATATGTAAATTGAGGGCACATTTTTTAAAGTAAAACTTGTTTTAAACTAAAGTTTTTTATTTTTGCCACTTATTAAAAATCTAAAAAGATAAAATTATGTCAGACATTGCATCAAGAGTAAAAGCAATAATCGTTGATAAATTAGGAGTTGACGAGAACGAAGTTGTAAACGACGCAAGCTTCACTAACGATTTAGGTGCGGATTCTTTAGATACCGTAGAATTAATTATGGAATTCGAAAAAGAATTCGATATTCAAATTCCAGACGACCAAGCAGAAAACATTGCAACTGTAGGTCAAGCGATTTCTTACATCGAAGAAGCAAAAAAATAAGAAAACCATACGTATGGAGTTAAAGCGAGTAGTAGTAACAGGGCTAGGTGCCTTAACACCTATAGGTAACAATATTGAAGAATATTGGGACGCATTGGTGAGTGGTAAAAGCGGTAGTGCGCCTATCACCTATTTTGATACTGAAAAGTTTAAAACCAAATTCGCTTGCGAGATCAAAAACTTCGACTTTAATGAATATTTTGGCCGCAAAGAAATTCGTAGGCTCGATAGATTTGCACAATATGCTTTAGTAGCTTCAGATGAAGCTATCGCAGATTCTGGTATCGATCTAGAAACTGTAGATAAATATCGTGTAGGTGTAATTTGGGGAGCCGGGATTGGTGGTTTAGAAACTTTCCAGGAAGAAGTTAAAAATTTCGCAAACGGTGACGGTACACCTCGTTTTAATCCATTCTTTATCCCTAAAATGATAGCCGATATTGCTCCGGGTAATATTTCTATCAAACATGGGTTTATGGGTCCAAATTATACTACGGTATCTGCTTGTGCCTCTTCTGCAAATGCTTTGATCGATGCCCTAAATTACATTCGTCTAGGTTATAGTGATGTAATTGTTACCGGCGGAAGCGAAGCAGCAGTAACGCAAGCAGGTATGGGTGGTTTTAATGCGATGCATGCCTTATCTACAAGAAATGACGATCCAGAAAAAGCTTCTAGACCTTTTGATGCAAATCGAGATGGTTTTGTTTTAGGAGAAGGTTCTGGGGCATTAATTCTTGAAGAATACGAACATGCAAAAGCACGTGGAGCTAAAATTTATGCTGAAGTTTTAGGAGGCGGAATGTCTTCTGATGCTTACCATATGACGGCTCCGCATCCCGATGGTACAGGAGTAGTTGCTGTAATGGAAAACTGTTTGCGTAATGCAGGTTTAAACCCTGAAGACGTAGATGCAATTAACACGCACGGTACTTCAACCCCATTAGGAGATGTCGCAGAACTTAAAGCCATCACCAAAGTTTTTGGAGACCACGCAAAGACCCTCAATATCAATTCAACCAAATCAATGACCGGTCACCTTTTAGGAGCTGCCGGAGCTATTGAAGCTATTGCCTCTATCTTAGCGATGAAGCATAGTTTGGTGCCGCCGACCATTAATCATGAAACGGCAGATGAAAATATTGATGCGGAGTTAAATTTAACTTTAAATAAAGCACAAGAAAGAGAAGTGAACGTAGCTATGAGTAATACTTTTGGTTTCGGAGGTCACAATGCTTGTGTTTTATTCAAAAAAATAGCAGAGTAAGCGTTTAATGAACGTTATTCGCAACATATTAAGTTCCCGTTCTGGTAAGGACGGGAATTTTTTTGATGCTATCCAAAACATCATCGGCTTTAAGCCTAAAGTAATCAAACATTACAAACGGGCATTTATACATCGATCATTAAATAAAAAAGACGCTTTAGGGAATGATTTAAACTACGAGCGGTTAGAATTTTTAGGAGATGCGATGTTAAGCTCAATTATTGCTGCTTATCTTTATAATGAAGTTCCCGGTGGTGATGAAGGCTATTTGACCAAAATGAGGTCGAAAGTAGTAAGTCGAAAACATTTAAATGAATTAGGTAGAGATCTAGGCTTGATCAAGTTTGTAGAATCTAACGTACCTAAAGATCATTTTGGGCAAAACATTCACGGGAATTTGTTCGAAGCCTTGGTAGGAGCTATTTATTTAGATCGTGGTTATAAATATTGTGAAAAATTTATTTACCAACGCGTCGTCGCTCCTTATGTCGATATTGAGCAATTAGAAGGAAAAGTAATTAGCTACAAAAGCCTTTTAATTGAATGGTGTCAAAAACAAAAACATAAGTTCAACTACGAGGTTTATGAAGATACCGGCAAAGATGAGCTTAAACATTTTGCGGTAAAACTTTGGATCGACGGTAAAGTCGTGGCTAAAGCACGAGCAACTTCAAAGAAAAAAGCAGAAGAAAAAGCATCGAAGCGTGCTTATTATGCTTTTCAGAATAAAATAAGCCCAAAATAAGGAGGGAGAAGAGATAAACTTCAAGATTATTTAACTTTATCCTCTGCTAAAAGTTGCAATTTTGTTATAAATTTATAAATTAGAAACGTATGGCTATAAATAAACTTGTGCTGGATGATTTAGTAGAAGAAAATTTTAGCTTAATCGCCATACACTGTTCTGCAGAAGTTTATCGAATAGTATTTTATTTGAATAAACTTTTAGGGCTCAGTCTAAAAAGAGAACCTCAAGATGTAGACTATAACTATCCTGAAGGTTTAGCTTTTTACGAACTATATAAATTTTATAATCAGCGAGAAGGTTGTAATTACTATGTAGTTTCAAATAAATATAAAATAAAAGCAAATCATCTACAGAGTAATGGTTTTTTGTTTGAAGAAGAAACAAAAAGAGTTGCTAACCTGTTACCCGAATACAAAAATGTAGACTGTTTTTTTAAAATAGAAAGTAGCAATGAAGATGTAAATATTAAAAAGCTACTTTCAGAAATTAACCAAATAAACCAAATTGTAACCGCATATCAAATTGAGGTTACACAAATCAAATCAATAGAAAATTTAATTTTTAGCTAATGCATAAATCAAAGAACACCAAGATTGTAGCAACTTTAGGCCCTGCTACGAGCTCTAAGAAAGTTTTAAAAGCGATGTTAGAGAGTGGGGTAAACATTTTTAGAATCAACTTTTCCCACGCCAATTATAAAGATGTAGAAGAGCGCATACAAATGATTAGGGAGCTTAACGAAAAATACGGTTACAATGCCGGTATTTTAGCAGATTTACAAGGCCCTAAACTTCGCGTTGGTGTGATGAAGGAAGAAGTAATCGTTAACAAAGGCGATATTATCACTTTTGCTACCGGAAAAGAGTTTCAAGGAACAGCAGAACGTGTTTATATGAACTACGAGAGCTTCCCTAGAGATGTTAAAGCTAAAGAACGAATCTTATTAGACGATGGTAAACTTATTTTTGAAGTGGTAAAAACCAACGGAAAAAATGAAGTAGAAGCCAAAGTAATTCAAGGCGGACCTTTACGTTCTAGAAAAGGAGTTAACCTGCCAAATACCAACATTTCTTTACCGGCATTAACCGAGAAAGATGTGAAAGATGCAGAGTTTGCAGTAAAGAAACAAGTAGACTGGATGGCACTTTCATTTGTGCGTCACGCACAAGATATAAAGAAGCTTCAAGATTTGATTAACAAGCATGGTGATTATAAAATCCCAATCGTTGCAAAGATTGAAAAGCCAGAAGGCGTTAAAAATATCGATGAGATCGTACAAGCGTGTGACGGTTTAATGGTAGCACGTGGAGATTTAGGTGTAGAAATCCCGGCTCACGAAGTACCATTAATTCAAAAAGAATTAGTACTTAAAGCCAAGAAAGCACGAATTCCCGTAATTATCGCTACGCAAATGATGGAAACGATGATTTCTAGCCTTACCCCAACCAGAGCAGAAGTAAACGATGTTGCTAACTCTGTGATGGATGGTGCCGATGCGGTAATGCTAAGTGGTGAAACTTCTGTAGGTAAATATCCGGTAGAGGTAATCCAGAAAATGTCTGAAATTATTAGAAGCGTAGAGCACTCAAAACTAATTACCGTACCTCACGACCCACCACATATTAAAACTAAAAGATACATTACCAAATCGGTATGTTATCACGCAGCTTTAATGGCAAATGAGATCGACGCAAAAGCAATTTGTACGTTAACCAATAGTGGTTACACAGCATTCCAAATTTCAGCTTGGCGACCAGATGCAAAAATTTTAGCCTTCACTTCTAACAAAAGAATTTTAACTCAGTTAAGCTTGCTTTGGGGAGTTAATGCTTACTATTACGATAAATTTGTAAGTACAGACGATACGGTAGAAGATGTAAACCAAATCGCAAAAGATAAAAAAGTAGTGAAAAAAGGAGATTTCGTCGTGAACCTTGCTGCAATGCCAATTGGTAATAAAGGTATGGTGAACACTTTACGTGTTTCAGAGATCGAATAATACAAAAGCACATATAATTTGGGCGTTGCGGGTTGCTTTTTTAAGCAACCCGCCGTGCTTTCAGGACTCGCTTTTCTAAATTTTTGTTCGCACAAAATTTAGAAAGAGCTCAAACAAATCCTTCAAATGTGAAACATTCACGAACTCCACAAAATAAAATTTCGTGAGTAATCATTTACTCATTTATTCGCCTTAAAAATTCAGAGAGATCAATTTTGATTATAGTCACTTGATTATAAATCTTACTAATTAAAATGATTTTTAAACTTTGACGGGAATCTAGGAATTAGTTATATTGCTAATTCATATACTATAGAAACTGTCTATTAATGAAAAGTAAAATCATTTTTGTATATCTAATTCAAGTATTTGTATTTGTAATCGTCTTTTTCTGTCTCTTTTATTTTATTCAAGGTGGGGAGTTTAAAGAAGTTTTAATTGAAATAATATTTTACTTATCATTCACCATTGTAGGAACATCACTATGGCATAAATTATACTTCCGTTTTAAAAAGCCTGATCTGTATCAAATAAAAGAAGAAGAAACAGTTTATGTAGAAGAAGAAGTGATAATGCTTTTTAATTTTTACTTACAGAAAGTTAAATTACAAGTTACCAATCAAAATTTAATTTGGACACATAGCAATCAAAGTAAAGTTCACGCTCTAACAGATTTAAAAGATGTGCGCGTTAAAAAAGGAACAATCAATTTTTATTTCAAACATCAAAAACTAGGCTTCTTTACAGAAAACGCACAAGCTATTTTAGATACTTTAGAAATTGAGCGTCAAAACTCAAACTTAAGCTGTACGTAAACTTCTTTTTCATTTTCATCGATTTTCTCTTTTTTATCGGTGTTGAGGTTCGAAAGAGAAATTCCTAATAAACGTACCGAGTCTTTCATTCGTTCTTGGTATAACAGCTCTTTAGCAACCTCGAGAATCAATTCTTTAGTAGAGATGTAATACGAGATCGTTTTACTTCGAGTTTGTAGTGTGAAATCGCTATATTTTATTTTTAAGGTCACGGTTTTTCCGGCAACTTTACTTTTTGCGAGACGTCTCTCGATCTCTTCAGCAATATGTTCTAAACGTTCGAGCATAAATATTTCCGAAGTAATATTTTCAGAAAAGGTACGCTCGGCACCCAAAGATTTTCGAATGCGGTTAGGTTTAACTTCACTTAAATGAATCCCGCGAACTACATTGTAGTAATAAGGACCGCTTTTTCCGAATTTCTCTGCTAAAAACTCTTCCGATTTCGCTTTTAGATCTTTTCCGGTAAAAATCCCTAGCTGATACATTTTTTCAGCCGTTACCTTTCCCACACCATGAAATTTTCTAATTTCAAGATTTTCTAAAAATTCTTCCACCTCGTCGGGCATCACTGTTTTTTGTCCGTTCGGCTTGTTGTAATCGCTTGCAATTTTAGCCACGAATTTATTGATCGAAATTCCTGCGGAAGCATTTAAACCGGTTTTTTCTTTGATCTTAGCCCGAATTTCTTTTGCGATTAAGGTCGCGCTGGGATTTCCTTTTTTATTCTCAGTAACATCTAAATAAGCTTCATCTAACGAAAGGGGTTCGACCAGATCGGTATATTCAAAAAAAATACGCCGAATACGTTGTGAAAGCTCACGGTAACGATCAAAATTAGATTTTACAAAAATAAGATGCGGACAAAGTTTTTTGGCTATCGAACCGCTCATCGCACTTCTTACACCAAATTTTCTGGCTTCATAACTTGCCGCACTTACCACACCACGCTTCGAGCCGCCACCAACAGCAATCGCTTTTCCGCGCAAATCGGGATTGTCCAATTGCTCGACAGAGGCATAAAAAGCATCCATATCGATATGTATAATTTTGCGTTGCGGCTTCACAATACAAAGTTAACGATTCTTCTTATTTGCGCTGCGTTTTATAACTTCCTGTTATGAAATCGAAAACTGCAATTTTACTTGGCGCTACCGGATTAACCGGTAATTTGTTGCTTCAGCAATTACTAAAAGATGATGATTTTCAAAAGATCATTCTCTTTTCCAGAAGTAGCGTGAAACTTCAACATTCAAAATTAGAAGAACATTTAATTGATTTATTTCAACTTGAAAACTATAAAGATCAATTTCATGCCGATGTAGTTTTTTGCTGCGTAGGAACCACACAAAAGAAAACTCCAGATAATGAAACCTACAGAAAAGTAGATTTTGGTATTCCGGTCACTGCCGCAAAACTAGCCAAGCAAAACAACATCCCGAAAATGATCGTAGTCTCTGCGATTGGAGCCGATAAAAACAGCCAATTTTTCTATAACAAGACAAAAGGTGAAATGGAAGAAGCAGTTTTAGCAGAACAAATTTCGGAAACTTATATTTTACGTCCGTCGTTGATTGACGGCAATCGAGAAGAGAGTCGTCCTTTCGAATTAGCCTGGAAAAAAGTAATGCGACTTGCTAACTTTATAATGATCGGTCCGTTGAAAAAATACCGCTCTATCCAAGCAGAAACTATTGCAAGCGCAATGCTGTTTTTAAGCAAAAATAATTATCCTAAAAATATTATTGAATCTGAAGAAATTAAAGAAATCGTAAGTAAAACTTAAGCTGAAAAATCTTCCACATTAAAGGTTTGTTAAGAATTTTGTATCTTACAGAAAATCAAACTTTTAATGTTTAGGCGAAAAATTACTCGATATTTACTTTTATGCACCTTTATAATTTGCTCTTACAATTGCCAAGAGGAAGCAAATCCTGCAACAGAAACTTCAGCACTTATTTCTGAAAATACGATTGCCTCAAAAGACCTTTCAGAAATCAAAAAAGACGGAAAACTTACCGTTATTACCATTTATAATTCTACCAGTTACTTTTTATATCGCGGGAAACCGATGGGTTTTGAATATGAATTGGTAAAAAAACTTGCCGATCATTTAGAACTCGAACTCGATATTAAAGTTGCAAAAGATATCGATCATTTATTCGATATGCTGAATGCCGGTGTGGGCGATCTTATTGCATTTGGACTCTCGGTTACCGAAGACCGAAAAAAACTCGTCAATTTTACCGAATATCACTATTTAACGCATCAGGTTTTAGTGCAACGTCGCCCGGAAAACTGGCGAAAGTTACCAATGTACAAGATCAAAAAGCACACGCTAAACGATCCTATCGAGATGATTGGCAAGACCGTTCACGTACGTAAAAACTCTTCTTATTTTGAGCGTTTAGAAAATCTGGAAGACGAGATTGGCGGGCAGATTGATATTCAACTGGTTTCTGGAGATAAAACTACTGAAGATATTATTAAAATGGTGGTCGATGGTGAGATCGATTATACCATTTCAGATTATAATATCGCCGCGATCAATCAAACCTACAACCCGATTCTGGATATTGATACCGAGATCAGTTTCTCGCAACGTATCGCCTGGGCAGTGCGTAAAAATTCTCCGGAGCTTTTAGCTGAAATCAATTCGTGGCTAAAAAATATCAAGAAAAAAGACTTTTATTATGTGGTGTACAACAAGTATTTCAAAAATAAGAAATCCTATCGCCGCCGAATTAAAAGTGAATTTTACAGTAAAAACCAGGGTAAAATTAGTCAATACGACGCGATCGTAAAAAACAATGTAGGACGTTTAGGTTGGGATTGGCGATTGCTGAGTTCGCAGATCTTCCAAGAATCACGTTTTCAGCCGAATGAAAATTCGTGGGCAGGCGCTGGCGGATTAATGCAAATTATGCCGGCAACCGCAAAAGATTTGGGTGTAAACGATATTACTAATCCTTCAGAAAATATTCGTGGTGGCACCAAATACCTGGCACAATTACGAGAGAATTTTAGTAATGTGGAAGATAGCATTCAGCGTATCAAGTTCACCCTGGCAGCGTACAATTGTGGCTTAGGTCACGTTCGTGATGCGCAACGACTTACCAAAGCCTTTGGCGAAGATCCTAATGTTTGGGACGATAATGTTGAAGATTATTTACTGAAGTTAAGTTCGCGTGAATTCTTTAATCGACCGGAAGTAAAATATGGCTTTGTTCGCGGTCGTGAGCCGTATTTGTACGTGAAAGAAATATTCTTGCGCTACGAACATTATAAAAAATTAATTCCGTTTGAAACTCCCGAAACCGAATAGCAGGTCGCTTCAAATTAACTAGAGTTTAACGCGAGAAGTCCGTTTTTTACTACTTAATAGCCTTTTTTTACAGGAAGGTTCAGACTGTTTTTTGTGAAATTTGAGCTTCAATAAAAACCAAAAATATGGCTAATAGAAGAGACTTTTTATACAAATCTATTTTAGGAACTGCAGGGATGGTTGCGGCTCCTTCAATTATAAATGCCGCAAATTCTACGGAAACTGCAATTCCTTCAGCAAAAATTAAAAACAATTTTTTACGCGATAAATTTAAACCCGAATGGAAATTTGGGATGGGTGGTGTTGCCGCCGGTAATGGTTTTCACGTAAATAGTGACGAAGAAATTCGTGGCGCAATGGATGCCGCGTGGAATAACGGCGTTCGTTATTTTGATACTTCGCCTTGGTACGGTTTAGGAATTAGCGAACGTAGAATGGGAAGTTACCTTTTCAATAAGAAGCGTGAAGATTTTGTGTTGTCTACCAAAGTGGGAAGAGTCTTAACGCCAGATCCAGATTTTGAATTGCCGGGTGCACTTTGGAAAGGGAAATTGAATATGAATTACGAATACGATTATTCGGCTGAAGGAGTTAGAAAATCGGTAGAACAAAGTCTGCATCGTTTAGGTTTAGCCTATATCGACATCGTTTTTATTCACGATCTATCACCGGATAATCCAGATTTTAAGGAAGGAGATTATGAAAAATACTTTGAGCAGGCTAAAAACGGAGCGATGCCAGAGCTTACCAAAATGCGTGAGGAAGGTTTAATTAAAGGCTGGGGATTAGGCGTAAATACGACCAGACCAATTTTAGAAACCATCGAAGTTGCCGATCCAGATATTTTTCTTTCAGCAAAACAATATTCGTTGTTGGTGCACGAAGACGATCTAAACAATGTCTTCCCGGTTTGTGAAAAAGAAGGAATTAGTTTAGTGATCGGTGCCGCTTTAAATGCTGGGTTTTTAGCTGGAAAAGAGCGTTATAATTATGGCGGAACTATTCCTGAAGAGATGAAAGAAAAACGTGCAAAATTGCAAAAAGTAGCCGATAAACATAATGTCGATCTAAGAACGGCGGCACTTCAGTTCTCGGCAGCGCCAGATGTGGTAGCTAGTGTGATTCCGGGAGCGAGTAATGGAGAGCAATCTGAAGCAAATGCAAAATCGATGGATGTAAAAATTCCGAAGGCATTTTGGAAAGAGCTAAAATCGAAAGGACTAATTGCTGAAAACGCTCCGGAACCTAAATAATTTCAACTAAAAACAAACCTATAAAAACTTTCAGAGAAGCTTAACAGGATCGTTAAGCTTCTTTTTTATATATTTGTATCGTAAACGATTTAATCGTAAAAGATTTTAAAATTTATTATTATGAAAACAAAATATCAAACAACAGTTTCTGCCACAGGAGGAAGAAACGGACACGTAAAAAGTGAAGACGGATTTGTAGATTTTGACGTTTTGATGCCGAAAGAATTAGGCGGAAAAGGCGGAGCGACCAATCCTGAGCAATTATTTGCAGCAGGTTATGCGGCTTGTTTTGATAGCGCTTTGAATCTGGTAATCGGGAAAGCTAAAATAAAACCAGAAGGCGAAACTACCGTAAAAGCAACCGTAGGAATTGGACCTAACGATGCTGGCGGTTTTCAGTTAGCCGTAAAACTTTCTGTAGAAATTCCCGGAGTAGAGAAGGAGAAAGCGCAGGAATTGGTAGAACAGGCGCATCAGGTTTGCCCTTATTCTAACGCGACTCGCGGAAATATAGATGTAGAATTAGAAGTGATCTAATTCTTTTTTCGTCACCCTGAACTGGATTCAGGGTCTCGACCTGAAAAAATATTGTTCAAACTTCTTCAATTTAAGTGTGAACTGGATATAAAACCAATATTTAAAATTCCCTTTTGGCTTGCGGCGAAAAGAGATTTTTTTTATTACTTTCAGGATCGAAAATTACTTCTGAAAACCTCGAAAATCACTGAAAAATGAGTGAAAAATACGAAGCTTTAAAACTGGATCATCAACTTTGCTTTCCGTTGTATACGGCTTCACGATTGGTTATTCAGCGTTACCAGCCAATGCTGAAGGAGTTGGATATTACCTATCCGCAATATTTGGTTTTGATGGTGCTTTGGGAAAAAGATGAGGTGAATTTAAGTACGATTGCTGAAAAACTTCAGCTACAATCCAACACGCTTACCCCGCTTTTAAAACGGCTACAACAACGCGAACTTTTGGAGCGTAAACGTTCTGAAACTGACGAGCGAAATATCGTAATCACGCTTACTGAAAAAGGAAAAGCTTTAAAAGACCAAGCTTGCGATGTACCGGCATTGTTGGCCGAGCAACTTCCGTTGGAAGAAGAGGAAGCCAAAGAATTGTACCGATTATTATATAAAATGATCGGGAAAATGAGCGAAAAGTAATTTCAGCAAAAAAATCATTTTACTTCAAAAAGAAGTTGAAGATGAAATTCAATTTTTTCTTCCGCAGAAAACTTATCTAATCTTCAGATTTTCGAGTTTTCACATTG
This sequence comes from Mesonia mobilis DSM 19841, assembly GCF_000423405.1. GTDB lineage: Bacteria > Bacteroidota > Bacteroidia > Flavobacteriales > Flavobacteriaceae > Mesonia > Mesonia mobilis. The sequence continues at coordinate 83,657 of NZ_AUHX01000008.1, read as the reverse complement.
AAACTGGGCGCTTCGTAATCTTTCGGTAAATAATCTTTGGGGATGGTCGTCATATTGCCATCACGTTGAGCACGATAATGCGGCGACAAAATCTCAATATCCATCTCGTTGCAACAATCCTGAATGTTTTGATGCAAATCTGAATAGATGAGCGCCTGTTTATTGGCGTGTTTCGTGTAGGCATTTAATTGATACGACACATAAAAATCGTCTAAGCTGGTTTGCAACACAAAAGGTTTAGGCTGTTTTTCGATAAGATTGGTGCGCAAAGCCGCTTCGATCAAAGCAGCATAAACAGTTTTATACGGAATATCGTAACCTAAAGTCACCGTCGTGTTGATAATTAAGCCTTCGCCTTTTTCTTTAGTGAAGGTGGAATAATTCACGGTATTTCCGCTTAAAACTGCCGAATTTGGGATGGTAATTTCTTCGTTTTTGATGGTTTTAAGTCGGGTGACCAAAAGTGTTTTTTCGATCACATTTCCGGTGGTATTTCCAATATTAATTCGGTCTCCAATTTTAAAAGGTCGCATATAGGTAATCACCAATCCGGCTACCATATTGGCGATGGCAGAAGACGACCCCAGTGAAAGCAACACCCCAAGAAATACAGAAACGCCTTTAAAAATCGTCGAATCTGAACCCGGTAAAAGCGGGAAGATGAGAACAAACATAAACGCGTACAGCAAAAACCGAATAATGGTAAAAGTTGGCATCGCCCAATCTGGGTGAAAACCTGAAATTTGAAGCTTTTCGTCTTCAATTTCAGCAAAAATGTATTTTACCGCTTTTACAAAATAACGCATTACGATGATGATCGCAGTGATCTTGATAATATTGGGAAAATAGTGCCAAATACCGGTAAAAATTTGTCCGAATGAAGAGAAAATCAGATCGAAAAGGTAATTAGACCAACCTTGTGTAAATTCGAAAACGCTAAAAATGAGCGGGAAGAAAATATAAACCACCAACAGAATTAAAAACCACTTTAGGATCTTTAAAATGAATAAAATCACATTGAGTTCCTGCTCTGGCGTGATAAACGTGTAATTATTGTAGGTAAGACTTTTTAACCATTTGTCTTTTTTACTTTCTATAAAACGGATGCTTCTTTTGTTTAAAAATGCGATCAATTTTAAGGCCAGCCAAAGTCCCAAAAGGATAAGCGCAACAAAACCAATTTTTAGAAAGACGTTTTTCGGGATGTATTTACTTTCAGCAATATCGAGGTTTGCAGAAATCACTTCAGCATAAAAATTTGCTAATTCCTGCTTTGATTTTTTAGAGCCGATCGTATCAAGATTAGTAATGTTGAGCAGAATTTGACTTCCGTAGATTACCTCTAAACGCTCCTGATCCTTTAAAATCTGTAGTGAATCTTTAGAAAATGTATTGGCATCGATACGCTGAATTCTTTCAGAAATAATACTCGCACGTTCTGCCGCAGATAGATCGCCCGACTTTTGATAGATCGAAAATAATTCTTCTTTGGCTTTCCCGATCACCGGAAAACCTTCTTGAACCGCAATCGAATCTTGAACTTGAGATACAAAAGAGGTTGCTGAAGTTAGATGAAAATTCAGCAGTAATAAAATACTTAATAACAACTTAAACGGCATAAAATCGTAATTGTGGTTGGCATTAACTAACCGGTAACGAAGTTAAAAGTAAGCAAATAAATGATATTTAAGAGGAATTTAATTTTTCTGTGAATTAATTTCGTTTTGCTTTTTTAATGTTTTTATCAAGTGACTTTCATCGGTAAACCCAAACTCGCTGGCAATTTCTTTTTTAGTATAACTTCCTGTTTTTAAACGAGAATCAATAAGGTTGAGTTTGTATTGCCGCACATAACTGCGAAGTGAAATTTTCATATTTCTTTTGAAGAATTTACCGATGTAATTTTTAGTAGTATGAAATTCTTCTGCCAAGTGTTGCGCGCGTAATTTTTTAGGGTAATAAATATTTTGATGAATATAACTCAGCAAAGGTTCAACTCCCTGTGAAATGCTTTTTTGTTGTTGAATTACCGAAGAAGAAGGAATCACTTCAATATACCTGCCCATAATTTCAAAAATGCTAATCAGCTGAAAAATTATCGCCTTTTCGTAGGTGTAAACATCGTTAGCCAAAGACGAAATAATTGCAATTATTTGTGAGATTAAGTCTCGATCTTGAGTATTAAACCGAAAAACAGAATTTCTAATTTCTCGATGATTAATTAGTAAATCGATTTTTTTTAAAGTGCTTTTATGAAACAACCCCAGCTCTTTTTCAAAAATAGAAGCCGTAAATTTTATATAAATAAAATGTGTTTTTTCTTCAATATAAAACTCGTGAGAATCGTCGGGACCTAATAAAAACAGGTCTCCGCTTTTGTAATTTACCTTAGTTTTATTCAGTAAATGTGAGCCTTTTCCGTGTTTAATATAAATAAGCTCATAGTAATTATGATTATGGCGAGGGTGATGCCAATCTGTAACTTCAAATTCTGAAATGATAAAAGGCTTAAATTGAGTATATCGCTTCATAAGTTAATTGCAGAGTCTAAAAATACGTAAGCAATTGCTTCTCTTAGAAAAATTGAATTTTTCTTAACACTTTAAGCTGAAGAATTAATTTATGCTTAAATGTTTACTTTTACAAGAAAACCATGCTCGAAATAGAACGTAAATTTTTAGTGAAAAATGAAGATTTTAAAAAGGAAGCCTACCAATCTTTTCATATCAAGCAAGGCTATTTAAACTCTCATCCAGAAAGAACAACACGCATTCGAATAAAAGAAAATAAAGCGTTTATGACCGTAAAAGGGAAATCTTCTGAAAGTGGTTTATCTCGTTTTGAGTGGGAAAAAGAAATTGATTTAAAAGATGCTGAAGCTTTACTGCAATTATGTGAACCGGGAAAAATTGAAAAAACCCGTTTCTTGGTAAAATCTGGAAATCATATTTTTGAAGTTGATGAGTTTTATGGTGAAAATGAAGGTTTGATCGTCGCTGAAGTTGAAATGAACTCTGAAAGTGATCAGGTTTTATTACCCGATTGGTTAGCTAATGAAGTTACCGGCGAACAGAAATATTACAATTCTGCATTAACACAAAAGCCTTTTAAAACTTGGTAAGATGAAGAAACTAATTTTAGCCACATGCGTTTTGGCTTTTTTAAATAGTTGTGAAAATAAAGAAACTAAAACTTCAGAAGAAGTTAAAGAACAAGATAGCTTACAACAAGCCAATATAAAATTGGGTGTAGAAGAGCGATCAAAACAATTGCAAGAGCAAGGTTATGAGACCTTTCATTACAGAGAAGGTGATACCACTTATTTAATGCAAAAGTATTTTATGGTTTTTCTAAAATCGGGAAAGAACAGAAGTCAAGATTCTACCGAGGCAGCAAATTTGCAAAGAAAGCATTTAGCACACTTAGAACGGATGGTGCAGGAAGGTTACACCAGTTTAACAGGTCCGTTTGGTGATGACGGTGAGATTAGAGGAATCGTAGTTTACAATACGCCAACACTAAAAATGGCCGATAGCTTGGCCAATTTAGACCCTATGGTAGAAGCCGGAAGATTAGCAGTAGAAGTTCACCCGTGGTGGACTTCGAAAGGAGGAAAGCTGAAATAAAAAAATCGCCCTGCAAAACAAAGGTTTTACAAGGCGATTACTACTAACCAAAAATTACAAACTATAAATGCTTATTGCCATCCGCCGCCTAAAGCTTCATATAAATTCACCATCGAATTTAATTGTGAATACTTAGCGTTGATCAAGTCTAATCTAGAGTTTAACGCATTTTCTCTTGCCGTTAAAACTTCTAAATAATTGGCTAAACCATTATCTAACAATTCTTGCGAATAATTAGTTGCGGTTTCATAAGCACTATATTCTTTTTCTTTTATTTCAATTTTATCGCTTGCCGCTTCATAATTATATAAAGCATCGGCCACTTCTTTTGTAGCCGTTAAGAAAGCTTGTCTAAACTGAAGTCTAGCTTGTTCTTGTTGCGCTTGTGAAGCTTCGTATTGCGTTTTTATTTGTCTACGCTGAAAAATGGGTTGCGTAATACCTCCTACAATCGTGGCAAATAATGAATTGGTATCTATAAGCTCTCCCAAATCTAAAGATTGAAAACCTCCTGTTGCTGTTAATGTTAATGAAGGATAGAAATTAGCTCGGGCAACATTGGTCATTTCAAAAGCATTTACCAAGCCATATTCTGCCTGAATTACATCGGGTCTGTTTCTCAATAATTGTGCAGGAACTCCGGTTTTTAATTCGGTTTCAATTGTTTGATCGGCTAAAACACTTCGGTTAATGTCTTGTGGTTCTTTACCTAATAAAATAGACATCGTGTTTTCTAATAATCGAATTTGATTATTAATATCTACCAATAAAGCTTGGGCAGTATAAAGCTGCGCTTCGGTTTGTTTTACACCAACTTCAGTAATGTTTCCGGCTTCTTTTAAAGCTTTGTTGGTTTCTAAACTTTTTTCTCGGTTTTCAATTGTTCTCTCGGTGACTTTACGTTGCTCGTCTAACGAAAGCAATTGATAATACGTAGAAGCAATGTTAGAAATAAGCGTAGTTTTTACCGCTTGGTGTGCGGCCACGCTTTGTAAATAAGAAGCTTCGTAAGCTCTTTTTTGACTTCTAATTTTCCCCCAAATATCAGCTTCCCAAGAAAGATCTGCACTAATTTCATATTGATCTAACGAAGAGAAGAAACCTCCAAACTGGCTATTTGATGAAAGCTCTTGGTGAGTTACCGACGCATTTCCTGTAATTGAAGGAAAATAACCGGCTTTTCCTTGCTTCAAGTAAGCTTCAGCATATAGTATTTGCTGAAGCGCTACTCGAATATCAATATTGTTTTGAAGGCCTTCTTCAATATGATTTTGCAAAATAGGATCGGTAAACATATCTCGCCAAGAAACATTTGCCATTGTTAGGCTGTCTTGCGGAATGTTATCGGTTCTAAAGTTTTCTTCTTCAATAATATCCGGCTGTTCATAATCTTTAGCTACAAAACAAGATTGTAAGCTTAAGACGACTAACGATAGCCCGATAAATTTATATTTTATTAAAAATTTCATAGCAATTTTATTCTTGGTTATTAGTGTTAACAGCCTTTGGTTTTTTACCTACTTTCTCTTGCAACCATTGGAAAAGGATAAAGAGAATTGGAATTACAAAAACTCCTAAAATAGTACCAATTAACAATCCTCCTGCTGCTCCTGTACCAATAGAACGGTTACCTGCGGCACCAACACCACTTGCTAATACCAATGGCATTAATCCTAAGATAAAGGCAAAAGAGGTCATTAAAATTGGTCGAAGTCTCGCTTTTGCTCCATCGATGGCGGCATCTACAATACTTTCTCCATTTTTTCTTCGCTGTATCGCAAACTCTACAATTAAAATTGCGTTTTTAGCCAAGAGCCCGATTAACATAATTAATGCAATTTGAAAATAGATGTTATTCTGTAATCCGGCCATTTTTGTAGTAAAATAAGCTCCAAATACTCCTAACGGAAGTGATAAGAGCACCGAAAGCGGTAATAAGTAACTTTCGTATTGCGCTGCCAATAAGAAGTACACAAAAACGATCGATAAAATAAAGATGGTAGTGGTTTGGTTACCGGCACTAATTTCTTCACGTGTTAGACCAGAATAAGCCGTACCATAATTACCGGCTAATTTTTCAGCTTCTTCATTTACAATTCTAATCCCGTCACCAGAACTAAAACCAGGATTCATCGCTACGTTTAATTTAGTTGAATTAAATAGGTTGAATCTTGTTACTGATTGCGGACCATAAACACGATCTAAAGTTACATATTCACTAAGCGGAGACATCGCACCAGATTCTGTTCTCACAAACATTTGGTTAAGGTCATCTTTATCTGCACGATCTTCAGGATAAGATTGAATATATACACGGTATTGCTTACCAAATCTAGAGAAGTCTGCTGCGTAAATACCACCAATATAACCTTGAAGTGTCGCAAAAATATCACTTACCGTAACTCCATTTTGTTTAGCTAATGGCACATCAATATCCATTTGATATTGTGGATAACTTGTGTTGAATGAAGATTGCGCGTATTGAACTTCAGGATGTTTCGTTAAATTCTGAATAAACTCTTGGTTAGCTTGGTCAAGATCTTTAAAACTACCTCCAGAACGGTCTAAAAGGTTTACTTCAACTCCAGAAGAAGCACTAAACCCAGGAATACTCGGTGGCGAGAAGAAAATAATATTCGCATCTGGGATGGTTGCTGCAATACCAAATAATTTTCCGGTAATCGCTTCTGCAGAAAGAGAATCTTCTTCACGTTCAGACCAATCTTTCAGTTTAATGAAACCAAGTGCGTAGTTACTACCTTGCCCGTTTAATAAACTAAAACCATCTACCATGTTTAAACCATCAACACCCGGTAAATCTTTAATTTTATTATAAAGTTCACCTGTAATTTGATTGGTTTTATCTAAAGAAGAACCTGCTGGTAATTCTACATTGGCAAATACAATACCACGGTCTTCGTTAGGTACAAATCCTGTTGGTGTAGTTGATGCAGACCACCAGATACCTACTACCGCTAAAATTAAGATAACAGCGGTGATCCATTTGTTTTTGTATAAAAAGCCAAGTGATTTACCATAGCGATTAATCGTTGCATTAAAGCCTCGGTTAAATGCTGCATAAAAACGTTGTAAAAAGTTTTTCTTTTTTCCTTCTTCGTCGTGATGAGGTTTTAAGAACAACGCACAAAGAGCAGGGCTTAAGGTTAATGCGTTTACTGCAGAAATAAAGATAGATACAATTAAGGTGATCCCGAATTGCTCATAAAATACTCCCGTAGGACCTTGTATAAAAGTCACCGGAATAAATACTGCTGCCATTACTAAGGTAATCGATATAATTGCCCCAGATATTTCGTGCATTGCATCGACGGTTGCTTTTTTAGCATCGTTAGCACCTTCATCTATTTTGGCGTGAACCGCTTCAACCACAACAATCGCGTCATCTACTACAATACCAATGGCGAGCACGAGGGCAAACAGCGTTAATAAGTTAATCGAATAGCCAAACAGACTTAAGAAAAAGAATGTACCGACGATCGAAACGGGAACTGCAATCGCAGGAATTAACGTAGATCTAAAATCTTGAAGGAAAATAAATACTACGATAAAAACTAAGATAAAAGCTTCAATTAAGGTGTGAACTACTTTGTCGATCGAAGCATTTAAGAATTCGTTCGTGTCGAATGGAATAAAAACATCGATACCTTCTGGGAAGTCTTTTTTCAATACTTCCATTCTGGCTTTAATGTTTTCAATAATTTCTTGAGCGTTAGATCCTTTGGTTTGGTAAATTGCCATACTCACACTAGGATTTCCTTTGGTTTGTGAGTTTACGCTATAGTTTTGTGCATCTAACTGAATTTCAGCTACATCTTTCAGCCTTAAAAATTCACCGTTTCCTAAAGATTTAACGATAATATCTTCATATTGACTTTCTTCTTTATAACGACCGCTATACTTGATGGTGTAAGAAAAAGTTTCACCGTTATTTTGACCTAAAGTACCGGCGGCTGCTTCTAAACTTTGCTCATTTAAAGCTGCAGTTACATCAGAAGGTACTAAATCGTAAGCAGCAAGTTTGTCTGGTTTTAACCAAACACGCATCGCGTAATCTTGACGTGAAAATACATTCACATCACCAACCCCAGAAACCCTTTTAAATTCTGGAACTACATTAATATTTAAGTAGTTATTTAAGAAGGTCGCATCATAATCTGGGTTTGTGCTGTAAAAAGACAAGAACATTAATGAACTGGTTTGCCTTTTTTGTGTAGTTACCCCGGCTTGTGTTACCTCTTGTGGTAAAAGTGGGTTGGCTAAAGCTACTCGGTTTTGTACGTTTACCGCATCGATATCGGGATCGGTATCTTGTTCAAAATAAACCGTAATTTCTGCCGTACCGTTATTTGTAGCGGTTGAAGTAATGTAAGTCATTCCTTCAACACCGTTAATTTGTTCTTCAATCGGGATAATTACACTTTCTAAAACCGTTTCTGCACTTGCTCCGGTATAGTTAGCGGTTACCTGAACCGTTGGTGGAGCAATATCTGGGTATTGCTCGATTGGTAAAGTGGTAAGACCTAAGACTCCCAGAATTACAATGATTATAGAGATCACTGTAGAAAGAACCGGTCTTTCTATAAATGTTTTTAACATAACTCTTTTCTAAATATTATTGAAACAATTGATCTACTGGTTTTGCAATACTGTCAAAAGGAACTTCTTGCGGCTTAATTTCTGCCCCAGGTCTTAATTTACCTGCTCCTTTTGCTACAATCACATCTCCTTCTTTTAAACCAGATTCGACAATGTATAAATTGCCTACTGTTGCTTTGGTGCCAATTTTTACAGTAGAAACCTTGTTTTCATTATTTACTTTGTAAGCCAAGATATTCCCTTGTTGTTCGAAAGTTGAATTTTGAGGAACTACCGGCATATTTTCGTAGGTCACCGGTATTTTTACTTTACCGCTGTTACCGTTAGTAATTAACTGTTTTGGGTTATCAAATACAGCTCTAAAACTTACCGTTCCTGTATTTCTATCTATTTGTCCGGTTACGGTTTGTATTTTTCCTTTCTGCTCGTAAGTAGATCCGTTTGCTAGAACAAGTGAAATTTCTGGGAAGTTATCTACTTTATCTTGTAAAGTTTCGCCTTCTGTATTCTGTAGAAAGCTTAAGTAATCGGCTTCGTTCATCGAGAAATAAGCGTAAACTTTTTCGATGTTAGAAACGGTAGTAAGTCCTGTTTGATCGGTAGGACCAACTAAGGCTCCTTCACGTAGATCGATCGCGCCTACATAACCATCTACCGGGCTCTTTACCGTGGCATAACCAATATTTGCGTTAATACTTTGGTAACTGCTTTTTGCTTGTTGCAATTGTGCTTTTGCAGTTTCTAATTGTACTTCGCTAATAATATCTTTTTCTACTAGCGGTTTTAGTTTATCAACTTCTACCTGTGCTGCGTTAACATTGGCTTTTGCCGCTGCTGCATCTTGTGTTAACGATTGAGTTTCTAGCTTAAACAAAGGTTGCCCTTTACTCACTTTTTGCCCTTCATCAACCAATACGCGATCTATATATCCTTGTACTTTTGCACGTACATCACTATTTACAATCCCTTCAATACGTGTTGGGTAAGAATTATAACCGGTAATAGTTTTTGTAGGAATATTAATTACAGGAAAAGGCATTGCCTGTTGTGCTTGTGCTTGACCTTGCTGTTGAGCCGCTTTGTCATCTCCGCAGGAAATCAGTAAAAATACGCCTGCAATAACTCCAATATGTTTAAAAAATCTATTCATTTTATTTCTATGTAGGTTAATTTATTTCTCAGTTAATTTTGACATTTTTTCGATGGTATCCATCATATTCTTTTTTTGATTGATGAGGTATTCTTTAAATAAAATGGAAAACTGACCGTGCTCTTCATACTTATGTTTGTTGAATTCAGCATTAAATTCAGCAATTTTATTCACCATTTTAATTTCTTGATTAATCGTTTGTACGTGTTCTTCTAGCGTATTTACCAAGTATTTTTTACTAGCTCTAAAGTATCTTTTGCGATCGCCGGGCTTCGTAAAATACTCTACTTTTTTAAGCTGAACTAAAAGGTTAAGTTGCGTAGAAACAGAACTTTTACTGGCTTGAGTGATCTCTAAAATCTCATCGAAAGTATGCCCATCGTACGGAGATAAAATCATGATCGCATAAATTCTTGCCGCTAATGGAGAAATTTGATGCGTCTGCTCAAAATGCAATCCAATCTCTTCAATAAGCTTTTTTTTATATTCAGAACAAACCATATTCGTTTATTTTAGTTTGCAAATATATGATTGGTTCGGAACTAACCGAACTAAGAGAACTTAAAAATATGTTAAAAAATTATTGGTTACGGACTATCGTTTGACTATGAAGCAATAAAAAGGTTTAATCTATTTTAAATCTTTTTCGATTTTAATTTTTCTGGAGATCGAATTTCCTTCTTGATCGGTAACCGTAAGTAGGTGTTCGCCAGGTTCTGGTTCGTAAGTAAGCTCGTGAAAAGTTTCAGTCACCTCAATAAACTGCTTATCGATGTACCAATAAACTTTCGTATCGGGATTGCGATGTGCTAATTTAAAAACCACCGGATTGGTTTGTTCTTTAAAATTCTTTGGAAGCAAGATCGCTTCATTTTTCTTCGGAAAGATAAACTGCATCAATTTTTCTCCTTCTTTGAGACAGCCCGACTTAAATGGAGGGAGACTCTTATATTCCGGATGTTTGGGAGCATAATAATATTCCATCACCGGCGGAAGCGAAAACCAGTTGTTCACCTTCATTTCTGCCAATTCGTAACAAGAAGAATTCACCTGAAATTGCTCTGATTCATCTAAAAATACTTGCTGATGATAAGGACAAGAAGTGGTTCGAGTTCCATATTTCGGAATTAATTCTTGTGCTGTTTCTTGACAATAAATTCCGGCTAAATGACCGCTTTTCGAGCAAATTTCAGCTTCAACCAATTCATCATAAGGAATTTGAAATACATCAGCTTTAGGTAATTTATCAAAACTTTCAAATAAAATAGGAGCAGCAGCTTGTAAACCTGTTAATCCCGGTCGGCCTTCGCCATCGGCATTCCCGACCCAAACCCCAACCGCATAACGAGCATTAACTCCTACCGCCCAAGCATCTTTAAAACCGTAGCTCGTACCGGTTTTCCAAGAAATGGCTTGTGAGTGTGAAAAGAAATTCCAGTTTTCTTCTCCGCTTGGGCGATTGACTTCTTCCAGAGTTTTCAACGTATGATAAATAGCTCCGGCATGAAATACTTCCGGCTGAAATTGATTTGTTCCGAAGTCAGCTTTTTTATTCAACTTATAAATCGGTTCTAAAAATTCTTTCGGTTTATATTCACTAGAAGAAGAATTAAAATGATTTAAAGTTGAAGCCATTCCGGCATAAGCATTTGTGATACCCCAAAGAGAACTTTCTGCGCCGCCTAGAATTAGTGAAAGCCCATAATAACCTGCAGACTTGTTAATATTTTTTTGCTGAAGTTTTTCGAGCTGATGATAAAATTTTTGCAAACCATAATCCTGAAGCATACGAACCGCCGGCACGTTTAGCGATTTTGCCAAAGCGACACTTGCAGGAACAGCGCCATGAAATTCTTTATCAAAATTTTGCGGACTATAACCGTTCACCGAAGTAGGAACATCGGCAACGAGCGTATGCGGAAGCAAACTTCCTTCATCAAGCATTGCAGCATATAAAAATGGTTTTAAAATACTGCCCGTGCTTCGCGGCCGCTGAATAATATCTACATAATGATCGTGTTCAGCACTGGTAGGCGAATTTCCCACATACGCTAAAACTTCTCGCGTATTCACATCAAGTATTAAAATCGCAAGGTTATGAATTTCATTTTGTCGTAAAGCTTCGTAATTTTTACGAGCGATCTCATTAATTTGTTGCTGAAGCGAATAGTTGATCGTTGAGGTTAACTGTGTTCCTTTATGATCATTTCTTAATTTTTCAGTGAGGTGCGGAGTAATTTCCGGAAGCGGAAAAGGTTTTCCCGGAAGTTTCTCAGCTAAAGCTAATTCGTAAGTAGTTTGGTCGATCACTTCATTTTCAAAAAGCTTTCGTAATAATCGGTCGCGCTTTTGTTGGAAAATTTTCTCATTCTTCCCGGGGAATATTAATGACGGTGCGTTAGGTAAAACTGCCAAAGCTGCGGCTTGCCCCCAACTTAAATCTTGCGAAGAAAGACCAAAATAGCGCCAAGATGCAGTTTCTAAACCAACTACATTTCCACCGAAAGGAGCATAAGTTGCGTAAAGGTTGAGGATTTCTTTTTTACTGAAACGAAGTTCTAATCGCGTAGCTTGAAAAATTTCAATCACTTTTTCCCAGTAAGTCCGCTCTTGATTTTTACGTGATAGTCGAATCACTTGTTGCGTAAGTGTGCTTCCGCCACGACGATCTTCTGTGGTGAGGTTTTCCCAAAGCGCCTTGGTGATCGCTACCGGATTAAAACCGGGATGATAGTAGAAATATTCATCTTCAAAATTCAGAATACATTGCTCAAACCGATACGGAATACTGTCTTGCTCAGGAAATCGCCATTGCCCGTCATCGGCAATGCGCGCTCCCAACATCAAACCCTCTCGACTTTTTAGAACCGTAGAAGTAGGTTCGTTAAAAAGCTGTTTAGGTAAACAAAAAAGCCACACCATTCCTACAATAAATAGTAAACCTATTTTGATAGGATGTTTTTTAAGAAAGTGAAGCATTTTTGATTTTATTCTGAATTTATTGTAAAAATTAGTTATGTGTCACACTGAGCCTGTCGAAGTGTTTATCAACCCGATGATTACTCAGGCTTTCCAAATTGAGTATGGTTTTTTGAAAATCGAACAAGGTCTTGCCAATTTTCTTTAATTAGAGCTTCTTTCTTTTTTCTAGACCAACCTTTAAGTTGTTTTTCAATTTTAATTGCCTCTTCTGGGTTAGTACACTGAATATTCCATTTTAAAGTTACTGGTCTTCTCTTAAAAGTATAACTCCTTCTATTTATTCCTTCATTATGCTGTTCAATTCTTTTTCTTAAGTTATTTGTAATCCCGATATAGTAGGAATTATCTGCACATAATACAATATAGGTATAATAAAACTTCATTACTTTATTCATAAAATTGCTTCGACAAGCTCAGCATGACAAAACTCAAAATCACTGCACCACTTTAATCCATTGGCCTTTGGTTCTTGCAAAATAGGTATTGTCGTACATCGCTTCGGCTTGTGTGCCCGGCAAATAATACGTGCCTAAATAAGAAGCGTTCAATTTCACCGAGAAGGTTTTGGTTTTCTTACTGTCTAATTCAAAATAGAAATTTACCCGATCGTCTCGAATATCTTTATAATCGGCTTCACCATCGGCGCCACCATTTAAATCGGTAAAACTAGTATTTACCACTTCCCAACCACTTGGGAAAATTTGCGAAAGCGCAATATTATCTACGTTATCCATCGAAATATTGGTGACGCTCACTTTTGCGGTAACCTCTGTTCCTTGTCTTAATTCAGAAACATCGATGCTGTTGCCGGCGCCATCTACAAATCTAGTTTTTACAGCAAGTTTACTTTGGCTGATTAACTCTTCACCTAACGGAAGTTTTCCGCTTTGCGAAACTGTTACATACAAAATATTGTCTTTCTGGTTTTTTAAACTCAATTGGTTACTACCCATTTTTACCTTCAAATCTCGTTTAGCTAATGCCTTTGTGGTTTGAATGTTTTCGCTATTTCCATTGAGTTCATAGTTTACTTCAACAGACTTTCCGCCATTTTTATTGGCCATTTTTGCTAAAGCTAATAAGGCATAAGAAGTTTCTTGCGTGCTGTACCAACGAGAAGAAGATAAATTTTTCGCTAATGAAATCGCTAGTTCTCGTTGTTGGTTATCCTCTAAAACAACCATGGTTTCTAAGGCCATCGCTTTGTTTCTAAATGGCGATCCATAGGTGTAATAATTGTAATCTTTGCTTTCAAAATTAATAGTGGCGGTTGCGGCAATTTGTTTTGCTATACGATCTTTTCCTGCTAGCGCGTAAGCGGCAGCCAATCGCCATTTGGCATCATTACTCATTTCTCCCGATTCACGTAAACGGTTCATCGCAGCTAATTCCGGTTGTCCTGCTAAGGCTAAAGTATAAAGACGGTAAGCCTGAGTTAAACTTGAATTGTAGCGAGTTCTCGAATTTCGCCATTGTCTGGCTTCATTTCTTTGGTAACGCATCCAATTGCTTAAGAAAGTAATCGGTAAAGCGTAACCTTTTTTCTTAGCTTCTAACATAAAATGACCGGCATAATTGGTGCCCCATTCGTTAGCATTGCCACTTCCGGGCCAGTAACTTAAACCGCCGCTTGCCGTTTGGAAATTGTTTAAACGGTTAATGGCGTGTTTAATATTCTCTTCTATTTCTTGTTTTTTGTTGAATGAAAGATCAAAAATATCTCCCATAAATAACTGCGGAAATGCTCCGGAAGTCGTTTGTTCCACGCAACCGTGTGGATATCGAATTAAATACTCAATTCGTTTGCTGAAATCCATCGGAGGAAGTGTTGAAAATTCTACGGAAGCAGCATTACTTCCTTCAACCCCAAAAGTAGTTAAGTCAATTTCTTGGTTTTGCTTATTTTCTAAAGTGTAGGTTGTCGATTTTTGAGTAATCGGATTCGGATTTTCAACATCAATCTCGACCAATGTTTTCGCTTTTTCTCCGTTTCCGGAAGCGTAGATCTGAAAGGTTTGTGGTTGATCGGTCGCGGTTACTTCAAATTCAAAATTCACGATTTGTTCGCCTATTTCGTTAAAAGAAATACTTTTGGAAGTTTCTCCAACAGCTGAGAAAGCTTCATCGGCTTTTACTTCAACCTTTACATTTTTCACTTGCTTTTCCATCGCAAAAACAGTTACCGGTAAAGTCACTTTTTCTCCCGGAGAAAGTTTTCTAGGCAAAGAAGCCAAGACCATTAAAGGTTTTCTTACCGGAGTTACTTTTTCAGCATTTCCGTAAGCAGAAGTTGAATGATTTCCGGCAACGACCATGGTTTTTACCGAACCCACATAATTAGGCATAAACAATTGATGCGTTTTTGATTCGCCTGCTTTTAAATGAAACGGACCTAAATACGTGACTACAGGTTTAAAACGATCGGCTTTTCTGTTTTTTGCTCCGGCTGCGGCATCGCCACCACCGATTTCATAAATATTCTCCACGCTACCGGAATAAGCTCCGATCACATCATCAAAAATATCGTAGGTTTTAACGCCCAAAGCTTCGCGAGCATAAAAAGCACCGTGAATATTTGGTGTAGAAAATCTGGTTAAATCGAGTAAACCTTCATCGACCACAGCAAGAGTGTAAGTCATTTCTCGATCTTGAGTTTCAGAAACTTTTACGTTATAATTTTCTTCCGGTTTAAGCACTTCCGGCATTTCAATTTTAGGTTGAAGTTTTGTTTTTGGGTTTTCAACCATGAGCGGAATTACTCCGTATAACCGAATAGGTAAATCATTTTTGGTTTGTGCGTGAGCTTGTAATAAAGAAATATTCACATAAACATTCGGCGCCATTTCTTTGGTAAGCGGAATTTTAACCTGCGTTTCGCCTTTTTGCGTAGCTACCCATTGTTTAGAAAGTACTTCGGTACCGTTTTCAATACTAATAAAAGCGCTTCCTTTACTTCCGGAAGGGAACGTGATCACAGCTTCTTCACCAACTTTATAGTTTTCTTTATCGGCAGAAAAAACAAGCATTTTAGAACTTTCTGCATTGGCTCCGATAGGTCGTTTCCACCAATTTCTATAGAAATAAACGGTTTTACCGGTTGCGTGGCCAGAAGCTTTATCGATCACTCGAATTAAATAACGACCACCATTTCGTTCAGGAATATTCAAGGTAAACTGACCTCTACCGTTGTTGCCTGTAGAAACGGTAAAATCTTTTACAGGTCGGTACGTATTGGTATTCTCATAACGAGAAAGGTTATCGCGACCGCGGCTCCACCACCAACGCCATTCGATCTCAAACACTTTTACTTCTAATTCGCGATTGCCCGAAACTTCACCTTGCGCATCAACGCTTACTACATCGAAAACAGTATTTTCGTCGGTATAATAAGAACCGTAGCGATGAGGTTCTGGTGCGAGTAAACCAACAAAATAATCGTAAGGCGCCAAGTTTTTAGAAAATACATCGATCGAGAAATCGCCGCCACCTTCAAAAACTTTGGTTAAAAAGGTTGCTTTCAGCATTCCCGGAGATTTTTCATTCAGCTCAATTTTTTTACTGAAATAAGCTTCGCCTTCAGAAGAGAGTTGTGTCTCTAACATGGGTTGCTCGATCTTCTCAAAACTACGAACAGGATCGATAAAATCGTAGTTCGGAAATTTGTCGAAAGCACTTGAAGTTGAAGTGAGCGTTACTTCCATTTCAGCTTTTAAATTTCTTGCCGGCGCGCCGTGTAACCAAGTAGAACTTAAATTACCCGAAATAGGTTGAGTGGCATCGAGAATTTCATCATCAAAATCGATCTTAATTTTTAATCGGTTAGGTTTTACGGTAGCGACTTTTAGGTTTTTAGAAAAGCTGGCGCCGCCTACGTGAACCGTCGCATTCCAGTTTCCGGTAGGATCGGTATCTTGTGTAGCGATAGGAAAATAGTAAAAACCATTTTTAGCTTGTTGCGGATTCACATTTTCACTTACGATCTCTTGTTTAACCAATTTTCCGCGAGCATCGGTCACTTCTAACTTGATCGGATGGTTTTTAGGCAAGGGGTTGGCTTTGTCATTCAAGGCGAAGGTTAAATGAATCGTATCTCCCGGCCGATGAACACCACGTTCAGTATATAAAAATCCTTTTAAGCCTTTTTCTAAAATTTTACCGGAAACATCAAACTTACTTAACGAAAGAGCATTCCCGTCATCCAGTTTTGCATAGGCGTAATTTTTTCCTTTATGCGCAATGGCAAAAGCGGCACGTTTATCACTATCGATAATGGCAAAGCCTTCTTCATCTGTAGTCATCGAAGCGATAAGTTGTTGCTGGTAATTATAAATTTCTACCGTCACACCGGGTTCTGCTGTTGCATTTAACAAGTTGGTCGTAGCAAAATGATAAGAACGATTATTACTTTCTTTAATGATAAAACCAAGATCAGAACCTAGTACATTGGTGACAGCAAAACGATTTTCTTGATAATAAGAAATGTGACAAGGGTTGTCGCGTTCTTGCCAATTGTAAGGGGAATTTCGCCAGTCGTAAATTTCGTTGTCCCAATATTGCTCTTCGCGTTCTTCTTCATCGCTAATGCTGGCGTTTTGGTAACGCTCATTTTGCTCTGTTTGGGTTTCTTCGGTTTCACTTCCGCAGTCAAAAGTGCTATAAGCTTTTTTAAAACTTATTTCTACCTGATACATCGCTCCGGGATCGGCTTTAATGAAATCTGAAATATTAAGCGCGTGCGCCTTCCAAGAACTCAGTTCAAATTCGTTATTGGTTTTTAATGAAATTGTTTTTTTAGCAACGCGTCTTCCTACACGACGAAGGTTGTAAGAATTTTCTTCGTGCAATTCGGCGTTTTGTAAAAACTGAAGCATATTGTCTTCATAAATTTTAATCACACGAACATCGACTGCAGAAAGATTAACGCTTTCAAAATAAATAGGGGTTTGTTCAGAATTGGGTAAAATAACGCCTTGGGAAAGCAAACGTACAGCCGGTTTGAGTTGCTGAAAGGAAAGCGTCTCAGAAAAATCTTTTTTAAGGTGATAACCGTAGCTGTTTTTAATTCCTTTAAAAATATCGATTTTAATTGCGCCGGTAATTCGGTTAGAAGGGTAAACATGCAGCACATTTCCGTCAACTTCAAAGCGGAGTTTATTTTGATTTTGAATATTTACTAAACCGTCAAAGTTTTGATCTTCCTGTAGCGGGTCTGAAAAATTGATCGAAACCGAACTTTGTTCACCACGAGACGAGCGTAAATCGATCACGGTAAAATTGTTTTTTCCGGGGATTGGGAAAGTATTTTTACCTTCATTTTCTGCTTTGATCGGTTTACCATCCCAAGAAATTTCTACTTGAGAATCATCAATTTTTCGTTGAATGCTATCGATGGTAAACGTGAAATAATTAGCATCGGCAGCTTCTTCCGGCCAAGTGATCTTTAGATTTTTTCCTTCTTGATCTGCTTCAATAATTTTTTTAGCATTTTTTAGCTGAATCACATCGGATGCTTCTAAGGTTCCCGTTACATATTGCCATTCTTTATCGTAAGACTGTAAATTATCAAGGTTAATTTTGAAGTTGGGCTGAATGGTTTTAAAACTGAAGGTGAAACTCTCGAATCCATCTTTTACGTCTTCGTATAATTCATCTAGATCTAGCCGAACCGAATATTCGGTATCGGGTTCTAAATAGTTTTCCGGTTTAAACAATAAGGTAGTACTGTTTTCTATAAGTAACTTTCCTTTAGTAGGAGGCGTAACTTTTACATATTCTGAAGGAATTTCTTGTGTCATTTCAAACTGCTCCAGCGCTTGCGCCAAATCTATACGAATAGGTTCGGCAATAGAAGACCTGCCTTGTGTATGAAAAGAAATATATTCTTTAAACCTAAACAGGTTGTCGGTAGTTTCTGTGGTTGCATCTTTGTCTTTACAAGCGGAAATAAGGCATAAGCATAGCAGGGCAAATGCTCGATAAATGTTTTTCATGAAGCAGGAGTTTGTATGTCTCTAAAGTTAGAGAATTGCTTAGAAAAAAACACGCCGATGATCACCTAATTTTAGAAAAATTTTGGAATATAATTTTTAAGTCACTTGATGTTAAAAAACTTATTCTTTTGCATACATTTTAATGGTCAATTCATCATTCAAATAACTCGCTCTAAACATTCCGGGAGTGTTGAATTCCATCGCGATGTTTCCCAGATGATCGATCGCGATAATGCCACCATTTCCGCCTAAATCGGGTTGTTTTTCGTAAATCACTTTTTTAACGGCTTCAGCTAAGCTTAAACCTTTATATTCCATCAACGCAGAAATATCGTAAGCCACAACGCCGCGAATATAATATTCGCCCCAACCCGTTCCCGAAACCGCACAGGTTTTATTATTCGCATAAGTTCCCGCACCGATGATGGGCGAATCGCCAATGCGTCCCCATTTTTTGTTGGCCATCCCGCCGGTAGAGGTTCCGGCAGCAAGATTTCCGTTTTTATCTAAAGCCACACAACCTACCGTTCCAAATTTAGTTCCGTTAATATCGGAGTTATAAAATGTAGCTTGCTTATTTTTACTTTCTCTTTTTATACGCTGAATATTTTGAAGTTGTTTATTGGTAATAAAATATTCGGGATCGACGATCTCTAAATTTCGGGTTTTCGCAAAAGCTTCAGCGCCTTCGCGAGCGAGCAATACGTGATCTGAATTTTCCATTACTTCGTAAGCTAAATTAATGGGGTTTTTTACGGTTGAAATTCCGGCAACCCCACCGGCATTAAGGCTTTTACCATCCATAATCGAAGCATCCAATTCCGGCAACTCTTCGTTGGTAAGCACGGCGCCTTTCCCAGAGTTGAATAAAGGTGAATCTTCCATCACATTAATTGTGCGTTGCACGGCTTCGACGGCAGAACCTCCGTTTTTTAAAATTTCATTTCCGGTGGTGATGGCTTCTTGCAATTTATCGTGGTAAGCTTGCTCTAACGAATCTGATAAATTTCCTTTTTTAATATATCCTGCGCCACCGTGAATGACGATCCCAAACGGAGCTTTGTGCTTTGCGATCGTATCTGTGGAAGTTTTTTTGGTTGCATTAGTATCATTGTTTTTTGTTGAAGTTTCGCAACTTAAAGTGAGTGCCAAAAAACTTAAGAGGAAGAAGTATTTTTTCATGAGAACTAGAATTTTTAACTAAGATATAAATTTTGCAGTTTTCCTCGCGTGAGGGATGGAGGCTTTGTTGGAGCTCTTTTTGTTTTGTTTCTCGACTCCGCTCGACATGACAAAACAAAAAAGCGACTGCCGAGAGCCCGACCCAAAGGGTCACGCCCAAAAAAGAATTAGAATACTGAAGAGATAGCGCTAAAATATGTAACTTTAAGTGTTTAAAAATTTAAAATTATGGCTATCCAAAAACCATTTAATCTTCACCAATGGGTTGAAGAAAACAGAGATACGTTAAAGCCGCCTGTTGGCAATAAAAATTTATACAAAGATGCCGGTGATTATATTGTGATGATCGTTGCCGGTCCCAATGCCAGAAAGGATTACCATTACAATGAAACGGAAGAATTGTTTTATCAGTTAGAAGGTAATATTGAAGTGCATATTCAGGAAGATGGAGAAAAGAAAACGATGAAATTAGGTCCGGGAGATATGTATTTGCATCCGGCGAGCGTTCCGCATTCTCCGGCAAGACAAGAAGGATCGATCGGTTTGGTGGTCGAGCGTAAACGTGCGCATCTTGAAGGTAAAGATGGTTTACTGTGGTTCTGCGACAATTGCAACCATAAATTGTATGAAGTTTACTTCCCGTTACACGATATTGAAAAAGATTTCTTAAAACATTTTAAATACTTTTATGCAAGTGAAGAGTTAAGAACGTGTGATCATTGCGGAGAAGTAATGCCTGTTGATAAACGTTTTGTTGCTGAAGAGGAGTAATTTCAACAAGATCAATTATTTAGCGGAAGATGAGCGTCTGTTTTCTGCTAAATAATCTAGATACTGTTCGTATTTAATCTTTTCATCTTTAGAAGACTTATCTAAAAATGATATCATTTCTTCGAGTAAATGAGAAAGGGAATAAATAGTATTTCTTTTTCTATTATTTAGTTTTAATAAGTAAGAGACAAAGTATAGTACAACAGCTGTTGAAAAGAATACATACCTTAAAGCTTTAAAAACTAACACGATAATATTTTTTTCTTCTGAATTAAATGATTCGCCATTCTCTTCCATTAATAAAATGAATTCTCCTGGGAAAAAACAGTATACCCCGAGAGCAAATAAAAATAGAGATAGCAATATGAATACAACCCTAAATAAATTAAAGGTTGCATTTTTAGAGATTTTTATAGCTATATTTTCATTTATTTCCTGATAGGCATTCTGAAATTGTTCTAGTTTTAATTCGGTTTCAGCGATCTTGGCAATTTTAAATTGCTCGACTTCCTCCTCGATATGATTTACCATTGATAAATAAAGTTTATGTAATTACAAACATATATAATTCCGTTATAATTTAAAATGAAGTTATATATCTATTTAACGATATCTTTGAATCAAGAAATCTTTTATTTGATATAAAATTTTTATTTTAGGCAAAATATTGTGAAATATTCATATTTCACTTTTAGTAGACTTTAAAAATTACCATAAAACTAAAATTTATTATATTAATGAGTCAAATCGCAAAAGATTTTGGAATCGATAAAGCCTTAGAAGAATTAGGGCTTCAAGATATAAACAATGGAACTTCGACCGGGAAAGATTTCTTTTCTGGCGGAGAAATTATCGAATCTTATTCTCCGGTTGATGGTGCTTTGATAGGAAAAGTAAAAGCCACCACACCTGAGGATTACGAAAAAGTGATCAATACGGCAGAAAATGGCTTTAAGGAATGGCGAACAATGCCGGCTCCACAACGAGGTGAAATTGTTAGAAAATTTAATGACGAATTACGTCGATTGAAAGAACCATTGGGAAAACTGGTTTCTTACGAAATGGGAAAATCGTACCAGGAAGGTTTAGGCGAAGTTCAGGAGATGATCGATATCTGTGATTTTGCAGTAGGATTATCACGACAATTACACGGTTTAACAATGCATTCTGAACGTCCCGGACACAGAATGTACGAGCAGTATCATCCGCTTGGCGTGGTTGGGATCATTTCAGCTTTTAACTTTCCGGTGGCAGTTTGGTCTTGGAATACGGCTCTAGCCTGGGTTTGTGGTGACGCTTGTATCTGGAAAGGATCAGAGAAAACTCCGCTTACCTCGGTAGCTTGCCAAAATATCGCTGCTCGCGTGTTTTCTGATAACGGAGTGCCAGAAGGTATTTCCTGTTTGATCACCGGTGATTATAAAGTAGGCGAGTTGATGACGAAAGATGAGCGAATTCCGCTAATTTCTGCAACAGGTTCTACTCGAATGGGAAAAACCGTAGCGAAAGAAGTTGCCGGCCGTTTAGGGAAATCGCTTTTAGAGTTAGGAGGAAACAATGCGATTATCGTTACGCCAGATGCGAATATTAAAAATACCGTGATCGGTGCGGTTTTTGGCGCTGTAGGAACTTGCGGACAGCGTTGTACTTCTACGCGAAGATTAATTGTGCACGAAGATGTCTACGATAAAGTGAAAAATGCGATCGTAGATGCTTACCAGCAAATTAAGATCGGGAATCCGTTAGATGAAAATAATCACGTTGGACCGTTAATCGATAAAGATGCGGTAAAAAAATACCAGGCTGCTTTAGAGAAAGTGGTTGAAGAAGGCGGAAAAGTTTTAGTAGAAGGTGGCGTTTTAGAGGGCGAAGGTTACGAGAGCGGTTGCTATGTAAAACCTGCAATTGCTGAAGCTGAGAATCATTTTGAAATCGTACAACACGAAACTTTTGCACCGGTACTTTATATTATGAAGTACAAAGGCGATGTGAGTAACGCGCTAGAATTACAAAACGGCGTTCGTCAGGGACTTTCTTCAGCAATTATGACGAATAATTTACGAGAAGCCGAACGTTTCTTATCGGTTGAAGGTTCAGATTGTGGAATTGCGAATGTAAATATTGGAACGTCCGGAGCAGAAATTGGTGGTGCTTTTGGTGGTGAGAAAGAAACCGGTGGCGGTCGTGAATCTGGCTCTGATGCCTGGAAAGTCTATATGCGTAGACAAACCAATACAATTAATTACACCACAGAATTACCTTTAGCACAAGGAATCAAATTCGATTTATAGTATTTAGATCTGAGATTTTAGAAGTTAGAAATAAGATAAAACCTCACAAGTTTTTAAAACTTGTGAGGTTTTTTAGTGTGGAGGTGTTGTGATTTTTTTAAAAATCATCATCCTCATCAAAATCATCAAAGAAGTTATCGCCAAATTCATCTTCTAAGTCTTTAAACTCATTTTCAAGAAACTCCTCGTAGTCTTTTTTCCAGATTTCATATTTTTTATAAATTGATCCTTTTGGAAGGCTGTAATCTTTTTGATCGAGATCGGGGTCGCTAAAAATATCTTCTTCTACTTCTTCAATAGTTCCGCAAACATCTTCGGCAACTAAATCGAGTTGGTAAAGTTTTTTGATTTCAGGATATAAAGCGTTCATCCGTAATTCTACGATGTCTGAAATTATGAGTCCGTAAGCCAATTGATCTACCAAAGTTTTATCATCTTTCTTTTCAATCAATGTTTCTAAAAGACTTTTATAATGAGCTTGAACTTTTTCTTCGAGGTTTGGTTTTTCTTTCAGTAATAAAAGCATTGCTTCAGAAATGTAAGACTTGGAAAAAGTGTAAATACTAGGCTGTTCTAAGAAACTAAAAAATTGGTCTAGATGATGCTCTCCAAAACTGTAGACGATAGAATTTACGATTTCATTGATAAAATCGCCAAATATAATTTCATAATATTCTTCATTTTGTGCTAATACTTCTAAAATTTCTGGGAGTGCTTCTTCGGCTTCCAATTCCTCTAAAAAAAAGATGGCGTGTATGGGAAATAAAAGAAAATCGATCTCGTCTTCTTCTGAAAAATAATTAAAGCGGAGAATGCTGTCTTGAAGTACTTTTTTTAAATCTTCTATAAGCGGTTTTCGATCTAAGCGTAAAATAGTAGCTATTTTATTTTTAGGGAAGTCGTAATCTTCTTCGTACAACCATTGCATTTGTAATGGAAAATTAAATTTTGGGGCTTGATGAGCTTGCATTTTATCTTGATTCTCGGGATTTTTATTTTCCGAATGTTCGGTTAATTTAAACTGTTGTATTCGTTCCTGTAAATAGTTTGTTTTGGGATGCTCAGGAGCAATGCCTTGCATCATTTCTAAACGTATTTGAGCTTGAGGGAAATCGTTGGTTGCTAAAAAATATAAAGCTGCAATTTGATTGAATGCGATAAATTCTTCAATATGAAATTCTTCTCGGTTTGGGTAAAGCGCTTTCAACTCCATTGATTCTCCTAAAATTGACGGGATTTTTTCTGGTGCTGTATCAAGATATTCTACCGCTAAATTAAGTCGACCAAAAAGATAATTAGGATGTTCTTTTACGAGCCAACGATTAGCCTTAAAAGCCTGTTCTTTTTCTCCACGTTCATTATGCAAAGTTGCCAATAGGTTTTTAAATACAGGAACTCGAGGATTTTGCTTAATGAGTCTTGGTAGTCTTTTTAATAGATGACTTTTGCCTTTTAAAACATCGGGTTGAATTTCTTCCAAAATTTTTCGTACTTCGAACGTAATATGATTTTCTTTATCTAAGAGTTCGTGATCGGTACTTATTTTGTATGAGCTGAGCTGATATTGTAACATTTATTTTTAAAAATTTGCTTAATCTTAAAGTAATAAAAGTTCTTTTGGTTAATTGTTGAAAGCTAAAAAATATTAGAATTATATAGTACCCTATTTTTCTAAATTATGAAATTTGATGTTTTCTTCACTTTTAACTGAAAAATTCTGTAATTCCTACTTATTCTGTTTTTTTAATTGTTATTAACAGCTTCAACCTTAAAAATGAAAATTTAAAAAATGCAATCGCAGGACATAAAGAGTTTCTTGGGAGATATTATTATCCTGAGCTTGATTAACTCTAACTCTGTTGCATCTTCGATTACAAGGTGTAATCTTCAAGATTTTGCTTTTCTATGTGGAAAGAGGTTTGGTACTTGTACTTGATCTAGAACTGCGAAAAATATTCCTATTTATAAAGTGTTTGTAATCAAATAGTTTTTGGCTACTTAGTTTTCTTTACGTATTGCGTAAGGATCACAATCTGCTGTCCTTCAACACGACCTTCAATTTGTTCAGCATTATCCCAAACCAGTGAAATACGATGAACGGCAGTACCACGTTTTGCCGTAAAATTTGCGCCTTTTACATCCAAATCTTTGATAAGTACAACCGAGTCGCCATCTGCCAGAATGTTTCCGTTGCTGTCTTTATGGATAATTTTTTCAGCTTCATCTTCGGTTTCTTCGGTAGATTTTGCCCAGGCTAAAGCTTCTTCATCCAGATACATCATATCTAATAAATCCTGCGGCCAGCCTTCGCTGCGTAAGCGATTCAGCATTCGCCAGGCCACGATTTGCACCGGTAAATGTTCGCTCCACATACTTTCGTTTAAACAACGCCAGTGATTAGGATCTACTTTTTCTGGATCTTCGATTTGCGCTACACAATTCTTACAAGCATAGATCGAATCGTCTAAAGTACCTTCAGAAGTTGGCGGTACCTGATAGATCTGTAAGTCGTGTTCGTAACCACATAATTCACATTTGTTACCACTACGGTCTGTTAATCGTTTTTCAAGTACGCTCATTTTCTAAAAATTTCAGCAAAAATAATTCTTTACTTGAGAAACAGAAGCAATTTCAGTGATTAAAAACGATAACCTACATTAAAACCCGCATTAAATTCGATCGCAGAAAAACGTTCTTTTACTTCTTCGCTAAAATTACGTGCAATATTTACAAATGGTCCAAGCACAAATTTGTTACCGAAGTTCCATTTATAACCGGCTCCGAGACCAACCATAAATGTATTCATATCGGTTTCGATAGTAACGGTTTGCCCTTCGATTGTTCGGTCTTGAGTAAAATCACCAAAGCGGTATTTTACAAAAGGATTGGCGTAAATGCCCGCACCTGCTTTCTCTTGGTCAAAATAGTAGTTGTAACCGAGTTTGATGCTATTGGTGTTGAAATCTCTAGAGCCGCTTTCACTATGGTAATTAATGCGGTCGTTAATAAGTCCTTTTACTTCTACCGATTGGTTAAAACCGATAAAACGTTCGTAACCAAATTCTACTGAAGCTATCGCAATCGTGTTGGCGATATTTAGTTTTACTTCGTTTTTAGGATATTCTTCAGTTTGAGCTTTTGCAAATGTTGTAGCTAAAATAAGGCTGAATAATAGGTATACTTTTTTCATGATAATTTAATTTCTTCCAGATTCGTTAGGGTAAAGTTCGTGAACGGGATCACTTTGTATAATTTCTTTAGTGTCGACATTCAACATCGTTAGCGGTCCTTTAAAAGCGGCGCCGGTATCTACATTCCAAATATTGGCGGCGTTTACCGGTTTGGTTTTGTTAATTCTGGTCACCGGTGTGTGACCGATAAAAATTTCATTAAATAATTTTAAACGCTTCGGGTAAAAAAGATCGTCAGGTTTTAGGTTTTTGTCTAAAGAAAGCGCCATTTCCCAAAGGGTTCGATCCCAATAAACCATATAAGGTTCATATTCATTTTGAGGTCCGTGAATATTAGCAAAACCTGCGTGCACAAAAAGATTGTTGCTTTGGTCGATGTAATAATTTTCAAGATTACTAAAGAAACTTTTATGTTCTTCAATTTCAGTGTTAGTTAATCGAGAATACGCATCTTTACTCGATTGCCCGCCGTGCTTAAGCCAATTTTCGTTTTGTTCGTCGTTTTTTAACCAATGATGAACTAGATCGTCGTGGTTCCCTCGTATAAAAATACAATTGTGTGTCTGAGAAAGTTCAATTAAAAATGAAATAACGTTGGCAGAATCACTCCACCCATCCACATAATCGCCCAAGAAAATGAGTTGATCTTGCGGGGTGATTTTTGCTCGTTCTAATACTTGTTGCAGCGCTTTGAGTCCGCCGTGAATATCTCCTATTGCAAATCTTTTCATTGGAGTAAAATTACAACATCCAAGTTAAGTTTACTCATAAGGGATTCAGATTAACATAGATTTAAATACTTAATTATACCTCACTTTTCGTAAGATACGTAAGTTATCTTTTAAGCGTTGATAGGTTTGCGGATATTTTTTTAAATATACTTTGGCGCCTTCAAGCTTGTCGTGAGCTTTTTCGATACCGTTGAGGTAACATAAGAGTAAGGTGTCTGGTAAACGCTTGATGTCTTTTTCTTCGGAAGGTTTTAAGGTGAGATTTTTTGAAAGCTTATTTATTAAAGCTGAATTACTGTTGTAAATATGATATAAAGTTTTCTTTGGGAACTGTGGCGCTTCAAATAAAATCTTACTTTCAATCTCGTAACTCATATTATTTTTGAAGCGGATTTTTACTTCTTCCAGCGGATAATAATGGTAGTTTTCATACAAACCGAGATACACATATTCAATAATTTTAAATTCATCGGGAGCAAAAAAGATACTTATTTCATCTAGATCTGAATAAAATAATTTTACCTGCTCGTTGATCAATTCAATATTAACGCGGCTGTAATATTTTTGATCTTTGACTACCTTTTCTTTGCCGGCCCAACAGACCACAAAATACTCTTGAAAAACTTTATACGTAGGATGATAATCCCTGTTTTTCTGCATAAAATCGAAAACACCATCAAGCGTATACTCAATGGTGTTTTGTGAATGACTTTCAATAGAAGCTACGATTTTAGAATTTCTATCGGTTAGATCGATGCCGAAATCTTTAGGCATACTAATGCTGCCGTCTCTAAAAAATACTGCGCCGCCATAGTATTTCCAAATGTTTTTCCGAAGGCTACAAACGCGTCCGTGATTTGCTCTAATAATTACTAAGCCAACTACTTGATCGTTTGGTAAATGCGGAAAAAGAATATTTTCGTAAGTGATATTAGGCGGATTCTTAAGATAAGCATTCACTAGATTCTGAATTTTACTATCATCAAAAAAATCGACACCAACAATACTATTGTCACGATCTTCAACACCAACCACAATGTAGCTGTTGTTAAACGGATTACTGTTGGCAAGTGCACAAACGTGTTTTAGAAACTTTGCTTTTCCTTCTTTTTCGCCAAGATTTAACCTGCGCTTTTTGTCATAAAAACTATTCTCATCGTTATGAGCTAAAAGATTTTTAATGAGCAAGCGCTTGTTAATCATATCATTTTTTATCTACGATGGTTGAAGAAGCTTGCGCAGTACACATCACGATGAGGTCGGCAATATTTACGTGGTAAGGTCTGGTCACCACAAATTTGATAATGTCTGCAATATCTTCCGGTTTTAACGGCTCAAAACCTTGATAAACTTTTGTAGCTTTTTCAGAGTTGCCTTTAAAACGCACTTCGCTAAACTCGGTTTCTACCAATCCGGGATTAATGCCGCCAACTTTCACGCCGGTTCCGTTAAGGTCTATTCGCATTCCTTGTGTAATCGCATCGACAGCGTGTTTGCTGGCGCAATACACATTTCCTTTAGGGTAAACTTCTTTTCCGGCGGTAGAGCCAATGTTAATTATATGTCCGTTACCGCGCTCGATCATCTGTGGCATAATCTGCTTGCTCACGTACAATAAGCCTTTTACGTTAATATCGAGCATCGCGTCCCAATCTTCTGTACTTCCATCTTGTATCGGGTCTAAACCGTGAGCGTTACCTGCATTGTTGATCAGAATATCGATTTGCTGAAATGCTTCCGGAAGCGATTCCAAAGCTTGTTTTACTTCATCTTTATGGCGAACATCAAAAGTTAAGGTATGAACATCTGTAATTTTAGAAAGTTCTGTTTTTAAATCGTCTAAACGTTGTTGTCTTCTTCCGCAGAGAATTAAATTGAAATTTTCTTTAGCAAGTTCTATAGCCGTAGCTTTTCCTATTCCACTGGTAGCTCCGGTAATCAAGGCAGTTTTATTCATTACAATATACTTTTTGCTTAAAAGTAATTCAATTTAGACAGGAATGAAAACGAGCATAATTAAATTAATTTAAAGATATGAACACATGAAGTACTAAATCTGAATAGTTTACGTTATAAAGAGAGTTCGCAACCAACTTCAGCGAAAAAAATCAAAAAAATTGCAACACTAACTCATTTGTTAAGTCTTTTGAACAAAAGACTTAAAAATTGCTTCATTTTAGCGAATCGATTATATTTGAAGCATTCGGTATTTTAACCAAATATTAACAGTATTAAATGAATATTTTGGGACTTTGCCAAGTCTTATAAACAGAAAAGAAAGAATTTAACTTTAGTTATAAATTATGGAAGAAAACACATCCGTAGATATTGCAGGTTTAAATGAAAAAATACAACGTGAAAGTGCGTTTGTAGATTTGCTAACTAATGAGATGAACAAAGTGATCATCGGTCAAAAACACATGATCGAACGCTTGCTTATTGGTTTATTAGGGCAAGGTCATATTTTACTAGAAGGTGTTCCCGGTTTGGCAAAAACCTTAGCCATTAACACCCTTTCTAAAGCAGTGAAAGGAAGTTTCAGCAGAATTCAGTTTACGCCAGATTTACTTCCTGCCGATGTTGTGGGTACGATGATTTATAATATGAAGGACAATGACTTCAGCATTAAGAAAGGACCAATTTTTGCAAATTTCGTACTGGCAGATGAGATCAACCGTGCGCCGGCAAAAGTACAATCGGCGTTACTGGAAGCGATGCAAGAAAAGCAAGTAACCATTGGTGAACAAACCTTTGTGTTAGACAAACCTTTCTTAGTAATGGCAACGCAAAACCCGGTCGAGCAAGAAGGTACTTACCCATTGCCAGAAGCACAAGTTGACCGTTTTATGCTAAAAACGGTAATCGATTATCCTAAACTAGAAGAAGAACAATTAGTCGTAAGAGCCAATTTAAAAGGATCTTTCGAGAAAGTGAATCCGGTAGTTTCGTTAGAGCAAATTTTAACTGCTCAACAAGCCGTCCGTGAAGTTTATATGGATGAAAAAATTGAGAAATATATTCTCGATATCATTTTTGCGACCCGTTACCCGGAGAAATATAAATTAGAATCCTTAAAACCTTTAATCTCTTTTGGAGCTTCACCAAGAGGAAGTATTAACTTAGCGACAGCCGCCAAGTGTTATGCGTTTATTAAAAGAAGAGGTTACGTAATTCCGGAAGATGTAAGAGCCGTAGTACTCGATATTTTACGCCACAGAATAGGGATTACTTATGAAGCTGAAGCAGAAAATATTACTTCAGAAGATATTGTAGGTAAGATCGTAAATGAAATTGAAGTGCCATAGAATAGACAAAACTGGTTAATTTTTTTCAGTTGAAATCTAATCTGATGCAGAATAATGAACACGAAAGAACTCCTTAAAAAAGTACGAAAAATAGAAATTAAAACACGGCGGTTAAGCAATCACGTGTTTGGTGGTGAATATCATTCAACCTTTAAAGGTCGTGGGATGACCTTTAGCGAAGTGCGTCAATACCAATTTGGCGACGATGTGCGAAGCATCGATTGGAATGTGACTGCGCGTTACAACGAACCTTTTGTAAAAGTTTTTGAAGAAGAGCGCGAACTCACCATGATGTTAGTAGCCGATGTTTCGGGCTCCGAGTTTTTTGGTTCAACCGAAACCTTTAAAAAAGATATTATCACCGAAATTGCTGCAACTTTGGCTTTTTCAGCAACACAGAACAACGATAAAATTGGTTTGTTGCTATTTTCAGATGAGGTAGAATTATACATTCCGCCTAAAAAAGGGCGTTCACACGTGTTACGAATTATTCGTGAGTTACTAGAATTTCAGCCAAAAAGTAAACAAACAGACTTGTCGAAAGCACTCAAATTTCTTCAGAATATGATGAAGAAAAAAGCCATTGTGTTTATTCTTTCCGACTTTTTAACCGACGAATATCAGCATACGCTCAAAATTATGGGTAACAAACACGACGTTACCGGTATTCGTGTTTACGATAAGCGAGAAGAAGAAATGCCAAATGTAGGAATGGTGCAAATGCAAGATGAAGAAACCGGTGAGCTTATTTGGGTAAATACGGGGTCTAAATCGGTAAGAACGAGTTACGCCAAATATTTTAGAGAACGAGCAGATTATTTTCAGCAAAGTTTTCGAGTAAGCGGTTCTGGTAGTATCGATACAAGAACCGACGAAAGTTATGTGAAAAAATTGTTGGGTTATTTTAAACAAAGAGGGTAAAATGAAGCAGTTAGTAACAAAAATAGCTAAGAGCAAAAGCTTGTTTTTTGCGGTATTGGCAGTGCTATTTCTTCAGCAAACTTACGCGCAAGAAGTTATATCTTCTATCGATACGACTCAGCTAAAGATCGGTGAGCAATTTCGTTATCAAATAAAAGTTGAAGCCAATAAAGATTTTCCGGTAGTTTTTCCTGAAGGGCAAACGTTTATGCCGCTAGAAATGGTCGAGGCTTACCAAATAGATACCACTCGGCTAAAAGATAATAAAACCTGGCAGTTAACGCGAGAATATGCATTAACGCAATGGGATTCGGGTTCTTATGTGATTCCGAAGCAAAAAATAATCGTAAACGACCAAAGTTTATTTACCGATTCAATTAAAGTTGAAGTTGCCACGGTCGTGGTCGATACGACTAAACAAGCCTTATTTCCTATAAAACCAACGATCGAGATAGAAGAACCTTCTTCGTTCCCGTGGTGGATTCTTTGGTTAATTTTGGTGATTGCCGCAGTAGCCGGTTTAGTGTTGTTGTTCTTAAAATTGCGTCAGCGTAAGATTGAAAGAGAACAGCAAATTCCGCCCTACGAGAAAGCGATCGATACGCTTAAAAAATTAGATGAAAGTCAGGCGTTGGAGCGTGGTGAAATGAAGGAATATTATTCAACCTTAACTTTAGCGGTAAAAAGATATATCGATGAAAAAATAGACGAACGCGCTTTAGAAAGTACCACAGAAGAGCTTATTCAACATTTAAATGAATTAAAAGCGAATAAATCTATACTCGTTAAACATAAGGTAATAAACGATCTGCAAGATATTCTACGCCGAGCCGATTTAATTAAGTTCGCCGGCGGCGGAATGGATAAACTCACAGCAAAAGCCGACCGTCAATTAATCGAAGAAGATATTAATAGTATTAAAGATTCGATCCCAGAACCTACAGAAGAAGAATTGCTTAAAGACGAAGCCTACGCTGAAGAAAAACGAAGAAAAAAGAAAAAGCGAACGATAATCATTTCAGTAGCTCTTGGATTTGCTATTGGTTTTATCGGCATTTTTACGTTTATCGGCATTAAAGGCTATAATGCTGTAAAAGATCAGTTGCTTGGTACTCCTACTAAAGAACTATTAGAAGGCGATTGGGTAAAAAGCGAATATGGTTTTCCATCAGTAACCGTAAGTACACCAGCGGTGCTAACAAGAATTAAAGAGCCTGTGAAAATGACTTTTGGTAAACAAACTTTAGAAATGGAAGTCTTTAATTACGGGCCAGAATTAGGGGATTTTCACATTATGCTAAGTACAATGCCGATACCATCTGGTATAGACTTTAATTTGAATGGAACGGTTGATGGTATCCTTAATGAGATGGAAAAAAATGGAGCTAGGAATATTATCATGAAAGATGAAAAATTTACTACAGCAACCGGGCAGGAGGGAATTAAAGTTTTTGGAAGTGCCGTCTATAAAAATCCTTTATTAGATAGAGATCAAACTAAAGAATATTTGATTCTAAATCTTTTTGAAAATGGAGGTTTTGAGCAAGTTACTGTTATCTACAATAAAGGAGATGAGTACGCTGAAGAAATAGCTAATCGTATTATTAATTCAATAGAATTTAACAGAGAAAACTAATGTTCGATTTTAATAACATCACTTTCGAAAATCCGCAATGGTTTTGGTTATTTCTATTATTTCCAATACTAATTGCTTGGTATATCTGGAAGCGAAACCTACAAACCCCGGAAGTTAAAATTTCCAGCATCAAAGGTTTCAAAATAAAACAAGGTATTTTACCTAAACTAAGACCGGTTCTATTTGTGCTGAGGTTGCTTTGTCTTGCCTTATTAATTACCGCAATGGCAAGACCAAGAACGGTCGATGTTACTTCGAGAACCAAAAAAACGCAAGGGATCGATATTGTAATGGCTATCGATGTTTCGCCTAGTATGTTGGCAAGAGATTTAAAACCTAATCGTTTAGAAGCTTTAAAAGAAGTAGCTGCAGAGTTTATCGAAGGTCGCCCAAACGATCGTATTGGTTTGGTGGCTTACGCCGGTGAAAGTTTTACAAAAACCCCGATCACTAGCGACAAAGCCATTGTGCAAAGTGCCTTAGAAGATATTCAGTATAGCGATTTGTTAGAAAATGGTACTGCAATTGGGATGGGATTAGCAACCTCAGTAAACCGTTTAAAAGATAGTAAAGCAAAAAGTAAAGTGATCATTTTACTTTCTGACGGAGTGAATAATACGGGTTTCATCGATCCTAAAATTGCGGGAGAATTAGCCGTAGAATACGACATAAAAGTGTACACTATTGGTTTAGGTTCTAACGGAACCGCTTTGGGGCCAATTGGTATCGATCGCAGCGGGCAATTTAGATACGGCCCAACAAAGGTTGAAATTGACGAAGATTTAATGAAACAGATCTCTAACCAAACCAACGGGAAGTATTTTAGAGCGACTAATAACGAAAAGTTGGAAGAGATCTACGAAGAGATCAATAAACTGGAAAAAACAGAAATAGAAGAATCTAAATTTTATAATTACGAAGAAAAATATAGACCGTTAGTCATCTTAGCCGGCTTACTTTTTTTAATTGAAATTATACTTAGAAACACAATATTTAGAAGTTTTGTATAAATGGTAGTTTTAGAAGAGAAAATATATTTTTGGTTTTTACTGGCAATTGCCGTGGTGATTGTTATTTATTTTCTTCAACTTATTTGGAAGAAAAAAGCCCAGCAAAAATTCGCAACTCCGGTTTCTTTAGAAAAATTAAGTCCGAATAAATCGAGGTTTAAACCGATATTAAAAGTTTTGTTTTGGAGTTTAGCGATCGCTTTTTTAACGATGGCGCTTGTTAACCCAAAGATCGGTTCTAAAATGGAAACCGTTAAACGTGAAGGTGTCGATATTGTTTTTGCGATCGATGTGAGTAAAAGTATGCTTGCAGAAGATATTGCACCCAACCGTTTAGAAAAATCGAAGCAGCTGGTTACGCAGATCATTAATAATCTAACTAGCGATCGCGTAGGGATCATTGCTTATGCAGGTTCGGCATTTCCGCAGTTGCCAATTACAACCGATTACGGTTCTGCCAAGTTGTTTTTACAAGCGATGAATACCGATATGGTTTCTAGCCAAGGTACGGCGATTAACGAAGCTATCGAACTTGCACAAACCTATTACAATGATGAGTCTGAAACCAATCGTGTTCTATTTTTAATTAGCGATGGTGAAGATCACGGTGGTAATATTGAAGATATTGCAGAGCAAGCTGCCGAAAAAGGAATACGCATTTTCACCATCGGCGTTGGTTCAGCTAAAGGCGGACCTATTCCCATCAAAAGAAATAACGTCACGCAATCGTATAAAAAAGATAGTAGTGGTGAAACGGTGATCACGAAGTTAGACGAAAGTACACTTCAGCAAATTTCAGAAGAAACCAACGGCGAGTATATTAGCGGGAATAACACAAGCCAAGTGATCGATAAGGTGAATGACATTTTAGCCAATATTGAAAAAACCGAATTCGAAAGTCAGCAATTTGCAGATTATAAAGATCAGTTTCAATGGTTTTTAGGCTTTGGCATACTTTTTATAGTTTTAGATGTATTGGTGTTAGAACGTAAAACCTCTTGGATAAGAAGGCTGAATTTATTTAATGAAAAGAAAGAAGATGAAGCATAAACTAATTGTACTTATAGGTTTAGTTTTTTCAGTAGCTTTTCAGGCAAAAGCGCAAGATGAAGAAGCCAAACAACGACAAACTGAAGCTAAAACCTTAGCTTTTGAAGCGCAAAACGCGATGGCGAATAACGAGTTTGCAAAAGCTGAAGCCAAATACCGCGAGGCGATCTCTAAAGATCCCGATAATGCTGAACTAAGGTATAATTTGGGGACGGTTTATCACAATAAAGAAAAAAACTTAGAATCGGTTTCGAGACTTAATCAATCTGCCAAAGTTTCAGAAAGTAAATCGACTAAACACAAAGCATTTCACAACCAAGGAAATGTTTTTATGAAAGAAGAAAAATATGGCGAAGCGGTCGAAGCTTATAAAAATGCTTTAAGAAACGACCCGACCGATGAAGAAACGCGTTATAATTTAGCGATCGCCAAAAAGAAAGCTGAGCAAATGCAGCAAGATCAAGATAAGAGCAAAGATCAAGAAGAGCAGAATAAAAAGAATAAAGACGAAGAAGGAGAAAACAAAGAAGACCAGCAGAAAAACCAAGATAAAAAAGATAACCAAGAAGGCGATCAAGGCAAAAATCAAGAGCAGGGAAGCGAAGAAAATAAGCAAGAGAAAAAAGAAGGCGAGGGCGATAAAGAAAAACCGCAACCCGATAAGCAACAACAAAAAGATAGCGGTAAAGAAGGAAAAGAGCAAAGCCAGCAGCCGGTAAAAGGACAAATGTCGCCGCAACAAATGAAGAATTTGTTAGAAGCTATGGAGAATCAAGAAAAAGAAATTCAAGATAAAATTAACGCTCGAAGAGCAAAAGGTCAGCCTAAAAGCACAGATAAAGATTGGTAATGAAGATGAAGCAGTTTATTTTTTACATCCTGTTGTTTGTTTCGGTTTCCGGTTGGGCACAAGTAAAATTTGAAGCCGAAGCCAGCCGAGAAAAGCTAGGCGTTAACGAACGTTTACGTGTCGATTTTACAATGAATCAAGACGGAGATAATTTTAATCCGCCAGATTTTAAAGGCTTTACGGTAATTGGTGGTCCCAACCAGTCGATCAGTCAGAGTTTTACCAATGGTAGAATGTCTTTTCAAAAAAAGTATAGTTATTTTCTACAACCTAACGGAAGAGGAAACTTTAAAATTGGTCAAGCTGAAGTAGAAATAGAGGGGCAAACCTACAAAACACCTTTTATCGATATTGAAGTAACCGCCGCTGTCGATACACCAACCGAAGGAAGAAACCCAGAAATTATTGCGGCCGATAATATTCATTTAGTAGCTGAAATTTCTAACCGAAACCCGTATTTAAATGAAGGTATTTCGGTACGATACAAACTCTATTTTAGTCCGGAAATTACCGTTAGACAATGGTACCCAAAAGACAACCCGACGTATGCCGATTTTTGGAGTCAAGATATCGATATTAAACATTTAAGCGTAAAAGAAGATCTCTATCGTGGCGATCCTTACCAATATGTAGTGATTCGAGAAACGGTACTTTATCCGCAGAAAACCGGAAAGTTAAAAATAGAACCTCTTTCGCTTACCGTTCCTGTAAATGTACCTTCAGACCGTCGAGATATTTTTGGAAGACGTTTATATGAAACCATTGAACGCACCGTTTCTTCTAACAATCAAACCATCGATGTAAAAGCGTTGCCTAGCGAAGGCAAACCGGCTAATTTTACGGGAGCTGTTGGGAGTTTCAACTTTAAAGTGACCAATACAAAAGACGTGTTGGATGCTACAGAATCTTTGCAAATTAAGCTTCAGGTTTCGGGGAATGGGAATTTAAAATTATTTCAGCTTCCGAAGTTAAATTTACCGTCTTCTTTAGAAGTTTACGAACCGGAACATCTAGAAAATGTAAATACCAATTTAAATGGAATGTACGGGAACATTTCTGATAACTACACGGTTGTTCCGCAGTTAAAAGGAAAATACCCTATAAATCCGGTAAGTTTTAGTTATTTCGACCCAAGAACAGAAACCTATAAAACGCTTACTTCCGAAGAGATTTTATTAAATGTTGAAAACGGCCCGATCAATAATGCGGCTCAGGTAACTTCGACAACTTCTGATGGAAACACCAAACAAGCGGTAGCTTCAGCGCCAAGTCAATTTAAATATATTCAGCTAGACGCTAATTTAAAACCGATTGATCGTTCTCCGTTTTTTAAAAGTGTTGGTTTTTGGACAGGAGTAGTGATGCCGTTATTATTAATTCCGATAGGGATTGTTACCGGAAAAAAACGTAAAAGCTATTTGGCAGATGCAGCCAATAATACGTCTAAAAAAGCCGATAAACTTGCTCGTAAATATTTATCTGAAGCAAAGAAAAATTTAGGCGACCAAAAGCAGTTTTACGAAGCTTTAGAACGCGCGTTGCATAATTATTTAAAGGCGAAACTTTCTATTAAAACGGGAGAAATGAGCAAAGATAAGATCAAAGCTTTATTGGCAGAGCGTGGCGTAGAGCAAGAAACGATTTCAGCATTTATCGGTATTTTAGAAAGTTGTGAGTTTGCTCGCTATACGCCAACTTCTAATGTTGGGATGCAACAAGATTACAATAAAGCCAAAACAACAATTTCAGAATTAGATAAGCAGTGGTAAGATGAAAAAGTTATTGATTGTTTTTTTATTGCTAAGTACAAGTTTGTTTGCTCAAGATAACGAAGCTTTGTTTGAGCAAGCTTCTCAAGATTATGCAAATGGTAATTATAATAATGCCATCGATAAATATGAACAGATTTTAGCGAATGGTGAGACTTCTGCTAATCTCTACTACAATCTGGCAAATGCACATTACAAACTAGATCACATCGCGCCAAGTGTTTATAATTACGAAAAAGCATTGTTGCTCGATCCTAATCATAAAGATGCGCAAAACAATCTGGTTTTTGCACAGAATATGACTTTAGATGCTATTGAAACTTTGCCTAAAGGAAGTCTTTCTAAAATCGTAGACGGTATTATTTCTAAATTGAGTTACAACGGCTGGGCTTGGTTGGCAGTTGTGGCTTCTGTAATTTTAGTCGTGTTCTTTTTCTTGTATTATTTTTCTGCAACGACCACCAAAAAAAGAGCCTTTTTTACGCTTTTTGTGGTAAGTACTTTGGTAATGATCTCTTCTGTAGTATTTGCTTATTTACAATTCGATATTCAGCAGAAAAGAAGTTTGCAATAGTTTTTGCTGAAGAATCTACGGTTTTATCTGAACCTAACCCAAGTTCTTCAAACGCATTTATTCTACACGAAGGCACTAAAATTAAATTGTTAGATGAATTTAATAACTTCTATAAAA
This sequence comes from Mesonia mobilis DSM 19841, assembly GCF_000423405.1. Lineage (GTDB taxonomy): Bacteria > Bacteroidota > Bacteroidia > Flavobacteriales > Flavobacteriaceae > Mesonia > Mesonia mobilis. The sequence continues at coordinate 45,894 of NZ_AUHX01000008.1, read as the reverse complement.
TTGAATTAGCCGATGGCCGACAAGGCTGGATCAAAGAAAATGATTTAAAAGTCCTCTAATGGGCATAATAAGCTATAATTTTCTTACTTTAGTCTTGTTTTCTAAAACAATACACTATTGAAATCACTGGCATCTATATTTCTCTTTTTATTTATTGCTTTTACAGTAACGCCAACGGTAGTTACGCTAATTAAGCATAATGCCGATATTTCTTATGTTTATAATTATAGTGAAGAAGAAGAAAACCATCGCGGTTATGGCAAAAAGAAAAGTGATGATTTTCAATTTAAACTCATTCCAGAATCTAACCTAACTTCTTTTATTTTAGAAGAAAATATCACTTCATTTGGTGACTATTATGTAATGCCTTTACCGGTTATTTACTTTGATTTACTTTCCCCTCCACCAGAATTAGCTTAAACGTTCTAGTAGTATTTTATAAAAATTTCATTTAAAAAAACTAAACAATGTTGCTTTTGTAAATTATACAATAGCTAAGCATTGTAAAATTTAATAGTTATGTTTAAGCATTTAAATAAGGATATTCCTGCAAGTATTGTTGTTTTTTTTGTAGCCTTGCCTTTGTGTTTAGGTATTGCATTAGCGAGTGGAGCACCGGCTTTTTCAGGATTAATTGCTGGGATTATTGGCGGCGTTGTGGTAGGAGCTATTAGTGGTTCTCAGTTAGGAGTAAGCGGTCCCGCAGCAGGTTTGGCGGTAATTGTTTTGGGAGCGATCGCGAATTTAGGTTTTGAGCAGTTTTTAGTGGCTGTAGTAATTGGCGGAGTTCTACAAATTTTATTAGGTGTTTTAAAAGCCGGAGTCATTGGATATTACTTTCCTTCATCTGTGATTAAAGGAATGCTCGCCGGTATCGGAATTATTATTTTTCTTAAACAAATTCCGCACGCATTTGGTTACGATAAAGATTATGAAGGTGAACTTCAATTTTTACAAGCCGATGGTGAAAATACTTTTACAGAACTCTTCAATATGCTTGATTATATTTCTGTAGGTGCGGTAATTGTAACTTTAATTTCACTTGCAATTCTACTGTTATGGGAATTTGTTTTAGCAAAAAAATCTAAAATCTTTACGATCATTCCGGGACCTTTAGTTGCTGTCGTGGCGGGTGTTGTTTATTATGTAACGATGCAAGGAAGTAATTTAGGTATTGCTGAAGAGCATTTAGTAAATGTTCCTGTACCGGAAAGTTTTGATGATTTTACTTCGCAATTTACATTTCCTAATTTTAGTTTTAGCGTGATCACAAATTACAGTGTTTTATTAACCGGAGCTACGATCGCAATTGTGGCAAGTTTAGAAACATTGCTATGTGTAGAAGCTGCAGATAAATTAGATCCACAAAAACGAGTAACACCAACAAATCGAGAATTACTAGCGCAAGGAACAGGTAATATTATTTCAGGATTAATCGGAGGTTTACCTATTACGCAGGTTATTGTAAGAAGTTCTGCAAACGTGCAATCGGGCGCAAAAACAAAAGTTTCAGCAATTTTACATGGTTTCTTTTTGCTTATTTCTGTAGTAACGATTCCGGTATTGCTTAATATGATTCCGCTAGCTGTTTTGGCTGCTATTTTATTAGTTGTGGGTTATAAATTGGCAAAACCATCACTTTTCAAGAAAATGTGGAGTCTAGGTTTAACTCAATTTGTCCCTTTTATTGTTACCATACTTGGTATTGTTTTTACCGATTTGCTTATTGGTATTGGTCTGGGCTTAGCGGTCGGCATTATTGTAATTTTACTGAATAGTTATAAAAATTCACATTTTTTACATCAAGAAAAAGTAGCTGCTAATAGCAAGAACTATCAATTAGAATTAGCAGAAGAAGTGACCTTCTTAAATAAAGGAGCAATTAATAGAGAACTTCAGCAATTACCAAACGGAGCGATCTTAGAAATCAATGCTCAAAAAGTAAAATCTATTGATTATGATGTGATTGAAATTTTAGATGAATTTTCTGTTCAAGCTAAAGAAAGAAATATAACCATTACCTTTGTCTCCAAGAAAGGGAAATTTGAAAACCCTGAAAGTTATAAGAAATTTTTTGAAAAAGAGAAAAAACAAATTGCTTAAATCTTTACATTATGGGACAACAGTTTTATAAAAAAATTCTTGATAATAATAAAAACTGGGTAAACGAAAAGTTAGCCAGTGATCCAGAATTTTTTAAACGCTTAGAAAATGGACAGCAGCCACCACTTTTATGGATTGGTTGTGCAGATAGTCGTGTGCCGGCAAATGAAATTATCGGAGCGCCTCCGGGAGAAGTTTTCGTACATCGTAATATTGCTAATATGGTCGTACATACCGATATGAATATGTTGAGCGTTTTAGATTACGCGGTAAATGCTCTTAAAATTGAACATATTATTGTTTGTGGTCACTATGGTTGTGGTGGTGTAAAAGCAGCGATGGAGCATAAATCTATCGGTTTAATCGATAACTGGATTCGACATATTAAAGACGTTTACAGAAAACATCAAGCAGAATTAGAAAAGATTGAAGATGAAAAAGAACGTTGGGATAAGTTTGTTGAACTAAATGTGGTAGAGCAAGTTTTTGATCTTGCTGAAACTTCTATCGTGCAAAACGCTTGGAAAAATGACCAAAAACTTACCGTTCACGGTTGGGCTTACGGCGTTGGTACCGGTTTAGTTAACGATCTTGGCGTGAATTTAAGTAATAACGATGAGTTAGATGAAGTATATAAATTAGATTTCTAAGAATTTACTTCAACTTAAAATAAATTAAAGAGTCGAATAATTTTTCGGCTCTTTTTTTATACGTTTAATTTATCGTTGGTTTCTTCAAAACCTTCTAAAATCGGTGGCAAAACGATCGGTGCTACTTTTTTGATAGGTTTTAATAAGATTGAAGTCTTAAAATGACCTTCTTCTAAAAAAGTAATGCTTTTGTTGAGGTTGGTTAAAAACATAACGATCACGCTAAGAACGAAAGCAAACTTTATAAGTCCGAAAATTCCGCCTAAAATTCGATTTACAATTCCGAGAGCGATCATTCCGGCGAGTTTGGTAAGGAGTTTTCCGATGAGTAAAATAAGTAAAACAATGAGTAAGAAGGTAAGCGCAAAGCCTGCGATCTTAATATACTCTTCATCCCAAGAAAGCCTTTCACCCAGAAAATCGATGGCGAAGTAAGAAAAATGTATGGCACCGTAAATCCCTGCAATGAGTGCGACTAAAGAAGCCAGTTCAACAATTAAGCCTCGCATAGCTCCGCGTACAAACCCTAAGATTAGGATGATTACGATAACAACATCAACTAAATTCATAAAAGCAAATATAATTATTTTGGCAAAAGAAGTTGCTTATCTTTGCACCTATGGCAAGAGATGAAGAATTAAAACAAAATTGGGAGAGAGTTCAGCAAAAACTATCTCAGCAATTTGCAGATGGAGATGTGTTAGAATTAGATGCAATTATTTACCTAATTGGCGTGCAAGAATTAGGGCAACTGCACCAACGGTTTAAGAAAGATCAAAAGTTAGATCTAATGCATATTGCTATTTGCAGACTTTTAGAACCTTATGGGTATTACGAGTTTGATTATATCGATGAAGACGGCTGGCCGCATTATAAAGTTTTAGAGCAACTGCCCAACTTAAAAGCAGGAGAACAAGCCATTATGATGAAAGAAGCGATCGTGCAATATTTTTTAGAAAAAGAATATATTTTATAGATGATATTTTTTCTAAACGCTATAAATTTTCCCAACGATAGCGGACCAATTTATCGGGAAACCATTGAAGGTCGATTTCCGGTAGAGCCATTTAATACGTTTAGTAACTTATTGTTTTTAGCGATCGTCATTTATTTTTCGGTACGCGTTTATAAAAATGCAAAACAGCAAGCATTTTTGGTGTATGCATTACCCATTTTATTTGTAGGTTTTGTAGGTGGTACAATCTATCATGGTACGCGAAGTCACGAGATTTGGTTGTTGATGGATTGGGTGCCTATTGTAATTTTATGTCTTTCAGCTTCGATCTATTTTACCTTTAAAGACGGCGAAAATTCGTTGCAAAAATACGGTTTGCTCGCCATTGTTCTGCTTTTGCTTTTTGCTCCCAAATTTATCAAATGGCCTTATAAATTGGGCAATTCTATCGACTATATTTCTACAGCTATCGGGTTGTTATTACCGATGTGTATTTACTTGGTAAAAACGAAATTCAAATTCGGTGAGAATATTTTATTCGCCTTATTATCGTTTAGTAGTGCGATTACGTTCAGAATTTTAGATATAAGAGCCGATATTTTTGAAGTAGGTACGCATTGGCTTTGGCATAGTTTCGGAGCAATTTCGGTCTTCTTTTTAATGCGCTATATTTATAAAGATCGGTTAAGAATTTCTTCTGAAAATATACCCCGTTAAAAAGCTTCCATTAGTTTTCTATTTTCTTAACTTTGCGCCTTTATAAGTTGAAGAAAAATGATAGATAAGATTAAAAATTACATTGCTGAAGTAGAAAAATTTTCAGCCTCGACACAAGAGGAAGTAGAAAACTTCAGAATTAAATTTTTAGGACAAAAAGGGATCTTAAAAGAGTTTTTTGCAGAATTTAAAAACGTGCCTAACGAATCTAAAAAAGAGTTTGGGCAAACGATTAATGAGCTTAAAACTGCCGCGCAAGATAAAGTAAACCAGCTAAAAGACGAGTTAGAAAGTAAGCTGGAAGAAAAAGGCGTTTATGGCGATTTAACACGTCCCGGTGAGCCTATCGAAATTGGTTCACGTCATCCTATTTCTATCGTTAAAAATCAGATCATCGACATCTTCTCAAACATTGGTTTTAATGTTTCTGAAGGTCCGGAGATGGAAGACGACTGGCACAACTTTACGGCCTTAAACCTTCCGGAATATCATCCTGCCAGAGATATGCAGGATACGTTTTTCATTCAAACCGATCCTGAAGAGATTTTGCTAAGAACGCACACATCTAGTGTTCAGGTGAGGTATATGGAAAATAATCAGCCGCCAATTCGTACGATTTCTCCGGGAAGAGTATTTAGAAATGAAGCAATTTCTGCGCGTTCACACTGTATTTTTCATCAGGTAGAAGGTTTATATATCGACAAAGGCGTTTCATTTGCAGATCTAAAGCAAACTTTACTATATTTTACTAAGCAATTATTCGGAAAGTCTAAAATTAGATTACGCCCTTCATATTTCCCATTTACAGAGCCAAGTGCCGAAGTAGATATTTATTGGGGCTTAGAAACCGAAACCGATTACAGAATCACTAAAGGAACCGGTTGGTTAGAAATTATGGGTTGCGGTATGGTAGATCCTAACGTACTTAAAAACTGTAACATCGATCCAACAGAATATTCTGGTTTTGCTTTTGGGATGGGTATCGAGCGTATTGCGATGTTACTGTATCAAATTGGTGATATTCGAATGTTTTATGAGAACGATGTTCGTTTCTTAGATCAGTTTAAATCTGTTTTATAATATGAAGAGGATAGGCTTTTTTGCATTGGTAATCATTGTGTTAGGTGTTATTTTATACGTCACCTTTATCATCGCACTTTTAAAAATTACCATTGGTTTAATCTTGTTAGCGGTTGCCGTGATCTTATTTGCGATTGCCTATCAAAAAATTAAACATCGACTTAACGATTAGTAGTTGTGAAGAAAGATATTGAAATTCCTGTAATAGAAGGCGTTTATTTAGTAGCGGTTAACGAGTTTAATAAAGACCACCGTACGCACGATTGGTATGCATATTTAATTAATGAAAACAACTATCCGTTAGAAACTGTACTCATCGTTTCTAGTGGTTATGATAAGAAAGACAAAACATCGACTATGCGTCACACGTTAAAAGTTTTGGGTGCGAAGTCTTTTGCAAAAGTTGAATATCTAGAACCAAATGTTTTAAAGCTGAATAACGAATTTTCAGTTAGCTTTTTTGCTGAAGGAAAAATGCTTCATAAGAATTTCATTTTCAAAAAGCATACAATTGCTGAAGCTAACGCTAAGAAAGTTCCTTTAATGAAGGAAGAAGGTATTTTAGCGAGTTAAATTTTATTGCTGAAGTTTTCTCAAATTCATCACCACAATTGCGGTTAAGATGAATAAAATACCCAACCATTGATACAAATTTACTTCTTCATTTAAAATGAAATAAGCCGCAATCACGGCGACTGGTAATTCTATTGAAGTAATTATTACACCTAAACCCACATTCAATTTCGGCATTCCCTGTGTCATTAATAGAGGTGGAAGAATGGTGCCGAACAATGCTAAAATGGGTCCCCATTTCGTAAACACATTCCAGTTGAAGCTTTCATTCAAATAAGGAATAGCGAGAAGAGCAACAATTATAAATCCGCCTAGCATCATCCATTTACTTCGAGTGATGGCAGGTAAATGTTTGGCAACGGTATTTGAGGTGTAAATCGTAACTGTGTAAGACAAAGCAGCTAATAACCCAAACAAAACTCCTAGAGGACTAATAGTAAACTCATCGAAAAAGACATTGGTGGCTAAGAACGTTCCTGTTAAAATAAGCACAACAGCTAAAATTTTTAATAAGGTAGGTCGCTCTTTTGATTTTATGGCGTTAAAAACCACGCCCATCCAAACACTTTGCATCAATAAAACAATACCAATCGATACCGAAACATATTGAACCGCTAAGTAGTAAAAAATACTCGTAAAGCCTAAAGAAGTTCCTGCCAGCGCTAAGTGAATTATATTTTTAGAAGAAGCTTTGGTAACTGGCTTTGTCTGCTTTTTTCCTTTATAAAAGAAGTTGATCACTAACAAAGCAAGAAAACCTAACAACATCTGCGAGAAGGTCACCTCGTAGGTATTATAACCTTCAGCGTATGCTAATTTTACGAAGGTGGTTAGAATACCATAGCTTGCCGCGCCAAGCGCTACTAAAAGTGCGCTAAAAAAATGATTGTTTTTCAAGTCGGTTGAAGTTAATTAAGCTTTTCGCTTAATTTAATGAAAGTCTTTTTAGGGTTTTTCTGCTCGTAAAGAATTTGATAAACCGCATTAATTATCGGTGTACGCGCTTTCTTAGCTTTTTCTTTATTGATCTGGTAAGCACTTTTGGTGGCATAATAACCTTCCGCAACCATATTCATTTCCATTTGAGCGCTTTTTACCGTGTAACCTTTCCCAATCATATTCCCGAACATTCTGTTTCTACTAAAAACCGAATAACCGGTCACTAATAGATCTCCTAAATAGGCAGAATCATTGATATTACGTTTCATCTTATAGGTTTTTTTAATGAAACGCTTCATCTCACGAATCGCATTACTCATTAAAACACTCTGAAAGTTATCGCCGTAACCTAAACCGTGTGCAATTCCTGCTGCGATCGCATAAATATTCTTCAGCATAGCGGCATATTCTGTACCGACCACATCTTCACTTGTCGTACATTTTATGTATTCGCTGCTTAAATGCTCTGCTAAGAAATTAGCGTGATCTTCGTTAGCACAAGCAATGGTAAGATAGGAGAGACGTTCTAAAGCAACCTCTTCAGCGTGACAAGGTCCGGTAATTACTCCGATATTTTCAAAAGGGATATCATAGGTTTTGTGAAAATGTTCACCAACGATCAAGCTGGTTTCCGGTACGATACCTTTAATAGCGCTAAAAATCACTTTATTTTGAAGCGAGGCAGAAAGAGCGTCTAATTCTGTTTTTAAAAAAGCAGAAGGAATTACAAAAACCAAATAATCTGCATTTTCTACCGCTTCATTAATATCGCTGGTAAGCTGTAGTTGGTTATTGTCAAATTCAACAGAGCTTAAATAATTTGGGTTATGGTCTTCTTTGCGAATGTGCTCGATCGCAGCTTCATTACGCATGTACCAATAGATCTTATCTACATTTTCACATAGCATTTTCGCAATCGCGGTTGCCCAGCTACCGCCACCTAAAACTGCAAATTTTGCATCTCTATTCATAACCCTTTTTAATTTATTTCAAAGTTAAAACCTCTAACCGATTTTTAATGGTAAGATTCGATATTTTTAACATTCATTTTCTAGGTTTTATGCAATTAACTAGAAAAGCTTCCGTTATTAAAATAGATTTTTTGGTTGGTTATTTAGTAAAGCCGTTTTGTAAGATTTTGCAGAGCGGCTTTACGATTTATAAAAATTCATCTCATCAATATATTCCCAAACTTTCTGCGGAAGTAAAGGCGTAATTCTCTTACCTTCTTTCACGGCATTTCGTACAAAAGTGCTTGAAATTTCCATAATAGGAGCATCAACTTTTGTGATTTTCGGATGATTTTTAAACTCTTCTTTGATGGTTGTTGAAGTAACTCGCGGATATACAAAAACTTCGAAACGCTCTAAGATCACTTCGTTGTTTTTCCATTTATGAAGAGTGTTTAGATTATCTTCTCCCATAATGAGGGCGAATTGATAATCGGGATATTTTTCTTCTAAATGCGCTAAGGTATTTACCGTATAATTGGGTTGCGGTAAACCAAATTCAATATTACTGGGCTTGATGTTATCGTAAGCTTCTGTAGCGCGATATACCATTTCTAACCGATGATGATCTGCTAAAAGTGTGCTTTTTTTCTTGTGTGGATTATGCGGAGTGACCACCATCCAGACTTCATCTAGATCTGAAAATTCAACCATATGGTTGGCAATTGCCAAATGACCCATATGAATAGGATTAAACGTACCAAAATATAAGCCTACTTTCTTTTGCAAAACTTCTTAGTTGTTAATGAAATTTTTAACCAAGCTATACGATTCGTTTAGCGCGGTTTGCAAATCGTTATTTACAATAATAAAGTCGAATTGCGGCGCTGTTGCCATCTCGATAGAGGCTTTTGCTACGCGCATATTAATACGATCTTCGGTTTCGGTTTTGCGCTTTTTAAGTCTAATTTTTAACTCTTCGATACTTGGCGGCTCTACAAATACAGCCAAAGTGCGCTCTGGGTAAATATGTTTAATATCTAAACCGCCTACCACATCGATATCAAAAACGACGTGTTTGCCTTGTTCCCAAATACGTTCGACTTCTTTTTTTAACGTACCGTAAAAATTATCGCGATAAACCTCTTCCCACTCTAAAAAATCGTCGTTTTTGATATGGGTTTTAAATTCATCTAACGACATAAAATAGTAATCTTTACCGTTTTCTTCATTTTCTCTCGGAGCTCTAGAAGTAGCCGAGATCGAAAAATCCAGGTTAAGATCTTCTTGCTTTAGTAGGTGTTGAACGATAGTCGTTTTACCTGAACCCGAAGGCGCGGAAAAGACAATAAGTTTACCTTCTATCATTTAAAGTACGTTTAAAAGTTGTTCTTTTATTTTTTCTAACTCGTCTTTCATCTGCACTACGAGTTTTTGCATGGGTGCAAAATTAGATTTACTACCAATGGTATTTATTTCTCGACCAATTTCTTGACCAATAAACCCAAGTTTTTTACCGTTAGAATCGCTAGAATTTAGCGTTTCTGTAAAATAGCTTAAATGGTTTTCTAATCGAGTTTTTTCTTCGGTGATGTCGTATTTTTCAATGTAATACACAAGCTCTTGTTCAAAGCGGTTCTCATCAACATTTTCTTTTAGCTCTTCGATCCCTTTTTGTAAACGCTCTTTTACCGCATCGATTCGTTGCGGATCTATTTCGATCACTTCTTGTAATAGTTGCTGAAGTGTTTCTATTCTTAAAACAAAATCTTTTTCTAAAGCTTTTCCTTCTGCATCTCTAAAATCGTTGATCTCTGTTAAGGCTTCTTCTAAACCTTGATCGATGGCATTAAATTCAGATTCGTCAATTTCTTCTCGTTCTGTTTTTAAGGTATCGGGTAAACGCATCGCAATTTCTAATAAAGAAGCTTCGTCTGCTCTTCCTGTAGACGGAATTTCTTTTAATTGCTGAATGTATTTTTTTACGACTGCTGCATTAACGGAAGCGGTGGTGGCCTCGCCGGTAATTTCAACATATAACGAGAAATCTACTTTGCCACGAGATAGTGATTTAGCAATTTTGCCTCGTAGATCTAATTCTCTTTCTCGGTATTGAGAAGGCATACGAGCGTTAAGGTCTAAATTTTTACTGTTTAAAGACTTAAGTTCGATAGTGATTTTTTTGCCGGGAAGCGCTACAATGCTTTTCCCAAAACCCGTCATAGATTGAATCATGCGTTTATTTTAAAAGTTGCGCAAAGGTAATAAAAACAATAATGTATACCTTGATTTACGGGCATTTGATTTTTTTTGCAATAGGGATAGCAGTGGTATCCTTTTTTAGTGAAGTTCTGGTTTTTTGATTTTATGAATTAGTTGAATCACTAAAAAAGATACAAACGAATAGCCCGGCCCGATAGGGATTGCCCAAGTCTTATAAATTTTATTTAAAAACTATGCTTGCATAACAGATTTTAGTAGTTTTGCTCAAAATTATAGAATATGTACCATAAAGAATTTGAAATTAGATGGAGTGATATTGATGCGAATCGTCATTTGGCGAACTCTGCTTATATGAATTTTATGAGCCACACGCGTATGGCTTTTCTAATGGAAAATGGTTTTGGACAAAAGCAGCTGGCCGAGTTAAATATTGGTCCGGTGGTTTTTTACGAGCATATCTATTATTTTAAAGAAGTTTTTGCAGGAAAACCGGTAACCGTGACGCTTCAGTTAAAAGGATTATCAGAAGACGGTATGTTTTTTGAATTTCTACACAACATTTACAACCATAAAGGGGAGCATTGCGCAAGTTGTGAAATGTTAGGTTCTTGGATAGATTTAAAAGAACGTAGCTTAACGATTTTGCCTGATTATTTAATTGAAAATTTAGAGCATCTCGATAAAACCGAAGACTTTAAAGTGCTAACTAAAGAAGATACGCGACGCTTTGGTAAAAAGCCTCAAGCTATTGATCTTTCTGAACTTTCGTAGTCGGGTTTTTAGATACCATATAAACGCCAACAAACACCAAAATTGCAGCTACCACTTTAATGGTGTTTAACGTATCTACTCCCGTAGTGATCGAATAGAAAATCGCAATAAGCGGCTGTAAATAAATAAAAGCACTTAAGGTTGAAGCCGATAAATATTTGAGAGCGTATAAATTGAGTAAGTAAGTAAAAAAAGTGGTGCCAATCACTACAAAACTCATTTTCCAAACTGCATCAAAAGATAAACTTTCCCATTCTACCGCTTGAAATTCTGAAAAAGTAATAGGTAGATTAATGATCACAGCGATGCTGAAGATCCATTTCATTAGCGTGATCGTATCGTATTTTTTGGCTAAGGGTTTTACAATGATTAGGTAAACTCCAAATGAAAGTGCATTGACAATAAAAAATAAATTTCCCAATGGAATATTCGACGCTGTTTGATTACTGCTTTTACTAAAAAATACCAGAAATAAAGCTCCCGCCAAACCGATAATAATTCCCGTGATTTTTAGTAAAGTTATTCTTTCTTTGAGTAAAAATGCCGAAAGAATAATGACCATTACCGGAGATAAAGTGGTAATTACCGAACTGTTAATGGGTGTTGACATATTTAAGCCTTTAAAGAAAAAGAGCATATTGATCACCATCCCGAATAGCGCACACGCAACAAGTCGTGGCCAGTCTTTTCGTTCGATTTTTTCCCAAGGTGTAAAAAAACTTACTAGCCAAAACAAAACAGCTGCTCCGGTAACGCGAAGCAAAATAAAACCAAAAGGTTCGATATAAGTTGGCATTACGCCTTTGGCAACCGTATGGTTAATTCCGTAAATAGTACTGGCGCCGATAGCGGCTAAAATGGCTAGAATACGTTTATCCATGAAGTTGCTGCTTCACAGCTTCAACAGTTTTTTTGCTGTTGCCAATAAAAATTTTTCCGTCTAACATAAAAACCGGTCATTTTAAAAAGGTGTAATGTTCTAAAATTAAATTTTTAAAATCTTCTTCTTTTAAGTCTTTATTTTTTAAGTCGCGTTTGCGATAGAGTTGCGCTCGTTTACTAAATAAACTTTCATAACTTCCCGATAGCGATTGCATTTCTTCTAGTTGAGTAGAAGTGATGGGCTCGGTTTTGATGTCTTGTTGTTCTACATCATCGGGGAGGTTTACTTCTTTTAAAATTCGTTTGCAAGTGTCGCAAGTCGATAGGTGATAAACTTTTTTCAAGGTGTAGGTTTTAATAGTTTAAAAATTGCTCAACTTCAGTTTTATTAATTACTAATTCTAATTGTCCTTGAGCGTAACTCGCCGCTTCATAAGGGTTGTAAATTAAAATAACTTCATCGTTAGTGATCGCAATATTTTCTGGTAATTTATAGACGTCATCTTCAAAAAAGAATCCTTTAGAATTGATACTTTCTGAAGTGATCTCATATTGTACTCTAAATTTTTGTTCGGCAAACTCGGTAAAAGCAGTTTCATCTGAAAACAACTGAGCATTTGTTAATCGGTTTCCTGTTTTCGGGTTGAAGTTTAAAAAACGGGTAGCACCGTAACCGTGCGCGCCACCGGTAAATAAATAAAATTTAGTTTTGTAAGTAAGCAGGCTGTCGTTTTTCACTAATTCTTCTTGAGTAACTTCTGCTTCGTAGGTTGCGGGAGATTCCGGAAACTCATTTTTGAAATTAAAATATTCTTTGATAAACTTTTTAGCAGCTTCATCTAATGTTTCTGCAGAAGAAGAATCTGGAGTTGAATTGAATATTTCTATTAAATAAGCTTCATTTTGCTGATTGATTCTTTCTGAATGTTCGCCTTCAGCCACTAAATACTTCAGCTCTACTTTCGGGCAATCATTTTCTTGGCAAATTTCGAATTGATTTGCTTCAATAGTTCCCGTAGTTAATTGAAGCGTTTTTATTTCTGAAGTTTTTGAATCTTCAGAAGTTTCTATTTTTTTCTCGGTATCATTTTTACAGGCGGTGACCAGTAAAAGTAATAAAATACTGAAGCTGAAGAGTTTTTTCATAGTCAATTTAAATTAGTCATCAAAATTAAAGATAATGCCTTTTTGTTTAAACACAAACGGATTGGTACATTTGCTAAGACAAGACAAAAATAAAAATAGATTATGAAATTTAACACGAAAACAATACACGGCGGACAAGAAAATACCGATCCTGCATACGGTTCTGTGATGCCGCCTATATATCAAACGTCAACGTATTCTCAAAATACGCCTGGCGGTCATAAAGGTTTTGAATATTCTAGAAGTGGTAACCCAACGCGTACTGCTTTAGAAAATTCTTTAGCAAGTATTGAGAATGGTAAATATGGTTTAGCTTTTGGTTCTGGTTTAGCAGCAATCGATGCTGTTTTAAAATTATTGAAACCTGGTGACGAAGTTGTTTCTACCAACGATTTATACGGAGGTTCTTACCGTTTATTTACAAGTATTTTTAAAGATTTCGGAATTAAGTTCAACTTCATCGGAATGCAAAATGCAGCCGATATCGAACAGCATATTACTGAAAACACAAAATTAATTTGGGTTGAAACACCAACGAACCCAATGATGAATATTATTGATATTGAAGCTGCTGCTAAAATCGCTAAAAAGCATAATGTGCTTTTAGGAGTAGATAATACTTTTGCTACGCCATATTTACAGCAACCGCTAGATTTAGGAGCAGATTTAGTAATGCATAGCGCTACCAAATATTTAGGTGGTCATAGTGATGTTGTGATGGGAGCTTTAGTAGTAAAAGATAAAGAATTGGCTGATAAGTTATATTTTATTCAAAATGCGAGTGGAGCAGTAGTCGGTCCGCAAGATAGTTTCTTAGTGTTGCGAGGTATTAAAACGCTTCATTTAAGAGTTCAGCGTCATTGTGAAAACGGAAAAGCAGTTGCAGAATATTTAAGCAATCACCCGAAAGTAGATAAAGTATATTGGCCGGGATTAGAAAATCATCCTAACCATGATATTGCTAAAAAGCAAATGAAAGATTTTGGCGGAATGGTTTCTTTCACTACGAAAGGAAATGAATTGGAAGACGCTGTAAGTTTTGTTGAAAAGCTAAAAGTTTTCACCCTTGCTGAATCTTTAGGAGGAGTTGAATCTTTAGCAGGTCATCCGGCGAGTATGACGCACGCTTCTATCCCTAAAGAAGAACGAGAAAAAACCGGAGTGGTAGATTCTTTAATTCGTTTAAGTGTTGGGATTGAAGATGAAGAAGATCTAATTAACGATCTTAAACAAGCTTTAGGCTAGTTAACTATCTTTTAACCATAAAAAAAACCTCGCATTTTAAATGCGAGGTTTTTTTATGGTTGCTAAGTTTTTGCTTAATCAGCAAGAACGATAGCTTTATTATTTTTCATCTCTAGAACGCCTCCTTTAATAGGGAAATGCCATTTCCCGTCTTGAGCTTTAGTAACTTCAGCTTTTAAATTCTTAGGGATCTCGAAGTTTCCATCTACTTTCACAAAGCCTTTTTCTAATACAGAAACGATTGGCGCGTGATTGTTAAGCATCTGAAATTCTCCTTCAACACCAGGAACTGTAACTGAATTTACTTCAGCACTTAAAAGAACTTTTTCTGGAGATACAATTTCTAAATACATAGTTTTAAGTTAAGAATCGATAATCTAAATTATCAATTTGATTAAGCTTCAGCTAACATTTTCTCACCAGCTTCGATGGCTTCATCGATGGTTCCTTTAAGGTTAAAAGCAGCTTCCGGAATGTGATCTAACTCACCATCCATAATCATATTAAAGCCTTTAATAGTTTCTTTAATATCTACTAACACTCCTTTTAAACCTGTAAACTGTTCTGCTACGTGGAAAGGCTGAGATAAGAAACGTTGTACACGTCTAGCACGAGATACTGCTAATTTATCTTCTTCAGAAAGCTCTTCCATACCAAGAATTGCAATAATATCTTGTAATTCTTTATAACGTTGTAAAAGCTCTTTTACGCGTTGTGCACAGTTATAATGATCGTCACCTAAAATATCTGCTGTTAAAATTCTTGAAGTAGAATCTAACGGATCTACCGCCGGATAAATACCAAGCTCAGCAATTTTACGAGAAAGTACTGTGGTTGCATCTAAGTGAGCAAAGGTTGTTGCCGGTGCCGGATCGGTTAAATCATCTGCAGGTACGTAAACCGCTTGTACAGAAGTAATCGAACCTTTTTTAGTTGAAGTAATACGTTCTTGCATCGCACCCATTTCTGTTGCTAAGGTTGGTTGGTAACCTACGGCAGAAGGCATACGACCTAAAAGTGCAGATACCTCAGATCCTGCTTGTGTAAAACGGAAAATGTTATCTACGAAGAAAAGAACGTCTTTACCTTGACCGTCTCCTGCACCATCACGGAAATATTCTGCAATAGTTAATCCAGATAAGGCTACACGAGCACGTGCTCCCGGTGGTTCGTTCATTTGTCCGAATACGAAAGTTGCTTTAGAATCTTTCATCGCAGACTTGTCTACTTTTTTAAGATCCCATCCGCCATCTTCCATAGAGTGCATAAAGTCATCTCCGTATTTAATAATACCTGACTCTAACATCTCTCTCAAAAGGTCGTTACCCTCACGAGTACGTTCTCCAACTCCTGCGAAAACAGAAAGTCCTCCGTGACCTTTTGCAATATTATTAATAAGTTCCTGAATAAGTACTGTTTTACCTACACCGGCACCACCAAAAAGACCGATTTTACCACCTTTTGCGTAAGGCTCAATAAGGTCGATTACTTTGATACCTGTAAAAAGTACTTCAGTAGAAACTGATAAGTCTTCAAATTTTGGTGCTTCTCTGTGAATAGGAAGCCCACTATCTCCAGATTTGGCTAAATCGCCAAGCCCGTCGATCGCATCTCCAGTTACATTAAATAAACGTCCGTAAACATCATCTCCAATAGGCATTTGTATTGGTGCTCCGGTCGCTATTACTTCTGTTCCTCGGCTTAATCCATCTGCGGAATCCATCGCAATTGTTCTAACGGTATTCTCTCCAATATGAGATTGAACCTCGAGAACAAGCTTTGATCCATCTTTTCTGTTAATTTCTAATGAATCGTAAATCTTTGGTAATTCAGCATTCTCTGTGTTAAACTCAACGTCAACAACAGGGCCAATAATTTGTGCAACTTTACCTGTAACTTTAGACATTATCTAATTGTTTAATTTATAGTTTGTAATGTTGAAAAAAAGGCTTGCTTTTTTCGGCTGCAAAGATAGGTTATTTTTATTAAATAATTTCCTCTTAATTTTGAAAAATATTATTTGCCTAAAAATACTACTCAACAGTTACCGATTTAGCAAGGTTTCTTGGTTGATCAACATTTTTTCCTAGCATTAATGCGATGTGATAAGAAAGCAATTGTAATGGGATTGTTGTAAGTAAAGGCGTAAATGCTTCTACTGTTTCTGGCACTTCAATCACGTAATCTGCTAATTCTCTAACTTCTTGATCGCCTTCAGTAACAATTCCTATAATCTTACCGTTTCTTGATTTAATTTCCTGAATATTGCTAATTACCTTTTCATAATGCCCTTTTCTTGTAGCAATAACCACAACCGGCATCATTTCATCAATTAAAGCGATCGGACCGTGTTTCATTTCGGCAGCAGGATAACCTTCTGCGTGGATATAAGAAATCTCTTTCAACTTTAAAGCTCCTTCTAAAGCGACCGGGAAGTTAAAACCTCTACCTAAATACAAGAAGTTCGATGCGTCTTTATATTCTGAAGCAACTCCGGTAATATGCTCGTTAGATTTTAAAGCTTCTTCAATTTTAGATGGAATTAAATCTAATTCTCTTAAATATAAATGGAAGTCTGAATTGCTGATGCTTCCTTTTTCTTTGGCTAATTTTAAAGCAATTAAGCTTAAAACGGTAATTTGTGTGGTAAATGCTTTTGTTGAAGCTACTCCTATTTCTGGTCCTGCGTGCGTATAAGCTCCTGCGTGCGTTTCTCTAGAAATTGAAGAACCTACTACATTACAAACTCCAAATACAAAAGCGCCTTTTTCTTTGGCTAGCTTGATCGCTGCCATCGTATCTGCCGTTTCTCCAGATTGTGAAATAGCGATAACAATATCGTCTTGATTGATCACCGGATTTCTATACCTAAATTCTGATGCGTATTCTACTTCAACAGGAATTCTGGCAAAATCTTCAAAGATATATTCGGCAACTAATCCGGCGTGCCAAGAAGTACCACAGGCAACAATAATGATACGTTTTGCGTTTAAGAATTTAGTAAGGTTATCATCTACTCCGGCCATTCTAATTAGGCCTTGATCTACCAACATTCTGCCTCTATACGTATCTACGATCGCGCTTGGTTGTTCGTAAATCTCTTTCAGCATAAAATGATCGTAACCATTTTTCTCGATCTGCTCTAAATTGATCTGAAGTTTTTGAATGTATGGATCCACCAAAGAATCGTTAGCAATTTTTCTAATCTTAATGCCTTTTCCTCTTCTTACTACAGCCATTTCGCCATCTTCTAAATAAATAGCAGAACTGGTATATTCAATAAACGGCGAAGCATCTGAAGCAATAAAAAACTCATCTTCTCCTACACCAATCGCTAGTGGGCTTCCTAATCTTGCCACTACGATTTCGTCTGGTTTCTTTTTATCAAACACTGCAATAGCATAAGCGCCTACCGTTTGGTTTAATGCAATCTGAACCGCTTTTCCTAATTTAACGCCTTCTTTTAATTGAACATCTTCAATAAGATTAACTAAAACCTCAGTATCGGTATCTGAATGAAACTGATAACCTCTTTTGATTAATTCTTTTTTTATGGTATCGTAATTTTCGATAATACCATTATGTATGATCACTAAATCACCGGAATTAGAATAATGCGGGTGAGAATTGACATCGTTTGGAACTCCGTGAGTTGCCCAACGCGTATGGCCAATCCCTACAGAACCATCGGTAGAAATTTCATCTTCAAGTTTCTCTTTTAAATCGGCAACTTTACCTTTGGTTTTACTAAGCTTTAATTGCTCTCCGTCATAAAGTGCAATTCCTGCACTATCGTAACCTCTATATTCTAGTCTTTGTAGACCTTTTAATATAATTGGGTAAGCTTTTCTATGACCGATATATCCTACAATTCCGCACATAATTGGCTAGTTTTATTCTGGTTGAGTGTAAAAAATGTTTAGTTTAAGTCGCTTAGAAGATTCATTTGCAGGCGGATTAGTACCGTGCAAAATAGTACCTTCTGGAGTAATTACTTGCATTTGAGGTATATTCTCTAATTGCTCTGGTGCATTAGCACCAAATCTACCACTTGTGACCTGAGTGTTATTAACGTTCGTCGAAACTGAGAGACCTAACCTCGTATTGGTAGAGTCATTATTAATGATATTATTCACCAATCCTGTTACTCTGATTTTATAAAATCTATCTCCGTTATCATCTGTTTGTAGTGGACCTAAATGAATTTCTCTCGATCGGAAAGGAAAATTATCGATAGCACTAATGTCTGAAGTATAATCGGAAAGAACTTGATTATTGTTAATATCATAGATAAATAAACGATCTGGTTGATTTTCGTTATCTTCAACCTGATCACCTACGTAAAAAGTAAGATTTGCTTCATTAACTAACCAATTTAAGTCTCGAATAGAATCTAATTGGTTTTGGTCGGTAAAAAGATCAATTACCGCCATTGATCCGGCTCCACCTTTTAAATATAAATTGTTTTGATCTGGTATTTGCTCGTATTCACTATCGAAAACATTAAAGTTTTCAGAAAAATTTAAAACAAATTCTTCACGATCTACCACGGTAACTTCAGTTTCATTTCCATTTTCGTTTACTTCAGTCGTTTCGTAAGTATCTGTATAATAAATAGTAATATTACCTTGGCTGAAATTTAGTAAAGACATATTTCCTGCGTCATTTATACTTTCAGATTTAAAATATAAGCCTCTAAAATAGTTTTGGAAATTCGCATTACTAATTAATTCTGAAGAACCTTCTTGATCGAAAATCAGCTGCTGAAAATCTTCAACATCTAAATGAAAACGAAATCTTGGTGCAGACCTATTTAAATCGAAAACATCTTCATCATCAGTGCTTGCTGTTTCGTTGTATTCTAAAGTTTTAATTTCTTCAGCAGAAGGTGTGAAATTAGAAACTTCTAAAAGAGGCTCAGCATCATAGTTTTGTTCGAAAGTACTAAATTGATCGGTATAATACTCCTGCGCTTCATAATCATTATCTGGATCTAAACTTCTGATGTAATAATTATTTCGATGAATAGAAAGGTTTATTGGTTCGTTCCCGTAAACACTATCTAATTCATAAATCGTGGTTTCTCCGTCAATATCGATTGCGGTGCTGAAATAAGGTATAGAAATCACAACACTGTCGATCTCAGGATCTGTACCAAAATCAGGTCCTGTTGTACCTAAACTCAACTGGCTAACCACATTAGCGGTTAACATTCCGTAATTCGGATCGTTATAAACGCCTAGTAATAAGTTGTTGAAATTGTTGGTTTGAGCACCGGTGATCTTTACGCTATAAGCATCTAAACTGGAACTGTCGTAAAGTAAAGCGTTAAAGTTATTATTGTTTACTAAATCAGATCCTACTTCACTAAAATCATCTTCACAGGCAGCAAAAAAAGAAACGGCAATTATTAAAATTGCCAGATAATTATATTTTTTTGCAACTTTCCATTCTTTTCTCATATAAACTAATCTTCTTTTTTTTCTTTTAAAACTTCGTATGTATAAAAGTCTTGATAAGCTTGCCCAAATTCTTCTTTCGATTTAAATTCTAATTTAGGCTTTTCTACGCTTTCTAGATATGTTTTTAATTCTTCAGGAATTTCTGCGCTTCCTTGTATAACTGCATCAGAATTATCGATCGCAGTTTTCATGATGTTTACATAATCTGGTGTTTCTAAATGCGCCACCGTATCATCTTCTAAACCATCGAACAATACTTTTTTCTGCATTTCTTCATCTAAATTACCATCAAAACCTTTACCGTAAACAGAAGTAACGATTTTTGAGGTTTTAAATAAAGGCTCGTTACCATAATAATTTCTTAAGTATAACGGTAACAATGATGCTAACCAACCATGTACGTGAATAATATCTGGAGCCCAGTTTAACTTCTTAACAGTTTCAATCACGCCTTTAGCAAAGAAGATCGCACGTTCATCATTATCTTCAAAAAGATTGCCATCTTCATCGGTAAACGTAGCTTTTCTTTTAAAGTAATCTTCATTATCTATAAAATAAACCTGCATACGCTCTTTTGGGATAGAAGCAACCTTAATAATTAACGGCATATCTAAATCATTAATTACCAAATTCATTCCAGAAAGGCGAATTACTTCGTGCAATTGATGGCGTCTCTCGTTAATATTACCAAACCTTGGCATAAAGATACGTATTTGGCCGCCTTGATTGTTTACCATCCGAGGTGCCTCAAAAGACATTGACGAAATTTCTGTTTCTGGTAAATAGGGGATTACTTCTGACGATACGTACAAAATGCGCTTATCTTTCATAAATAGTTGTACTCTTAGTATTAATATTAACGATAAAAAACAGGCAAAATTACAAAATTTTATGCAGTTTGCCACTATTGTATTAATTTTGCGCCGATTAAAATTAAGCGTTTTGCAAGTATATCAAGATAAGCAGGCTATTCTAGACACTGTTCAAAAAATTAAAAAAAACTCTCAAACGGTAGGCTTAGTGCCCACTATGGGAGCTTTGCATGAAGGACATTTGTCTTTAATTAGGAAAGCTGAAGAGCATTGCGACCGAGTAGTGATTAGCATTTTTGTGAACCCAACTCAGTTCAATAACGCTTCAGATTTGGAGAAATACCCAAGAACTTTAGAAGAAGATATTCAACTTTTAGAGCAAAACTTTAACGATTTAATCATATTTACACCTACCGAAAAAGAAATTTACGGAGAAAATATTGAGTCTGAAAAATTTGAATTTGGTCCGCTGGCAAAACAAATGGAAGGCAAATACAGAGATGGTCATTTTGATGGAGTAGGTACTATTTTAAAACGCTTATTTGATGTCGTACAACCCGACAAAGCTTTTTTTGGCGAAAAAGATTACCAACAACTACTCATTGTAAAAAAGTTGGTTGAATTAACTCAGCAAGAAGTTGAAATTATTGGCTGCCCAATTAGTCGCGAAGAAAATGGTTTGGCCAGAAGTTCTAGAAACAAAAGGCTCAACGCTGAAGAAATAGACAAAGCTTCATTTATCTATAAAACACTACAAGAAGCAAAAGGTCAATTTGGCACAGATAATGCTTTACTATTAAAAGAGAAAATAGAAAATAGCTTTAAAGAAAATCAAGACTTTTTAGAGCTTGAATATTTTGAGATTTCTGAAGCCAACACCCTCGAGCCGATTTCAGAATTTAATAAAAATACAAAATACCGAGCTTTCGTTGCAGCTTTTGCAAATGATGTAAGGTTAATTGATAATATCGCACTAAACTAAAAACTTTAAAAAGTTCTAATAAAAAGAAAAATGCAAGTACACGTTGTAAAGTCTAAAATTCATCGCGTAAAAGTTACCGGAGCCGATTTAAATTATATTGGAAGTATCACGATCGATGAAGATTTAATGGATGCTGCTAATATTATTGAAGGCGAAAAAGTTCAGATCGTAAATAATAATAACGGAGAACGTTTAGAAACTTACGCCATTCCCGGGCCAAGAAATAGCGGAGAAATTACCTTGAATGGTGCTGCCGCAAGAAAAGTAGCTAAAGGAGATGTACTTATTTTAATTACTTACGCTATGATGCCTATTGAAGAGGCAAAACAATTTAAACCGGCAATTTTATTTCCGAATGAAGAAAATAACTTATTGAATTAATTGAATAAGAAAAACCGCATAAAACTTTTAAAAACGATACTCCCATTACTTTTGGGAGTATTTTTTGTGTATTACTCGATCACAAGTGCCACACCAGAAGAACGAGCAACGCTTTGGCAAAACATTACTAAAGCCAACCCATTATATTTATTACTCTCCATAAGTTTTGGTATACTTTCTCATCTTTCTCGCGCTTATCGATGGAAGTTTTTACTTCGTCCGTTGGGTTATCGAGTAAAATTTACGAATAGTTTTATGGCAATTATGGCTGGTTATTTGGCCAATTTAGGGATTCCACGTTCGGGTGAAGTTTTACGAGGCGCAAGCGTTTCTACGTATGAGAATATTCCGTTTCAAAAAGTTTTTGGGACAATTATCTCAGAACGTGTCGCAGATTTGATCATGCTTTTATTAGTTATAGGCGTTGCATTGTTGCTTCAGTTTGAAAGCCTTTTCTATTTTTTTGAAGAATACAACATTAATCCTATCTGGAGTATTTTCATTTTAATTTTGCTTGTATTAATTGGTTTTGGTGTACTCAAATTTATTCTGAGATCAACTTCAGCTAAACTCGATAAACTTCGAACATTTATAAAAGGGATTTTAGAAGGAATGGTGAGTATTTTTAAGATGAAAAAATTCTTTGCCTTTATCTTCCACACGTTCTTTATCTGGGTAATGTATATCGCCATGTTTTGGATTATTCAATATGCGGTGCCGGGAACTAAAAATCTAGATTTTTCAGTAATTTTAGTCGCATTTATTGTCGGCTCTTTCGCCATAACCGTTACCAATGGTGGTGTTGGGATTTTCCCGGTGGTCATTGGTGCCGTTCTACTTTTCTTTGAGGTTCCACAGCAAGATGGTGAAGCTTTTGGTTGGCTGGTTTGGGGTACGCAAACCGTACTTAACATTGTTTTAGGAGGTTTATCTTTATTGTTTTTGCCTATTCTTAACAAAACAAGTTGATTTTTTTCATAACTTGCTTGATAATCAACCATCAAACTCATGAAAACAAATCTTTTGCTGCTGTTTTTGGTTTTGCCATTTATAGCCTTCTCACAACCAGAATATAAGACCGTAGAATCTAAAATTCTTCGTCAAAAAAGAGATATTAAAATTCAGCTTCCTCGAAATTACAATTCTAATTCAGAAAAAACTTATCCCGTAATTTACGTTTTAGACGGCGATTATTTATTTGAACCCGTTGCCGGTAATGTAGATTATTTTAGTTATTGGGAAGATATGCCGGAAGCTATTGTTGTTGGTATTAATCAAATCGGAGCAAGAGAAGGCGATACTTCTTACGACCAATCTAATTATTTTCCGGTCGATGGTGGTGCCGATTTTTTCGAATTCTTAGGTATGGAACTCATGCCGCTTATCGATGAACAATATAGAACTGCAAGATTTTCTATTGCAATAGGTCACGATATCACTGCAAACTTCATCAATTACTATCTTTTTAAAGAGAATCCGCTATTTAAAGGTTACATTAATTTGAGTCCCGATTATGCACCAGAAATGCACGATCGCATCTTTAATGCTTTAGAGTTTTCTGAACAAAAACTTTGGTATTATACTGCTACAGGTTCTCAAGACATAGAAAAACTGCATTCAGACATCACTACTTTTAATAACCAGATGAAAGAATTGTCTAATGAATTAGTGCATTATTATTATAACGATTTTAAAGGGCAGAATCATTACAATCTGGTGGGGAAAGCTATTCCTTCAGCCTTAGAAAAAATGTTCGCTATTTACAGACCAATAACGCAATACGATTACCAGCAATTAATCGATGATGAAGAAACTACAGAATACTTTCAATATTTAGAAGATAAATACGAGCAAATTGAAGAGTTGTATGAGTTAGAAATAAATGTAAGAACCAATGATATTTTAGCAATTTCTAATGCAATAATTGCCAAAGAAAAATGGGATCAATTAAAAGATTTAGCTAAACTTGCAGAAGATGAACATCCCAACAAAATGATCGGTAATTATTTGATGGGGGTTTACTACGAGAAAGAAGGAAAACCTAAAAGAGCTTTAAAAGAATACCAAGCAGCTTATACCAAAGAAAAAGTTGCCTTTTTGAACCAAGATTACATCATTCAAAAAATGGATCAAATTAAAGCAGATTTCGGAGAGTAAATATTTATGGCAAAAACAAAAACCACATTTTATTGTCAAAATTGTGGCGCACAATACGCAAAATGGCAAGGCCAATGTTCTTCTTGCAAACAGTGGAATACGATTGCAGAAGAAGTTATTCAAAAAGAAGATAAAAAAGATTGGAAAACTCCTAATCATGCAACAAAAAAACGCGTCCCTAAACCTACTTTGGTTAATGAAATTCAATACGAACAGGAAGCGCGTTACAACACCAATAATCAAGAATTAAATCGAGTTTTAGGTGGTGGTTTAGTGCCGGGATCGTTAACGCTTTTGGGTGGAGAACCCGGTATTGGTAAAAGTACATTGCTACTTCAAATTTCATTGAATTTAAGCTACAAAACGCTATATGTTTCTGGGGAAGAAAGCGCGCAACAAATTAAAATGCGTGCCGAACGTATTAATCCAAACCCTGCCAATTGCTATATTTTAACTGAAACGAAAACACAAAATATCTTTCGACAAGTTGAAGCAATCGAGCCTGAAGTGGTGATTATCGATTCTATTCAAACTTTACATAGCGATTTTATCGAAAGTTCTCCCGGAAGTATTTCTCAAATTCGAGAATGCACCACCGAGCTTATAAAATTTGCTAAAGAAACGCATACTCCGGTTTTATTAATTGGCCACATTACCAAAGAAGGGAGCATCGCCGGACCCAAAATTTTAGAACACATGGTCGATACCGTTCTTCAGTTTGAAGGCGATCGCAACCACGTTTATCGAATTTTGCGTGCCCATAAAAACCGTTTTGGTTCCACTAACGAGCTTGGTATTTACGAAATGCTAGGCGAAGGTTTACGAGAAGTAAGCAATCCTTCAGAAATTCTCATTTCTAAAACCGATCAAGACCTTAGCGGAACTTCTATCGCAGCAACTTTAGAAGGAATGCGACCGCTGATGATCGAAATTCAGGCGCTGGTAAGTACGGCCGTTTACGGTACGCCGCAGCGATCTGCTACCGGTTACAATGTAAAGCGTTTAAATATGTTGTTAGCCGTTTTAGAAAAACGTGCCGGTTTTAGATTAGGAGCAAAAGATGTGTTTCTCAATATTACCGGCGGAATTTCTGTAGACGATCCTGCTATCGATCTAGCAGTTATCGCTGCTATTCTTTCTTCTAACGAAGATATTTCGATAGCGCGTGATGTTTGTTTTGCTGCTGAAGTTGGTTTGGCCGGAGAAATTAGACCGGTAACCCGCGCCGATCAACGCATTATGGAAGCAGAAAAATTAGGTTTCGCTACTATTTTGGTTTCTAAACAAGTAAAACTTCCGAAGAAAAACTTCAACATTCATATTCAAAAAGTATCGAGAATCGAAGAAGTGGTTGAATATCTGTTTGGCTAAGTTGGCATAATTCGTGACTTTATCTATCTGTGAAGAAGAAAAATCATTTTAAAATAACACTACTTATACTTGTATTGAGTAGTGTTTTTGCCTGTTCTAAACTGAATAAAGTGACCGATGTGATCACCAAACCTTCTGCAAGAGAAGTTTATGAAAGGGAGTTTGAAGAACGCCCCGCTGTTTTTTCTCGATGGAATGCTGAATTTATTCAAGCTCAAAACGATAGTCTTCAAGTAAATTTACCTTATGCTGAAGTTGGTCATTTCACTTCGCAGCTAAGTCAGATTTATACTTATGAAGTAACCCTTCAAAACGGAACAATTTTTACTGCGGAAGTAGAAAAAGACTCTCTCGATCATCGTGTTTTTATCGATATTTTTCAGCAGCAAGGTTCAGCTTTGAAGCATTTAGAAAGCAATCAACCGGAAGAAAACACAATCGGTTTTCAACCCAAGCAAACCGGAAGTTATAAAATAATTATTCAGCCTGAAATTGCAGCGCAAACGCCCTTTTTTATTTCATTATCAGAACAGCCTGCTTATCATTTTCCCGTCGCAGGAAAAGGAAACGCAGCTATACAAAGTTTTTGGGGAAATGCTCGAGATGGCGGTAAACGCAGCCATGAAGGGATCGATATTTTCGCCAAACGTGGTACTCCGGTCGTTGCCGCTGTCGATGGGCGAGTTAGCAGAACAGGAAATCGCGGTTTGGGCGGCAAACAAGTTTGGTTAAGAGAAGGTATGTTTGGTAATTCTCTTTACTACGCGCATTTAGATAGTATTATTGCGCAACAAGGGCAGCAAGTAAAAGTTGGCGACACTTTAGGTTTGGTAGGAAATACGGGAAATGCAAGAACAACTCCGCCACATTTACATTTCGGTATTTATCGTGGTGGCG
This sequence comes from Mesonia mobilis DSM 19841, assembly GCF_000423405.1. Classification (GTDB taxonomy): domain Bacteria; phylum Bacteroidota; class Bacteroidia; order Flavobacteriales; family Flavobacteriaceae; genus Mesonia; species Mesonia mobilis. The sequence continues at coordinate 19,598 of NZ_AUHX01000008.1, read as the reverse complement.
CAATTAATCCGTTACCATTTGTGTTTAATACTGAAAAAATTAAGCGAGAAAATCTTACTTCAGCATTTGCAGATAATTTTTTAATCATAAAAAGTGCTAAAGCAAACTTGCGTCAAGGTCCGGATACTTCTTATGATAAAATTGAAGAATTAAAAAAGAACCATACGCTTCAGCTTTTAGGAAGTCATCACAATTGGTTACACGTTCAAACTTCAGCAAATAAAAAAGCTTATGTTCATTCTTCTTTGGTAGCGCCGTTAAATTAAAAAAGCCACTCTTTTCAGAATGGCTTTAATTTTTACATCTCATTAAGTAGTTGAGAGACTTCATCTAATTTAGGAGTGAGAATCACTTCAATTCTTCTGTTTTTGGCTTTTCCTTCAGCAGTTTCATTAGTGGCAATAGGGAAATGTTCTCCACGTCCTGCAGCCGTTAAGCGCTCAGGGTCTATTTCTTTATTTTCTTGTAAAATATGAACGATGGCTGTTGCACGTTTGGTAGAAAGATCCCAGTTGTCTTCTAAAGCTCCACTGCCACCGTAAGGCACATTGTCGGTATGACCTTCGATGAGCACATTAATGTCAGGGTTGTCGGCCAGAACCGTCCCTAATTGTTTTACAGCTTGGCGACCTTGACTTCCTACAGCCCAACTTCCTGAAGAAAAAAGTAATTTATTTTCCATTGAAACATAAACTTTCCCATCACGTTCTTCAACAGTTAGTCCTTTACCTTCAAAAGCAGTTAAAGCTTTAGAGATACTATTTTTAAGTTCTTGCATTTTAGCATCTTTAGCGGCGATAACGCCTTCTAGCTCATCGATTCTTCGAGAACGTTCTTGTAAATCTTTTTCAAGTTTCTCAAGACGATCTTTTTCTGCTGCTAAGGCTTTTTCTTTTGCTTCTAATTCTGCTAATAATTCTCTATTTCTCTTAGAATTTTCGGCTAAAGCAGAAGAGCTGTTTTTTTCTAAAGCATTGTAAGAATTTTGTAAGTTTTCTTGTTTACTTAATAATTGCCTATGCTCATCTTGTAGTTTTCGCTGTTCTTCTTTTAACTCTTCTAATTGCTTTTCTGCGATTTTCAATTCTTCATCCCGAAGACTATTTAAGTCTTCACAATCTGAAAGTTGATTATTTAAATTTTCGTTCTTTTGCTCTAACTCGGCAAAACGATCTTCTAATTCTTTAAACTTTTTTGCAGGTACGCAAGCGGTTGCTAAAGCGAAAGCGACTGCAGGAATAATAAACACTTTTTTCATACTCACTTTTTATAGATCAGTTAATTCTACTAAAATTGGGCAGTGATCGCTATGATATGCCTCTGGTAATATAACGGCTCTTTTTATTTTTTCTTGTAATGGTTTTGCGACCATGTTGTAATCGATTCTCCAACCTTTATTGTTGGCGCGCGCATTAGCACGATAACTCCACCAAGAATATTGTACTTTTTCATCGTTTAAGTAACGAAAAGAATCTACAAAACCACTATCGATAAAATTACCGATCCATTTGCGTTCTACCGGTAAAAATCCTGAAACATTTTTAAGTCGAACAGGATCGTGAATATCGATGGCTTCGTGACAAATATTATAATCGCCGCAAATCACTAAATTAGGGTAATCTTGTTTTATTTGATCGATATATTGCTGAAAATCTGCCATATATTCTAATTTAAACTCTAAGCGGTTTATGTTTGTGCCCGATGGTAAATACAAACTCATTACGGAAACTCCATCAAAATCGGCTCGAATGTTTCTTCCTTCAGCATCCATATAATCGATACCTGTACCGTAAGAAACTTGATTAGGTTCTATTTTGCTTAAAATTGCGACACCGCTATAACCCTTTTTTTCAGCAGGATACCAATAGCAATATTTATAGCCTAATTCGTGAAAAACGCTTTCATCAAATTGATCGGGATTGGCTTTAATTTCTTGTAAGCAAACCACATCGGGTTGTGCTTGTGAAAGCCAAGTGGTAAATTCTTTTCGAAGTGCAGCTCTAATTCCGTTAACGTTATAAGAGATAATAACCATGAATTCTGTTTTTCAACAAAAATAGAATTTTTTAATCAGCTAAACTTTCTTGAGCGTTTAATCGTAAAATTAAATAGAATATTCGCTGTAAATCATAACAAGTAGCCGTCACCCTGAACTTGATTCAGGGTCTCATTTTAAATGTTTTGTTTTCAATTCAGGATGAGATTCCGGATAATCAAAAATTAAATAGAGAATAGCGTTAAAAACCTTCAAAATAAAATATTTTTGAAAAGCTTTAGTTGTAAACTTAATGCGAATACTTACGTTTCTATTTTTCTTACTGTGTATGGGTATTGTTGCTCAAGCACAAGAATTTAAAGCTGACTTTCAGACCAAGAGAGTTGCGGCTCGCGATACGATACGTATTGATAGTGTAAGTATAAATCCTTCACATTTTAAAGTTTTCAACCTAAAAAATGAAGAAATCGATTCTACTTTATATCAAATCGATTTTCCTACTTCTACTTTAGTTTTAAAAGACAGCCTGGTTGCGCAACAAGATTCGTTACAAATTGAATACCGAGAATATCCCGAATTTTTGACCAAACGCTACTATCAATTTGATCCTAAAAGAATCGTTGAAGGCGGACTCAATCAACGGATGTACACGATGGGTGAAAAATCGAGAAACAGAAATTTTACGCCTTTTGAAGGTTTAAATACCAGCGGAAGTATTTCTCGCGGAATTACCACCGGGACCAACCAAAACACCGTTTTAGATTCTGAATTAGATCTACAGATCACCGGAAAGATCGCTCCCAATGTAAGTTTACGCGCTTCGATACAAGATTCGAACATCCCAATTCAGGAAAGTGGTTATTCGCAAAATTTAGATGAATTTGATCAGATCTTTATTGAACTCTACGGCAAAAACTGGAATATTCGAGCAGGAGATGTAGATCTCGTGCAAGACGATTCTTATTTTGCCAGCTTTACGAAAAAGGTTCAAGGTTTATCGGTGGGCGCAAAAATTAATCCGAAAGGCAATAGTACCGATGTTTATGCCGCCGGAGCTTTGGTGAGGGGAGTTTTTACTAGAAATCAATTTCAGGGGCAAGAAGGTAATCAAGGTCCGTATAAATTAACCGGGCCAAATGGTGAGTTGTACACGCTTATTGTTTCTGGCAGTGAAGCGGTTTTTGTAAATGGTATTCAATTGCAGCGCGGGGAAAATGAAGATTATATTATCGATTATAATGCCGGTGAAATAATTTTTAATGCTACATTTCCTATCACTTCAGAAATGCGAATTACGGTAGAGTTTCAATATTCAGATCGAAATTTCTCTAGAGTAGTTGCCATGGGCGGCGGAAAACATTACAGCGAAAAATTAACGATCGGCGGATTTCTTTATTCTGAAAATGACTTAAGAAACCAACCGCTTCAGCAAAACTTAAGCAATGAGCAAGAGCAAGTTTTAGCTGCTGCCGGTGATGATCAAGATGAAATGGTTGCGCCAAGCGCCGTGCCCGATACCTTTGATGAAAATAAAGTGCTTTACCGCCGAGAGATCATTAATGGAGAAGAAGTCTACATTTATTCTAACAATCCTGAAGACGAATTGTTTAATGTGCGTTTTAGTTTGGTTGGCGCCAATCAAGGTGATTATGTGTTAACGAATGCTTCTTCGGTGAGCAGGATTTATGAATATGTGCCACCGGTTAACGGAATTCCGCAAGGTAATTATGCGCCGGTTACTCAGCTTTTTGCCCCGACTCGGCTGCAAATTGGTGTGGTGAACGGAACGTATGATCCTTCAGCAAAAACAAGTGTTGGGTTTGAGTTGGCAGGAAGCAAGAACGACGAGAATTTATTTTCAGATCTGGATGATGATGATAACGATGGCTTTGCGGGAAGGTTGCAGGCGAAACAAAACGTGATCACTTCAGAAATAAATACGTTAGATGCTTTTGGAACGGTAAATTTTATTCAGCAAAACTATCAAAGTGTCGAGCGTTTATATAATGTTGAATTTACCAGAGATTGGAATTTGCCGACTTTAGTAGAAGGTAATCAAAGTTACGTTGATACGGGTTTAGAATTTAACAGTAAAAACCACGGAACAGCGCGATATAGCTTTCAGAAATTAGATTATTCTGAAAATTATAGCGGAGCGCGACAATTACTTCAGTCTAATTTAAAATTCGGGAAACTTCGACTGCAGGCGAGCGGAAGTTATTTATCAAGTAAAGGTGAACTTTACGATTCTGAATTTTTACGTGCTTATACCAATGCTATTTACGACTTCAGAAAAGTTTGGACGGGATCTCGAATTTCTTTGGAAGACAACCAACAAACCGATAAGGAAACGGAAGAATTAACAGGAATAAGTCAGAAATTTAATAGTTATGAAGTTTATACCGGTGTGGGCGATAGCACCAATATTTATGCGGAAGTCGGTTACAGATATCGGGTAAACGATAGTTTAAGAAACGGAAGTTTAGAGCGCGTAAATACTTCGAATAACTACTATTTAAAATCGCGATTAATTAATTCTGAAAAAACAAAACTTGCAGTATTTGCCAATTTTAGAACATTGAAAAATGAATTGGAGGATGTTCCCGATGAACAATCGCTCAATTCTCGTGTGCAATACACGCAATTTTTATTCAACCGAATTGTAAATTTAAATACCCTTTACGAAACCAATAGCGGAACGCTTCCGCAGCAAGAATTTACTTACGTTGAAGTAAACGCGGGCGAAGGGCAATACACCTGGATCGATTATAACGAGAATGGCGTGCAAGAATTAGAAGAGTTTGAAACGGCTGCTTATCCGGACGAAGCGACGTATATTCGAGTTTTATTGCCTAATCAAATTTTTATACGAACGCACCAAAATAAATTTAGTCAAATCGTGACGCTTAACTTTCAGCAATGGAGTAATGAAGAAAAAACGAAAAAATTTCTTTCTCATTTTTACAATCAAACCTCTTATTTGATCGATCGAAAAATTGAACGAAATGGCGATAATTTTGATTTGAATCCGTTTAACGAAACCGACGATGAGTTGGCGGTAAATCTAAACTTTAGAAACACGATTTTCTTTAATCGCGGCCGGCAACATTACACGACTTCTTACAGTTATATTTCAACAAGAAATAAAAATCTACTTTCAACCGGTTTACAGGAGAATAAAATTGAAAGTCATCAATTAAATTTTAATCATAAATTTCAGGAAAGTTGGTTGGTCTCGCTTCAAAATAAATGGAACCAAACCAAAAGCACGGCAGAAAATTTTGAGAATAGAAATTACAACATCGACGGACTCACTTTAAACCCTGAACTTTCGTATTTGCTTTCACAAAATACGAGGTTTAGCGTTTTTTATGAATTTCAGCAGCAAAAAAATCAACTAGGCGATTTAGAAGAATTGCATCAGAATAAACTTGGGGCGTCGTTTACCTTCACTAACGCACAGAAATATTCCCTCAACGGAGAGTTTAATTATATTTATAATGAATTTGATGGCAGTGCATTCTCGCCGGTAGCTTACCAAATGCTACAAGGTTTACAACCCGATAAAAACTACACATGGTCGCTTTTAGCGCAAAAGAAAATCACCGATTATTTAGATTTAAATTTTTCTTATTTTGGAAGAAAAAGTGAAAGCTCGAACACAATTCATACCGGGACGGTTCAATTAAGAGCTTACTTTTAGGCCTAAATTTTGAGTTACTATTTTTAAAAGCAATAACTTTCAGCAAAAAATAACTTTTATGAAATCTTCAATAAAACTATTAGCGCTCTTGTTTGTATTTCAATTTGGGTGTAAAAGCAGTGAAAAAACTTCCGCAGAAAAAGAAAATAAAATTAATATTTCTGAAGTAACTATTGAAGCTATTACGAGAGGAAAGCGAGAAAATTATTCGATCAATCCAAAACAGTTTAGTTATAAAAGCACTTCAAAAGGAGAGACAAACGTAGAAAAAGTAAAAATGACTATCGATGAAGATCAATGGGAGCAACTTGAAGGTTTGGTCGCGGCGATTAATTTAGCGAGAATAAATACCTTAGAAGTACCATCGAAAAAATTTCAGTTTGATGGCGATTTGGCAACTACGCTCAATGTTAATGTGAATGATACAGTTTATACATCTTCAACTTTCGATAAAAAGAATCCGCCTGAAGAAATTGTCGAGTTGGTAAATTATATTTATTCCTTGAAAAAAGAGTAATAAAAAAGGCTTCAATTTATGTTGAAGCCTTTTTTAATTTTATGATGTTGAAATTATTTTCTTACTTCTTTAACCAAGTAAACATAAACCGGGAAGTGGTCACTATAACCTCCTGAAAAACCTCCGTCAGAAAAACTTCTGTAAGGATAACCTTTGTAGCGTCCTCTTGGGTTTGCTAAATATTGTGGGTTGTAAACTCCGGCTTTATAATATCTATACGAACTATAATCGTCGTCTAATAAAGGTTGAGACAAGATCATTTGGTCGAAAAGATCCCAGCTGTCACGGTAAGCAATGGTGCCAATCCCTTTTTTCTGCATATTTTCCATCGGGTTGTAAAGACCTTTAAGTTTTACCTCTTCTTTCTCGGCTTTAGCTCCTAAAACTTCTTTTACACTCGTATTGTAAGGACCATCGTTTAAATCGCCCATCGTAATGATTTTTGCGTAAGGATCTTCAGCTTGTAAAGAATCGATGATTTTCTTATTCAATGCAGCTGCTTTTTCTCTTTTAAATCTACTTCTTGCTTCGCCGCCACTTCTAGAAGGCCAGTGATTGACAATAAAATGAATTTTGTCGCCATCTAATAAACCGGTTACTAACAACTGATCTCTCGTGTAAACTCTTTTTTCAGGATCATCTTGATCGTAGATTAATAGCTCGTGTGAGGAAGTATTAATAGGTCTAAAAATTGATTTTTTATAAAGAAGCGCGACATCGATACCACGTTTATCGGGAGAGTCGAAATGTACAATCCCGTAATCTTCGTTAACCAACGTAGATTCGTTTAATAGATCTTCTAGCACTCTACGATTTTCAACCTCACAAACTCCTAAAACCGCCGGCGGATGACCGGTAACATCGGCTCCAATTTTAGCGATCACTTTAGCCATATTTGTTAATTTTTTGGCATAAACTTCTTCGCGAAGACTTTCGGCCATTTCCATAATTGGGCTAGCTTCATCATATTTTTCGGGATCGTTTACCGGATCAAAAAGGTTCTCTAAATTGTAGAAAGCAACGGTATTTACTCGATATGTTTTCTCGTTCTGTGCATTCGACATAAAAAATGCGAATAGACAAATCGTTAAAATTGAGTATCTTAGCTTAGTCATATTTATTAATATTATGTTAATGTAAACTTTTAGACAAATCGGGTACCAAAAGTAGGTAATGCAGATAAAACATGTACATTTGCAGCCCGAAAATAATATTTTCTTAACTCAAACAATTATTAATGAAGGATTTTAGAATGAAAAAAGTTTATTTCTTTTTAACATTTTTATGTTTTTCGATTACGGCTTTTGCACAACAAACTACGGTTAAGGGAAGAGTTGTCGATGCCAGTAATAATGAAGCATTACCAGATGTTGAAGTGACCATTGAAAACTCTGCCTTTACGGTAACTACAGATGCTGAAGGTAATTTTAACTTCGACACATTTGATGTTCCACTAGGGGAACAAATTATTTCTTTAGAAAAACAAGGCTATTCGCAGAGACGATATCCTGTTGTTATTAACGAAGGAGAAGTTTTAGATTTAGATCTAATTGAAATGGAAGTTGATATTAACGAAGAGAACTTTCAAATCGGTACAATTAGTTTATCTGATAACGAATTAAATAACGACGAAAGTACTGCAGACAATTTATCCGGTTTGTTACAAGCGTCTAAAGATGTATTTCTAAACGCGGCGTCTTTCGATTTTAGTGCTACTTTCTTTCGTCCTAGAGGTTACGATTCTGAAAACGGTAAGGTTTTAATTAACGGTATCGAAATGAATAAACAGTATGACGGCAGACCACAATGGAGTAGTTGGGGAGGATTAAATGATGCGCAGCGTAATCAAATCTTCACGATGGGGCTTAAAGCAAATGAGTACACTTTTGGAGGTTTAGCCGGTACAAATAATATTGTAATGAGAGCTTCTCAATATAGAGAAGGTGGTCGTGTATCTTATGCGTCTTCGAATAGAAGTTACAGAGGTCGTGTAATGGCTTCATACAATACCGGATTAATGAAAGGTGGTTGGTCTTTTAGCTTTTTAGCTTCTAGAAGATTTGCCGATGAAGGTTTTGTTGAAGGAACTTCTTACGATGCAAATTCTTTCTTTGCTTCTGCTGAAAAGAAAATTTCAGAAAAACATAGCTTGAACTTTACTGGTTTTTTTACTCCAAACCGAAGAGGAAAATCTACTGCTATCACAGAAGAAGTTGAAAACTTAAGAGGTATTCAATATAATCCTAACTGGGGTTACCAAGATGGAGAGATGAGAAACTCTAGAGTTAAAGAAATTGCAGAGCCGGTTTTAATGTTGAACCATTACTGGACAATTTCAGATAAAACAAAATTAAATACCAATGTTGCTTATCAATTTGGTAAGATTGGTAATACGAGAATCGATAATGGTGGTACTAAATTAGTAAATGGCCCTGACGGTCAAGTTTATTATGAGGGTGGAGCAAGTAACCCAAGTCCTATGTATTATCAAAACTTACCTAGTTATCATTTAAGATTTCCAAATCTAAGTGCTTCTAATTATCAAGCTGCCTATTTAGCAAGAGAAGAGTTTATGAATGACGGTCAATTAGACTGGAATTCTCTTTATGAGGCCAATGCGATTTCAGTAAGAAATGGTGGGAATTCAATTTATGCAATTCAAGAAGATCGTCAAGACGATACACAATTTACAGCGAATACTATTTTAACTTCAGATCTTAATGAGCACATTACTTTAAATGGTTCTTTAAACTATAGAAACTTAAAAAGTGAGTATTTCGCAGAGATGAACGACCTTTTAGGAGGTAATGGTTATTTAGATGTAGATTTCTTTGCTGAAGAAACTCAGAACATTGAAGCAGGTTTAGGAGATATCGCTCAAAGTGATGTTAATAATCCTAACCGTATTGTTAGAGAAGGTGAACGATACAAATATAATTATGAAATAGATGCTAATGTGGCTACTGCTTTTGCACAGGCTCAGTTTAAATATAATAAGGTAGACTTTTATTTAGCAGGAAATGTTTCTAACACAACCTATCAACGTACAGGTTTATATCAAAACGGATATTTCTTAAATTATAGCTTTGGTGAAGGTGAAAAATTAGACTTTACAAATTATGGTGCTAAAGCAGGAGCAACTTATAAAGTAACCGGTCGTCATTTAATCGATTTGAATGCGGGTTATTATACCACTGCGCCAAGTATTAGAAATACTTATAGTAACGCTAGACAAAACCATAATGTTGTTAGCGGTTTAGAATCTGAAAAAGTTCAGTCGGTAGATTTAAGTTATATTTTTAGATCACCAACAGTAAAAGCAAGATTAACCGGTTTTTACACTCAATTTCAAGACGGTACCGATATTGGTTTCTATTTCACTCAAGATCTTTCTGGTTTTGGTATTGATGAAGGTGATGCATTTGTGCAAGAAGTGGTTAATGGTATCGATAGAAGAAATATTGGAGCAGAATTTGGTATTGAAGCGCAAGTGACTCCAACCATTAAATTAAAAGCTGCTGGTTCAATTGGTCAATATGTTTACACCAACAATCCAGATATTTACTTAACAAGTGATGATTTTGTACCAAATACAAACCAAGTAAATTCATTAGGAGAAGTAAGATTCGGAAATGGCAAAACAAACCTTAAAGATTACCATGTTGCCGGAGGACCGGAGAAAGCGTTACAATTAGGTTTTGAATATAGAGATCCTGATTACTGGTGGTTTGGTATGACATCTAATTATTTCTCTAATGCCTATATTGATGTTTCAGCATTAAATAGATCTGATAATTTCTCTAGAGATTATGATGGTTTATCAATAAATGATTACGACCCAAATGTAGCTAGAGAGTTATTAAGACAAGAACAGTTTGATGACTATATGTTGTTCAATGCTGTGGGAGGTAAGTCTTGGAAAATAGACGATTATTTCATTGGTTTCTTTGCGACGATTAATAATATATTTGATCAAAAGTATAAAACCGGAGGTTTTGAGCAGTCAAGAAATTCAAACTACCGAAACTTAAATGAAGATCAATCTCGTGAAAACGGGCAACTCTTCGGAAATAGATATTTTTACGGATACGGTACAACGTATTATTTAAACTTATATGTTAGATTTTAAAAAAAGTTATTGAAATGAAAACAATTAATATGTACAAAAAATTAATCTTAATGGTTCTTGCAGTAGGCTTTTTAGCTTCTTGTGTGCAAGACGATGACTTTGACACGCCAAACACTTCGATCTCTGAGCCAGAATTAGAAGGTAATGTAGTTTCTATTTCTACAGTATTAGGTGATGCAGCTCAAAACGAAGGAGAGCTTTATACTTATGAAGATACCGATGATTATGTAGAAGGATATGTGATATCTTCAGATGAAGGAGGGAACTTTTTTAGAGAAATCATTATTCAAGATGCTCCAGAAAACCCAACGGCAGGTTTAAAAATCGCTTTATTTGTAAATCCATTATTTACAAAGTATGAAGTAGGTCGTAAAATCTATGTTTCTTTAGAAGGATTTACAGTAGGAACTTCTAACGGAGTAGTTACTTTAGGTATTCCTGACGGTCAATATATTGATCCGGCTCCTGCTCAGTTTGAAAGTAAAATCGTAAGAAGTGCAGAAGTTGCAGAGATTGTTCCTTTAGAAGTGAATATTAATGATTTTTCTGATGATCTTGAAAATATATTTGTTCAACTTAGCAATGTTCAGTTTTTAAGAGCAGATGTAGAAAACAATTTGTCTTTTGCTGGTGAAGCAACAGATGAGTTTGATGGAGAAAGAACTATTGAAAGTTGTGAAACCGGAGCTTCAACAATATTTAGTACGAGTACTTTTGCAGATTTCTCTTCTTTAGAACTTCCTAATGGTAGTGGTAGCATTGCAGGTGTTTTGTCTAGAACTTATGAGGGAGATGTTTTTGTAATTGCAGTAAATACACTTGAAGACGTAACTATGGAAGGTGAAAGATGTGATCCTTTGGTATATGATTGTGGTCTTGCTTCAGTTCAGGGAACTAATAACCTAATTAGTGAAGATTTTGAAAGTTCTTCTAACGGAACTTATTCAGGAGCGGGATGGACTAATTTTATCGAAGCAGGTAGTCAGTCTTGGCAGGTGTTTAACGATTCTGATAACGAGCCATCAATGGGTAAAGGTATAATGATAGATTCTTATCAGTCTGGAGATAGTAGTAGTATTGCTTGGTTAATTTTACCAGAGGTAGATTTTGATGCTCAAGAAGGTGAAACCTTAAATTTCAAAAGCTCTAATAGTTTCTCTGATGGTAGTAACTTGCAACTTTTATTCTCTAATGATTGGGATGGAGATACTAGTACTATTAATTCTGCAACTTGGGGTGAATTATCTGCAGCTACAATCGTTAATGATGACGATTTCTATAGAGATGTTATAGATTCAGGAAATGTAGATTTATCTTGTTTGGAAGGAACAGGTTATATAGCTTTTAAATATACAGGAAGCGGTCAAGCTCCTCAAGATGGTACTTATGAGTTAGACGAAATTAGCGTAGATTACTAATAATATAGCTAAGCTAGCGCTTGAAACAAAAAAAAGCCACTTCAAATGAAGTGGCTTTTTTTATGATTTATACTGAAGAAAAACTATTCTTCGTCTTTTAATTCACCGGTATATTTATCGTATTCCGGGTAAAGAAAGTTGTTGTAAGGAAATCTGGTGATATGAATTTTTCTTACTTCCTCATAAACTTTTCTTCTAAAATCTTCGATATTTTCTTTATTAATTGCTGAAATAAATAAAGCATTATCGCCAATTCTATTCATCCAGGTTCGTTCCCATTCTTCTAACGTGTAATGCGCCGAAGTTCTTTCGGTAACCAGATCGTCTTCTTCAATTTCTTCCGGTTGGTAAGCGTCAATTTTATTAAATACCATCACCGTTGGTTTATCTGCGGCGCCAATTTCATCTAAAATTTGATTAACCGAAGCGATATGTTCTTCAAAATTTGGGTGAGAAATATCTACGATATGTAAAACCAAATCTGATTCTCGCACTTCATCTAAAGTAGATTTAAAAGATTCTACCAATTGTGTTGGTAGTTTTCTAATAAAACCAACTGTGTCGGTTAATAGAAATGGTAAATTTCTAATCACCACTTTTCGTACGGTCGTGTCTAGTGTAGCAAAGAGCTTATTTTCAGCAAAAACATCACTTTTACTAATCACATTCATTAATGTAGATTTCCCAACGTTGGTATAACCTACCAGGGAAACTCTTACCAGTTGACCGCGATTACCGCGTTGCACGGCCATCTGTTTATCGATAATTTTTAATTTATCTTTTAACTGTTTGATTTTATCTCTAACAATACGACGATCGGTTTCAATTTCGGTTTCTCCAGGACCACGCATTCCAATACCTCCTCGCTGGCGTTCTAAGTGGGTCCATAATCCGGCTAGTCTTGGCAATAAATATTCGTATTGAGCAAGTTCAACTTGTGTTCTTGCGTAACTAGTTTGTGCGCGTTGAGCAAATATGTCAAGAATAAGATAGGTTCGATCGACTACCTTACACTTTAAGATCTTCTCAATATTTTTTTGTTGTGCCGGGCTTAATTCATCGTCAAAAATTGCCGTTCCTACATCATTCTCTGTAATAAAGGTACGCACATCTTCCATTTTACCCGTTCCGATAAAGGTTTTAGGGTTAGGAGTATCTAATTTTTGAGTAAATCTTTTGGCAACTTCTCCACCGGCAGTATAGGTGAGAAATTCTAATTCGTCTAAGTATTCTTTAGATTTTTCTTCATCTTGTTGCTGATTAATGATACCAATTAAAACAGACTTTTCATATTCTATATTTTCTTTTTCGAGCATATTTTAATTTTCGATTATTCATTCAAAGTTAAGAAAAGTATTCTAAGGTATTACTTAAGTATTTAGCCATATGTTATTCTAATATTAATTTAACAGTGTGAAAAATTTTTTCAAAATGCTAAAAAATTAACAATCGGCTTCAACCCTTGTGAATGCTGATGGTTTTTGTGATATTTTAAGATTGAAGATTTAAAAAAACAAAACTTCAGTTAAGAAATAATTAATAATTTTTATATCTTCAAAGCCTTAACTCAAAAACCCATCCTTAATGAAAAAAATTACCTTTTTATTAATTTTACTAATGACATTTTTGGTTTGTCCGAATGTGATGGCTCAGTTTGGCTGTGATTCTGCTGTGGTCATTACCGATGGGTATACCGAAGATAATATCAACACTCCGGGTTCGGGTGGTGTAGAAGATTGGAATGATAATCCCGATGCAAGCTGCGGTGTTGATGGCTTATATTGGGATGATGATGTTTATCTTTTTGAATATACAGCAGGAGCTGTAGATGAAGAAATTTCGATGACTGTTTACACGAGAAACACCTATACTGGTTTAGGTGTTTTTACTGATTGTGACGGCACATCGTTTTCAAATTGTTTAGGAGCTGTAGGAGCTGGCTTTACTTCTGATTTTGAGCAATCGGTAGATGCTGTAGTTGGTGCAAATGAAACTGTTTACATAGCAGTAGGTCAATGGGGTTCTCCTAACGACTTAGATTTTGATGTTACAGATTTTACGGCAACACCTTTAGTTAACCCGCCTAATTGTGATGCAGTTTTAACCTTGCCGGCAGACGGTGCTACCGGAGTGCTGGTTGAAGATGTTACATTAGAATGGGATGCTGCTACTGGAGGTGCTAGTTCTTACTTGCTTTCTGTAGGGACTTCGCCTGGAGGTGTAGATATATTAGATAACTTCGAAAATGGATCTTCTACATCTTATGATTTAGGAGCTTTAGATTTCGAGACTACATATTATGTTACGATTACTCCACAAAATTCAAATGGAGACGCTTCAGGTTGTGTAGAGTATAGTTTTACAACAGAAGACAGTCCGATGGTTACGGTAGACTGTTCTGCAGGTCCAACTGAAGTGAATTTCTGTTATGTAAGCGGGACAGTTACAGAATATATTTTTACTTCTACTGATGGTTCTGCTTTAAACCTAGTGGTGAATGAAGGTCAAGTAGAGAGTGGCTGGGACGAGTTTGTTGTATTAGATTCAGACGGTACAGAGCTTTATAATGGTTATGGTGCTGCCGGAGATATATCTGGTCTTTCATTTCAGACCTCTGGAGATCAAATTACTATTCAGGTGAATGCTGATGGTGTCTTTGATTGCGCTTCTCAAGGTTATACGCCAATCGATGTCTCAGTTACTTGTGCAACTTGTATAATGCCTCAAGCTACTTTTGAAGTAGTGAGTGATTGTTTGAACGGGTCGCAATTTTTAGTTGATGTAGATTTAGCAAGTATTGGTGATGCTACAGATTTAGATATTTCAGACAATCAGGGGAATACTCAGACTGTTAATGCGGCAGGAGTGTATACTTTTGGTCCATATGCTAATGGTACAGATGTAGATTTTACAGTTGAAAATAATCAAGATGCTAACTGTGTGGTTGCGAGTAATACGCTTACGCAAGAAGAATGTCTGGAGACTTATGTAGATTGTGCTGCAGGAACACCAGAAGTAGTGAATTTTTGTTATGATAGTGGAGAAACAACTGAGTACATTTTTGCATCGACAGATGGTTCGGGAATTACTATTAATGTTACCGAAGGTCAAGTGGAGAATAATTTTGATGAGTTTATAGTTTTAGATTCAGATGGTACAGAGCTCTATAATGGTTATGGTGTTGCTGGAGATATTTCAGGTTTAGTTTTTCAGTCAAGTGGAGATGAGATTACAGTGCAGGTAGCTGCAGATGGTGTTTTTGATTGTGGTTCTCAGGGCTACACGCCAATTAATATCGAAGCAACCTGCTCAACTTGTTTGAATCCTCAGGCAAATTATACGGTAGTGAGCGATTGTGTGAATGGAGCGCAGTTCTTAATTGATGTTGAAATTACAAGTTTAGGAGACGCTACAGATTTAGATATTTCAGACAACCAAGGGAATACGCAAACTGCTTCTGCGGTAGGGGTGTATACTTTTGGTCCTTATACTAACGGTACTTTAGTGGATTTTACGGTTGAAAATAATCAAGATTCAAGCTGTATTATTTCTAGCGATGAGTTAACACAAGAGTTTTGTTTAGATAATTATGTTGAGTGCGGTACGCCTATAAATACTTCTTTTTGTTATGAAAATAGTGAGCCTTTAACTTTTATATATACAAGTGATGATGGCTCTCCTCTTACTGTTGAAGTAAATAGTGGCTTTGTTCAGAATAACATTGATGAATTTATTGTTTATGATACTGGTGGAACAGAATTATACAATGGTTACGGAAATGAAGGAGATTTAACAGGCTTAGAATTTCAATCTACAGGAGATGAAATTTCTGTAATGATTGATCCTAGTGCGTTTACTAGTTGTGCTTCTAATGGTTATGATCCGATAGATTTAACTGTTTTTTGTGCGACCTGTATTAATCCGGCGGCAGATTTTACAGTTGTTGAAGATTGTTTGAATGGGCCGCAATTTAATGTTGAGGTAGATCTAACAAGCTTAGGAGATGCTACAGATGTAGATATAACCGATAACCAAGGAAATACACAAACGGCTTCTTCAACAGGAGTTTATACATTTGGTCCTTATACAAATGGAACTTTAGTAGATTTTACAGTTGTAAATAATCAAGACGCTACTTGTGATATTTCAGTTGCAGGCTTAACGCAAGCAGAATGTCTTAATAATTATGTTGATTGTTCTGCTGGTCCTATAAATACAAATTTCTGTTATGAAAACGGAGAAACAACAGAGTTTATTTATACAAGTACAGATGGTTCACCTTTAAATTTAACTGTAAATGAAGGTCAAGTAGAAAGTGGCTGGGATGAGTTTATAGTTTTAGATAGTGATGGTACAGAGCTTTATAACGGGTATGGAACATCAGGTGATATTTCAGGATTAACTTTCCAGTCTTCTGGTGATACAATAACTATTCAAGTAGCTGCAGATGGTGTTATAGGATGTCAGTCTAATGGTTATACGCCTATAGATGTTACCGTTTCTTGTGCGACATGTGTTAATCCTCAAGCAACATACACGGTAGTTGAAGATTGTTTAAATGGAGCGCAGTTTTTAGTAGATGTGGATATTACAAGTTTAGGAGATGCTACAGATTTAGATATTTCAGACAACCAAGGGGATACGCAAACAGTTTCAGCTACTGGTGTTTATACCTTTGGACCCTATGCAAACGGAACATTAGTGGATTTTACAGTTGAAAATAATCAAGATATTAATTGTGTGATTACAAGTTCTACATTAACTCAGGAATATTGTCCTGTGAATTATTTTGATTGTGCAGATGGTGTATTTGATTCAAGCTTCTGTTATGAAGATTATGAAACAGTGCAATTGTCTTATGTGAGTGACGATGGGTCTAACATTAACTTGACGGTGAACTCCGGTTTAATTTACACTTTTGGAGGTGATTTCCAAGTGCTAGATACCGATGGTACAGTGCTATACTCAGGTACAGGAGATGGTGGTGACTTAAGTGGTATCGAAGTCCAGTCTACAGGAGATACAATTACTGTAGTGTATACGGCAGGTTTCTACGCTTGTGGAGAATCTGGTTATACCGGTATCGATTTATCTGTAGAATGTTCAACTTGTTTAAATCCTTCGCTTTCTTATGAGGTGATCAGTGATTGCGCAAGTGGTACAGATCAATTTTTTATAGATGTAACTGTAGATGATTTAGGTTCTGCAACTTCTTTAACACTTACCGATAACCAAGGTAGTGCAGCAATAGATGTTACTGCTACAGATACTTTTAACTTTGGGCCTTTTGCTAATAATACAGAAGTGATTTTTACAGCTGTTAACGATCAGGATAATAGCTGTTCTATAGAGAGTCCTATTCAGACGCAAACTTACTGTCCGCAACCTCCAATTATTATTGATGAAACGACCTATACAATAGAAGAACTTGTGATCGATGTTTTAATAGATAACCCTTGTGCGCAAGTATCTAATGTAACTTCATCAACAGGATCAGATTTTGGAAGCGTAAATGGTATTAGTTACTTTGATTATAATGATTCAAATTTCCCATTAGAAAATGGTATTGTGTTGTCTAGTGGCGATGTAAATGATTTACCTGGACCAGCAGGAGCTGGAGGATTTAATACGGCTTGGCCTGGTGATCCAGATTTGGATGATTTGATCGATCAGATTGAAGGCGCGGGAGCTCTTAGTTCTAATGATGCAAGTGTAATAGAATTTGATTTTGTGCCATTTATTGAGCAAATTTCATTCGATTTCTTATTTGCTTCTAATGAATATGGAACTTATCAGTGTACTTTCTCAGATCCTTTTGGTTTTTTCTTAACCGATGAAGACGGGAATACAGTGAATATTGCTATAGTTCCGGGTACTACAGATCCGATTGCGGTGACTACGGTTCGTGATAATACACATAATGGAAGTTGTGCTTCAGTGAATCCGTCTTATTTTGATGTGTTTTATGGAACTACAGGGATGAATCCTTTAGCATCGCCGGTAAATATGTTAGGAAGAACTGTGGTGATGACGGCTAGTGCGCAAGTTACACCTGGCGCACAATACCATATTAAATTAGCAGTTGGTGATCGATCAGATTCTTCTTTTAATTCAAGTACTTTTTTGGCTGCTGGTTCATTTGAGTTAGGAGACTTTACGTTAGGGGAAGATATTACGATCGATGATGGTACTGCAGATACTTGTTCTGGAGATGCAATCACTTTAGATATTGGTTTAGAAAATACTAACGGAGCAGATATTACTTGGTATCAAGATGGTAGTTTAGTTGAAGATGCGAATGGTGATCCGGTTAATACTCCTACGATAGATGTTACTGAGGGAGGAGAGTATGCAGTTTCGGTTATTTACTTTGGTTCTTGTGCATTGTCAGATGTGATAAATGTAGAATTTTTACCAAACCCTGAAGTAGATTTAGGTAACGACATAATTACGATTTGTGAAGCTGGTGCCACTGTAATTGATGGTACTCCAACTAACCTTTCAGAGTTAGATGATGTGACTTATGCTTGGTATTTAGATGGAAACGAAATCGCAGGAGAAACAAACGCAACAATTAACGTGACTGAAGCTGGTGAATATACGGTTGAAGTTACAGGTTATCAATGTACAGTTTCAGATTCTGTAGTTGTTGAGCAAGTGAATTATCAGGTAGATTTCTCTAATGTTTCTATAGGTTGTACAGAAGAAGGAGATACTAATAGTTTTGTTTTAGAGCCAAATATTATTGGTGTTCCTGCAGATGAAATGAATGACTTAACCTATACTTGGGCTCCAGGAGGAGAGCAAACTTCATCTATCACGATTACTGAAGATGGTCAATATACTGTAACTGTTAGTTATTTAGGTTGTTTTGAAACTGCAACTTATAATGCAGAATTTACCGAAGCACCTCAAGTAGATTTAGGAGCAGACGCAATAGTATGTAGTGGTGCAACTTATAGTTTAGACGCTACGCCATTAAATGCTTCAGATTTTGATAGTTTAACTTACTCTTGGTTAGATGCAGACGGGTTAGAAGTTTCAACCGATGCGATGCCATCTTTACCTGGCGGTGTATATACTGTTTTAGTTGAAGGAGAATTCACTAATAACGGGATGACTTTTAGTTGTGTAGGAACCGATGAGATCGTTATCGATGATGTAACTTATAACATCGATCTAGGAGGAGATCAAGAATTCTGCGGAATGGATCCTTACACGATCACAGCTACTGTAATTGATGAAGATACAACTAACGCGACATATCAGTGGAGTGATAGTTCAGGTCCTATAGCAGGAGAGACTGGTTCAACTCTAACAGTGATGGATAGTGATACTTATACAGTTGAAGTTACCATTAATGGTTGTGCAGATACAGCTTCAGTAAATCTGTTGTTTGATTTATCGCCACAGATAGATCTAGGTTCAGATGTTACAACTTGTGATCTTACGCCTTATACAATCGATGCGACTCCAATAAATATGCCTGCATCAGATGTAGTTTATACTTGGTCTTTAGATGGAACAGAGTTAACTTCTGAAACAGGTGCAACTTTAGATCCTTCAAGCTATGGCTTTGGTACTTATACGGTGACCGCAGTATCAGTAAACGATTCTGATGGAAGTTGTGAGGTAAGTGCAAGTGTAGTTTATACAGAAGCAGCTATCGACTTAACGATAACAGCAACCCAAGGAGAGACAGCGATCACAATCCCTTATTGTTCAGATAGTGAGCCTGTGCCAAGTCATACAATTACTTTTACAGCCTCAGCAGACGGAGCTCCTGCAGGAGTAAACTATCAGTGGTACTTAGATGGTACAGCTATAGCTGGAGC